>JBBRLZ010000009.1:0-117123 GCA_038231095.1 Gemmatimonadales bacterium
GCGCCGTGATGGCAGACCGCACGCGGTCGATGTCGCGCACGAGTTCACGCGCCAGTCCGCTCACGCGTCGGGCGGACACATCATCCGCTCGTGTGCCGCTGAATCGCACCGCGTTGACCTCATCCAGCAACTGCGACAGCTGGCGATCGGGCATGCCATCGATCGGCACGATCGCGGCGAGCAGCTCCGCGTTCGTCAGCGAACGCGGAAGCGACGACTCGATATCGGCGAGATACTGCCGCACGATCTCCGCGGCCAGCGCCACGTGGCGTCCGCCTTCGCCAGCGCCAATCAGCTGGCGCGCGTCGAGCCGCGCGAACGCCGCTTCCGCGCGTGACAGCGGTGACGCAATCACAGCCTCCGGCGTGGACGTGCGCGTGCGCCAACGCCAGAAAAGGTAGAGCGCCGTCACGACGCCGAGTGCGATGAGCGCCCACTGCCACCAGCGATCCCACCAGTGTCCTGCTGACGGAAAGAGCGCACGCGGATCCTTCGGCACGCGATTCGCCGAATCGGCCGGCAGCACCGACGAAACGACGACGCGCGCCTCGACCGGCACCGAGATCTCGTTCGAGTCGCGGCGCATCAGCACCGGCCCGAGCGGAATCGTGAGCACGCCAGGCTGCCACGCGAGCAGTCGGTAGCGCACCAGCAGCGTGTCACCGCGCCGCGTGACGAGCGCGGGATCGAGCGGTTCGATCAGGCCACCGGTATCCGGCACCGCCGGCGCGATCGCTTTTCGTCCACGCGGCGCGATCGCGCGCAGACGCAGATCGAACGGCTGCCCGACAGTCACTGTCTCAGGCAACACCTTGAATGTCACCGTGCCGATGCTGTCGGGCGAAGTCTGAGCAACAGCGTGCGATGCACAGATCGCAGTCATCGCCATCAGCAGAAGCAGTCCACGGGGCCGCATGTCAGCCGCGCTGCCGTGTGCCAGTCCGCGCACGACGGAAGAACGCCAGCAACGGCTCGACGATGCCGGCGTCGGTGTTCAACGCGATCGCCGTCACGCCGCTGCGCACGAACATCGCCGCGCGCTCCGACTCGGCACCATCAGCGGCGGCCGCGTACCGCGCGCGGAATGCCGCGTCACTGGTGTCGATTTCGACGCGCTCGCCCGTTTCAGGATCCGCCAGCACGAGGACACCGGCCGACGGCAGCCGATGTTCGACCGGATCATCCACCGTGATCACCACCACTTCGTGCCGGGCGGCGAGTCGCCGCAGCGCGACCTCCGCCGACGGATCCCGGAAGTCGCTGATGATGAAGACCAGCGACCGATGCGAAAGATGGCGCTGCGCCTGCTCACACGCGCGCGCGACATCGGTGCGTTTGCCGATCGGTCGCAGCGCCAGCAGATCCCGCAGCAATCGCAGGCCGTGCCGACGCCCCTTCTTCGGCGGCACCGCGTGCTCGATGCGCTCCGTGAACGCGATGATGCCCACGCGGTCGTTGTTTCGCAGCGCCGAAAGCCCGAGCACGGCCGCCACTTCGAGCGCGACGTCATCCTTGAACCGCGTGCGCGTTCCGAAGTGCGACGACGCCGAGCAATCGATCAGCAGCAGCACCGTCAACTCGCGCTCTTCCACGTAGCGCTTGACGTAGGGCTTCTGCAGCCGCGCCGTCACATTCCAGTCGATGCTGCGGACTTCGTCGCCAGGCTGGTACTCGCGCACTTCCGCGAACTCCATGCCCTGCCCCTTGTACACGGAGCGGTACTCACCGGCGAAGCGCGAATTCACGAGGCGCCGCATCCGCAGTTCGAGGCGCCGCACCTGCTCGAGAATCTCGAGCGGGGCCGGCGCGCCGAGCGACGCGCTGGCGGTGGGCACCGGCGGTCGCACCGCAGCGGCGGAGCGGCGCCAGTTCCACATCACGGAGCCGCGACCGCCGCCAGGATGCGACGCACAATCTCGTCGCTGGTGATGTTCTGCGCTTCGGCTTCGAACGTCGTCACCACGCGATGGCGCAGGACATCGGGCGCGATCGCTTTCACGTCATCCGGCAGCACGAATGCTCGCCCCCGCAGATACGCGTGCGCGCGCGACGCCTGCGCGAGGGCGATGGAGGCTCGCGGCGACGCACCGTATTCGATCAGCGGTGCCAGTGCCGCCAGGCCGGCTTCCGCCGGAATACGCGTGGCATGCACCAGCTCGACGATGTAGTCCATGATGCGCTCGTCGAGATGCAACGCCGCGATCTCCTTGCGGGCCGCCAGGATCGTCTGTGGCGACGCGGCAACCGTGATCGGGATCTCGTCGCCCGACGACATGCGGCGCATGATCTCCTTCTCTTCAGCACGCGTCGGGTATTCGACCTTCAGCTTCAGCATGAAGCGATCGATCTGCGCTTCCGGCAGCGGATACGTCCCTTCCTGCTCGATCGGATTCTGCGTCGCGAGCACGAGGAACGGCTCGGCCAGCGGATACGTCGTGCCGCCGATCGTCACCTGACGTTCCTGCATCGCTTCGAGCAGCGCAGCCTGGACCTTGGCCGGCGCGCGATTAATCTCGTCCGCGAGCACGATGTTGGCGAAGATCGGGCCACGCTTGGTGCGGAATTCGCCGGACGCCTGGTCGAAGATCTGCGTGCCGACGACGTCCGCCGGCAACAGATCGGGCGTGAACTGGATGCGCCGGAACGTGGTGTGAATCGTCTCCGCCAACGTGCGCACGGTGAGCGTCTTCGCGAGTCCGGGGACCCCTTCGAGCAGCACATGCCCGCCGGTGAGCAAACCGATGAGCAGACGCTCGACCATCGCGTCCTGCCCCACGACGCGCCGCGCCACCTGTGTCAGAATCGCCTGCACCGCGGCAACTCCCGTGGGAGCCGTTGCGGGGAGTGGCACCGCCGTCATGCGCGCGTTCTCCAGCCTGAAAGTGAGAGACTTGTCGTGTGTACGCGTCAGGCTAGTCGCCAGTGCCACCGCGAACTGCCAGCCCACGCAATTCCGTGGCGGTCAGCGGACGCCACTGCCCGGGTGGCAACGTTCCCAAGGCGACGGGGCCGAACTTCACCCGCGTCAGCTTCTCGACCGTCAGACCGACCGCCTCACAGAGACGACGGACCTCCCGGTTTCGTCCCTCATGCAGCGTCAGCGTCAGCAGCCACTTGCTGCGGCCCAGCTTATCGACATGCGCTGCATCTACTAACACGAGACCGTCCTCGAGTTCCACACCCGCCTGCAGTGCGTCCAGCGCTTCCATCGCCGGTCCCTGCACAACTGCGTCGTACGTGCGAGTGACTTCCCGGCTCGGATGCGTCAGCAGATGCGCCGCGCGGCCGTCGCTGGTCATCACCAGCACACCTTCCGTCATGTAGTCCAGCCGTCCGACGTATGTCAGACCAGCGACGTTCGGCACCAGATCGAATACCGTATCGCGACCTTCGGGATCGGTGCGCGTTGTGACGACGCCGGCCGGCTTGTTCAGCACCAGCCAGGTCACCGTATCGGCCATCTTCACGCGCTGGCCATCCACCAGCACCGTGTCACGCAGTGGATCGACGCTCGACCCGAGTGTCGCGACGGTGCCGTTCACCGTCACCTGACCATTCGTGATCAACGTCTCGGCCTGACGACGTGACGTCACACCAGCTCGTGCGAGGAAGCGCTGCAGGCGCATCGATTCACGCGCATCCTTCGGCGTCTTCACGACCGTCGGTGCCAGCGGTGCTTCGACGCGCGGACCACCCTGCGGTTTACGCGGACTGCGCTTGCGCGGATCACGCGCATCCGGTCCGAGCGGTGTGCGCGTGCCCTTCGCGGCCGGGCGTTCCGGCGGCTTCACGCCACGCGGTTTCGGCGGTGCTGGCTTGCCTGTGCCGGCGCGGCGCGGCGGACGGCCGGTCACAGCGGCTGCGGCGCAGGCCGCAACGCAATCGCCAGTTCGTCGGCGCGCGGCAGCTCTTCGAGATGACGCAACGCGAACTGTTCGAGGAACAGTGGTGTCGTGCCATACAGCAACGGACGACCGAGACCCTCGGCCCGACCCACGACGTCAATCAGCGCGCGCTCCTGCAACGATTTGAGAATCGAACCCACGGCGACGCCGCGAATCTCTTCGATTTCCGTACGACCGATCGGCTGGCGATACGCGATGATGGCCAGCGTTTCAAGCGCAGCGGCCGACAACCGTTGCGGTCGCGCCGCCAACTGCGCGCGCTCGATCGCTTCGGTGTACTCGGCGCGCGTCAGGATCTGCCAGCCGCCCCCGATCTCCGCCAGCTCGACGCCGTGGCCATCCACGTCGTAGTGCTCGCGCAGCGCATCCAGCGCCGCCGAGATCTCGGCCGGACTCGCCTCGGGTGCGAGGGCACTCAACTCTTCGACCGGGATCGGTCGCGGGCTCGCGAAGAGCGCCGCTTCAAGCAGCTTCACCAGGGGAATCATGCTGTATCTCGACAGACGCAAATGGGCGCGGTTGTGCGAGCCGCAGCTCACCCAGCTTTGCCAGCTCCAGCAATGCCAGCAACATGGACAGGATCTGCCACGGCTCCGCATCGCGTGCCACCAACTCGCCCCAGCGCGCATTGCGCCGTTCGGCGATCAAACTCCGCACCATCGCGATCGCGCCCGCCACATCGAGCGTCCGAGCGACCACTGTGTGAACGGTCGGCTCCCTCGTGACGCGCAGAATCCGGTCGATCGCGGTCAGCAACTCGCCGAGGGACAGCGCCAGCGGCGCAGCCACCGATTCCCCCGACTCGGGGAGGTACGCGCGCGCAAACCGGCTGCGTCGCTCATCACCACGACGCTCGAGAATGTCCACCACTTCGCGCATCTGCTGGTACTCGAGCAGGCGGCGCACGAGCTCGGCGCGCGGGTCTTCCCACGTCTCCGACTCGCCGTGCCGCGGCAGCAGCATCTGCGCCTTGATCCGCAGCAGGCGGGCCGCGAGCTCGAGATATTCCGCCGCGTCATTCAGCTGCAGCACGCGGATCCGCAACAGGAACTGCTTCGCGACGTGCGCGATCGGGATGTCGTAGATGTCGACCTTTTCGTCGCGGATCAGCGACAGGAGCAGGTCGAGTGGTCCGGCATAAGCCGGCAGATCGACGACGAAAGCCAGTCGTGGTGCGGGCTCAGCCGGTGCATCCTCGATCGCTGCACGGTCGGCTCGCAGCTCGTCCGCCACAGCCGCCTCGTCACTCATCCCCACCCCGCGAACACCGCCGCGCTCTGGCGCTGGCTGGTGTGGCCGATGTTCCGGGGATCGGGGAAGGAAGGGGCACGAGGCGCGTGGGGTGGCGTTGGACTCTGGCGGCCCAGGACGGCGCGCTGTGGCAATCGATGTCCGGGCGGGCTGACGGGAAGAAAAACAACCTAAGAGGCGCCCGCCCCCCGGCCAAGACAGCTGCACAGATTGACAGTCAGGGCCGACACCCTATCTTTCGCGGTTCGCTCAAGAAGGGCGAATCGTGTTCATTTTCTGAATTGGAGTCTTCGGTGCCGAATATCGCCTCCGCAAAGAAGAATATGCGGAAGTCGCGTGCCGCACAGGCACGCAATCGCGCGCAGCGCTCAGCGCTGCGCACCGCCCTCAAGAAGGCCAAGGTCGAGGGCGCGTCGGCCGACGTGCATGGAATGGCCACCACGCTACTTGATCGTGCAGCTCGGAAGGGCCTGATCCACAAGAACGCCGCCGCTCGGCAGAAAAGCCGGATGGCAAAGCGGGCCAACGCGGCCGCTGCGACGGCCTGACCGGCGTCGTTGGTACAGAAAGTCAAACGGGCGAACCTCATGGTTCGCCCGTTTGACTTTCATACCATCGAGTTCGCACCCATCACAGCACGGCGAGCTCACCACCGCACCGCTCGCAGTACCACTCGGTCGCGTAGTTCAGCGTCCCGCACTCGGCACAACGCAGTGTCTTCGCGGAATCCGCCGGTGCCGCCTGGGAAGCAACTGCCGGCACGGCGACGGGCGTTGGCTCGTCCTGCACAATCCGCAACACCGGCTGATCCGCAGAGCGTGTCGCCGTCGCCGTCGGAGCCGACATCGTCTCGCGCCCGTTCTCATGCGGTGCGGTCCGCGGCGAACTGCGAAGGAAGCCGAGGTCATCCAGCTGCGCACGACGATCCATCAGTTCCGGTGGCGGCGACTGCGGCGTCGGGCGATACGTGTTCGGCGAGAAAGGCGCCGGAGCCGAAACCGCTTCGGTGTGCGCCGGCGACCCGGCCATCGCCGCCAGCACGGCGGGCGTTGGGGACTCATCGCGCAACGACTCGGCATCCGCAGTGACCGGACTGTCGCCAAGCGCAACGGCCCGCTGCGCGGCTTCGGCCGTCGCGCCCAGGCTGCGCTCCAGGTGTGTCAGTTCCGCCGCGATCGTCTCGCGATCACTCGCAAGACGCGACAGCAGTGCTTCATGCCCGACGCGCACCTGATCCCACTGATCGCCGTCATACTCACCGACCATGTGGCGCAGTTCGCCTTCGGCGTGCTCGTCGCGCGACGCTTTCTCCTGCGCCGCCAGCGCCGCGTCGCGCGCCTGATGTTCGGCGAGTGCAGCGTTGAGCGCCGGCGTGTGCACGCTGAATGCCTGCAGCACCGTCCGCAGTCGACCGACGTAGTCGGCACGCACCTTTTCAAGTACGTGCGACGGAACGTCGGACTTCGATGCCAGTGCCGCAATCCATCCTTCGTACTTCGAGCGCTCGCCGATCAGCTCGCCGACAGCCTCCAGAGCGTTCGTCACGTCAGTCATTCCATCGTCTCCTTGAGAGCGGCATCATGCGCCGCATCGTGGCGAGCCCCACGCCGGGCTTCGCGCAGCGCATCGCACGCCGCTGAATCCAACGTAACCACCCTGCCGAGCTGTCGCGCCAGATGGATCATGCGGGCACCATGTTCGAGACTCTCCATCGCGAAATGAGCCTCCTGCAATGATCGGCCCAATGCCACCGCGCCATGATGCGCGAGCAGCACGACCTCGTGTGTCTTGAAAAGAGGTGCGACGGATCTGCCGAGCTCGTCAGTGCCCGGTTGAGCATATGGCGCAAGGCCAACCGCACCGACCGTCAGCATCAGTTCGGCAAGGACTCCGTCCGGCACCGTCTCACCGACGAGCGTGAATGCGGTTGCCGTCACGGGATGCGCGTGGACCACGGCGGTGATGTCCGGTCGCGTGCGATAGGCTGCGAGATGCAGTCCGAGCTCGCTTGATGCCGCATTGCGTCCGGCAAGCTTCTCACCTGCCAGCGACACCTCCACCAGGTCGTCCGGGTCCAGCGTTCCCTTTGCGAAGCCCGCTGGCGTCACCAGCACTCGATCGGCCGTGATGCGAACCGAGACGTTGCCATCCTGTCCCGCGATCAGCTGTCGCACCGCCAGCGCACGGCACACCTCGATGACTGCCTCGCGCGATGCGAACGACGCCTGCAATCGCGGAGCGCGTGTGACGGCCATCAGCGCGCCGTCACGCGACACCGTCGCGCACGTGCACCTGTCGTCCGCCGACGACGCAGCGTGACACGCGCCCGGACAACGTCGTTCCGAGCCACGGCGAGTTGCGTCCCTTGCTGCGGAAGTCGCTGCCCTGCACCGTCCACGTCGCGTTGGCGTCGAGCACCGTGACGTCGGCAATCGCGCCGCGACGGAGTGTGCCACCCGGCAGCCCGAATACGCGCGCCGGTGCACACGACATCTTGTCCACCAGCTGCGACAACGAGATCACGCCCGGCGCGACGAGCCACGTCATCAGCACAGACAACGCGGTCTCCAATCCGACAATACCATTCGGTGCATCGGAGAATTCGCGATTCTTTTCGTCGTTGTGGTGTGGCGCGTGATCGGTGGCGACGCAATCGATCGTACCGTCCTTCAGCGCGGCCACGAGCGCATCGACATCCTTCTGCGTGCGCAGCGGCGGATTCATCTTCGCGTTCGTGTCGTACTGACCAACGCGATCTTCCGTCAGCGTGAGGTGGTGCGGGCAGACTTCAGCGGTGACCGGAATGCCGCGCTCCTTGCCCCAGCGAATGAGCTCGACACTGCCCCACGTGCTCATGTGACAGAGATGCACACGCCCACCGGTGCGTCGCGCCAGCAGGATGTCACGGATGACCATGATCTCCTCGCTCTCCGACGGAATGCCTTTCAGGCCGAGCCGCGCACTGATGACGCCTTCGTTCATCGCGCCACCGTGCGCGAGCGTCGGCTCTTCGCAATGATCAGCAACCGGAATGCCGAAGGTGCGCGCATACTCGAGCGCCGTGCGCATCAGCTGCGCGCTGACCACCGGGCGACCGTCGTCGCTGACGGCGACGGCGCCCGCCGCCACCATCTCGCCCATCTCGCTCAGCTGTTGTCCATTCATCCCGACCGAGATCGAGCCGATCGGATAGACGCGCGATGCGTTGGCCTTCGCGGCTTGCGCACGAATGAAGCCAACCGCCGCCTGATTGTCCGTCACCGGATCGGTGTTCGGCATCGCGCAGACCGCAGTGAATCCACCGGCGGCCGCCGCGCGTGCTCCGGTGGCGATGGTCTCGACATCCTCACGGCCGGGTTCGCGCAGATGACAATGCACGTCGATGAATCCCGGCGTCACATGCTGCCCGCGGCAGTCGATGCGCTCGGCATCGTCCGGGCCGGCGATCGCGCCACCGACGGCCGCAACGACACCATCAACCAGCAGCAGATCGCCAATGCCATCGAGACCGATCGATGGATCGAGCAGGTGGCCGCCAGTGAGCAGCAGAGGGCGTGTACTCATGTGCGCGTCATTCTCCCGCGGCCGTGCCGGCGGATGCGAGTTCGGGGCGTCCACCCCGCAACAGATACAGCACGGCCATGCGCACCGCCACACCATTCGTGACCTGATCGAGGATCAGGCTGTGCGGTCCGTCGGCCACGTCGGAATCGATTTCCACACCGCGGTTCATCGGTCCGGGATGCAGGATCAGCAGATCGCGCGGTGCACGATCCAGCCGGTCCGTCGTCACGCCGAAGACACGGTTGTACTCACGCAGCGACGGGATGTAGCCCGACGTCATGCGTTCGAGCTGCAGTCGCAGAATGTTCAGCGCATCGGCCCACTCGATCGCCGCTTCGATGCGATCGAAGACGGTCACACCGAGTGCCTCTTCCGCGCCGTTGGGCAGCAGCGAGCGTGGACCGCAGACGGCCACCTCGGCGCCCAGCTTGCGCAGACCGTGGATGTTGGAGCGCGCGACCCTGCTGTGCAGCACGTCTCCGCACAGGCAGACACGCTTGCCCTTGAGCGAGCCCCACTTGTCGCGCAGCGTGAGCAGATCGAGGAGGCCCTGCGTCGGATGCTCGTGCGTGCCGTCACCGGCGTTGATCACGTTCGACTCGATGCGCTCCGCCAGGAAGCGCGCCGCGCCGCTCGCCTGATGCCGGATCACGACCATGTCGATCTTCATCGCTTCGAGATTGCGCGCCGTGTCCACCAGCGTCTCACCCTTGCTCACCGACGAGTTGCCGATCGCCACGTTCACCGCGTCGGCTGACATGCGCTTCTCGGCAAATTCGAAACTCACGCGCGTGCGCGTGGAGGCTTCGAAGAACAAGTTGACGATCGTCTCGCCACGCAACGTCGGCACCTTCTTGATCGCGCGCAGGCTGATGGCCTTCAGTGGCTCGGCGGTGTCGAGAATCGCCGTGATCTGTTCAGCAGACAGTGACTCGAGGTCCAGCAGGTCCTTGCCGAGCCCTGTCATGCGCCGCGCGACCTCGCAGGGCTGATGACCACCGTATCATCGCCGTCGAGTTCCGTGACGCGCACATCCACTTGCGATCCCGCCGGCACGGTCACGGTCTTGCCGATCACGTCCGCGCGGATCGGGAGCTCCTGACCGCCCCGGTCGATCAGCACCGCAAGCAGAATCCGCGCGGGCCGTCCAAAGTCCGCCAGTTCATCGAGCGCCGCGCGAATCGTACGGCCGGTGTAGAGCACGTCGTCGACGATCACCACCTGTTTTCCGTCGATATCGACCGGCAACTCGGTCGCACCGACGAGCGGGCGCGGGCCGACCGTCTGGAGGTCGTCACGATAGAGCGTGATGTCGAGTGCACCGCGCGGAACCGGCTTCCCCTCGCGCTCCTCGATCAACGTCGCCAGCCGAGCGGCAAGCTGCACGCCGCGGCGCTGAATCCCCACCAGCACCAGTGATTCCGTGCCGGCGGTCCGCTCGACGATCTCGTCGGCCATGCGGCGCAGTGTGCGCTCGCAAGCCCGCGCGTCGAGGATCGTGGTTGTCGAAGTCATCGAGCTGAAATATGCCAAGTCGCGAGCTGGAACAGAAGGCAGCGCTCAGCGCGTGATGCACTCAGCGCGTCTTGCGCTCCGCTCGTGCCGCGAGGATGGTCGCCGGATCATCGGAGATCAGGCCCGTCACGCCGGCGTCCCAGAGGCGATGTGCATCCGCTGCAGTATTGACGGTCCAGATGTGCACCGGCACACCGATGGCGCGCCCCCACGCCGCAAAACGCGCGATCGGGAGGGTGATGCCGTTCGAGGCTTCGGGGATGCACATCGCCGCAAACGGCAGCCGGCGCGGTGCCAGCCGCACGACACTACGCAGCAGGAGCGAGATGATGTCGCGCCGCGAGGCGCCACTCGGCAGCGATCGCGCACGAACGATGCGCATCGCCCCGTGCAGAAAACTGCCGACGAGCGCGCGGTCGGTCGCACCGTGCGCCGTGAGTGCGTCGATCACCAACGGTGCCGCGTCCACCGTCTTGCATTCGATGATCACCGGCACCGAGCGTGTGAGCTCGAGGACTTCATCGAGCAGCGGTATCGGCGAACGACGTGGTGGGCGGTACGGTCCCGGGAACGTCGCCGACGGATCAAGCCGACGCAGCGCTCCGATGCTCGAACGGTCGATCACCAATTCTTCACCGCAGGTCCGCAGCGTCGTCGCATCGTGATGCACGACGGCAACGCCATCGCTGGTCACGCGCACGTCGAACTCAATCGCGTCCACGCCGAGTGCCATCGCATGCTCGAACGACGGCAGGGTGTTCTCCGGTCGCACCGCTGCCGCGCCACGGTGTCCGATGACGAGAGGTCGTTCCGGATGCAGAAGCAGCGACATCACCAGCCACGCACTGAGAGGGTCATGCGCAACGGGGCGGCTCGCGTGATGCGAGCCGCCCCGTGCGCGATGGAGCGGGAAGAATCAGAACGTATACGACAGCTTGGAGAGTGCCAGACGACCGAGCGCCGGCACGCCGACGAACGTGGCCACCTTATTGTCGAAGATGTTCTGCACGTTCAGGCTGAAGACGACGCCCTTCTTCCCGGTGGTCTGGAAGCGCTTGGAGAACTGAACATCGAACTGGTTGCTCACCGCCACGCTCGGATAGCTGAAGTTACCCGCACCGCTGGGGTTGTTGACGCCGCTTTCGTACACACCGGAATTCACGGGAAAAGCATCCGTGTAACGCCAGCGCGTTTCAAATCCCCAACCCGACTCAAGGCCGTTGTACCGTGCCGTGACGGTCGTCTTGGCGCCCGGTGCGTTCAGCATCAACGAGTTACCGATCGATCCAACCTGCAACTCGTCGAACACAACGCGATTGACAACGCTCCCTGTCCAGTCGAGCGCGAAATCCTGCGTGAACTGATACGACATTCCCAGGTCAGCGCCCCAGACGTTGATCGTCTTGTCCACACGCTGGTACGTCGCGCGCGGATTCCAGTTTTTGTTGACCACATCGTTGAAGCCGATGGTCCCGAGCGGCACGCCGGCCAGCAGCGGCGTGAGGCCGCTGGCAGCACCACCGGCGAGCGCGGGTACTTGCGCTGACAGCGCAGCACCGAGCGCCGCAGCCTGCCCCGCCGTCAGACGACCGGCGTTGACTTCCGCAGTGATGAAGGCCGGAATCGCGCCAGCCAACGCCGCACCAGCCTGCGCGCCGACAAAGGCGCCCGTCTGTGCTGGATCCGCGAAAACGAGCGGAGTGGCCAGCGAGGCAGTGACGGCACCGCCGCCGCGCTGCTGTGCCCAGGCGCTGTAATCGAATGACAGCTTGCCACCCATCCCGAGCCCCTTGTAGCCAATTTCGAACGTGTTGTCGAACGACGCGTTGAGCGGCTTCAGATCAACCACGGCCGAGGGCGCAATGATCGTCGCACCAAGGCGAGCCACCGTGCCAACCTGAGCATTCGTGGGCACGGTCGTCGCGAGACGAGATGCCACTGCCCCACCCAGCGCCTGCGCCAAGCTGCCAATCTGCGCGGGCGTCAAGCCAATGGCGGAGAGTCCGCCAAGCGCTGGTGCGTACGATTGCGCGAGAGCGCCCGCGAATACCGGCTGACGGAAGCTGGCCAACGCATTCACGCCCGCGGCTCCGCTCGCGCCGACAACGGAGGTGCCATTGCTGATGAACGGCGACCGCATGCAGAGGCTGCCGAAGCCGCTCGTTGATCCGCAGCTGCGATCGAACGCCATGCCGACCTTCGGCCGGTTCCCCGTGGCGATGACGTCGTACGTCGGAAGGTTGAACGGAACCAGCGACGGATTCGTGCGGAATCGGCCGATGTCCACCACCGACGGCAAGTCGAGGAAGAACGAGAAATTGGCCGGCGTGTTGAACGAGCGATTGAATGTGAAACGGAGTGACTGATTGTCCGCCAGCTTGTAGGTCAAGGCCGCACGCGGCGAGACGAACTCGCCATCGATCACACTGGTCTTGTCCACCCGCAGCGCACCAAGGAAATCCCAGCGCGTGCTCAGCGCGCGCTTGCCCTGCACGTACGCGCCATACTCCGTCACGTTGTCGACGTCTTCGTTGTTGCCGTTGATCGTGTTGCCGGTCTGCGGATTCGTCTTGATGTAGTCCACACCATAGATGAAGTCAGTGCGGCCCTTGTCCATCGAGAATCCATGCTGGATCTGGCCGGTGTAGACGCGCGACTTGTCGACGATCGGCTGTCCGTTGCGCAGCAGGAACGTCCCGCGCGAGTCGCCCTTGTTCTCGTTGCCCGCGTTGCTGATGTTCGCGAAACCCTGGATGAACAGGCGGCCGACACGAATGCGCTGCTGAAAGTTCTGATACGTCCAGTTCCGGATCTGCGACGCGCCGTTGGCTCCCGTCAGTTCAATTGCACTCGGCACCTTCGTCATGCTGACCGTGGTGATGAGCTCCGAGTTGTCCGTTGGGCGGATGTCCATGCGCGCTTCACCGTTCAGCCGCTCGAAGTCGAAATTGCGCGAATTGGCGGTAAGCGTCGGTGTGGCACCCGGTGATGACGGGCGGAAGATCTGCGCCGGCTCGCCGGGATCGACGTACTTGAAGTCCTGCCCCGACATGTATTCGCCGCTCAGCTTGTAGCCGAACTTCGAACCGACCGTGCCGGCGTGACGGATGGCGCCGCGGAAGATATTTTGCTGGCCGCCTTGCACCGACAGCGTCGTGCCCTGTGAAGAGAACGGCGACTTCGTGATCACGTGCAGCACGCCAGCGCCGGAGTTCGGACCATAGAGCGCCGAGGCCGGACCGAGCAGCAGCTCGACGCGCTCGATGTCTTCGGATTGGCCGAGCGACAGGTACGGCACGTTCACGCGCAGCGACGGCACGCCGGCGAAGCGATAGTCCTGCAGCATCAGCAACGAACCGCTGAAGGCGTTGTTGAAGCCGCGTGCAACGATCATCGACTGTGCGATGCCGCCGTTCGAGACGTCGATGCCGGGCTGCCCCTTCACCAGATCCGCGACGCTGATGATCGGCTTGCGCTCGATCGTCTCACTGCTCACGACGGAAACGGAGGCGGGCGCGTCGAGCGCCTTCTCCGGCTTGCGCGAGGCGGTCGTGACGACCGCGTTCAGCTGCGTCGGAATTTCCTCCATCGCGGCGTTCAACGTCGTGGCCTGTCCGGCGCGCACGACTATGCCGGGGAAACGCTGCAGCTGATAGCCGATGCGACTGACGGCAACGGTATAGGTGCCGGCTGCCACGTTCGCCACGCCGTACACGCCCGTCTCTCCGCTGGTGCCGACGGCGACGGTACGCGCGCCGTCGGAAAGCGAGATTCTCGCGTTATCAATTGGTCGACCGACGTCCTTCGACGTGATGCGACCCGTGAGCGATCCGCTCTGAGCTGACGCGGTCATCGCAAAGACGACGCTCGCGATGACGGGAAGCAGACGACGTACGTTGAAAGGCAGCACTCAGCACCTCGGGGTGAGGTTGCGGCGGACCATATCACAAACGGCGGCGCGAAAGCGAGCGCGACGAAGCGGCCGGTCCACTGCATCCGGTGGGGGACAGTGGGGCGAAGCTGGCGGCCGGGACTGCCTCCGTCAATAGACCGAGGGGGACTTTAACAAATCGAGATTCCCCGAGGAATCCCGCCATGCTGCGTCGGAATTGCGAGGCCTTCACATCAGAGTGACCGGGCGATAGAGCGCTCAGACGTGAGTCAGCGCATCGCCGCCGGTGGTCCATCGGGGACGCGGATGACGAGTTCGCGGCGCGCTGACGGTGCGCCCGGCGCGGCAATTTCGACGGCGAGTCGATACCGACCCGGCTTCACTTCCGGCATCGTCAGGGTCAATCGACGGCCCGGCCCGCCATCCGGCTGCGCAGGGTCCGGAATTCGCAGCGACGCGCCACCACCAGCAGTGCCGCCGAGGCGAAACAGTGAGCCGAGCCGACGGAATCCGCTCACGCTGTCCATCGGGGTGATTGACAGCGTGACCGTTGCGCCCGGACCACCGTAGTACTCCCAGAACACACCGAATGACTGCCCGTCGCCGATGTCCGTGCCACCCAGCGCGGAGGTCAGGACCGACTCGAGCGTCGCGATTCCAGCGAGTCCAGCGGACGCCGCGTCACTCGCCTTCACCGACAGCAGCAGCAGGTCGGACAGCATGGCATTGGGTTCGATCGGCATCGCACCGGTACGAACGCGCCCCGCGAACTTTCGCGTCTCGCTGAGCACTTCGATGCTCGCCAACATCGTGTCACGGAACACCACCGGCGTCAGTGCAATTGCGCCACGCAGCGGCTGACCGTCCTTCACGATGCGGGTCACACGCTGCGTCGGGCTCTTTTCGAGTACGAGCGCGGCACGCGTCTTCCCACGCTCGTAGCGCGCCTTGCCGTCGAGCACATACGCCGCCACGAGCAGCGTGGAATCGCCGCGACGGAACCGGACGAGCTGCGCGCCGAGATCCTGAAATCCGCCTGGTGCATAGCGCGGGGCGTATCGCATCTGCGCATAGCGCGCATTAAACGGATAGTCGGCCGCGGTCGCCGTGTAGGGATTGGCCAGCGCCGCATCACTCGGGATGAAATCGTGGCTCGGCGTCGACTCGTGGCCGATTGTGCTCGACACCATGTCGCCCCGGCGGCTGACGATGGTGTTCTGCTTCGACCATGCGACGGGCCAGCCATAGCGCAACTGCGACTGGCCGAAGTCAGGCTTCCATGGACCGTAGACCGTCGCCGTGTTGAGCTCGATCGTATTGAACGTGCGGCGCGCGAGTAACTCGTTCCGTAGATCGTTGCCATCGAGATGCGCGAACGGCTTGCCGAGCCAGAGGACTTTCGTGTTGTATGCCAATCGGTCGGCGCACCCCTTTGCCAGATACGCGAGGCTGTCCGCCTTGCGCAGCCACGGTGCGATGTTCTGCCACTCGCAGCGCTGTGATTCTGACATTTCGGAGAGTGCCCGATTGAACGCCCGCTCGGCCCCCGGCGCGTCGTTCTGAACGTGTCGCACGAGTCCCGTCAGCGCAGAGCACCACCATGTCGTCGCTTTGCAGTCCGTGACGACGGCGTTGGCGCCGGCGAAGTCCTTCTCCTCGAGCGAGTACTTGACGCGCTGCCCCGCGACCCAGTCATCCGTCGCGGCGACGAGTGCAGTTTCCTTGAGCGACTCGAGCAGTTTGCGGCGCGCAACGCCGACTTCGGGGCGCTCCGGGCGCGGCGGGACGTCGTTGTTGTTGTTCCAGTAGAAAATGGTGCCGAACTGCACGTCGGGCTCGGACGTGGCGCCACCGGAGCTGAAGCCGAGTCCATCGCGGCGGGCGCGCTCGAACTCCGCCTGCGCCTGCTGTGCGTACCCGACCGGGCTGACCACACCGGATGCGACAGGCGTTGGCGGTGCTGGCGTCTGGGCCGTGGCGAGGTTCGGGAGCGCCAGAACGACCGGCAGCAGAATGCGCGCGCGGCGGGCCGCGAAGATCAGGTGAGCGAATGGCATATTGCGTAAATACGCGCGACGACGACGGAAGTGCCTTCGCTTCCGGATACGGACCGGCGCCGCACGGCGCCACATCGGGACGGACAGGGTGGGATTCGAACCCACGAGACCCTTTCGAGCCCACACGCTTTCCAGGCGTGCGCCTTCAACCGCTCGGCCACCTGTCCCACAAAGGAAAACCCTTCCCTCCGAGGCCGCCCGTCCATGGCACCGCAGCGATGACGTCGCAGTGGAACCCGTCCGAACAGCCGGACGGGCAAGGTAGTCGAACCGACGTCGAGAGGTGAGCCCCGAGCAGGGCACACGCGGCGGCGATCGCCTCCCGCGACACGTTGCCGCCTGCTCGCGTCCCTTTCGCGACCGGCCTTCGGGCGCAATGGGCGGGACGCCATCTGCTGCGTCGGAACGCCACGTGTGGCTCGGCCATCACCGCGATATCGGCCCTCCACGCCATCCTTCGACGCCATCTTCGGTGAGCACATACACGGCACGGGAGTGACAGGTCTGCGCTGTCGCAAAGATACCGCCGTCGCAGGAATGTGCGACGTAGCGGAGCTTCCGCCGGATCCGTCACCGCACCGATTGGACGCTGGGTTCGGAATCGCCAGCTTTCCTGAGCAACGGCCTGTGCGCGAGCCGCAATGGTAAAGGGGTCCGCCCGTCAACTCGTGGGCGACCTATCGCGAAGATTGCAGTTCAACGGCGCGGGCGCTCGAGACCCATCGTGAAACAGAACCCACTCGGCCACTCAGGAATACTCGTCAGCGAAATCGGCTTCGGCTGTATGTCGCTGCCCGCTGACCACACCATCAGTGCGCGTCTGTTACATCGCACATACGACGCCGGCGTGACCTTCTTCGACACCGCCGACTTTTACCAGCAGGGCGATAACGAGACGATGGTCGGGCGCGCATTCGCCGGCATGCGCGACCGGGTCGTGCTTGCCAGTAAGGTCGGCAATCGCTGGAACCCCGACGGCACGACGTGGCGCTGGGATCCATCGCCGGAGTGGATTGCGCAATCGATTCGGCAAACACTGACGCGCTTGCAGACGGATCATCTCGATCTGTACCAGCTGCACGGCGGGACCCTCGACGATCCCATCGATGACGTCATCGCCGCGTTTGAGACGCTGAAACAGGATGGGTTGATCCGTCACTACGGCATTTCCTCCATTCGACCCAACGTGATCCGTGAATGGGTCAATCGCTCACAGATCACGAGCGTCATGATGCAATACAGTCTGCTCGACCGCCGTCCTGAAGAAGCGACCTTCGAGCTGTTGCAGCGGCACAACGTCGGCGTGATCGCACGCGGGCCGCTTGCGCGTGGCCTGCTGGCGTCGAAGTCGGCTGAGCAGTACCTCGATCTCAGCACGCAGGATGTCGCGCATGTGCAGCGTGGGCTCGATCAGTTCGCGACGTCAGCGCGTACGCGAGCGCAGGTTGCGTTGCGTTTCGCGCTCGCACACCCAGCCGTCGCGACGGCGGTTCCCGGTGCCAGTACCGATGCACAGCTCACTGAGAATCTTTCGGCTCTGGAGTCGCTGACCGATGCTGAAGTCCGCGCACTACGGTTGATGACGACGGCCAACCACTACGACAGGCATCGGTGATTCTGCGGTCACCACGCACGCTGGGCGTCGGCCGTCAGCGTTGTGCAGCACGCATTTCCACAGTCGCCGCGCCGGCATGCGCGGGTGACGTTGACGCGGCGAGTCGTCGGTATCCGCACGCACAGACTCGACGTTCGATTCTGCACACGCACTTCCGCCATGTCGAATCGAGGGCTCGGAGAGAAAACTCCTCGTTAGGTGCACTTTGGTACCGAACAATCGGTGACTGTCGCGCGTGGCACAGCGATGGGCCGCGGCAGAACTCATTCCCGCGTGCGCGACGAGTCTCCCGACCGCAACCACCGGACATTCCTGTCCGATCTGTTACGCCAGACTGCGCCCCTTCGCCCCCGAGGGAGCTGACGGCAGCTGACGGGAAAGATTGCCTCGCCGCGATCCGCACCACACATTCGCGCATCACCACACCAGACAAGGAGAGTGCGCGTGGCGTCGCTTCTGTTGAATGGAAAGAGCATCACCGTCGATGCCCCGGCAGACACCCCGCTGTTGTGGGTCCTGCGCGATCACCTCGAACTGACCGGCACCAAGTTCGGCTGTGGGGCCGGCTTTTGCGGTGCCTGCACCGTGCACCTTGACGGGGTGGCCGTTCGATCCTGCCAGCTTCCGCTCGCAGCCGCAGCCGGCAAGCGGGTCACCTCCATCGAAGGCCTCACCAGCCCGATCGGCGTGGCCGTCCAGACGGCATGGGATAAGCACCAGGTGCCGCAGTGCGGCTACTGCCAGTCGGGTCAGGTGATGGCCGCTGCCTCACTGCTCTCGAAGAATCCCAAGCCCTCCGACGACGAGATCGTCGCGGCGATGCAGGGAAACTTGTGCCGCTGCGGGACCTACCCACGGATCCAGGCCGCGATTCATGATGCCGCCGCCACACTGGAGACCCGGCCATGACCTTCATCCCAACCACCCGACGGGATTTCCTCAAGGTGTCAGCCGTCGTTGGGGGTGGCATGCTGCTCGGGTTCCGGCTCGAAGCGAACGCGCCGAACGCCGCACCCGTCAAGGCCAACGCCTGGATTTCGATCGACCCTGACGGAACGGTCACCATTACCTGCGGCCGAAGCGAAATGGGCCAGGACGTCTACACGTCGCTCAGCATGCTGCTGGCTGAGGAACTCGGCGTCGATCCGAGGCGCGTGAAGGTGCTGCACGCGCCGGCCAACCCGGCGTACGTGAACACGGCAATGGGTGCGCAGATCACCGGTGGCAGCACGAGCATCCGCGAGGCGTGGGAGCCGCTCAGGAAAGCCGGCGCGACCGCCCGGATGATGCTGGTCAGCGCTGCGGCGACACGATGGGGCGTGCCTGCGAGCGATTGCGTGGCTGCCAACGGCATGGTGACCCACGGGCCGCACAAAGCGGGATACGGTGAACTCGCCGCAGCCGCCGCCGCCCAGCCGGTGCCGCGCGACGTGCCGTTGAAGGACCCGAGTGCCTTCACCGTGATCGGTAAGCCGCTGCCACGGTTGGATGGCGCGATCAAGGCCCGCGGCAAGGCGGTCTACGGTATCGATATCAAGCGGCCCGGCATGTTGTACGCCGCACTCGTGCAATGCCCGGTCTTTGGTGGAAAGGTCGTGAAGGTGGACGAGGCTGGCGTGGCGCAGCGCAAGGGCGTCAAGGCGGTGGTGAATCTGGGCGAAGGCGTGGCGGTCGTGGCCACCCATTACTGGACCGCGCGACAGGCCGCTGACGCCCTCAAGATTCAGTGGGATGAAGGTCCCGCAGCAAACCTGAGTACCGACGCGGTCTTCTCCACCCTTTCTGCAGCGCGCGGTCGGCCGGGTTTCGTCGTCAAGAAGACAGGCGACGCGACCGGGGCACTCGCTTCAGGCGCAATCGAGGCCGAGTATCGGTGCCAGATGCTCGCACACGCCACGCTGGAACCGCAGAATTGCACGGCGATTGTGACGCCGGCTGGCGTGGAGGTCTGGGCCAGTGTGCAATTCCCTCAGGGCGCACAAGGCACGGCAGCTGCCGTCGCCGGCGTGAAGCCGGAGCAGGTGAAGGTCAACTGTACGTTCATCGGCGGCGGCTTCGGCCGCCGACTCGAGAACGATTTCGTGGGCCAGGCGGTCGCGATTGCGAAGGCGGTGCCGAACACGCCGATCCAGTTGATCTGGAGTCGGCCTGACGACACGCGCCACGACTTCTACCGACCACCGAGCATTCATGTCATGCGTGGTGCGGTGGCTGGTGGAAGCGTCACCGCGCTCAGCGGTACGCTGATTTCCCCATCGATCACAGCGCGTGCCTTTCCGTCGTTCGTGGTCAACGGCAACGATCCCTTCATGGTGGAGGGGCTCGCGAACCTGACGTACGACATCCCGAACCTCGAACTCCGAACGATCATCGAGGAAGTCGGCGTGCGTGTGGGCTTCTGGCGATCGGTGAGCCACGCGCTCAACGCCTTTGCGGTCGAGAGCTTCGTGGATGAGTTGGCACTGGCGGCGGGTAAGGACCCACTCAGCTTCCGGCTCGCCCTGCTCGCGAAAATGCCGCGGCAGCAAGCGGTGTTGGAACGGGCGGCAAAGACGGCGGGCTACACAGCCACCCCGGGTGCGGGACGCGCCTTCGGGATCGCGTCGATGGAGTGCTATGACACGAACGCCGCGCTGGTCTGCGCCGTGTCGGGGAATGCAGAGCGAGTCAAGTTGGAGCGCATCACCATCTGCGTGGACTGCGGCGTGGCGGTGCATCCGGATCAGGTGATTGCCCAGCTGCAGGGCGGCGTCGTGACTGGCCTGATTCAAGCGCTTCGAAGCAAGATCACCTTCGCGAAGGGCCGCGTTGAGCAGAGCAGCTTCAATGACTTCACGCTTCCGAGGATGAACGAGGTTCCGCCGGTGCAGGTCGAGTTGATCCAGTCGGGCGGCAAGCCGGGTGGCATGGGTGAAGTCGGGGTGCCGTTGGTGGCTCCGGCCCTCGCCAACGCGGTGTTCGCGCTGACTGGAAAGCGAATTCGCAGTACGCCACTCGAGGATGGCGGAGTGCGATTCGCGTAGCACGCGCCGTTTCGTGCGAGGTTCCCAACGGCCGCGCCGCTCCCGCAACCCGGGCGCGGCGCGGCCGTTGCGCATCGGGCGAGCGATCTACCGCGCGTGCGCGAGCACACCCGTCAGATATAGTGATCTGATGGCAATTACTATCGCGCTGCCTTCGGTGACTGCTGGCGTGTTCCGGACCATCAGGGATCCTCTTCCGCAGACCCGGCATTGCGTCCGAGCGTTTGGCACGGACGCTCGCAACGACGCCACATGCGCTCTGTCAGGGAAAGGCCAAGAGTGGAAGCGTACAATTTGAAGCGGCGTTGACGGCGCTGCGACCGCCCCGTGCTGGCAGCCTCATTCCGGCGTCACCCACAGTGGTGAAGGTGAACACGCGCGCAGGAACGTCACGCGAACTGCTCCGCGTTCAAACAGTGCAGGCCAATCGCAGTCATACCACACGTACGCCAGAGTCACGATGACGCACGACGAACGACTACGCGCAGCCGCAGCGCTGTGGCGATGGACGGGTGGTGGGCGCCCACCGTTTGCTCAGGCGCCGGTCGACGGGCAGGAGTCGGTCTGGGACTATCCTCGTCCGCCCGTGCTGATCGCCGATGTGCGCCAGGTCGTCGTGCGCGTCGGCGGTGTTGAAATCATCCGGACGTGCCACGCACTGCGCCTGCTGGAGACCGCGAGTCCGCCGACCTTCTATCTGCCAATGTCAGATGTGGCTCGCGACGCGCTGGTTGCCGCGACAGGCGCATCCCATTGCGAATGGAAAGGTGTTGCGCGCTACTGGACCGTGTCGGCCGGTGGCGTGCGTCTCGAGCGTCAGGCGTGGTCGTATGATGCGCCATTGGCGCCATACGAGCGTCTGCGGGATCACCTTGCGATCTATGCGACGCAGGCGGAGTGCTACGTCGACAATGAACGCGTGCGCCCGCAGGACGGTGGCTTTTACGGTGGATGGGTCACTGATGATGTCGTCGGTCCGTGGAAGGGCGGACCCGGCAGCGGCGGCTGGTAAGGCGCGTCGCCGCCCCACCAGCGGTTTCCGCTTGCCGAGTCGCAGCGCGGGAGAGATTCGCGCCCGGTCAGATGAATCGGCGGCGCATCGCGCGCTTCTCACTATAGAGCGCGAGCGCTGGGCGCATCGAGGTCAGTCCTGTTCGCCAACTGGAACCCGAGTGCCGGGCGCTGTGGTGTGAGGGTTCAACTCTCGGCGCTCTCGCTCGGTGCGAGTGTCCGCACTGAAAAACGGCGCCACCCTCGGCTCGACGCGACCTGCACACGATCAGTGCAAAACCAAATTCGTCGTTGCGTCCTTCGACCGACTCAGCGCGTGGCGATCGAACCGTCTTGGCGATTCGCGTTGCGCCAGCTCGCCTTGGACTGGGCGCTGAGCTTGAGGCAAACACTCTATTCGAAAATTCGGACAGGTGACCGGATTCTTCTGATCCAGCCTGAGCCCAACGGACCACCGCTCCACTTCGCCGATGACCCCTCGGTGACGGCCGTGGCTCACGGTTACGCGGCATAATTACACCAGCCGCCAGAATCGATAAAATCGAACGGGCGCCTTCGCGCAAAGGCGAGGCGCCCGACCGTGCCAAAAACCATCACAACCACGGACAGGGTGGGATTCGAACCCACGGTACCGTTTCCGGCACGCCGGTTTTCGAGACCGGTTCCTTCAACCGCTCGGACACCTGTCCAACACCGCCGCCAAACCAGCGCAGCCCCCCAGTTTACGCAGTTTCGGCCAAGGGGTCAACGGATGTGACTGACGGAACAGCGAATCGTGATCGTCTTGCGGGTGCAAAGATGCCGCGTCGCGTCGCCATCGCGAGAGTGGCGAGGGCCTTCGCTGCCGACTGTGCACGATCGTCCGGGTCCGTCGCCAGGGCTATGATGGATGATAGCAGCCAGCGCCGGCGGGACGTCAGCGCGGCGCGCGGCGATCGGCGTCGCAGTCAGATGTGCGGTGAAGATCGTGGACGCGCTCAATGCCTTCGCGATGCCGAAATCGGCAACGATCGCCGACGAACTGCGGAGCAGCACATTCTCCGGCTTCACATCGCGATGGACCACACCGCGTGCATGCGCCTCACTGCATGCATCGACGATGTCGCACATGCCGCAGATCGACGGCGAGGTACACGACCGCCATTCCGCCGGCACCGAGTTCGTATTCGACGCGAAAGCGTCCATCGAGTTCCGCCGTGAGCCCCGAGAGTCCGGTCATGCGGGCGAAACCATCACAATCGTCGTCGTCGCTGCGATCACTCCGATTGACCGTGAGCGCCGATGTCGACCCTCGACCCCTCGGCTGCCGAGCGACGTCGCGCCGAAAAAAACGAACTGAGGCGCTCCTGCGATTCGGCGGCCAGCACGCCGCTGAGCACCTCGGGACGATGGTTGAGACGCGCATGACGCAGCAGATCGACGATCGATCCCGCCATCCCGGCCTTGGCATCCCACGCACCGAACACCACGCGGTCGACGCGCGAGAGAACCAGTGCACCTGCACACATCGCGCACGGTTCGAGCGTCACGTAGAGCGTGCATCCACTGAGCCGTTCCGTTCCACGTACACGCATCGCCTCGCGCAGCGCGCGCAACTCGGCGTGCTGCGTCGCGTCACCATCCGCGTGCATCGCATTGCGCGCCCGCGCAATCACAATGCCATCACACACCACGCACGCGCCGACCGGCACCTCGCCAGCGGCACCGGCCAGCGTGGCTTCCACCGCGGCTTCGCGCATGAACCGTTCGTCGTCCGCGTGCACGAACGGCATCACGCTGCGGCGCCTTCAGTCGCTGCCGGCACGACGGCCGCATCCGCCACCTGCCGCGTGAACACGAGCGTATTCCCTTCCCCCGGTGACGCCACCACCACGTCGCCGTCATGCAGCGTGCCATCGAGCAGCGCCATGGCCAGCGGATTCTGCACCATGCGCTGAATCGTCCGCTTCAGTGGCCGCGCACCGAATGCCGCGTCGTAGCCTTCACCGACCAGCATCTTCTTCGCTTCCGGTGTCAGTGTGATGCTGAGCTTTCGTGCGCCGAGCATCGTGTCAAGCTTCGCGAGCTGCAGATCGACGATCTGCGCGATCTGTTCCTCGCCCAGCGGCCGGAACACGACGATGTCATCGATCCGATTGAGAAACTCCGGGCGGATCTGCTGCCGCAGCATGGCAAGCACCTGCGTTTCCACCAGAGCCCAGTCTTCCGAATAGCGCTCGAGGATGACCTGACTACCGATGTTGCTCGTGAGAATCACGACTGTGTTGCGGAAGTCCACCGTGCGGCCCTGTGAATCGGTGAGACGACCGTCGTCGAGCAACTGCAGCAGTACGTTGAAGACATCGGGATGCGCCTTCTCGATCTCGTCGAACAGCAGCACCGAGTACGGACGGCGACGCACTGCCTCCGTGAGCTGTCCGCCTTCGTCGTATCCGACGTAGCCCGGGGGCGCTCCAATCAGGCGCGCCACCGCGTGCTTCTCCATGTACTCCGACATGTCGAGCCGCACCATGGCGCGCTCGTCGTCGAACAGGAAGTCCGCCAGGGCCCGCGCGGTTTCCGTCTTGCCGACGCCGGTCGGACCAAGGAACAGGAAACTGCCGATCGGACGATTGGGATCCTGCAGCCCGGCGCGCGAACGGCGTACCGCGTTCGCCACGGCCGCGACGGCATCGCGCTGCCCGACGACGCGATGCGCCAGCTCATCCTCGAGCTTCGTGAGACGCTCGCGCTCCGATTCGAGCATGCGCTGCACCGGAATGCCCGTCCATTTCGCCACCACATCGGCGATGTCGTCGTCGCCGACTTCCTCCTTGAGGAACCGACGACGCCCATCCTTCACCGACACCATCGCCTCGGCATCCGTGAGTTCGCGCTGCAGCTGTGGGATGCGCCCGTAGCTGATCTCGGCCGCGAGCTGCAGATCACCCGAGCGCGCCGCCGCCTCGGCGTCGGTCGTGGCCTGATCGATCGCCTGCTTGATGCGACCCACGCCGCCCAGTGCCTGCTTCTCCTGCTGCCACTGCGCCTTCATCGTCGCACTCTGCGTCTTCAACTCGGCCAGTTCGCGCTCGAGAGCGACCAGACGCTCCTTGGCGGCCGCATCGGTCTCCTTCTGCATGGCCTGCCGCTCGATCTCGAGTTGCATCACGCGCCGTTCGACTTCATCGATCGGCTGCGGCAGCGAATCGATTTCGATGCGCAACCGACTCGCCGCTTCATCGAGCAGGTCGATCGCCTTGTCGGGCAGGAAGCGGTCGCCGATGTAGCGATTCGAGAGCGTCGCCGCAGCGACGATCGCACTGTCGGTGATGCGGACGCCATGATGCGACTCGTAGCGTGCCTTGAGACCACGCAGAATGGCGATGGTGTCATCGAGCGTCGGCTCGCCGACGAACACCGGCTGAAACCGGCGCTCCAGCGCCGCATCCTTCTCGAGATGCAAGCGGTATTCGTCGAGCGTCGTCGCACCGACCACGCGCAACTCACCGCGCGCGAGCATCGGCTTGAGCATGTTGCCGGCATCCATCGAGCCTTCGGCCTTGCCCGCGCCCACGAGTGTGTGCAGTTCGTCGATGAAGACGACGATCTCGCCCTGACTGTCCACGATCTCCTTGAGCACCGCCTTCAGGCGCTCTTCAAATTCGCCGCGGAATTTCGCGCCGGCGATCAGCGCACCGAGATCGAGGGAGAGCAGCTTCTTGCCGCGGAGTCCTTCGGGCACATCGCCGTTGATGATGCGCTGCGCGAGCCCTTCGACGATCGCCGTCTTGCCGACGCCCGGCTCGCCGATCAGGACTGGATTGTTCTTCGTGCGGCGCGACAGCACCTGAATGACACGACGGATTTCGTCATCGCGACCGATGACGGGATCGAGCTTGCCTTCACGCGCGCTCTCCGTGAGATCGCGGGTATAGCGCTGCAACGCCTGATAGCGATTTTCCGGTGACTGGTCGGTGACCTTGTGCGTGCCGCGCACCGCCGTCAGCGCGGTCGCGAGTGCCTCCGCAGTGGCGCCCAATGCGTTGAGCAAAGCCCGGCTGTCGGTGCCCTTCACGTTGGCCAGCGCCAGCAGGAAGTGCTCCGTGCTCACATAGTCGTCGCCAAGGGCCTTGGCGTCGGCATCGGCGCGATCGAAGACCTGATTGAGCTCGCGCGAGACCTGCGGCTGGGCGTCGCTCTGCTTTGAATAGCGCGCGGCTTCCGCCTCAGCCCGCTGCTTGAGCTCGGGCACCTTCACGCCGGCCTTCTGGAGAAGCGGGACGACGATGCCATCCTGCTGCGCGATCAGCGCCAGCAGCAAGTGCAGGTCGTAGACGAGCGGATTGCCCGCCCGACGTGCGATGGCGATCGCATCGTTCACCGCTTCGCCGGATTTGACGGTCAGGCGATCTGGATTCAGCATCGAAGCTCTCAGGTGTGATGGGGTCGCGTCACGATAAGCGCACGCGAGCGCAATCAGTGCAACCCGAGGGCCGATACGCACTGCCGTACGTACGTGCGGCTCCAGTCAACGTGGCAGAGGTTCAGCCGCCACGGCAGGTATTGCCCTGACATGGGGGAAGCCGATAGGCTCGCTGCATGCTGAACTACCGTCGGACTCTCTGCCTCGCCCTGCTCGTGCTCGCCGGCTGCCGCTCACGGACCGCCGACCTTGGCATGTCTGACAGCGCATTCGTGCAGGTCATGGGCGAACTGAAGGCGGTTGCCGATGTGCCGAACGTGACACCCGAGCTCCGCGCACAGCGCCGGGATGGCGTGCTCCGGAAGCGCGGCGTGACCGCTGATCAGCTGGAAAAGTTGTCGGTCACACTCGGCGCACATCCGCAGCACGCAAAACGGCTCTGGGCCGCGATCGACGCCAAGGCTTTCGCGCTGACCGCGAAAAAGCCCGTGCCCTGAGCGAAAAGGGCGCGCTCCGTTTCCGGAAGCACGCCCTCATCGGTGAACCACCAGCTTTTTCACCACGGCCCGGCCGTTCACTTCCAGTCGGTACAGATAGATGCCGTCCGGCGCATCACGCTGCGTTCCATCAACCCGGCCGTCCCAGTACGCCTGATACTGACGGCAGGTCAGCATCACTCCATTCAGCCGCCGCGCGCCCTCCAACTCGCCATTCGGTCCGGCGAGCAACGCCACCGCAACCTCCTGCGCCAGGAGATTGTATATCCGCAGCGTGACCCGGTACTGCCGCCGGGCATCCTGACAGACAGGCGGATCCCCGACAAAGAACGGGAATCGCGTCTCGCCCGCCGTGGGATTGGGGGAACTCTGCCCGAGGTCGAAGCCGTCCGGTCGCAAGCGCACCGGCGGCTGGGCCGGTGCAACAGGCGTTTGTCCATGGGCGACGAGGGGCAGTGCGACGGTGAAACACACGGCCAGATGCCGCGCGAATCTCCGCCAGGTCATGCCACACTCCACTAACGAGAAAAGTTTTCTGAGCGACCTCGAAGATCGGGAATGGATTTGCCTGCTGTCCGTGCGATGAGGCTAGGACACGCGCGGGTGCCCGTCAAGCAAGAGACGTATCGACAGCCGCTCGCGTTTCACGCGCGGTGTCACCGACGTAGACCCGCAGCATACGCCGGGGTTCACTCAGGCGTTCGCCCAGGCATCAAATGCGCGAAGCGCGCGCCCGTCTGTGAGGTGGGCATGGATGAAGATTCGTAGTAACCGTCGATGCGCCCTTTCGGTGGGTAGATCGACAGCTGACCCCGCTTCGACGCCCTCCAGCCAGTCTCGGACTTGCTGTCGAGCTGACGCTGGCAATCGCCGTGCCGGAATGCTCGCCGCGCAACTCTCGCACAGCACTCCACCGGACTCGGCCTTGAAAGCGACATCGAGCGCGGGGGGCAGCGGGCGGTCGCACTGCACACAGGCCTCCAGCGCCGGCGTGAAGCCGATGGCGCCGAGGAGCCGCCAGATCGCCCGGATCGTCGCCACGGTCGCGTCGGGATCCTCAGCGATGGCGTCCAGGCCATCCTGCAGGGCATCGAACGCGTGGGCCGGGGTGTCGTCATCACCACCCGCGACCCGCAGCATTACCTCGGCAAGCGCCGATGCGCCTTCGAAGCGCGGCAACGAAGTGCCAAGCGCGGCACGGGAGCGATTGACGTCGAATCGGGCCAGCGTGTGGAGATCGCGACCGGCGCGAACGTCGTACTGCACCTCCCCCTCGGCGAACAGATCGACGGCGGATCCGAATCGCCGCTGCGACGCGCGGGCGCCACGTGCGAGCACCGACTGCACGCCTGCCTCGCGCGTTGCCAGACGGAGGATGCGCGACGACTCGCTGTAGTTGAACGCGTGCAGGACGATGGCCGTGGTGACGATGGGTGGCACGCAGACAATCTACCGCGTCGCGCCACGCGCTCCCCGCCGATCAGCCGGGGCGACGCAGCGGCACGAGAGTCGGCGCGCCAACCGCCGGATCGTGGGAGACGACCAGCGGCCATCCGTACACTGCCTCGAGTGTCGCGGCCTGCATCACATCCCGCGGTGTCCCCGCCGCCGCCACGCGACCATCGTGCATCAGGATCATGTGATCGGCAAAGCGCGCGACGAGCGTCAGCGTATGACTGACCAGCACGATCGTCCGGCCGCTGCGCGCTTCACGCGAGAGCGTTTCAAATGTCGCCATCTCGTGCGCGATATCGAGAAAGGTCGTCGGCTCGTCGAGCACCAGCACAGGCGTCTCCTGCGCGAGTGCGCGTGCGAGCCGCACCCGCTGCCACTCTCCACCCGACAGCTCATCGGTGCGGCGCGCGCCGAATTCCACCACGTCGGCACGACGCATGGCATCGTCCACGATTGCGACATCGCGCGACGACAGCGCGTCCCACATCCCGAGGAATGGTGCGCGACCCAGGCTGACGTAGTCACGTACACCCATCGGAAACGCGAGCGACTCGCGCTGCGGCATGACCGCCACCACACGACTCATTGCGACCGGTGTCGTGCGCAGAAGATCGAGGTCGCCGGCGAGAATGCGGCCCGTCGCGCGCGGCATCAGCCCGAGCACACCGCGCACGAGCGAGCTCTTGCCGCTGCCATTCGGGCCGACGATGGCGGTGATCGCACCGGGAGCTGCGGTAATCGTGGTGCCGATGACGACCGCCGCACCCTCGCGTCCGTACGCGAGGGTCACGTCGTCGAAGCGCAGCGTGACGCCGGTCATCGTTGCACGCGGCGCAATCGCGCGAGGAAGACAGGAACGCCGACCAGTGCCGTGATCGCACCGAGCGGCAATTCGACCGGCGCTCGCACCGTGCGCGCGACGAGATCCGAGAGCAGCACCAGTGTCGCGCCGCCGAATGCCGCCGTGACGATCAGCGAGCGATGGCGGACGATCCCGAAAGCGCGCGCGATGTTCGGCACGACCAATCCCACGAATCCGACCAGTCCGGCGGCCGCCACGCTGCCGGCGGCGAGCAATGCACTGATGAGGAAAACCTGTCGCGTCGCGCGTCCGACGTCCGCACCCAGCGCGGCAGCGGAGTCCTCGCCGAGTGACAGGACATCGAGCAGGCGCGCGCGGGACACGAGCAGCGTGACGCCGACGAGCACGTACGCGAGCAACCACGCCACACGTGACCACGACGCGTCGCCGAGGCTGCCAGCCATCCACCAGAGCGCACCGCGCACTTTCTCGGGCGACGCATCGGCAAGCAGTACGAGGATCACCGCATTCGCGAAGGCGCCGATGATCACGCCGGCCATCAGTAACGTGCGCGGATCGCGCGCGCCACCCGCGGCGCGCGCGAGCGCCAGCACGATCACGACGGCGCACATCGCGCCCGCGAACGCGGTCAGCGGAAGCACCGCGTCATTCATGACACCAAGCGTCATCGCGACGACCGCGCCGACGGCAGCACCACCCGACACACCGAGCAGATACGGTTCGGCGAGTGCATTGCGCAGCGTGCCCTGAAGCGCCGCGCCACTGCTCCCAAGCGCGCAGCCAACCAGAATGGCGAGCGCCACACGCGGCATGCGCAGGTCGCGGACAATCGTGATCGCCAGTGGATCACCCCGCCCCGCGACTGCGTCGAGTACTGCGCCGGGCGACAGCGAAACCGCACCGATAGCGAGGCTCGCGAGAACCAGACCGATCAACGCGACCGCGGTTCCGGCCCACAGCACCGACGGACGACGGTGCGCCGCAGCCATGGTCAGCTCTGAATGCGGTGCTGCATCAGCGCGCGGAATCGCGGCTGATGAGCGCTGACGTCAGTGCGCCCTTGAGACGCGCTCGCTCGGCGTCGTAGGCCGCGCGGGCGGTCGCGTCGGGATCACGCGCGCGTTCGAACTTCGCGTCCAGATCCGCGATCTGCCGTGCCAATCGCTCCGCCTCACGATCGGCGGCCGCAGCCGATGCGAGCGAAGGCGAACCGGGCGAGCGCCGCCGTCCAAATGCGCGCGCGAGCGAGACCAGCATCGCGAGCGCAATCGCGGCGACGAGTGAGATCACGATGCGCGTCTTCTGCGCCTGACCACTGCCTGGCAGATCCATTTCGAGCACGCCACTGGCCGGCACGTCATTTCCGAGAAAACGACGGAAATTCCGGCCATCCATCGACGCGGGCGCCGTTTCCGCAATCTTCGGCGCGACGACCGTGGCCTGCGGGTCTTCCGCGAGCACTTCGAGCACACCGGTCGCGAACTGTACGGGCACTTTGAGCGGAAACGCATCCGCATCGACCGAGTACGAAAACGACAAGCGTTTGAGCCCAGGCGCGAATGGCATCTGCACCATCACCTCGCCGTCGGCAAACGTGACGGCGTCCGCCGGTACATCACCCTGCGCCACCTTGAAGTCCTGCGCGCCCTGCGGAATGCGCACGCGGAATGTCGGTGCCTTGTCGGTCACACCGATCAACGTCCTGCTCGAATCGTTCGTGACTTCGAAGACTTCGATCAACGTGCGTCGTGTACCACCGGTGCTGGCGGACAGAATGATGTGCCGCCCACGCACGGTCAGCCGGATGCCGGAGGACGTCGTGTCGAACACCTGAATTTCGGCATCCTGACCACTCACCTCGGGCTGCGCGAGACGCGACGAGAAGTACGCAATGCCGGCGTAGCTCGCCGATACGAAGTAGATCGCATCGGGCGCGCCAGAGAGTTGATAGCCGAACTGATACGAGCCATCACTGCCCGTCCGCACCGAATCGAGCGGGCCGGCCTTGTCGCGACCCACGCGATGCAGCGTGACCCACGTGCCTGTCACCGGCTCGAACGCTTCCGCTCCCGGACGGACGACTCGGCCAATCACGGTACGGGCTCCGGCCGTGCGCGCAGGCGCAGCAGCCACACCCGTATCGGTTGCAGCGGGCAGCGTGCGGGCCGGCGTCGTTGCCGGCGCTGCCTTCTGCGGCGGCGGCGACACCGCCGGCCTGGCCTGCGCCACAGCGACGCTCGACGCGCACACAAGGACCGCTGGGACAACGATACTGCGCATTCGTGTCACGAACAGGCGATGCGCGGAACGATCACGGCATGAACTTGCCGAGATCTTCGGGTCGCAATCGCTGAAGGTACGCCTTGAGTTCATCCGGGCTCATATCGGGGCCGGTCGATCGGTCGCCATCGGGATTCGGCGGCGGTACGAGGGATTGCTCATCATCCTCGAGCGTGACCAACAGGTCGTCCGCGGCAAAGATGGTCGCACCGGTGCGCAACGCAATGGCGACCGAATCACTCGGGCGCGCATCGACAGACACCAGCGCATCGCCGCGTTGCAGCTGCAGTTCCGCGAAATACGTCCCGCGCTCGACACGACTGATCACCACGCGCCGGACTTCAGCGCCCAGGCCCAGCACGATCTGCGTGATCAGATCGTGGGTCATCGGTCGCTCGCGCGCGACAGACTGCAACTCCATCACGATCGATTCCGCTTCGGGCTGTCCGATCCAGATCGGCAGCACGCGCGGGCCATCGAGTTCGCGGAGCACCAGGACGTACGTGTTGGCGGCGCTGTCCACGCCGAGCCGCGCGACGCGCATCTCAATCATGACCGGTGCCTCCACACATGCAAAAAGACGGATGGTACCGGCAACTGCGCGGACGCAGTCGCCGGCACAGACCGAAGGTCAGCGGAGCGCGGCCTTCAGTTCTTTGGCCTTGTTGGTCCGCTCCCACGTGAACGTATTGTACAACCGGGATGCCTTTCCGGTCGTCACATCGACGTGGCGAGTCTGCCCCGGCGTGCGGCCGAAGTGACCGTACGCGGTGGTCGAACTGTAGATGGGTTTGCGCAAGTCGAGCGCGGTCGTGATGCCCTTCGGTGTGAGGTCGAAGACCTCGCGAACTGCCGCCGTGATCGCGCGGTCGGAGACGATGCCGGTCCCGAACGTCTCGACGCGGATCGACACTGGCTCGACCACACCGATGGCATACGCAACCTGCACTTCGCAGCGTCGCGCGAGGCCCGCCTTCACGATGTTCTTGGCAACCCAGCGCGCCGCATAGCACGCGCTGCGATCGACCTTCGACGGATCCTTGCCGCTGAATGCGCCGCCACCGTGACGACCCATGCCACCGTACGTGTCGACGATGATCTTCCGACCCGTGAGTCCGCAGTCACCCTGCGGTCCACCGATCACGAAATTGCCGGTCGGATTGATGTGGAACTTGATCTTCTTCTGTACCAGTTCGGCGGGCAGCACCGGCATGATGACCTGCTCGATGACGGTGTCGCGGATCGTGCGCTGCGAGACATCGGGCGAGTGCTGCGTGGAGACGACCACCGTGTCGACGCCAACCGGATTGCCCTCGTCGTCGTATGCAATCGTGACCTGACTCTTGGCATCCGGACGCAACCACTTGATCGCCTTCGACTTGCGGAGCTCGGCGAGACGCGCGGTGATGCGATGCGCGAGGGTGATCGGCATCGGCATGAATTCATCCGTTTCATCGGTCGCATAGCCGAACATCATGCCCTGATCACCGGCACCGCCCATGTCCACGCCCTGCGAGATGTCGGGCGACTGCTTGTCGATCGTGCTCATCACGGCGCAGGTGCGACCGTCAATGCCGAACTCCGGATCGTCGTAGCCGATCGCGGTGATCGTCCGGCGCACGAGCGACGGAATGTCGACCCAGGCTGTGGTCGTGATTTCTCCCGCGACCACGGCGAGTCCCGTCGTCACGAGCGTTTCACAGGCGACGCGGGCTTTCTCATCCTTGGCCAGGATGGCGTCCAGCACTGCGTCAGAAATGGCGTCGGCGACCTTGTCCGGATGCCCTTCGGTGACCGATTCGGAAGTGAAGAGATTGCGTTCAGCCACAGCCGTAGAGGAGAGGGGAAGGTATAAGGAGATGTTTATATGTCAGACTGCGTATCCCAAAATATCCCCGGTCTCCGGGCCGAGCAACCCGAGTTCGGCCGGAGTCAGGTCAAACGCGGCGGCCTGAAGCAGGCGACGGACGATCCGCTCCGCCTCAGCAGCAGTCGAGCTCGCCAACGCCGCATCCGCCGCTTCGCGCGCTGCTTCCGGCGACACACTGCGGAGCATGCGCTTCATCAGCGGCACGGCTCTCGGCGCGACGCTCAACTGACGGATGCCGAGCCCGACCAACACGAACGCCGTCAGGGGTTGCGACCCCATCTCGCCACAGACCGCGACCTCGAGGCCGCGCCGCTTGCCCGCTTCGACCGTCAGCTGGATCAGCCTCAGCACGGCCGGATGCAGCGGCGTGAAGCGGGACGCGAGGTTCACGTTGCCCCGGTCCACCGCCAGCGTGTACTGCACCAGATCGTTCGTCCCGATACTGAAGAAATCGGCGTCGTTGACGAACGTGTCGGCGGCGACGGCGGCAGCCGGCGTTTCGATCATCACGCCGACCTGCACCCGATCGCGGAACACCGCGCCGCGTTCATTCAGCGTCCTCGCCGCTTCGGCGATCAGCGCACGCGTGCGTCGCACCTCATCGACGCTGACCACCAGCGGCAGAAGGATCCGCACATCGCCGTGCGCCGCGGCGCGCAGCAATGCTCGCAGTTGCACGAGGAAGAGCTCCGGCTGATCGAGGCACATGCGGATCGCACGCCAGCCGAGGAAAGGATTCGGCTCGCTCGGGAATCCACCAACGGGCAGTTTGTCACCACCGATGTCGAAAGTGCGGATGACGACTGGCTTGCCGGCGAACGCGTCCACCACGCGGCGATACGCGCGATACTGCTCGTCCTCATCCGGCATCGCCGTGCGACCGAGAACCACGAATTCGGTGCGCATCAAGCCGACGCCGTCGGCGCCGCTTTCGGCCGCGAGCTCGGATTCCTCCGGGATGTCCACGTTCGCGCGCAGGTAGATCCGTTCGCCACCGCGCAGCTGAGCCGCGACCCCCGCCTGCGACCGCAGGCTTTCCTCCAGAATCGCTGCCTGCTCGGCACGCAACCGTGCCTGCGCAATTTCCTCGTCGGTCGGATTGACGACCAGCACGCCGGTCGTGCCGTCGAGTACCACGCGATCGCGGCTCCGCAGCCGCGTGGTCGCGTCACGCAGTCCCACCACGGCCGGCAGGCCGAGCGACCGTGCGAGAATCGCGACATGGCTCGTGCTGGTCCCTTCGTCGGTGGCGATCGCTGCAATCGCATCGCGATCGAGCTGCACCGTCAGCGACGGCGTCAGATCGTGCGTGACGAGAATCGCATTGCTGCCCTTGGGCAGGTCGACGGGATCGCTGTCGGGGAGGGCGAGCAGAATGCCGAGCACGCGGATGTGCAGATCCATCAGGTCGCCGACGCGTTCCCGCAGCATTGGTGCCGATGCACGTCCGAAGCGGCGGCGCCACTCGAGCATCACCAGGTCGAATGCGTGTTCGGCAGCTCGGCGTTCGCGGATGAAGGCTTCGACCTCCGAATTCAACGTGCGATCGTCGAGCATCGAGATCTGCACTTCGAAGATCATCGCTTCTTCGGCGCCGGCCTGGTGTGCGGCGCGATCGCGGACGTGCCGCAAGCGATCCTGGGCGCGGGCGACTGCATCGCGGAACCGCGTCAATTCATGTGCGACGTCGGATTCGTTGACGATGCGCGGCGGAACGTCCGGGACTTCCCAGCGCAGCAGATGGACTGGGCCCGCCACGATTCCCGGCGAGGCCGGCAAGCCGCGCAGCATCCGTTCCATCAGTGTTCTCCGAAGCGGCCGGCGACGAGCATGACGAGCGCTTCGAGCGCAGCATCGGCATCCGGGCCGTCGGCGCGGATAACGATGGCCGCACCACATTCGGCAGCGAGCATCATGACGCCCATGATGCTCTTGCCGTTCACCTCGACATCGTCGCGCACGATGGTGATGGCTGCCTGGAACCGCGCCGCGGTCTTCACGACCTCGGCAGCGGGTCGCGCGTGCAACCCGTTGCGGTTGAGAATTTCGACAGTGCGCTCAGGCATGACGGAGGAGAAAGAGGACAAGCGCTGCAAACCCAGCGAGTAGAGCCAGTCGCCACCCTTCGACGCGACCGTGGAACAGCACCAGCGTATTCGCGCCGAGTGCCGCCGTGGCGAGTGTGACACCAGTGCGCGCGAGCCCACCACCGTCCACCAGTCGCATGACAGCAAGCGGCACCGCCGCACCGGCGAGGAACGTTCCGGCGCGCGCCAGCCAGACCGGGCCCTCGCGAAGAATGGGATGGCCGAGCGCCGTCGCAACGCCCAGCCCCTTCTCCCAGCCCATCTGCAGCCCCCAGAGCCGCAGTGCGACATGCCCCGCATTGTACATCAGAAGGAACGCGAGCACGCAGACGACCGCAGAAGCGCCGACACCGAACAGGAGCAAAGCGGCAAAGGAACAGATCGGCAACAAGCCCACCCAGACGAGACGATCGCCGACGCTGCCCAGCGGACCGCAAAGCGCGGTGCGGAAGCGCTCGATACGCGCTGCCGGCTGGCCTTCCAGTTCGGCGCGCGCAAGCGCACCGACGGCGAAGCTCGAGAGATACGGATGCGCATTGAAATACTGGCTCTGCCGTGCCAGTGCCGCCCGATACGCCTCACCACCCTTCCCACCCGGCAGCAGGCGCAGCGCCGGTTCGACGCAGAATCCGATGCCGTTGCCGATCAGAATTTCGTAGTTCCACGACGCCTGAATCGCGAACAGTCGCAGACTGATCGCGAGCCGCGTGCTGGCTGGCAGCGACGGCATCGCAGCCGCGGGCGACGCACGCGGCGTCACCGGTGGCGTGGAGGCGGTCATCGCGACAGCAGCATGACGAGGCCCGTGCCGACGGCGAGGCCGGCGATCCCGAACCAGCGTGTGCCTGACGTCGAGTGAAACATCTTCCACGCGGCCCCCGCGGCCACGGCGCCACCGAGCGCGGCCAGCATCGGCATCGCATACGGTGCAAGCGGAGCGGGCTGCACGGCAATCCATCGCACGGTCGGCAATGCCACCAGTGCCGCGATGACCGCGATGGCGCCGGAGCGCGCGAGATCGGCGGTGGCCCCGGCGACCTGCAGTCCCGCCACCGTGCGCGCCGAACCGCGCGCGAGTGCATCGAGTCGCTTGCGCGCCATCCGCGCATTCAACTGGCGCATCTGCACCATCGACCAGCCACCGATGCTGGCTGTGAGCAATCCAAACGGCACGGCGAACAGCAGCGACATCGGCACACCACCGACCGCCGCACCTGCCGCAGCTGCCGCGCCGGCGATCGGCGACGACGAGCCCCATTCCGGATAGCGGGACGCACCGAATGGCAGCGTTTCATGCGCGAACAGTTCGAGCAGCACGCCACACACCAGCCCGACGCCCGCATTGCCCATGAATGCGCCGCCAAGCGTGGCGGACACGATCGGACGTGAAATCTGCGCCTGCGGAAAGCTCACGACATCGAGGCCGAGGATCGCACCGAGCAGGCCGAGCACCAGCACATCGACACTCACGCGATCGCCTCGCCCGACAGGATGCTGACGAGCGGGATCACGCGCGCTGCCGGCACGTCCTGTGCGGAAATCTCCACGCCAGTTGACGCCATCGCGCGCAGTTCCGCCTCTTCTTCGCCGGTGAGGAAGATGTAGCGCAGCTTCTGTGCGCGACCGGCGCGGTGATGCACGCCGCCGAGATTGACGCGTCGGAGCGCAGGAATCGAGGCGCAGAGGCGCGCCATGGTGTCGATATCGCCTGTCAACAACATGCCCGGTTTCGGATCGGCCGCGAACGTCGCGTACTTTTCGACGGCCTGCGCGACGGAGAGGAACTCCACGCGCATGTCCGGTGGCACGCCCATGCGATACAACTCCTGCTCCCACTCGCTGGCCGCGACCTCGTCGTCGACGAGGACGAGGAAGCGCAGTTCGAGCGGCTGGCCCCATCCCACCACGACCTGGCCGTGGATCAGGCGATCGTCGATGCGATGCAGTTCAATCGGCACGTGCAGTTCCTCGTGCAACCATCATGGCAGCGCGTCCCTTGGCGACGGCAGCGTCGGCCGCGTGCTCCGCACCTGGAGCAGCGAAGGCATAGTCCAGCAGCACCGGCAGACTCACGCCGGTGACGACAGTCACGTGTGGAAAATCCCGCTGTGCACGACGTGCTGCCATGGTCGTGGAGCCTGCCGGCAGATCGGAAAAAATCATCGTCACGCCCTCGGCGATCGCATCACGCAGCAGCGCTTCCATCGCCTTCGGATCGAGTCCGTAGTTACTCACGGCGCGGAAGAGATCTGCGCGCCCTGTGATGGCCGTGACCGCCGAGATGATTCCGGCCGCGAAGTCCTTGTGACCGATCACCAGCGCGAGCGGCCGACCCTCAGTGTCACTCATTGTCTTCCTGCAGGTATCGCCGCACTTCGACGTCACGCGAATTGGCGCGTGCCTCGGTCGCGCTGCGCATCCGCGCGATGAGGCGTTCGTTGAACTGTTCGGCGGGATTCACGCCAGCGTAACGCAGAAGATGGTTCATCGCCAGCACTTCGAGAATCACCGTGATGTTCTTGCCGGGGTTGAGCGGCACGCGAATGCGAGGGATCGGCACACCGAGAATGTCGGTGGTCTCGAGGTCGAGCCCCGTACGATCGAGATGGGCATCGCCCCGCCAGAGCTCGAGCTCGACCGCCACCTCGATGCGCTTCTGCTGTCGCACGGCACGAATTCCAAACAGGGCCGGAATGTCCACCAGCCCGACGCCGCGGATCTCCATGTGGTGCCGCTGCAACTCGTGTCCCTTGCCGATCAGGATGTCGTTGCCGCGCTTGAGGACGATCACCATGTCGTCCGCCACCATGCGATGGCCGCGTTCGACAAGATCGAGCACGCACTCGGACTTGCCGATGCCGCTCTGTCCGATGAGCAACAAGCCCACGCCATACACGTCGGCGAGGGAGCCGTGCAACGTCGTGCGCGGTGCGAACTCCTCCTCCATCGCCGGCTTGATGCGGCGATAGAACTCGTTGGTCTTGAGCGGTGAGCGAAAGAGCGGCATGCCCGCGCTGCCGGCTTCACGGAGGAACTCGTCGCTGAGCGTCAGGCCCTTGGTGATGAAGCAGCACGGGAACGGCAGCCGGAAAAACTGATACAGCACGTCGAGGCGCCGCGCCGGTTCCAGTGAGCTGAGGTATGTGATTTCCGTTTCGCCGAGGATCTGACAGCGATCGGGGACGAACCGCTCGGTGTATCCAGCGAGGACGAGCCCGGGGCTGGACACCTCCGGGCTCGTCACAGGCCGGTCGAGGCCAGTCGCCTCGCCGATCGGTTCCATTTCAAGAATGTCCTTCAGCCGATCGAAGAGTCGGCCGACCGAAAGAGTCGTCGTCACGCGCTCCGCGTCGCTACGGTGGCAACCCTGACGCGTGTCCGCATCGGGTTCTTCTTCGGAATCTGCGCCTGCAGGCGAGCCAGCGCGTCCGTCAGCGCCGTAGCGTAGGACCGGGAGCGGCCCTCGGCGACGAGGTTGCGCTGTTTCGGCGCGTGAAGGACGATCTCGACCCGACGGGTCGGACCATCGTCCTCGAATCGCACCACAGCGTCAACCGCACGCTGCAGACGTCGCCCGAACTTCAGGACGGCGCGTTCGGCGCGTCCCCGCAGGGGCTCAGGAATTGTGGCGTTGTGCGCGTGAAAAATGATCTCCACCAGCGTGCCCTCCTTCGCGCACCCTCGACTGCAAGTGCGCCTCGGTGTGATCGGCAGCGGACTCCCAGGTGAAGGACTCAGCGAATGCTCGTCCGGCCGTCCCGAGTCGGGTGACCAGTGCCGGATCGGCGACGATTCGATCGTATGCGGCGGCGAGGTCATTCAGATCGCCATGCGGCACGAGGAATCCGGTCCGTCCATCCAGCACTGATTCGCGCAGGCCCGGGGAGTCGGACGCCACCACTGGCGTCCCGCACGCCGCCGCCTCCAGGTTCGTGATTCCCCACCCCTCCTTCGGGGAGGTCAGACTCACGATCCACGCTCGACGGAGCAAGGCGGACTTCTCCGCCTCACTCACGAATCCAAGAAACCGCACGCGTCGGTCGAGGTCAAGCGACCTGGCGAGGGCTTCGAGACGAGGACGATCGTCCCCCGTTCCAGCAATCTCGACCTCGACGCGCCGGTCCACCATGCGCGCGACGGCCTCGAGGATGATTTCGACCCCCTTGTAACGGCGCAGCCGGCCGACGTAAGCGATGATGGGCGTTGGAGATCGGAGCTCCGGCGCGGGCGTGAACGTCTGACTGTCGATCCCGCAGTAGATCACCCGAGTCCGCTCGACCGGCACGCCGCGCGCGAGGAGATCGCTGCGGGTGCTCTCGCTGATGGCCGTGAAATCACAGTGCCGGTAGATGAGCGGAATGGCCTTTTCAGCCGCCACCACGGTGCTGGCGACCGTCCAGCCCGCCTCGCGAAACGCGGTCCACCCGAACAGGTGCGGGACAACGACGTCCACCGGCTCCTTCACCCACAGCGGCGTGAAGAGCGGCAGCTTGTTGATGTCCTCGATGACCAGATCGAAGGCGCCGGCGCGGCGGAGGTCCTTGTACGCCGCCACTACATGCAACGCAAAGTTCCAGCGCCCGCCGACGCGCACCACCTGCATGCCATCGAGCATGGTGCGCGACGCGCAGCCGTCCCACCCGCTGCACAGCAGCGTGACGTCATGCCCACGCTGCGCCAGCCGGCCGTAGATCTCGTGCAGATGCGTCTCCGCGCCGCCCGACTGCGGATTCTCCCGATCGAGCCAGTTGATGACGAGCAGTCGCACGGCTCAGAGCTTGTCGAGTCGTCGCGCCAGCGCATCGAGCACGCCGTTGACGAATTTTGCGCTCTGCTCCGACCCGAATCGTTCCGCCAATCGCACCGCTTCCTGAAGCACGACACGCGCTGGCGTCTCCATCTGTCGCAATTCGGCGGCGGCAATGCGCAACACGCAACGCTCGATTGCCCCCAGTCGATCGAGACGCCAATTCGTCGTGATGGCTTCGAGATCGGCATCGATCGCACCGAGATCCTTTTCGACCGCGGCCACGATCACCGATGCGAAGATCCGCTCGTCGCGTGGGATGCCGATGTCGTCCCACACCGTGCGCGCCACTGTCGTCAGCGTGTCGGTCCGCCCTCGCACATCCCATGCGTACACCGCCTGCAGTGCGCGTGACCGCGCACGCGTTTCAAGCCTCGGCTTCGCCATCAGACTCCCCCTCATCGATGGAGTCCAGGCGCGACAGCAGATCGGCCATTTCCAGCGCGGCGAGTGCAGCGTCACGGCCCTTGTTGCCGTGTTCACCGCCCGCGCGCGCTTCGGCCTGCGCCATGGTGTCCGTCGTGAGAAGACCGAATCCGATGGGCACCTCGAACTCGGTGCCGAGTGTCATGATGGCGCGCGACGTTTCGCCCGCCACGAAGTCGAAATGCGGCGTATCGCCGCGCACGACGGCTCCGACAACCACACAGGCATCGTAGCGACCGGTGCCCAGCAGCGCGCGCGTTGCCGTCGGCAATTCCCACGCGCCAGGTACCACCACGACGTCGATGTCGTCGAAGGTCACGCCGCATTCCACCAGTGTCGCGACGGCACCTTCGCCAAGCGCCTGCGTGATGGTCTCGTTGAATCGGCTGACGACAACCGCGACGCGACGGCCAGTGCCGTCCGGTGTTCCGATGAACTCAGGCATTGGGTGTTGCGGTGAATGGCAGGTGGCCAAGCTTCGAGCGCTTGACCTTCAGATATTGCGAATTCTCGGTATTGAGCGGCGCTTCGAGGCTCACCTTGCCCGCGACGCGCAATCCGTAGCCTTCAAGGCCGACGATCTTCTTCGGGTTATTCGTGATCACGCGGATCGACTTGATGCCGAGATCGAGAAGGATCTGAGCACCGACGCCGTAGTTGCGCAGGTCAGGGCCGAAGCCGAGTCGCTCATTCGCTTCCACCGTGTCGGCGCCGGCGTCCTGCAACTCATACGCGCGCAACTTGTTGAGCAGGCCGATGCCACGTCCTTCCTGATCGAGATAGACGATCACGCCACGGCCTTCATGGACGATCATCTCCATCGTCGTTTCGAGCTGCCAGCCGCAGTCGCAGCGCAGCGAGTGGAAGGTGTCGCCGGTGAGACACTTGGAGTGCATCCGGACCAGCACATCCTCGCCGCTCGCGATGTCGCCGTAGACCAGCGCGACATGCTCGGCGGTATCGAGATCGTTGCGATAGCCGACGATGCGGAACTCCCCGTACTCCGTGGGGAGGCGGGCGTTCGCCACGCGATGCACGAGGCGCTCCGTCTGCAGGCGATGCGCGACGAGTTGCGCGACGGTGATGAACGTCAGCCCGTGCAGCGTGGCAAACGCATCGAGCTGATCCCGCTTGGCCGTCGTGCCGTCCTCATTCAGGATCTCGCAGATCACACCGGCCGGTGTCAGTCCCGCCATGCGCGCCAGATCGACCGCGGCTTCGGTGTGACCAACGCGCTTCAGCACGCCGCCTTCGCGCGCGCGCAACGGGTGAATGTGGCCGGGGCGTCGCAGATCAGATGGCTGCGTGCGCGGATCGACCGCGACGCGAATCGTCTGGGCGCGATCCTTGGCGCTGATGCCGGTGGTCACACCGAACCGCTCGTCGGCATCGATGCTGACGGTGAACGCTGTGCGGAATGCATCGGTATTCTCGCTGCCCTGCGGTCCAAGCTCCAGCGCCGCCACGCGTTCGGGCGTCATGGCAAGGCAGATCATGCCTTTCGCCTTCAGCATGAAGTTGATCATCTCCGGCGTGATCATCTCGGCCGCGCAGATCAGATCGCCTTCGTTCTCGCGATCCTCATCGTCCGCGACGACAATGACCTTGCCCAGCTTCAAGTCTGCGATGGCTTGTGCAACGGTGCCGAACGGCATGATGAACTCTATGACTCGTGACGCTGGAGCAATCCGAGGATCGATCCAGTGAACTGCGGTGATGAAAGCGACGACCCGGAGTCGAGCGACGCAGGGAGATACGGCTGGAGCAGGTGCTGCACGAACTTGCCGATGACATCGGCTTCGAGATGCACATCGTCACCGACAGCGCGGTCGGCGAGCGTGGTGTGCCGCCAGGTGTACTCGATGATCGAGAGACCGAGCAGCCCCGGGCCCGGCAGATCGTTCACCGTGAGACTGATGCCGTCGACCGAGATAGAGCCGTGCGCGACGAGCAGACGTTCCACCTCCGGCGGAACGCTGACGAACAGGATCCACGCATCCTCACGCTTCGTGATCGACACGATCGAGCCGACCGCATCGACGTGCCCCTGTACGATGTGGCCACCAAGTCTGTCGGTCGGGCGCATGGCACGTTCGAGATTCACGCGACGGCCCGCGTTCCAGACGCCGATCGCGGTGCGGTCGAGCGTGGTGACGACGGCGGCGACCGCGAACCATCCGTCACCTGACTCGCGGACGGTGAGACACACGCCATCGAGCGCGATGCTTTCGCCATCGCGCAAATCTGTGTAACGCGAGCGGACACGAAATTCGCGTCCGGCGTCGGTGACACTGACCTGCTCAATGACGCCGATGTCGTCAACGAGTCCGGTGAACACTGGCAGAAAGGTCGTAGATGGCCATGAGATCGTCGCCCATCCGGCGATGCGACACCAGACGGTGCCGCTCGGCCTGCTCGACGGGCACGGGAGGGCCGGATTGGAGGGGGCGCACGGCGTCGGCGCCCAATCGAACCGGGGCTGTGAAGATAACCAGCCGGTCCACCAGCCTTTCGGCCAGCAGGGCGTCGGCGATCGCAGCACCGCCCTCGCAGTAGAGGCTCGCGATCCCGGCCGCCCTGAGCGCCTGAAGCTGCGCGGCAAGGCCAGACGCCTGAATCACGCGGATTCCGAGTGCCGCAAACGCCTCCTGCCGATCGATCGGCACGCGTGCGCCGACGACGGTCACCGGCGTCGTGGCGGCCGTTCGAGCCAGGGTGCTGCCGAGGGGCAGCCGCCCGGTGCGATCAAAAACGAGTCGTTGCGGTGCGACGCGCGGCGCGGGGACACCACGCACCGTGAGCTGCGGGTCGTCCGCCAACACCGTCCCGATTCCGACGGCGACGGCGTCGTGATCCCCCCGCTGACGATGCACCTCGCGACGCGACGCCGGACCCGTCAACCAGCCCGCCGCCCGCCGCCCGTCCACCACCCGTCGCCCGTCCGCGATCGCCCCGTCAAGCGACAGGGCGAGCTTGAGCGTTACGAACGGTCGGTCGCTCGAGAATTGATGAAAGAATGCGGGGTTCTGATCGAGCGCGTCCTGCTCGTAGAGACCAGCGACGACGTCGATGCCGGCGGCGCGCAATTTCTCGGCGCCTCCGCGCATCGCGGGATTCGGGTCGGTGGCGGCGTACACGACGCGGGCGATGCCGGCGTCGATAATGGCATCGGCGCACGGCGGCGTGCGACCGAAATTCGCACATGGTTCGAGCGTCGCATACAGGGTGGCGCCGCGCGCGGCGGCACCAGCCGCAGTAAGTGCCCGTGCTTCAGCGTGCGCACCGCCCGGCGGTTGCGTGAAGCCTTCGCCTACGACGACACCATCGCGAACGACGACGGCGCCGACCATCGGGTTCGGCGCCGTCGTGCCACGGCCGTGGAGCGCCAGTGCCAGCGCGCGCCGCATGCAGCGGCGATCGGTGGTGCGGTCGCTCACCGCCGCGAAGTCCTCATGCGATCAGAAGTTCAGGCGCACGCCAACGGATCCGAACAGACGGTTCTCGTTGACCTTGCCGTCCGTGAACGTGTTGTACGTGGAGACGCTGTCGCCACCGAACGTCGAGCCGACCTCGGCACCGAGTCGGATCTTGAACACATTGAGCGCGAATGAGCCGTACGCGGCGTTGCGCTTGATGTTCTGCGCCAGCGCGAATTCACCGACAACCGCCGGGCCGATCGTCGGCGTCACACGCGCACGCAGCGCGGTGGACGTGCGATACGTGTCCTGCCCGACGCCGCCTCCGATTTCGATGAAGCCCAGCTTCTTCGAGACCGAGATGCGGATGGCGTCGTTTTCGATCGCCAGATCACCCAGTGCCAGGCTGTCACGCGTCGTGATTGCGCCTGACGAGGACGTGAAGCTGGTGCTGAAGGTCGCGGTTGGCAGCGAGCGACGGAAGAAGCTCACCGCGACGGCAGGCACAAACAACCGGTCGGCAAGCAGGCCAACTCGGCCGCCGTAGCCCAGCTTGAGTGAGCCGGCGGTGGTCTTGACGCTGAAGTCGGAGATGTCGCGATCCGGGATGTACGCAACGTTGAGCAGCGCGTCGAGCGAGAGCACACGCTGCAGCCCGAGGAAGACGCCCGGGAAAAGTCCGACAGCAACGTCGAGCGTCGGCGCCGGCACCGGCACGCGCTTGGTCGGAATTGCGCTCTTCACGACGCCGTTAGGCGACAGCGTGATGGCGGTCGGGTCAGGGACGCGACCATCAACGGCGTTGACGCGGATGCCGATCGACAGGCCACGACCGCCGCGGGACGAGCCAAGCACCGGTCCACCACCGGTCAGCGCTCCGTTCACCTGCGGCGCGAGCATCATGAAGATGTCCGTTCCCTTCTGACAGGCATCACGCACCGCAGTGGCCTGTGAAGCACACTGCGCGGACTGCGCGGTGAGCGGAAGCGCGAAGGCACCTGCGCACAACAACGCGAGGGCAGCCAGAGAACGGACAGTCATTGTCAGGAGTCGTGTGAGATGAGTTGAACCGCGCCCGTACCGGGCCGGATCGCACCAAGGATCCACGACGGAGTATCGGTTGCCGCCGCGGCTGCCTGCACCTCGGCGACGTTCTCCGGGGCGCACGCGATCACCATACCGACGCCCATGTTGAACGTTCGAAACATCTCGCGCACGCCGACCTGTGCCGCGGCCTGCAACTGGACATAGACGTTGGGGATTGTCCACGAACTGAGCTCGATGGCCGCGTCCAGATCGGGCGGCAGCATACGATTCACGTTGCCGGGCAGGCCGCCGCCGGTGATGTGCGCCATGCCGTGCACCGTCGTCAGCACGCTGCGGAGCGCGGGGAGATAGGTCACGTGGGGCCGCAGCAGTACCTGCGCGACGGTCTCGCCGTGCTCTCCCGGAAACGGGTCGTGCACCCCGAGCTCCATGGCCTCGGCGACGATCTTGCGCGCCAGCGAGTAGCCGTTGGTGTGCAGGCCCGCACTGGCGAGACCGATCAGCACGTCACCGTCGCGCACGCGCGCAGCGCCGAGCACCGCCTCTTCTTCCATGATGCCGGTGATGAAGCCGGCGAGGTCGTAGTCGGGCGGCGTGTAGATGCCCGGCATCTCAGCCGTCTCTCCGCCGAGCAGCGCGCACGAATTTTCGCGACACCCATGCGCGACACCGGCCACGATGCCCTCGGCGACAATCGGATCGAGCTTTCCGAAGGCGACGTAGTCGAGGAAGTAGAGCGGCACGGCGCCCATCACGAGAATGTCGTTCACACAATGATTGACGAGATCGCGACCGACGGTGTCGTGCACACCCGCCTCGATGGCGACTTTCAGTTTTGTGCCGACACCATCAGCGCTCGACACCAGCACCGGCGAGGTGTAGCCCGGTGGCACGCGAAACATGCCGCCGAATCCGCCGAAGCTGCCGCGGGCGCCTGGCGTCAGCGTCGATTCAACGAGGGCCTTGATGCGGCCCTTCGCGTCGTCCGCCTTGTCGAGATCGACGCCAGCACTGCGATAGTCGAGTGGCGTGCTCACGCGGACAGCGGCGCCTCGAACGCGACCAGGCGGTGGAATTCACGCACCCGTGCCTCGATCTCTGGCCGCGTCAGTTCGATCGTGCGTTCGTTCGAGAACTTCTCGACCGCAAACGATCCGAGCGCCGAGCCATAGACGACGGCCTTGCGCATGTTCGCCTCGCTCAGATCACCCGTCGCGGCGAGCCAGCCGATGAAGCCACCGGCGAAAGAATCGCCCGCGCCCGTGGGATCGAACACCGACTCGAGTGGATACGCCGGCGCGAAGAACACGGTGGTGCCGGAGAACAGGAATGCGCCGTGTTCGCCCTTCTTGATGACGACATGCTTCGGGCCGCGCTCCATGATCCAGCGCGCCGCCTTCACGAGGTTGGACTCTTCCGTGAGTTGGCGGGCCTCGGCATCGTTGATCGTGATCAGATCGACGTGCTTGAGCAATTCGATCAGATCAGGACGGCGACTCTCGATCCAGAAGTTCATCGTGTCGCACGCGACCAGGCGCGGCTTCTTCACCTGATTCAGCACATCGAGCTGGAGGCGCGGATCGATGTTCCCGAGAAACACGAATGGCGAATCGACGAACGCTGCAGGGATCTTCGGCCGGAAATGCGAGAACACGCCGAGGCGTGTTTCGAGCGTCTCGGCAGCGTTGAGATCGTGCCGGTAGCGCGCGCGCCAGCGGAAGCTCTCACCTTCGGCGACTTCGACGCCACTCATGTCCACGCCATGCGCCTTGAGCGGTTCGAGCTTCTCCATCGGATAGTCGGTGCCGATCACACCGACCATCCGTACCGGTGCAAAGTGACAGGCTGCCGATGCAAACATGTTGGCGGAGCCGCCAAGCACTTCCTCGGCTTTGCCGAACGGAGTCTCGACCGAATCGAGCGCGACGGAACCGACGACGAGAACGGACATTGCGGGGCAGTCTCGGGAATCAGGGAACAGCGTGCGTTACATGCGCTCTGGCGCCGACAGGCCGAGCACGGCGAGGGCATTCGACAGCACAACGCGCGTGGCGTTGGCGAGCACGAGGCGCGCCTGCATGATCGCAGGCGGTTCGTTGAGGACGTGGTGCTTGTGATACCAGGTGTGCACGAGCGCCGCCGTCTTCTCGAGCCAGTTCGCGAGCCGATGCGGTTCAAGTGACAGCGCCGCACCGGTGAGCATCGACGGGAAGTCCGCCAGCGCCTTGATCAGCTCGCGCTCCTCCGGCTCGACGAGCACCGACAGATCGACATCGCTGCCGCTGATCGACGCACGATCGATCTCGCCGACCCGGAAGATTCCGCAGAGACGCGCATGCGCCATCTGGATGTAGTAGACCGGATTCTCCTCCGACTGCGAGCGCGCGAGATCGACATCGAACAGAAGCTGCGAATCGCCCTTCCGCATCACGAAGAAGTAGCGCACCGCGTCACGCCCGACCTGCTCGACCAGATCGCGTACCGTGACGTAGCTGCCGGCGCGCTTGGAGATCTTCACTTCCTCGCCGCCACGCATCACCAGCACCATCTGATGCAGCACGTAATCGGGATAGCCCTCCGGAATTCCCATGCGCAGCGCCTGCAATCCGGCGCGCACCCGCGTCACAGTGGAATGGTGATCGGAGCCCTGCACGTTGATCGCGCGATGGAAGCCGCGGTCCCACTTCGTCACGTGATACGCGACGTCGGGCACGAAGTACGTGTACTCCCCGCCCTTCTCAGCCGACCGTTTCATCACGCGATCCTGATCGTCACCGAAGTCGGTCGTGCGCAACCAGAGCGCGCCGTCCTTCTCGTACGTGAATCCACTCGCCACCAGAGCGGCGACCGTCTTGTCCACCATGCCGTCGGTGTAGAGCGAGCTCTCGAGGAAGTAGGTGTCGAACACCACGCCGAACGCCTTCAGGTCGAGATCCTGCTCGGCGCGCAACGCCGCGACTGCAAAGCGCCGGATCGCATCGGTGTCATCGAGCGCCGCATCACCGGGGAATCGGACGCAATAGTCCGCCGCGATTTCGCCGATGTAGTCGCCGTGGTAGCCATTCTCCGGGAACACGATCTCCTGCCCTGCGTGCTGCTTGGCGCGCAACTGCACGCTCTTCTGCAGGTTGTTGATCTGGCCGCCGCCGTCGTTGTAGTAGAACTCGCGGCTGACCTTCCACCCAGTCCAGTCGAGCAGCGTGCTGATCGCATCGCCCAGCGCGGCCTGCCGACCGTGGCCGACATGCAACGGCCCAGTGGGATTCGCGGACACGAATTCCACCACGACGGGTGCACCGGCACCGGTATCGCTCCGCCCGTACGACTCGCCGCGACGAATGATGTCGGGCAGGACGCGCGTCAGTGCATCCGTGTCGACGCGGAAGTTGATGAACCCCGGCCCTGCGATTTCAGCCGCGCTGATGCCAACCGCATCGAGCGCCATGGCGGCAATCAGTTTCGAGGCGACATCGCGCGGCGACTGCTTGAGCGGCTTCGCCAGCAGCATCGCGGCATTGGTGGACCACTCCCCGAAACTCGGATCGCGCGGGCGTTCGACGAGCGGCACGAAATCCGCAGCCGCGCCGAGTGTCATGGCAGCACGACAGATCTCGGCGCGCAGCGTCTCAGGCGAGCTCACGACGCGGCCGGTCCGCCACCCGACGATGGCTTGGCGTCGGTCTTCGGTGCGGCAGCCGGCTTGGCTTCGGCGCCCGACGTCGACGGTGTCGCCGGTGCGCTCTTCGCGCCCGAATCGGAGGACGTGTTCGCAGCCGCGCCGGACGCAGGCTTCGGCGCATCGCCCTGGGTGCGGTGCGCATTCCGGCCGTAGTCGGTCAGATAGAAGCCAGACCCCTTGAACAGGAGTGCCGCGCCTCCGGATATGATGCGCACCGCGCTCCCCTCGCCATTCGGATTGGGGATTTCGTCGGGAACTTCGGAGATCTTGAAGGACCGCTCGATGATCGTGCCGTCGGGCAGGCGGAACTCGTAAGTAGGCATGACTCCAATACTTGGAAGAGACAACAGCCTTTCAAGTTAGCCGTTCCAGAGCGGGCATTCAACGGCGCGGCCGGTTCACGGGTCAGCGCTCGAATCCGGGGGGCTGTGTGTACATACACCAGATCTCGGCGCGGTCCCGCGAAGTCGGCGATTGTCGCCGAGGTCGTGTCACCCGCTTTTGACGGCCTGTGACGCGCGCGCTGACACTGTACTGCGAGCGAATCCGACCATGACAGTTCCGACGACTGCCGACCGCGACTCGGCGGCATCCCCTGCAGCCACGACAACCAGGCTCGCCACCTTCGGCGCCGGCTGCTTCTGGGGCGTCGAGCAGATCCTCTCGCGCCAGCCCGGGGTCCCCGGCACCGCTGTCGGCTACATGGGTGGTGCGCTCGAGCGACCGACGTATGACATGGTCCGCTGCACGGACACCACCGAACATGCGGAAGTCGTGCAAGTGACGTGGGATCCGGCGAAAACGACGTACGAGTCGCTGATCGACGTGTTCTGGCACCTCCACGACCCAACGCAGCTCGATCGTCAGGGTCCCGATTTCTGGCGACAGTACCGCAGCGTGGTGTTCACACATGACGCCGATCAGGCCGCGATCGCGACGGCGACGAAGAACGCGATCGACCAGAGCGGAGCGCTGCCGAAGCCGATCGCCACCGAGATCGTACCGGCGCAGATGTTCTGGCGCGGCGAAAGCTACCACCAGCGATATTTCGACCGTCGTGGCGTGGACGGCTGCCACCTGTATCCGGCCTGATCGCGGGATCGACGTGACCGACAAACGGACGGCGGCCGGCACGAGGACTCTCGTTGCCGGCCGCCATTGCATCCTGCCAACGGGCCCTGATCAGCCCGGCCGGTATGTGCCCCAGACAGCCGCCAGGGTGTCGGAGATTTCACCCACGCTGGCGCGGGCCCGTACAGCCTCGATGATCAGCGGCATCACTGGCACTTGCGCGCCGGATTCGGCGGCATACGCGGCGGCTTCCACGCGCAGCGCGTTCAGTGCGGACTCGACGCGTGCGCCATCACGAGAGGCGCGCACGGCGGCAAGCTGCGCGACCTGCCCGCGTTCCAGCGCGGAGAAATCGGGCGCGGCAATGACGGGCGGTGCCTGGCCGTCACCGAACTTGTTGACGCCGACGATGACGGTGTCGCCGCTCTCGATGCGCAGCTGATACTCGTACGCCGAGCGCGCGATTTCGTCCTGAAAGAACCCTTTCTGGATCGCGGCGGCGCTGCCACCAAGCGCTTCGACCTGTTCCATCAGCGCGTGCGCCTGCGTCTCGAGCTGCGTCGTCAACGACTCGACGTAGTAGCTGCCGGCGAGCGGATCGACCGTCTGCGCGACGCCACTCTCGTACGCAACGATCTGCTGCGTGCGCAGCGCGAGCGTCGCCGCTTCCGCCGTCGGCAGCGCGAGCGCTTCGTCGTACCCGTTGGTGTGCAGCGACTGCGTCCCGCCGAGTGCAGCCGCGAGGGCCTGGACCGTGACACGCACGACGTTGTTCAGCGGCTGCTGTGCGGTGAGTGTCACACCGCCGGTCTGCGTGTGGAACCGGAGACGCGCGCTGGCGTCGCTGGCACCGAACCGCTCGCGCATCAGGTGCGCATAGATGCGCCGTGCCGCGCGAAACTTGGCGACTTCCTCGAACAGATCGTTGTGACACGCGAAGAAGAACGACAGGCGCGGGGCAAAGGCGTCAACCGCGAGCCCGGCCTCGACGGCACGCTGTACGTACTCGATCGTGTTCGCGAAGGTGAACGCCAGCTCCTGCACCGCCGTCGCACCCGCTTCACGCATGTGATAGCCGCTGATCGAGATGGGATTCCAGTTCGGCACTTCCGCCGCACAGAACCGGAACGTCTCGGCCACCAGCGCGAGTGACGGCACCGGCGGATAGACGTACGTGCCGCGTGCGATGTACTCCTTCAGAATGTCGTTCTGCGTCGTCCCGCTGAGCGCCGAGCGACTGATACCGCGTTCTTCGGCGACCACGATGTACATCGCGAGCAGCGTACTGGCCGTCGCGTTGATCGTCATCGACGTCGACACCTTGTCGAGCGGAATTCCGTCGAGGAGGGTGTGCATGTCTTCGACGGTGTCGATGGCGACGCCCACGCGCCCGACTTCCCCGAGCGCGCGCGGGGCATCGGAGTCGATGCCCATCTGCGTCGGCAGATCAAACGCCACCGACAGCCCGGTCTGACCTGCGTCGAGGAGCATCTTGTACCGCGTATTCGACTCGGCTGCCGTCCCGAAACCCGCGTACTGGCGCATGGTCCAGAGGCGTCCGCGGTACATCGACGGCTGCACGCCACGCGTGTACGGGAACTGTCCCGGCTCACCGAGTTCGGCACCTTCCGCATCGGCGGCGCGATAGATCGGCTTGATCTCGATGCCGGAGGGCGACGTCGTCACATCACCCTTCGGCTTCACCGGCACAGCACTCACAGCGCGACCGCAACCGGTGCGAGCATTTCGATCGCCGTCTCGACATCGCCCTTGCTGCCCAGGTAGAGCGGTGTGCGCTGATGCAGTTCGGTGGGTTGTACGTCGAGAATACGGATACGGCCGTCGGACCCTGCGCCACCGGCCTGCTCGCAGATGAACGCGAGCGGATTCGCTTCATAGAGCAGACGCAGCTTGCCGCGCGGCGACATGGTGTTCGCCGGATACACGAACACGCCGCCGGCAAGCAGGTTGCGGTGGAAGTCGGCGACGAGCGAACCGACGTATCGCACGTTGTGCGCCGGCTGCACACCATCGAGTCCACGGTAGCGGCGCATCAACGCCTTCACCGGTTCCTCCCAGTACTGCTCGTACGAGTCGTTCACGGACAGGAACTTGCCGCGATTTGGTGTGCGGATGTTGGGATGTGAGAGCAGGAACTCCCCGATCGAGGGATCGAGCGTGAAACCATGCACCCCCTGACCGGTGGTATACACCATCATCGTGCTGGAGCCGTAGATGATGTATCCCGCCGCGACCTGCCGGCGACCGGGTTGCAGGAAATCTTCGAGCTCCCCCTGACGGCCATTCGTGATCTTGCGCACGACGGAGAAGATCGTTCCGACGGGGACGTTCACGTCGATGTTCGACGAGCCGTCCAGCGGATCGAACATCAGGCAGTACTTCCCGCAGCGGAATCGATCGGGGATCGGGATGATGTCCGGCTCCTCTTCCGACGCCATCGCGCAGAGCCGGCCGCCGTGATCCATCGCCTTGATCATGATGTCATTCGACAGCACATCGAGTTTCTGCTGCGTCTCGCCCTGCACGTTTTCGTTGTCGGTCGCGCCGATGATATCCACGAGGCCGGCCATCCGGACCTTGTTCGAAATCATCTTCGCGGCGAGCGCGATGTCGTACAGAATGCCGGAGAGTTCACCGCTCGCTTCAGGATAGAGTCGCTCCTGTTCGATGATGAACCGTTCAATGGTGACGACAGAAACGGGGGTGTGGTTGACCACGGTCACGCGCCCGGAGGAAGGATGGTTGGCCGAGGCCGTTCGAATCGTGTCGCGGCCCAGGCGTCGGCATCCGCTTCGAAGCGGTTGCGCGAGTACCCGCGCGTCAGCGATTCCCACAGGTAGAAAACTGGGAAGAGCATCGAGCGGGCAAACTGCTCCACGTGTCGATGCTCGTGCAAGAGCAAGCGCGGATCCCAGGCAACGCCGGGAGCGAGGAACACCGTTCCCCAGAGCGTGATCCCCTGCACGGAACCCTGACCGAGGCACCACCCACCGATGCGTAGCGGGAGGCCGCCGCGGCGCCAGCGGACCGTGGTGAGTTCAGGCCATCGGACGGCCACAGCCGCAGGCAGCGCATCCCGTTCACCGATCACGGGTGCAACGATCTGCCTTCGAATCCATCGGCGGAAACGGATGACGGGAGACTCCATCGGTCGGCGGCGGTCAAGACGGTTATCTGGTGGCCGTCGGTACTCACGACAGTCGTACCGACCACATCGGTCCGCAAGAGCGTGATGCGACGATTCGCGTAGTCGCGCATGATTTCCGGTGACGGCAATCCATACGTGTTACCCCGGCCAACGGAAACCAGCGCCAGACGAGGTGCGACGGCGTCGAGGAACGCGGCACTGGAGCTGGTGCGGCTGCCGTGGTGACCGACCTTGAGGACGTCGGCCTTCAGCAGGCTCGCCGACGTATGCTCGAGCAGCCAGTCCTCTTCCGGGCGTTCCGCGTCCCCGACGAGCAGCATCGCCACCTGACCGAACTCGACACGCACGATGGTGCTGGCCAGATTCGCGTCGTGCAGCGCCGCCGTCCATGACGAGTCTGGCGCGAGAAATCGGAGGCGAACGCCGTCGATGTCGGACAGGTCGCCGGGATGTACGCGCTGCCAGTGCACGCCGTGCACGGCGGCGCTTTCCAGCGAGGCGCGGTACGCATTCGTACCACCGGCGTATGCGGCGTCGAAGTACTGCCTGGGATGCGTCGCGCCGATCACGGCTGGAGCGCCGCCAACGTGATCGAGATGTGGATGCGAGAGGATGAATGCATCGACGGGCCCACCGCGCGCCTTGATGTACGGCAGTACGACGCGTCGGCCGTTGTCGGGACCGGGTGCACCGCCGCCGGCGTCCACAATGATCCAGTGTCCATGTGGAGTGCGCAGTGCGACGGCATCGCCCTGACCGACATCGAGGAGATGCAGTTCGAGTTGACCGGACGAGTGTGTGGGGAGCAGATCGGACCAGGCCAGCGATGCGGCGCTGAGGCCTGCGACGAGCAGTGGCGTTGCGGGGTCGGTTTGCACCATCGCGACGAGCAGGGCAAGTGACACTGCGGCGGCCAACAGCGATTGTTCGAGTGTTGGCGCGATCGTGACGGCGGCCCAGGATGGTTCTGCGGCCGTCGCCGCAACGCCGTCGATGAGCGCCAGCATGGGATGGGCTGCACCTGCGACAAAGCGCGCCACCGTCAGACTCGGTGCACACACGAGCGCCAGAAAGAGGGTCGGTTGAAGCAGCGTCACGAGTGGTGCGGCGAGCAGATTCGCGAGTGGCGCAATGAGGCTGATCGTGCCGAAGTACCAGGCGATGAGTGGTGCTGACGCCGCGCTCGCGACGACGCTGGTGACCATCTCCCGCCGAAGGGCGTGCAACCAGCCGCCGCCGCGCCAATTGAGGCGTGCGGTCAGCCGGCCACTCGCCGCAAGTGACACGACGCCGAGCACGGACAGCTGCCATCCGAGATCCAACGGCGCGGCCGGGTCCACGACTGTCGGGAGAAGGGCGCCGAGTGTGAGGACAGACCATTCGGATGCCGGTCGCTGTCGGAGTCTGGCGATCAGGAGGCTTCCGAACATCACGCCGGCGCGCACCGCTGGGGGCGGAAGGCCCAGTATCACGACATAGGCCGCGGTCATCGTGAGGGCGAGGACAGTGGCGTGCAGTTGAGAAAGGCGGGCCGTGGTGCCGAGCATGAGGAGGGCGGCGGCGACGATGGCGACGTGGACGCCGGAGACGGAGAGCAGGTGGACGAGACCGGAGCGCGCCCAGCGTTGTCGCATCGCTGGGTCGATGAGGTGCATATCGGCGAGGAGGAGTGCGCGCGCCATGGGTGCGTCGACGGTGAAGATCGAGTCGACTCGTCGCACGCCGTCCGCGCGCAGTGATGGGCGCAGCGAGGCTTCGGTGAGCTGGTACGTGGTGGTGTCTGCGGTCACGCTGATCCCGCGATCGCCGGGTTCCGCCTGCGCGAAGGTGCGATACCATGTGCCGCCGCGCAGCGTCGTGCGTGCGCGCACGAGGCCGGGCGCGTCGCAGTCGTCGGTGCGTGCGCGAAGCGTGGCGGGGCCGGCGTCGCCGACGTGGAGGTCGAAGTCGGTGACGAACTCCACGCTGCGGCTGCGTACGATCGCGGCGCGACAGTGCGCGTCGGACCATCGGGCGGCGGTCGCACGCGCGGCGGCACCGGCCGCCAAGGTGGCGGCACCGGCGATCGCGAGTGCGCCGACTCGCCTGAGGCGGAAGCAGATCGCGCCGGTCAGGCCCGTGCAGACCACGAACGCGAGCGGTGTGCCGGCAGCGCCCGCCGCGGAACCGATGATGAGTGTGAGGAGGATCCAGGAGGTCGCGGGCACGAGCCAAGACTGCGGCCGCGCGTTGATCAGCGCCCACCGGATTCACGCACGCATCATCGAAGTCCCGCGGTGGGCGTTGCTTAGCCGGCCAGTGGCAGCGCGGCGCGCTGTGCCACGGGTGCACCGGTGAAGGTGTGGCCGGTCGTGCCGGTGATCTCGACGTGCATGTACGTGCCGATCAGCGACGCATCGCCAGCGACGAGAATGGTGCGGAAATCACGTGTGCGCCCCTGCAGCAGGTCTCCGCGCTTCGCCGGCTTCTCGATCAGAATCTCGTGTCGGGTGCCGAGCAGCCCGAGATTCACATCCCGGCTCATTGCACGAACCGTATCGACGAGTCGGACGAGACGATCACCGGAGACTTCGTCGCTCACCGTTTCACTCTCCGGCATGCGCGTGGCGGGCGTGCCTTCGCGGGCTGAGAACTTGAACGTGAAGGCATCCATGAAGCCGACTTCGCGGACCGCGCTGAGCGTCTCCTGGAAATCCTCTTCGGTTTCGCCAGGGAAGCCGACGATGATGTCGGTCGTCAGCACGAGCGTCGGGATAGCGGCGCGCAGGCGCGCGACGCAGTCCATGAACCCTTCGCGGGTGTAGCGTCGCAGCATGCGCTTGAGCGTGCGCGTCGAGCCGCTCTGCATCGGCAGGTGGACGTGTTCACACACTGTCGGCGTTTCCGCCATCGCGGCGATCACGCGATCGCTGAAATCGTTCGGATGCGGGCTGGTGTAGCGGAGGCGCTTGATGCCAGGAACCGTACCGACGGCACGCAGCAGGTCCGCGAAATCATGTGTGCCGTCGAAGTAGCTGTTCACGGTCTGGCCGAGCAGCACGACCTCCGTCATCCCTTCCGCGACCACCTGCTCTGTCTCGCGGACCACGTCGGCAAGCTTTCTACTGCGCTCGCTGCCACGCGTGGTCGGGACGATGCAGTAGGTGCACTTGTAGTCGCAGCCGCGCTGCACGGGAATCCACGCCTTCACCTTGTCGAAACGCCGAGGTGTGAAGTCTTCGTAGTGTTCCTCGAGATCGAAGGTCGTGGCGGAGACGCGCTGTCCCTGTCGCGCGCCTTCGACGAGCGACGGGAGCGAGCGATAGCCGTCAGGTCCGATCACGAGCGAGACATGCTTCGCCTGTTCCAGCAGTCGAGGTCCGAGGCGCTGCGCCATGCACCCGGTGACGCCGACGATGCTGTCCGGTTTCATGTGGCGCTTCAACTCGCCCAGCCGCCCGATCACGCGCTGCTCAGCGTTGTCGCGGATCGCGCAGGTATTGACGAGAATGACGTCAGCGCCGTCCGGTACATCGACGTGATCGTAGCCGGCCGCCGTCAGCTTGCCGAGCATCAGCTCCGTATCGCTGACGTTCATCTGGCAGCCGTACGTTTCAATGAAGACGGTCGGGCGCGTGGTCATAGGGAGCATTCAGGCAAGCGGAGCGGCGACGAGGCCGCGGGGCGACGACGACGGATCGAGCGTGGCATCGAAACGTGCCCCGCGTGGTGGCGACGGCACGGCAAGATCGACCGGAAGGTAGTCCTCCGTGAGCCCATCCCGATGGCCGGTCTCGTGCCCGATCACGATTACATCCGCCGTCCCGCCCACGCGTCCCGCACGATAGTCCGCCGCCTTTGCGGTCGCGATCTCTCGCAGTTCAGCGGCGCGCTCTCGGCTCAGGCCTTCCGGGATCAGGTCTGGCAGTCGCAACGCGGCGGTTCCGGGCCGCGGCGAGTAGGGAAAGACATGGAGGCTGGTGAACGGCAGAGCGCGGACGAATGCGACCGTTGCGGCGTGGTCGGCGGCGGATTCACCCGGGAAGCCCGTGATCAGGTCCGCGCCCAGCCCGAAGACCGTACTCCGCGCCACGAGCGACTCGACGCGCTCGGCGTACTCACCCGGCGTGTACCAGTGCCGTCCCATGCGTCGCAGCACGCTCGCACTGGCCGACTGCAGCGGGGCGTGCAGATACGGAGCCACGCGTCGCGCATCATGCGTGAGCAACTCACCGAGCTGCGTATCGACCTCGGTGGCCTCGACACTCGAGAGCCGGAACCGCACCGCTGGGACGCGCGTCACCAGCGCCGCCACCAGCACGCCAAGCGAGGATGCAATATCGGACCCGTATGTTCCGATATGAATGCCTGTCACGACAATTTCCGGGTGGTGTTCCGCCAACATCGCAGCTTCCGCTACCAGCGTCTCGAGCGGGCGCGAACGATTCGCACCGCGCGCCAGCGTCGTCGCGCAGAATGTGCAGTGCTCGTCGCAGCCGTCCTGAATGCGCAGCAGGCCACGCGTGCCGCGCTGCGCGCCAGCACTGCGCACGACCGCGTCCGCAGCGAACCCCAGCGCGGCGCCGATCGCCCCGAGTTCAGCACCCGGAACCACTGTGCTGACGGTCGGCAGCGCGCGAATCTGCTCGCCTGAACGTGCCGCCGCGCAGCCCATCACGATCGACTGCAACGATGGATTCCGCTTTGCCGCACGACGCACCTGCTGCCGCAGATCCGCCTCAGCCGCTGCCGTCACCGCGCAGCTGTTGAACACGGCGACGTCGGCATCCTCGGCCGACGCCACCAGCACGCCGCCTCCGCTGACGACGAGCGCTGCGACCGCCTCCGAATCGTACTGGTTCGCGCGACAGCCGAACGTCTGGAGGTAGACGCGAACGGCCATCAGATCAGGTACGGATCCGGAATCCGAATGACGCGATCCATCCGGATTCCTTGACCGTGCTGATGTTCGGAATCGTGCGCGAGGCGTGCTCGATGCCGAGGTCAAACTGTGCGCGGCCGAAACCGATTGGCAGACCGAGGCCGCCGCCGATGATGTTCTCCTTCGGCTGCTGGCCAGCCACTCCATACGGGAGTCCGCGATTGCGCACGCCGATTCGGATGAGCATCTGGCCACCGGGCAACTTGGGGCCTGGCACTTCGGCGCCGACACCGACTTCCTTCGTGTTGAACAAGCCACCAGCGGTACCGCCAATGCCCTTCAGCGCGGACCAGCCCTGCCAGTCGTACCGCGCCGAGATGTTGCTACCCGCGACTTCCCAGCGGATCGCTGCGCCAGCCCGATTCGGAACGTCCGCACGCCGTGTCGTCGTGTCCGACAGATCGGCGTTGAGGCGGAACCCCAGCCGCGCCGATGCCGCGATCGAGATCTTCTTCGTCGGTGCGAGCTCCACGCCGAACGACAGCGCCGTTCCCTTGAACGTCGCCGTGCTGGACTCGGTGATTGTGCCGTAGGCCACCGTGTCAGCGCGTGCGACGGTGTCTGCGACGATGCTGCGCACCGACTTCACGGTGTTCTGGCCCGTGATGAGTTGAAGGCCAGTGCCGACGCGCAGCCAGCTCGTGACCTGCATTGCACCGGCGAACTGCACAGCATTCATCGAACCCTTGGCGGTGGTCAGCGACGTGGTCGTGACGGAGTCGCTGCGAATCACCTGACGTGCGCTCAGTGTGGTTTCATAGTTGCGCTCCAGCAACGTCGAGCTGGACAGACCGAATGCATAGCGAGGGCCAAGCGGCAGGCCGACGGAGAACACCGGGAAGCGCGCCACGGTTGACGAATTCGAGACACCGGCCACAGTGGTCGAGCGACGCTCCGGCGAGTATTGGATGTACGCGCCCGCAACACCCCAGTTCAGCAGGGCGGCCGGATTGATGGGCGCCGCTTGATCGAACTCACCGAGACCGCCACCACTGCTCGAGGCGCGCGTGGTCAGCTGTCCCGGCGGATAGCCGTAGCCCTGAAGGCCGATGGAGCCCTGCGCGCGGACTTGCGAGGTGGTGAACACCAGCGCGGCGCACAGCAGATGTCGAATCGACGGACGGCTCATGGAATCGCTCCTTCGCGACGGGTCGTGTACGTCACGCGAAGACGCGGACGGAGCGAGGGATTGGCGTTCTTCCGCGAGTAGAACGCTGGCCGCTGCTCCTGAAAGGTCTCCCCTTCGGAGTACAGCACGAAATTGGTCGCAGCAGCGGTGTCCTGCGTGACCCACAGTCGCAGCGCCTGACCGACATCAAACGAGCGGATGCCGGCGTCCGCCGGCGCGATAGCGAGCGACGGCAACAACACGCCTTCGAGTGTCGGATCGAGGAATTCGACCACTCGACGCGGATCCGTGCCGAGCGCGGGACCGGCGATGCCGACGCGCACGCGCAACCGGATCCTGTCACGCGCACCCGGCACCGTGAGGTTCGGCCGCTGCACCATGTCGAGCGAGGCGCGCACGATCGTAATCGTGTCGAGGAACGACCGCGGAAGCCTGAGCCTGAGCAGGCTTCGCGAGGCGACCAGGCCACCGACTTCCAGCGAGCCGTCGTTCAGCGTCGGCGTCATGTCCTTCACCACCAGCGTCTGCGCCGTGTACCGCGTTGGATTCGTCGCGAGGCCCTTGTAGCGAGTCGCGATCGACCACGCCCTGATCGTCGTATCCGGCGACGGGTCGTACGTGAGGCGTGGCACGAAGCCGGCCGAATTGACTGTCGGTGCCACGAACTGCAGGGCCACTGACGACGCCGACGTCACGCGCATGCCGATGCGCAGGCGTCGCGCCGACTTGATGTACGCGAGCATGATCGAATCGGGGATCGACACGGCGAAGGCACGCGCTGTAACGCGAGGGCCGGAACCCGGAATGGTATCCGCGTACGCTTCGGCGCGGGTGAACACTCTCGTTGCAATCAGTCGACCTGGTGTGAAGCGCGATGCCAGCGTGGCTGGCAGCGTGTCATCTGTCACCGTCGTGTCGATCACGTCGACGTCATACAGCTGCACCGTGGTGTTCCCAACCGGAATCACCGACCGCGCTGTGTCCAGCACCAGCAGCAGTTTGCTGTCCGTCACCGCCTTGATCGATGTCGTGTCGGACGCGGCCAGCGTGGCCGGCAGCGAGTCGAACCGGAAGACCTGCCGCACGTCAACCGAGTCCTGGCGATTGGTGACCGGGATGAAGGATTCGTACAGAAAGCCGCCCAGCCCATCCGACGTCGCGAGCCCCGGGGCGGGCCACCGCTGGCCGTCAACGGCAAACCCGGTGTAGGCCGAGTCGAACTGCACGACGTCGAGCGTGGTGTCCTTGAACACGAGCGAGTTGTCGGTGCACAGCACCGGACAATTCTTGCTGGTGTCGAGGCGTTCCGAACACGCCGCAGCGATGAGAATCGCAGCGAACGGCAGGCAGCGGAGTAACTGGCGAGGAGACACGGAAACGGGACGGGGTGAGGCGAGTGATCGCCGTTAGGACACGGCCATCAGATTCGCCGCGAAAGCGGCAGGAAGCAGTGCGTCGAGACGCCAGGTCTGTCGCGCACCGCTGGTCGTGATACTCGTGATCGCGAGCATCGGGGCAAACTCGTGCAACACCTGCCGGCAGATGCCGCACGGTGGTGTCGGCACGGTAGCCTCCGTATACACGACGATGGCGGTGAATTCACGCACGCCATCGGCCACCGCGCGCGACAGCGCGGTGCGTTCGGCACAGATGCCGGCAGGATATGACGCGTTCTCGACGTTGCAGCCCACGTGCACGGAACCATCCGCGCCGAGCAGTGCGGCCCCGACCTTGAACTTCGAGTACGGCGCATACGCGCGATGCATTGCATCCAGCGCCGCCTGCTCGAGCACCGTCATCGTCGCGGGCAACGTCATCCGTGCACCTGTGCGAGAAAGCTCGTACCGCGACCGCGCCACGACAGTCCGAATGCGTCGGCCACTGTCGCGCCGAGATCCGCGAAGGTCTGTCGCGTCGGAATCACGCCCGGGCGCACGGTCGGACCAGCCACGAGCAGCGGCACGCGTTCGCGCGCATGGTCGGTTGACGGCGTCGTGGGATCGTTGCCGTGATCGGCCGTGATGAACAGCAGATCGTCATGGCGGAGCGCGCCGAGCAACGTCGGCAGCGCCGCGTCGAACTCCGCCAGCGCGCCCGCGAAACCCAGCGTGTCATTGCGATGGCCGAACTGCTGGTCGAAGTCCACCAGATTCGCAAAGAGAAACCCGTCAGACGAGTCATCGAGCCACCGCTGAATCAGCTGCAGGCCCTGCGCGTTGTCGATCGTGTGCGTCGAGCTGATGGCGCGCGACGCGAACAGATCGTCAACCTTGCCGACGCCGGTGCGCGCCACGCCTGCCGCTTCCAGCGCGTCGAGCAGCGTTTCCGCGATCGGTTCGATCGAGTAGTCGCGGCGATTGACGGTGCGGTGCCACGCACCGCGCGTTCCAGTGAACGGTCGTGCAATCACGCGCGACACATCGTTCGGCGCGACGAGTATCGAGCGCGCGAGTGCACAGGCGCGATACAGCTCGTCGAGCGGCACGACCGCTTCATGCGCCGCGATCTGGAAGACGGAGTCGGCCGAGGTGTAGACGATCCACTTGCCCGTGGCGACATGTTCATCGCCAAGGGCATCGAGAATCTGCGTCCCACTCGCGACGCAGTTGCCGATCACGCCGCGGCCCGTGGCGCGGCTGAATTCCTCCAGCACGTCGGCCGGGAACCCCTGCGCGAACGTCGGGAACGGCTGATCGAGGACGACGCCGGCGATTTCCCAGTGGCCGGTCGTCGAATCCTTGCCGGCGCTGCGTGGCTCGAGCACCGTCACGGCACCCGTTGGCGCCGCCACCGGCGCGACGCCACGCAACGGACCAACGTGACCAAGGCCGAGTTGCTCCATCGCGGGGAGCGACAGCGACGGCACGTGTTCGAGCACATGCCCAAGCGTGTTGCTGCCGACGTCGCCGTAGGCCGCTGCATCCGCTGCTTCGCCGCATCCGACACCGTCGAGCACGATCACTGCAACACGCCCCATCATGCCGCGGCCTCGATGAGCGGTGCGGCGGCGGCATCGTGATGGGTGCGCGTCGAACGCCCCCACAACCCAGTCATCACCTCATACGGTGAGCGATGCGCAAGTGCCGCGACCGCCGCCACACTCGACTCGGCGTTTCCGCCGATCATCGTGACGCGATCGCCGAGATCGCAGGGAATGTCCGTCACATCGCACATCGTCATGTCCATGGTCACGTAGCCCACGACCGGCGCGCGCCGTTCGTTGACCAATACCGTCGCCCTGTTGCCCGCCCCGCGCGGATATCCGTCCGCATACCCGAGCGCGACGGTAGCGATCCGCCGGGGTCCGGGGGCGCGCCACACGGCACCGTAGCTGACCGTGTCGCCAGCTGGGACGTCCCGCAATTCGATCACCGGTGCCGTCAGTGCGACAACCGGCGACGGCATCCAGGTGGCGGGACCGACCGCGACGCCGTAGAGCGCGATCCCGGGCCGCGCGGTGTCGTAGCGTGAGGCACCGCGCTGGAGAAGCGCCGCGCTGTTCTCCGCGTGCACCGACTTCGGCCGCTCTGGCATCGACGCCAGCACATCATGGAAACGCGCCTCCTGCACCGTCACGGATTCGGGATCGGAATCGGCCGAGTGGAAGTGCGTGAAGACGCCTTCCGGGGCGCCGCCGACGGCGAGCACCGCACGCAGCTGCGCGGTGTCCCGCCAGTTCACGCCAGCGCGGTTCATGCCGGTATCGATCGGCAACTGCCAGCGCCCGGCAAGCGCAACCCACGTCGCCACGAGCGCCGGATCCGAGAGGCTGAGCGTCAGGTCGGCGGCGCGGGCGTGCGAAAAGTCCGACGCCAGCACGGGCGTGAAGACCACGATCGGCCGACGGATCCCCGCCGCACGCAGCTGCTGCCCTTCAGCGACAGAGGCGACTCCGAAGGCCGTCGGCGATTCGGCATCGAGCGTTCTGGCGACCTCGACTGCACCAAGCCCGTATGCGTCGCTCTTGACCATCGGCAGCAGCGGGACCGCTGCGCGCCGCGCGAGCAGGCGATAATTCTCCCGCACCGCGGCGAGGTCCACGGTGAGCATGGCGCTCATGGCGCGGGCGTCGGCGGGAGTGGCGGTCACAGCCTATTAAGTTACCGGGAGCAGTCGTAACGATGCAAGCGAAAGCCAGTCTTGAAGATACCCTCGCCCTGATGCGCGATCTGCGGGCCCGCTGTGCCTGGGATGCGGCCCAGACGCACCAGTCGCTGCGCCCGTACCTGATCGAGGAGGCACATGAAGTCGATGATGCGCTCCGAATCGGGAACGATGCCATGCTGCGCGACGAACTCGGCGACCTGCTGCTGCAGGTGCTGTTTCACAGCGTGATTGCCGAGGAACGCGGCGCGTTCGATCTGCACGACGTCGCTGGCGCACTGGTCGCGAAAATGACGACGCGCCACCCGCATCTCTACGGGGACGGCGAGGCAATTCCCTGGGAGCGCCAGAAGGCGACAACGCGGGTGTCGCTTGCCGATGGTCTGCCGGTCGAGCTGCCGGGACTGCATCGCGCGCATCGGCTGCAGGATCGCGCCGCCGGCGTCGGCTTCGACTGGGACGATGTCGCAGGCCCGCTCGCGAAGGTGCGCGAAGAGGTGGACGAAGTCGCGGCCGAGATCGCGCAGCCGCACGCCGATTCCGCCACGGCGCAGGACGCGCTCGAAGGGGAACTCGGCGATCTGCTGTTTGCGGTGGTCAACCTCTGCCGCAAGGCGAACGTGCATGCGGCAGTCGCGATGGATCGCGCGAACGTGAAGTTCGTGCGGCGCTTCACGTCGCTCGAGAAGCTCGCAGTCGAACGCGGCATCCACGTCGGTTCGGCGACGCTCGAGGAACTCGATGTGCTGTGGGACGACGTGAAACGGGCGGGCGGCTGATGTCCGCGCACACCGTCGCGCCGCCGCGCTCGTTGACCACGATGCAGCCGTTCTTCCGCGAACTCGCCGTCAACCGCGAAACGGCGCTCGCACTGCTCGACGGCCTGACGGGGGCGCAACTCGCATGGCGTCCGTCAGACGCGCAGTGGGGCCTGGCCGAGATCTGTTCGCATCTGGCGACCATCACGACGCTGTACATGCCGGCACTCGACACCGCAATCGGCCGCGGTCATGCCGACGCCGCGTACAGCGATCGTCCGTTTCAAGGCAGCATCGTGAGTCGGTTTCTGGTGTGGACGATGGAGCCGCCGGTACGCGTGCGCCAACGCTCGCCGAAGTCGCTGCTCCCCCGCCCGGCCGACGATCCGGTCGACTCGCGCCAGCGGTATCGCGCGGCACAGGCCGCATTCGAACTGCGTCTGGAACGCGCCGCCGGCCTCGATCTCGCGCATATCGGCGTGACGCTCCCCACGCTCAGGCATGCCACGTTCGCACTCGGCACCGTGCTCGCGCTGCTCCTGGCGCACGAACGACGGCACCTGTGGCAGGCAACCGTCGTTCGCAAGTCTCCGAATTTTCCGCACTAGTGCGCCGCGGGCTGCGCGAACAGCCAGCTACGGGCGCAGACGATTCATCAGGCGGGGGAACGGAATGCACTCGCGGATGTGCGACGTGCCGCAGAGCCACGCCACGGTGCGCTCCAGGCCGAGCCCGAATCCGCTGTGCACGAACGTGCCGTACTTGCGCAGGTCGAGGTACCAGCCATACGCATCGACCTCGAGTCCCTCTTCCCGAATTCGCGTCAGCAGCTTGTCGTAGTCGTCCTCGCGCTGCGAGCCACCGATGATTTCGCCGTAGCCTTCCGGGGCCAGGCAGTCCGCACACAGCACCGTTCGTGGATCATCGGGGTTTTCCTTCATGTAGAAGGCCTTTGCTTCCTTCGGATAGTTGCAGATGAAGATCGGCGTGCGATAGTCCGCCACCAGCAAGGCTTCATCTTCGGCGCCGAGATCCTCGCCCCACGTGATCGCGCTGCCCTTCTGCTGCAGCGTTGCGACCGCGTCGGTGTACGAGATGCGTGGGAAGGGACCGACGATCGCTTCCAGGTGGCTGACATCGCGCTCGAGCACGTCCAGTTCCGGCCGACGACGTTCCAGCACACGCTGCGTGATGAACACGAGCATGTCTTCCTGCAACTGCATGCTGTCGTGGACATCGTAGAACGCCATCTCCGGTTCGATCATCCAGAACTCGGTCAGATGCCGGCGCGTCTTGGACTTCTCGGCACGGAACGTCGGGCCGAACGTGTAGATGCGGCCGAGCGCCGCGGCCAGCGCTTCGCCGTAGAGCTGACCCGTCTGCGCGAGATAGGCATTGCCTTCGTCGAAGTATTCGGTGCTGAACAATCCGGAGCGCTCACCGATCGCCGCCGTCAGAATCGGCGTATCGCAATGAATGAAATCCCGCTCGTAGAAGAAATCGTGAATCGCCTGCTCGATCTCGTGACGAATCTTCATCAGCGCGACCTGTCGTGGCGCGCGCAGCCAGAGGTGCCGATTGTCCATCAGGAAATCGACGCCATGCTCCTTCGGCTGAATCGGATAGTCGACCGGGCTCGCACCGAGCACCGTGAGCTCGCTGGCGCCGAGCTCCGCACCACCGGGCGCCCGCGGCTCGAGACGCACCTCGCCCGTCACCGACACTGCCGTCTCGATCGTGAGTGCGCCGAAACGCTCCCAGACCTCCGCCGAAACCTGGCTCTTGACGAAGACGCACTGCACGACCCCGGTGCCATCGCGCACAACGAGAAAGGCGACCTTTCCCTGCGTCCGCACATGCTGCACCCAGCCACGCACCGTGACGGTGGCGCCCGCTGCCTGTGGCAACGCGGCGATGTATTCCATCTGACCTGTCATTGTTCTCAACTGCTCCGCTGGCAAGATTGAGGGCAACGTACCGATCGCTGGAATGCGAGTCAACGCATTGCAGCACCGACGCCTACACGATTTCCGTGACCCCTGTCTTCACTCGTGAAAAACCACCGCTGGAGCTCGTAGCACACCGGCGTGGTGTGCCGCTGCGCGTGCGTCTCGTGATGGGAATGCTTGTCCTGGCGGCGATTCTCGTGGCGCCGGTGGTGGTGACGCGGATCTCGCTGCGGCAGTTGTTCGAGGATATCAAGCAGTTGCAGAGTCAGGATTTTCAGGCATCGCTGCTGCTGGGGCGCATTCGCGCCAACGCGGACCTCGTTCGCCGGGCCGACAACAAGATTGTCGGGTTGCAAGACACGACCGGGGTGCCCGATCTGGTCGCCGCGACGCAGGCGCTCCGACTGCTCACCGACTCGCTCAATCACCTCACCGATGCACCATTCGCGTCGGTTGATTCAGCTGTGACGCATGTACAGGATCTGACAGACGTGAGCCTCGCGGCTGTCCGACGCGGCGAGTACACACGACTCGACACGTTGTCCACCGAGAAGGTGCGTCCGGGATTGCTGGCGCTCGAGAATGCGGTTGCGCGCGCGGAATCGACGCTACGCATCGAAACGGCCAGCAAGGTGCGGCACGCGGGCGACGAAACGGATCAAGCCCGACGCGTCTCGAAGGTCGCGCTCTGGATGGCGCTCTTGTTTGCCACCATCGTTGCCGCGTGGATCGTGTTCAGCATCTCGCGGCCCGTCGCCGATCTGCAGTACGGCATGGAGCGTGTCGCGGCCGGACAGTTCGACCACAAACTGGACATTGCCTCGCGCCGACGCGACGAATTCGGCCGGCTGGCGGACAGCTACGCGGCGATGGCGCAGCGGCTCGGTGAGCTCGATCGCCTGAAAGCCGAATTCGTGTCGATGGCATCGCACGAGCTGAAGACGCCGCTGAATGTGATCCTCGGGTATCTGACACTCCTCGACGACGGCGTGTACGGCACCTTGAATGACAAGCAGCGCGACGTAATCCATACGCTCGAGCGTCAGAGCCACTCGCTCAACCGGCTGGTACGCCAGCTCCTCGACGTCTCCAAATACGATGCCGGCGGCGCGACGCTGAACGTGCAGCCCATGAACACGCGGGCACTCTTTGCCGAACTCGAGAATTCGCTCGTCGTGCTGGCGCACCAGCGGGGCGTGACCTTTTCCGTCACTGCTGCTGATGGGATGCCGGCCGAAGTGTGGTGGGATCGTGATCGTATGACCGAAGCCATCGGGAACCTCGTCACCAACGCCTGCAAATTCACCGCGCGCGGTGGCGTCGTCGCCCTTCACGGCGACGGTGAGCCAGGCGCGGTGCGGATCGAGGTCCGGGATTCCGGCGTCGGCATCCCGTCGTCCGAACTCCCTCACGTGTTCCGCAAGTTCTTTCAGGCCGGAAATCAGGATGCTGCCGCGGTCGCAGGTACCGGACTCGGCCTTGCAATCGTCAGGGGAATAGTCGAGGCGCACGGGGGCTCCGTCCACGTGTCCTCAGAAGTCGGGGTTGGCACCACCTTCACCATTCTGCTTCCGCAGCGCGCGGCAGTCTCCCGGCGACTGCCGACGGCGCTCGCCACGCAGGCGACCGCCGCCAATATCAGCACTACGTCATGAGAGCCTCCGTGCGACTGATCGGCCCCATCACCGCGCTCAGCCTGCTCCTCGCCGCCTGCCGCAGCAGTGCTCCGATCGCTCCAGCGATTCTGCCGCCACCGACATTGCCGGCGCCGAGCGTGCCGTCGCAATGGGTCTCGATGCAGGCCGCCGTGAACGCACTCGTCGCCGACAACAGGTCTGCCGCCGCGGAATCCTCGCTCGCACAGTTTGCGCGCGACTTTCCGCATACGCCCGAAGGCGATCGCGCGCGCTGGTGGCGGGCACTGATGCGGACCGATCCTCGCCTGACCAGCGGCGACGCGTCACTCGCGCTTGCGCAGATCGACTCGCTGCTCGCCGACTCGATCGCAATTGAAGTGCGCGCCGAAGCGGTGCTGTTCAAGCGCAACATCGCAGCGGTCGATTCGGTGCGCCGGACCGAAGTCCGACGTCGCGTGCAGGCCACGCAGCTCGCGACGGACCGTCTCGATGAGTTGAAAGTCGTGCGAGACTCGATGGCCAAACTGACCTCGGAAATCGAACGGCTCCGGCGGCGTCTCCGAGCGCCGTGACCAATGCGGTGAACTCCGCGGCTCAGCCGACGCGGAACAGCTCCAGCGCTCGCCGATAGCGGCCGGTGAGCAGGTCGCGCAGCGGCTGATGCTCCGGACGCGAGAGTGTTGGATCGGCCTGCAGCAGTTTCTCCGCCGCGGCGCGGGCGAGTGGGATCATCGCTTCGTCGCGCAATGGATCGGCGACGCGAAAACTTGGCAAGCCGCTCTGCCGTTCGCCGAACAGATCGCCCATGCCACGCAGTCGCATGTCGGCGCGCGCAATCTCGAACCCATCCTCCGTGCTCACGAACACGTCGAGCCGCTCAGCGGATTCGGGGCTCACATCGCCGAGGAGGATGCAGTAGCTGTCGTCGGCGCCACGCCCGACCCGACCGCGGAGCTGGTGCAGCTGCGACAGGCCGAATCGCTCGGGATGCTCGATCAACATCACGGATGCATTCGGCACATCGATGCCGACTTCGATGACCGTCGTCGCCACCAGCACATCGATCTCGCGCGCAAGGAAGGCGCGCATGACCGCATCCTTCTCATCGCCCTTCAGCCGGCCATGCAGCAAACCAACACGCCGCGCGGCGAACGCGCCGGCTGACAGCTCCTCGGCCATCTGCGTCGCGGCGCGCAGATCGCTGCGCTCCGATTCCTCGATTACCGGATACACCACATACGCCTGGCGGCCTGCGTCGAGTTGCGCATTCACGAATGTCATCACGCGATCACGGGCAGACTCCGGCCGCATCGTCGTCACGATTGGAATGCGGCCGGGCGGCTTCTCATCGAGCATCGACACATCCAGATCGCCGTAGATCGTGAGCGCGAGTGAGCGCGGGATGGGCGTCGCGCTCATCAGCAGCACATCCGGCGTCGCGCCTTTCGCCTGCAGTGCCTTGCGTTGTTCGACACCGAAGCGATGCTGCTCGTCCACGATTACCAGGCCGAGCTTCCCGAATGACGTCGCGTCCTGCACAAGCGCATGGGTGCCGACGACGAGCAGCGGCTCGTGCGAGGCGAGGCGCGTGGCCACCGCACGACGCTCCGGCGCACGCATGCGGCCTGTCAGCAGCGCCGGCGAAATGCCGAGGGGCGCAAGCAGACGGGTGAACGTGCGCAGGTGCTGCTCGGCCAGCAGTTCCGTCGGGGCCATCAACGCCGCCTGCCAGTCATTCTCCAGCGCTACCATCGCCGCGAACAGCGCCACGATCGTCTTGCCGCTGCCGACATCGCCCTGCAGCAGTCGATGCATGCGCTGCGGACTCGTCATGTCGGCCACGATCTCGCGCAACACTCGCATCTGCGCACCGGTGAGCGTGAACGGCAACCGCTCCTTCAGTGCCGTCGTCAGCCGGCGACGATTGACGAAGGTGATGCCGGCACGCTCCGTTCGTTCGAGCTGATTCGCACGACGATGCAGCAGTTGGACGCAGAACAGTTCCTCAAACGCGAGCCGCGCGCGACCACGCTCAGCCTCCTTCACGCTGCCGGGGCGATGCACCAGTCGCAACGCGTCACGGAGCGTTGGAACGCCCGCCGCAGCGAGCACGCTGGCCGGCAGTGGATCCTCGATCTGCGGCAGCAGCAGGTCGAGCTGTGCATCAACGAGCTGTCGCAGCAATTTCGTCGGCAGGCCGTCGGTTGCCGGATACACGGCCAGGACACGCCCGCCCGCGGTGCCCGCATCGTCTGCCCCGAGATTCACGAACTCACGCGGTGCCAATTGACGACCGTGGAAGATGCGCACCGGTCCGCTCAGCAACAGCACGTCGCCAACGGCGATCGTACGATCGAGATGCGGCTGTCCGGGCCAGCCGACTTCGAGCAGACCGCTCGCATCCTGAATCACGGCCTGAAAAATCCGCAAACCGCGTCGCGTCGGGATGATGCCTTTCGAGATCACCCGACCGAGCACGGTCACGTCGTGACCGGGCTGCGCACGCGACACCGGCAGCACGGTGGTGGCATCCTCGTACCGCCGCGGCACGTGCATCAGCAGATCGCCCGCAGTGGTGATGCCGAGTCTGGCCAGCAGTTCCGCGCGCCGCGGACCGACGCCCTTGAGGTACGTGACGGGCGTCAGCAGCGTGATTGGCGGCGCAACGCCGCCACCGCGGCGATCCCTCCGCTGCGATGCGCCGCCGTCACTCACGACTCGAACAGCGCCTCGGCAAACTCCGCGGCGTTGAACTCATGGAGGTCCTCCGCGGCTTCACCGGTGCCGATGAACTTCACCGGGATGTTCAGCGCCTCGTGCACCGCCACCACGACGCCGCCCTTCGCGGTGCCATCGAGCTTGGTGACGACGAGCCCAGTGAGGGGAACGGCGGCGGCGAATGTCTTCGCCTGCTGCACCGCGTTCTGGCCGATTGTGCCATCGAGCACCAGCAACGCCTCATGCGGCGCGCCGGGCAGACGCTTCGCGATCACACGCACGACCTTGCGCAGTTCGTCCATCAGCGAGTCGCTGGTATGCAGGCGGCCGGCAGTGTCCACGATCACGACATCAACACCCCGTGTCACACCAGCGTCAATCGCGTTGAACGCGACCGCTGCCGGGTCCGAGCCCGGCGACGCACCGACGAAGTCCGCGCCAGTGCGCTGCGCCCAGACCTTGAGCTGCTCGATCGCACCAGCACGAAACGTGTCACCCGCCCCGACCAGCACACGCTTCCCTTCCTTGTGCAGACGCGACGATAGCTTGCCGATGAACGTCGTCTTGCCAGCGCCGTTCACGCCGAGTACGAGAATCACGGTCGGCGCCGTGGGCTGAAACCGCAACGACGGATCCGAACTGCCGGCACGCAGCGCGTCGGCGATTTCCGACTGCAGCGCCGCAGCGAATTCGTCCTCCGTGCGCACCTCGCCGCGACGCGCGCGATCCTCGACCGCCGCGACCAGTTTCAGCGTAACCGCGGGACCAAAATCCGACTCGAGCAATACCTGCTCGAGTTGTTCGAGCGACCCCTGATCCACGCCGCCGCGAATCGCGACGCGCCAGTTGGTGGTGACGACCGACTTGACCTTCTGCCAGAATGACTTCTTCGGGAGGTCGCCGTCGCGACGAAAAAGACGCGCCATGCGAGTGTTCTGAATTCAGGTGAAACGAAGGAAGATCTGCCGCTCAGCGGAGACCGGCTCGACGGCGCAGCAGCCACTCGACCGCGAGCAGGAGCACCGTGGCAAGGTAGAGCCAGCCGAGCGAACGCGCACCGCGACGAACGGCCAGCGCGTCGCCGTTGAGCAGGCCGCTGCGCAGGGTATTCACGTGCGGCAGCCATTCGCGCGACGCACTGACGGGAACGACGACCGGCACACCATCGATGGTACCGCGCCAGACACCGGTCGCGAGCGGTTTCATCGTCGCTTCCGCTCCGGCGCCGAACACGAGCGTGTCGCGACGTGTCAGGCGATCGCCATCGCGCACCAGCACGACCGCTGAACGCGCGTCCGAGCCACGACGCCAGCGAACCACCGCGCCAGCGCGCACGACTGCCGTGGCCGGCGCCGCGACAGCCGCGCGCCCGCGTGCGCCGAGCAGCCAGTCTGTCGACGCACCGATCAAGGCCTGAAATGCCGCCTCGCTGACGCCGCCTCGTGCACGCCAGCGACCATATCCCGACGCAGAAATCACGACACGTCGCACATCACCGTCGGTCGCGGCCACAATCGGCGTCGCACCGGTCGGCGCGCCGCCTGGTGCGGCACTCAGCACGACCGCGCCACCGCGCGCCGGCGCCGACGCCATCAACGGCGGCAGCGACTCGACGACGATGCCCGCGAGCCCTGCCTGCAGTGGCGACGACGCGGCCGGACGCACCATCAGTTCGGGCGCATCGGGCGACGCTGGCGACAGCAGCAGCAACGAACGCGTGTTGAGTGCTGACGGCGCACCGAGCACGGTCGTGTCGCCATGCAAGACCGCGAGGGTGGCGCCACGTACCGCCGCGCGGACCACCGACTCCTCGACCGGCGTGAAATCGTTATCGCGCACCCAGCGTGTTGGTGCGACGCGGAAGAAGACATCGGTCGGCAGCGCGACGTTCGCACGCAATGCCGTTGCGACGTCGCGCACGTCGGCGTCTGGCGCGCTCGAGACGATCACCACACGTTGACGCGCGCCGCGGCGGAACACGACGGCCAGGGTGTCGTTGCGCGCCTCACCATCGCCCCCTGCTGCGAGGACCGCGCGGAGCACGGCGACCGAATCGCCGGGCGGAATCACGACACGCCCTTCGACGACTTGCTCACTGGCCGCCGCGAGCGCCGACACCGGCGATTCGGCGAGCACCCTGGCGTCGAGCATCCAACGCAACGTGCCGACGGTTGCCACTGCCCCGCCGGCAACGACGCGCGCCTGCACTCGCAGCGTGTCGCCAACGCGGCCTTCCGCGGGTGCACTGATGTCGGCGACGGCGCGATCGGCTTTCGCCGACGTCGGCACGATGATCAGCCGCGATCCTGCCAGGGCCTGCGACAGCGCATCCGCATCGTCGATCCCACCGTCGGTGACCACCACCACGCGTTGACCATCGGCCGCTGCACGCTGCACGACCGGCGCCACGAGCGATGCCAGATCTTGAGGTTGCGGAAGACTTGTACCACTTCGGACCGAATCACCGAAGAGAACAATGTCAGACGATGCCACCGACGACGCACGCGTCGAGTCGCCGGCCACGCGCCACGCATTTGCATCGCCACTGCGCTGCCAGCTGGCCGAGGCGTCGAGTGCGACGAGTGGCGCCGGTGGTCGCGCAACCCCGACGGGCAGGTCGAGCAGCAGCGCCACAACCGCCAGTACCGCGACCACGCGCAATGCCATCAGCACCGGTCGCAGCCGCGACACCGCGCCGGACGGATAGGCAACCCACGACACGAACAACCCTGCCCCGAGCGCGAGCCCCCAGCCGAGCGCCACATTCACTTCGAAATGCCCACGCTCGTTCCGGGTGGTGTGACAGGGACCGGCGTGCCTGGCACGGCGGTGTCCGCCGGCCTCACCACGGCCGCCGTCGATGACCGTACGAGTCCCAGTTGCAGCGCGATCGCGTTACGCGCAACGCTGAAGGCCTCCAGCGACGGGCCGGTCAACGGCACACCGCTCGCGTCGCGCAATGTTCGCGTGGGTTCTCTGGACACACCGTTCACCAAGGTCTCGAAGTGCAAATGAGGGCCCGTGGAAAATCCGGTAGACCCGACGAAGCCAATCACCTGCCCCTGTGTGACAACCTGCCCTTCAGCCACCTGCGGCGCGAATCCGCGCAGATGCCCATAGCGCGTCACCATGCCATCACGGTGCCGGATCTCGACGAGTTTCCCGAAACCGCCGGAATACCCAGCCTTGATCACCGCACCATCTCCGACAGCTCGTACCGGCGTGCCGAGTGGTGCGGCGAAGTCGATGCCCTCATGCCGACGCAGTGTGCCGAGTAAGGGATGCACGCGCAACCCGAACACACTCGACATGCGGCGGAAATCGAGCGGCGCCGCAAGAAACGTCGTACGCATCGGTCGTCCCTCCGCATCGTAATACTCCGAGCTCCCCCTGGGAGTTGTAAACCGGATGGCGCGCAGCCACTCCTTCTCATGCAGCAGCGCGCCGGCGAGCAGCGGTCCAACCTGCTCGCCTCCAAACGCCGTGCGCCGCCGTTCTATCACGGCGACCACCGAGTCGCCGCGCGCCAGGTCCCGCCCCACATCGAGCTTGTACTCGAATGCCTCGGCCAGTGCGTACGCGACCTCGAGGCGGGCCCGCACGCTCAGGGCGCCACGCCCAGCTGATCGCAACGACTCCACGAGCGAGCCCACCACGACACCGCGGATCGAGACGGTGTCCGTCCGCCAGAGTTCGCGCCGTTCCGTCGCCGACCAGGTGCTGTCGCTGCCGCGGATCACGCGAATGCTGCGATCGTCCGCAATCTGGAATTCGACTTCGCGAAACGGGGCCGGGGCACTGTCGGCAAAGAGCGCGATCGGGATGTCGAGTCGGGCAGTCGCGCGCGTTTCCGACGCCTTCAGGACCGCCGCCGCGACCTCCCGCGTGAGCCCGGCCCGGACCAGTGCGGCGACGACGCCTTCCCCTTTGCGGATCGTGTCACGGTGCGCGACTGGAAGCGCAATGGCACCGGCCACAAGCTCCCGCGGCAAGGGCTGCGAGCGCTTGGGAAGCTGCCACAGTGCGAGCGCAGCTCCGGCCACGACGGTCAGGAAAACGACGGCGCGCGCCCGACGCCTTGCCTGGCGTTCGAGCGCGCGTTCACGTCGTGACCGGTAACCGTCGGTAACGGGAGGGGCGTCGGGCATCAGCGGATGATGGCCCGATGCGCCTCAGGACTCAATCCATCTGCCGCCGCATGAACGTCGGGATTTCCAGATCGTCCTGGCTGACCGGGCGCATCGGACGCGCCGGACCCGTCGTCGGGCGGGGACCCGCAGGCGGCTGATTGGCCGCGGCCGACGCTCCCGCAGGCCCGTTGCCCTGACCGGGCCGCACGATGCTGCTCGGCTTCGGCACGATGATCGGCGCCGATGCCGGGCGAACCTGACCGGCGGCAGGTACGATCCCAGGACGGAATTCCGGCGTCGACTGGCCAAGCGCGCGGTCAAACCCGGTCGCGATCAGCGTCACGCGAATCTCGCCCTCCATCGCCGGGTTGCTCGAATCGCCACCAAAAATGATCTCGGCATCATCCCCGACCGACTCCTGCACGAGCTCGGCAATCTGCTGGACCTCGCCAAGCTGGAGGTCCGGACCGCCGACGATGTTGATCAGAACCGACTGCGCACCCGAGATCGAGACGCTGTCGAGCAGCGGGCTCGCAATCGCCTGCTGCGCCGCTTCCATGGCGCGGTTCTCACCGCGACCGACGCCAGAGCCCATCAGTGCGGAACCGCCGTTCTGCATCACCGTGCGGACGTCGGCAAAGTCGACGTTGATCGTGCTCGACGTATTGATGATGCCGGAAATGCCAGAGGTCGCCTGCAGCAGGACCTCATCAGCTTTCTTCAGCGCATCCTGGAACGGCATACCGCGCCCGACCACCGCAAGCAGGCGTTCGTTCGGCACCACGATCATCGTGTCGACATGCTTGCGCAGCTCGCTGATTCCGAGCTCGGCCTGACGCATGCGCTTCCGACCTTCGAACAGGAACGGCTTGGTCACGATGCCGACCGTCAGTGCGCCGGCTTCGCGCGCAAGCTCAGCGATGACCGGAGCAGCACCGGTTCCAGTTCCACCGCCCATGCCGCACGTCACGAAGACGAGGTCGGCGCCGCTCACCACTCGGCTCACCTCGTTCCGGTTTTCCTCGATCGACTGACGGCCCACATCAGGTCGGGCACCGGCACCGAGACCCTTGGTCAGGTTCTTCCCGATCTGGATCTTGACGTCGGCGCGGGAGTTCTGAAGCGCCTGCGCGTCGGTGTTGACGGAGATGAACTCCACCCCGCTCAGGTGCTCCTCGATCATTCGGTTGACGGCGTTACCACCACCGCCGCCGACGCCGATCACCTTGATGACGGCGTTGGACGAATTGCGTTCTTCGAACTCGAAGATCATGGCGGACATGGGGCGCTGCGCTCCGCGGGATGACGGACGTGAGACCGGGCGGCCGGCGACGAACTGAAGTGAAAAACCACGCTGGCCCGGAGACACGATCTCCCGCGACGGCGCGGACAGGCTGAGAGTATAGCAAACGTCTCAGCGCAACGCTATGTCCTGCACGACAGACGTCAAGAGGGCATCCGACATCGCAAACGCATTCCGCGTCGCGACGCGCATCGTGCGCCAACGACCACCAGCAAAAAGACTTAAGCGATGCCCCCTCGTGTCATTGCAGAACACCGGCGCCACCAGGCGGCACGCACCGGTCCGACACCACTTCGCCAATAAGTTGCCTGGAATCACTGGAGCCACTTTTCGTCTTTGCCGCGACTCACGAACGTTGGGATCTTTGCGTTTCAGGCTTGTCCGGAATCGCGTGTCCCATTGTTCACAGTGCTGGAACGTGGCGTGGACGTGGCGATCAGGCATCGAATTCGCGCCGTCGATCGCGGGCACTCACGGCTCATCGCGAAGCGCGCGATGGCCCGAAACACACATCCCCTGCCTCGTCGGAACGCGGCAGGGGACGGTCGAATTTTTCGGGCGTGATCGTCAATCGAGCCAGGTAGGCTCGATCAGCATTCACGACGTCGAGGCACCGGTCAGAAGAAGTCCTGGAACCACTCGCGCAGCTTGCCGACGATCTGATTCATCCCGGCCGGAGTCGCCGACGTCGCGCGCTTGCCCGTGTTCGCCGGCTGCATCATGGACGCAATCGCGACCCGACCAGCAGCGAACTGTGCAAGACCAACCACGCAACTGAACCGCGGTCCATTCACCGCTTCGATCAGCCCATCGACACCGTGCGGCATGCCGATGCGCACGGTCTGGCCGAACAGGTCGGACGCCAGCTCCGCGATGCCAGCGGTGACCGATGCGCCGCCCGTCACGACGACGCCCGCGTTCAACTGCTTTGCAAAGCCGGCCCGCTCGAGGTCACGCTGCACGTGATCGAAGATTTCATCCGTGCGCTGCTGAATGACATGCGCCAGCAACTCGTACGGGATCTGCCGATCCCCCTGCGTGACCGTACTCGGCAACGTGATGAACTGGCCAGGCTGGATCATCGGCTCGTACGCGCAGCCGAACTCTTCCTTCAGGCGATCCGCGTCGGCCGGCGAGACACCCAACCCCTGCACGATATCCGCGGTGACATTCTGACCACCGAGGTTGATCGTCGCGACATGCCGAATCTTCCCTTCCACAAACACGGCGAGATCGGTCGTCCCGGCTCCCATCTCCACGAGGACGACACCGAGTTCCTTCTCGTCCTCCGTGAGCGTCGCGAGCGCGCTGGCCAGCGGGGCCAGGACGAGATCCTTCGTCTTGTATCCAGCCTTCTCGACGGCCTTCCGGATGTTGTTCGCCGGCGACGCTCCAACCGTCACCAGGTACATCTCCGTCTCAAGGCGCGTGCCGACCATGCCGACCGGATCCCGGACGCCGAGGTTCTTGTCCACGGTGTATTCCTGCGGGATCGCATGCAGGAGTTCGCGCTCGCGGGGAATCGACTGGGCCCGCGCCACTTCGTTTGCGCGATCGACGTCCGCCCGGGTGATCTCGTCTCCATTCACGGCGACGATGCCCTGACTCGTCATCGTCTGGACGTGCTCACCGGCGATCCCGACATACAATGACACGACCTTCTGACCAGCCATGCGCTCAGCGTCACCGAGAGCCTGCGCAATCGAACGCGTCGTCTCCTCGATGTCCGACACGACACCACGCCGGAATCCCGCGGTCCGGGCTGTTCCCACGCCAAGGATCCTGAGCGTGGGCCGGCGTGGAAGTTCGCCGGTCACTTCCGCGATCAGCGCAGTGGTATGTGCGGAGCCGATGTCGAGTGCGGCGACGAGACGGTCTGAACTCATGGCAGTCGGGCGATGACGAGGTTGCGGAACCGCAGGTCGAGTTCGGCCGCACGAATTCTGCGGTGCGCGAGGTTCTGCTCGACAGGAAAGATGTCTCCCAGCCGCCCCAACGTCACCTGCGGCGTGAAACGCACGAGATGGCGTGTGGTGTGCAGTTGCCACTCCGTGGCCGACACGCGACGGACATCCTCGATCGCATCGAACAGCGTCGGATCGGTCGCGCGCACGGCACCGAGCAGATTGTAGAGCCGGCGATCTGCCGATGAGTCGCGTGCGCCGGACGGCGGAAGCACGACCGGCGCATCGAAAGCCGTGACGGCAGGATCGATCGGCAGCCGCGTTCCGGCGGAGTCGACGCCGCGAAATCCATCCGGCGTCGCAATCAGCGCCACCGGGGTCCGCTCGACGATCGTGACGACCAGCGTACCAGGTAACCGACGCCGCACGCGCGCGGTAGCCACCAGCGGAAGGCTCTCGACCTTCGCCTGAAACTTCCGGGGATCATCGAAAACGCTCGCAGACGTATCTGCGCCGAGCGCCGCGATCACAGCTGTCGGTGTCAGATAACGGGCGCCTTCGAGCTGCACCGTCTGCACATGGAAGTAGTCGAGAGCGCTCAGCACGCGCGGGACCGCCCAGAACATCACGCCCATCACGGCGACCGCCACGACACCTCGCCCTATGTAGCGCTTCCAAATGAGCGGCGGCTCGGTGACGTCATCGGTCGCAACCCTCGCGGCCGTCGTCATCGGCGATGCCCGTCGAGAGCACGGAGCAACTCCGGGCCGACCAGCGTCACGTCGCCGGCACCCATGGTCAGCACCACGTCGCCAGGCATCAACAGTCCCAGAACCGCGTCGGTCGCGTGGACGCGGAGACCGACCCAATCCGGTGGATGTCCCGCACGGGCTGCCGCGTCGGCGATGAGCTGCGACGTGACGCCATCGATGGGCTCCTCTCGCGCCTTGTAGATGTCGGTGAGAGCGACGACATCCGCCCCCTCCGCCAGTGCCGCCCCGAATTCTTCGGCAAAGTCACGGGTGCGGGTATAGAGGTGCGGCTGAAAGAGCGCCACGATACGACGACTGGGGAACGCGGCCCGCGCCGCTTCCAGCGTCGCGCGGACCTCGGTCGGATGGTGCGCGTAGTCATCGATGACGAGCACATCGCTCGACTCGCCCTTCCGTTCAAACCGGCGCTCGACGCCGATGAACGACTCGAGCCCGGATCGCAGCTCAGCGAATCCGTAGCCCAGCAACAGTCCGGCACCGAGGGCGCCGAGCGCGTTCCTGCGGTTGTGTTCGCCCGGCACCTGCAGCGTCAGATCTCCGAGCGGCTCACCGTCGAAAATGATCCGCATCGAGTTGCCGTGCGTGATCCCGACCAGTCTGGCATCCGGATGATCAAGACCATAGCGGATGACATCGGCAGACTCCGGTAACGCCAGAGCGTCCGCGCCCGCGTCGTCGGCGCAAATTACGATTCCCCGGGCGCGCGAGACGAACTCCTCGAAAGCAGCGACGATATCGGCGAGGTCGGCATAAATGTCGAGGTGGTCCGCTTCGACATTCGTGACGACAGCGATCGTCGGATGGAGCGCGAGGAACGACCGATCGTACTCGTCTGCCTCCACCACCACGGTATTGCCGCCACCCCATCGCAGGTTGCCACCCCATCGCTGGACCCGCCCGCCGACGATGCCTGTTGGCGATGCGATGGTACCAGAGAGCGCTTCGGTGGTCATCACGGTCGTGGTCGTCTTACCGTGCGTTCCAGCGATGCCGACGATCTCCATTCCAGCCACCGCCGCACCCAGCGCCTCGGCGCGCCGGATGACCGGAATGCCACGTGCACGAGCAGCGGCGAGCTCGACGTGCTCGGCCGAAATGGCGGACGAAGCGACGACGGCGCGCGTGCCCGAGACGAAATCCGCGGAGTGTCCGCGGTGGACGGAGACGCCGAGTGCCTCGAGGTCCGCGTTCCCCGCCGCGCTCATGTCGCTGCCCGTCACCACCAGCCCGCGGCGAACAAACAGTTCGGCGAGTGCGCTCATGCCCGCACCGGCGATCCCGACGAAGTGCACCGGCCTCGGATCCGATTCCCGGAAAAGGCGGAGCGCATCGTCGCGCATACGAGCACTGGTCTGCCGGTCAACGGTCATGTCTGATCACTCGAAACTACTGGAGATTCAATGATGCAACAATATGCCGAGCAATGACTTGCGCGGCATCAGTTCGCGCTCTGGCACGGGCGCTCGCTCCCATCGCCGGCAGTTCAGTCGGATCGCTGCATACGGCCGTCAATGTGTGTGACAGCGCACCGTCCGACAGCGTACTCTGGACAATCAGTCGAGCGGCGTTCGCCGACGCCAGCGCCTGAGCATTCTGGGTCTGATGATCCGCCGCGGCCGTCGGCAGCGGAATGAGCACCATTGGAATTCCCCACGCGCACAGCTCAGCAGTGGACATCGCCCCGGAGCGCGCGACTGCAAGATCGGCAGCAGCGTACGCGTCCGCCATCGGCTGCTGGTACGCGACGACCCGCACCCGATCTGAAGCGTGGTGCGCCAACCGCTCGTACTCCGAGCGACCCGTGACCCAGATCACTCCCCACCCGATCGGGAGCGAGTCCGCCAGCCAGAGCGCGAACGCATCGTTGATCGCGCGCGAGCCCTGGCTCCCGCCGAACACCAGCAGCACCCGGCTGATCGACTGCGAAAAGCCCCACTTCGCGCGCACAATCGCGCGGTCCGGCATCGCGGTCGGCGGAGGCGCGATTGGGTTTCCCGTCACCAGCACGCGGTCGCCGAGTGCGGCAGGCAGCGTCTGCCGCGCTTCCGGAAACCCGAGGAAAATCATGCGGGCCGCACCGCTGAAGAATCGGACAGTCATGCCCGCGACCGCATTCTGTTCCTGGAGGAAATACGGGACGGACGTCAATCGGGCGTAGCCAAGGAGCGCGCCGGCCGCGTAGCCTCCAGTACCAAGCACACCAAGGGGCGGGCTCTTACGTGTTTCTTCGCCGATGCTTTTAAAGGCTGACGCAAGCCCGCGAACCGTGCGCCAATTCTGCCACGGCTTGGAGCGATACAGTGGATGGAGGTCGAGCAGCGCGTGGCGCCACCGCGTTGTCGGAAGGACGGTACGCTCGATCCCACGCATGGCGCCAATGAACATGACATCCAGCTGCGGACGCTCGGCAATCAGCGCGTCGGCGATCGCGAGTCCGGGGTAGAGATGACCGCCCGTGCCGCCGCCGGCGATATAAAAGGTGCCACGAGCGGGCGGCGTCACCGCGCGCCGAGTCCGAGAATCGGGTCGGGCATCGCGTCGCTATAAACGCGCTCTCTCGTGCTTCCGATGTTGACGAGAATGCCGGTCATCGCGAGCGAAATGAGCAGGTTGGATCGGCCGTATGATATGAATGGCAGCGTCAAACCGGTGTTCGGAAAGAGACCGGTGATCACCGCGAGGTGGACGAATGCCGTCGTGACCGTGGTCAGTGTCAGGCCGACGGCGACCAACTGGAGAAACTGACTCCTGGCATCGCGGGCGATTCTGAAGCCGAGCCAGGCGTAACCGCCGAAGAGTGCGACGACCGTGAACAGTCCGACGAATCCCCATTCCTCGCCGATATTCGAGCCGATGAAGTCGGTGTACTGGAACGGGAGGAAGCCGCTTTGCTGGCGTCCTTCTCCAAACCCCACGCCGACCAGTTTGCCGGATCCGATGGCAATAAGGGATTGTCTCGTCTGGAGATTGAGGCCCTCCGCGCAGCCCACCGCGCGCGGCTCGTCACGCCAATCGGCGATTCGGCACTTCACGTATCCGTTCATCCTGCCCCAGGCGAGCGGAATCACGAGGATACCGATCAGCAGAAAGTGACCAACTCGGGCGCCAGCGACAAAGAGCATCGAACCCATCAGCGCCATATAGAAGAGCGCCACTGAGACGTCCGGCTCGAGGATCGCGAGCATGGCCAGCGCGCCATTCACTGCGAAGAACGGCAGCAGGCCCTTGCCAAGACGACGCAGCTGGTCGCCTTTCTTCGCCGCAAGCATGGCCGTCCAGACGATGACCGCGAACTTCGCAAACTCCGACGGCTGGACGGCGTGGCTGAAGAGGAAGCGCTTCGATCCATTCACGCCCGACGAGAGCACGAGGACCGCGGCCATCATCACGATCGACGCGATCATGATCTGCCACGCCCAGATCCGGTAGCGGTCTGCATCGACTTTCGCACAGATCGCGAAGGCGACGATGCCCATCCCGGCGCCAACCAGCTGTCGCACGAGGAAGTAGGAAGGCGTCAGGTTCTTCTGTTGCGCGACGATGACCGTGGCGCTGTAGACCGTGGCCAGGCCGAGGACGAGGAGCATCGCGGTGATGAGCAGCAGTGCGCGCGCTTCGACGCCCATCCGCCAACGCTCACGGACGACTTCGACGGTGACGGCACCGGTCACGCGTCAGCCCCTTGCGCCAACCGCCGGAACGTCGCGCCGCGTTCCTCGTAGTTCTTGAACATGTCGTAACTCGAGCAGGCAGGCGACAGCAGGACAGCATCGCCCGCAGTGGTGAGTTCGCGTGCACGCGTGATGACGTCGGCAAACGGGCCGTCGACTTTTTCGACGCGCACCAGCGGTGCGAGATCGTGAACGATGGCGTCGGCGGACTCACCGTACGCCAGCACCGTCGTGCCGAACTGCGCGAATGGCGCTGCCAGCGCGGAGTACGGCTCACCCTTGTGGCGGCCGCCGAGCAGGAGCACGAATGGTCGCGTCATTCCCTGCACTGCTACCAGCGTCGAGCTGACGTTGGTCGCCTTGGAATCGTTCAGCCAGAGGCGACCATCGTTGGTTGGTACCGGCTCGAGCCGGTGAGGCAGTGCCTGGAATGATCGCAGCGCGTTGGCGATCACCGAGCGCGCCTCGGTTGTCTGGTGCGCATCGCTGGCGACGGCCACGGCAAGCGCTGCAGTCAACGCGTTCGCGATGTTGTGATCACCGACGAGTGCGAACTCGTCGCGTGGCAGCAGTGGTGCGCCGAGCAGGTGGAGCATGCGTTCCTGCGGATCGTACCACGCGTCAGTCGGCGTGCCGAGCCGGAAAGTACAGACAGTGCCTGGCAGCGTGTCGCCGCGACCGAGTCGCGCGTGGAGATGCATCACTGCCGCGTCATCGCCGTTCAGTACCCACTGCGACTGGGCGGTGGCGTTCGCAAAGAGGCGCGCCTTATCCAGATAGTACGCGTCCAGCGAATCGTATCGATCGAGGTGATCCGGACTCAGGTTGGTGACCACGCCGACGGTGGGATTGATGCCGGGTGTGTCGTGCAGCTGAAAACTCGAGCACTCCAGTGCAGCCCATGCGGGGTGCGGGGTGCGAAGCGCGACGTCGGCGAGCGCGGTACCGATGTTGCCGGCATCGACCGCGTCATGACCGAGCGCGCGCAGCATGTGCCCGATGAGTGCGGTGGTCGTGGTCTTGCCGTTCGTCCCGGTGGTCGCGATGTACTGCAACGTTGGCATTGCGCGGAGGGCAATCTCCATCTCGCCGACCACCGGCACGCCGTGCGCCGCCGCTGCGACGAGCGGTGCTGATGTGGGTGGCACGCCCGGACTGGCGACGACGACGGCGCTCAGCGCAATCCGCGCCAGATCATGCGCGCCCGCCACGGCATCCACGCCGAACGCACGCAGCTGCTCGGCGTTCGCGAACGCGGTGGCCGACGTGCCGGCGTCAGAGGCGTACACGGCATAGCCGTCGCGCTTCAGCAGCGTCGCAACGGCCAGTCCGGACTTGCCGAGGCCGAGCACTGCGATCTCGCCGGGCTCGCGACCGAGGCGCGCGAACAGGGACTCGCTCATCGCAGCTTGAGCGTCCCGAGTGCGAGGAACGCGCAGAGGATGCCGATGATCCAGAATCGCACCACGACCTGCGTTTCCGGCCACCCCTTCATCTCGAAGTGGTGGTGCAGCGGGGCTCTGAGGAAGACGCGATTCTTCTGCGCGAACTCCAGTCCGAATTTCTTGCGACGGTATTTGAATACGCTGCGCTGCAGAATCACCGAGATCACTTCAGCCACGAACACCGCACCGACGATGGCGAGCAGGAATTCACTCTTGAGCAGGATCGCAACGGCACCGATCGCGCCGCCGAGTGCCAGCGAGCCGGTGTCACCCATGAAGACCTGCGCCGGAAATGCATTGAACCAGAGGAATCCGATCAACGCACCGAACATCGCAGCGCAGAAGATCGCGAGTTCACCGGCGCCGCGCAGGTAGAACAACTGCAGGTATCCGCTGACGTCGATGCGACCCATGGCGTAGGCATAGATGGCGAAGGCGACCGCCGCGATGGCGCACAATCCCGCCGCCAGGCCATCGAGGCCATCGGTGAAATTCACGGCGTTGCTCGCACCCGTCAGAATGAAAGTGACGAACAGCACGTAGATCCACGCGAATCCGATCGAAAGCGGCACGATCAGCACGTACTTGAAAAACGGCAGCGTGGTGGACGCGCCGGGCAGTGCGCTGATCGGATCGAGCCAGAGATGGAGACCGAGCGCGACGCCGATGACGATCTGCCCGGCAAGCTTATAGCGCTCGACGAGGCCTTCATTCTTCACGCCGAGTCGCTTCTGCCGCAGCTTCAGGTAGTCATCGAGAAATCCGATCGCGCCCATCCAGGCCATCACGAGCAACGCCAGCAGGACATAGCGATTGTTCAGCTTTGCCCACAGCAATGTCGGAATGATCGTCGCCGCCAGAATGATCAGCCCACCCATCGTCGGCGTGGTGCCCTTCACCTTGTGCGAGTCGGGTGTGCCTTCACGGACGACCTGGTGGAGCGCCATCGATCGCAGCCGCGCGATGATGATCGGTCCCACGAGAAACGCCATCAGCAGCGCAGTCACGGCCGCGCCAACCGCCCGGAAGCTGATGTAGTAGATCAGCCGGAACGGTTCCCAGTATGGTTGCAGCGGTGACAGAAGATGGAACAGCACGTCGGGGAGTCGTGTGTAGGGTCAGGTCGGCGAAGTCGCCCAGGCGGTGATCGGGGCGACGAGGCGTTCAAGGCGAGCGCCGCGAGAACCCTTCAGCAAAATTGCGGCCGTCTTCGGTGCGCGTGCGGTGAGGATGGCTTCAGCAAGTGGCGTATCGTCCGCCGTGACGACGCGCGCGTCGTCCGGCGCAACTCGGCGGAATGCCGCCGCGAAATCGCCGATACCGACAATCAGCGCGAGCGGCCGACGAATCGCATCGCGCGCGATGTCATCGTGCAACGCATCCGCGCCGGATCCGAGTTCGCGCATGCTGCCGAGGATCGCAACCAGCGGGCGTCCCTGTCCGACCGCTTCGAGCAGATCGAGCGCCGCACGCATCGACGGCGGGTTGGCGTTGTACGCATCGTTGACGAGCAGCACCGTTCCGACTGGCTCGACGGCCGCGCGCATCGATGGCTGCGCCATCCGCGAGAGACCGAACTGCATCTGTGCGAGCGACACACCGAAGCCACGCGCCACGGTGACCGCGAGCATCGCATTGCGCAGGTTGTGCGCACCTCGCAGGGGGATGTGCAGCTCCCCGTCGTCGAACGTCAGGATCCCCGTGCCATCCGGCTCGAGCCGCCAGCGCATCGGCTGCAGGTGCCCGGCGTCGAGTCCGGCGACGACCACCTGCTGTCCCTCGCCGGCAACGCCGTCAGCGACTTCCGGATGCGCAGCCGGCGTGACAACCACCGGCACGCCGACCGTCAGCGCCAGTTCCTCCTTCAGCACGCCGGCAAGATCGCCGAAGCCCTCGAGATGCTCTTCGCCGATCGACGTGATCACGGTGACATCGGGCTCGATGATGGCGCGCAGCCGTGCGATTTCACCGGGGCTGTTGGTCCCCGCCTCGACGACGGCGACGTCCGCCTCATCAGGCAACGCGAGCAGGGTGAGTGGCACACCGATCTCGTTGTTCAGATTTCCGACGGTCGCATGCACGTCGTACGCGCCGGCGAGCATCGCCGCGAGCATCGCCTTGGTGCTGGTCTTGCCGTTCGAGCCGCCGACGGCAATGACCGGCTTTCCCCACGCCTTGCGACGATAGTGCGCGAGCGCGCCAAGCGCCTCACGGGTGTCACGCACGACGAACACCGGCACGCCAGCGCCGACAGCGCGCTCGGCGCTGCTCACGACCAGCGCGGACGCGCCAGCGCGCACCGCATCGGTCAGGAAATCGTGCGCATCGAAGCGATCGCCTTGCAGCGCGACGAACAACGTGCCGTCGCGAATCGTGCGCGTGTCGGTGCTCACCGCGTCGAACTCGCGCGCCCCGATCGGCAGCGGCGCCGCGGCGCAGGCCGCCAATGCTTGCGCCACGCGATCCATCGTCCAGAACGCGCGACCGGTGGACAAGAACGGCACGTCACTGGCGAGTGGTGTGCGTGCACTGCTCATCGCGCCGCCGTCAGTTCAGCCACGATCTGCGCCTCGTCGAACGGGTAGCTGGTCGTGCCGCGAATCTGATACGTCTCGTGTCCCTTGCCGGCAAGCAGAACGAGATCGTCCGGTGTCGCAAGATCGATCGCCAGCGTGATCGCAGTTCGTCGATCCTCCTCGCGCAGCACAGTCGCAATCGGCATGCCGGCGACGATGTCGTCGAGGATGCGTTCTGGATCCTCGGTGCGTGGATTGTCGCTGGTGACGATGCAGACGTCGGCGAGCTCCGCTGCGACGCGTCCCATCTGCGGGCGCTTGCCGCGATCACGATCACCACCGGCGCCGAAAACGACGATCACCTTTCCCTTGGCGAACGGTCGCACCGACTGCAAGGCGCGCTCGAGCGCATCGGGCGTATGCGCATAGTCGCGCAGCACCGCTGGCGTGGTGGAGAGTCGTTCGAGGCGGCCGGGCACCTGCGGCATCGATGACAGCCGCACACCGACGTCGGTGAGCGGCATGTCAAGTGCGACGGCAACCGCCGCCACACCGACGGCATTCTCGACCTGAAAATCCCCAAGCAACGGCAGATGTACCTTCACCGCGTCCGTGGCCGGCGCGTGGAGCGAGAACGTGCTGCCGACCGGCGTGAACTCGGTGCGGCGCGCGTACACGTCGGCGACATGCGCACCGGCCGAAAAGCGCAGCCGATGCTGTGACGTGGCAGGCAGATTCGCCCACGCGGGATCGTCGGCGTTCGTGACGACGTGCCCGTCATCCAGCAGCAGATCGAGCAGCATGGCCTTGGCGGCGAAGTACGCCTCCATCGAGCCGTGATAGTCCAGATGATCGCGCGTGAAGTTCGTGAAGAGCGCGGCGCTGAAGCGGAGCCCGTCGAGTCGATGCTGATCGAGCGCATGCGAACTGGCCTCCATCGCGACCCACCGCACACCGGCGGAGACCAGGTCGCGCAGCAACTGCTGCAATTCGATCGGACCCGGCGTCGTGAGCCCACTGCCACCCGGCAGCACTCGTCCCTCCGATCCAACGAGCACTCCCAATGTCCCGATCGACGCGGCGGGCGCGGCATCGGTACCGAGCAGATGACGCAGCATGCTGGCCGACGTGGTCTTGCCGTTGGTGCCGGTGACACCCACGAGCCGGAGCTGCGACGCCGGTTCGCCGTACCACGCCGCTGCCGCCACGGCGACCGCGCGACGTGAATCGCTGACGACGATGTGCGGCAGCGCCGTGCACCCGTCGTCGCTCACGATGGCAGCAGCCGCGCCGCGATCAGCGACGGCAGGGAGAAATTCGTGTCCATCGCGCGCACTTCCGCGCACCGCGACGAAGAGCGTTCCCGGCCCGACGTGACGGCTGTCGGCGGTGATGTCGCGCACCACTTCCGGCATCGCGCCGCGCACGGCGACGAGGAGGCCGGCATGCCGTAGCGCTTCGATGATCAGCGTCGCACGCACCGGAGTGCTCATGGATTGCGGTGCAGGCGTACGAGGGTGCCCGGCAGGACGCGTGTTCCGGCCGCCGGTGCCGTACCGCCACCCGCAAGCGTGTCGACCACGACACGGAAGCCTTGTTCGTGCAAGGTGAACAACGCCTCGCGCATCGAGACGTGCGCAACGTCCGGCACTTCGCGCGCCGTGGTCGGCGGCGCCGTTGCCTTCTGTCGTTCAGGCGCGATCGCCATCAGATACGGCACCGAGCCATCGCTGGCTTCCGAACGCATGCGACGCGGGACGCGAACAGGCGTCGCAGGTGTGGACAGGGAGACGTCCGCAGAATCCGCACCCGAATCAGGGACCACCGGCGCCGCAATCGCCCGCGCGGCGAGCTCGCGGCGGTCGAGTGCGGTGCCGCGCGTCGCCGCGAATGTTCCCTCGATGATCGCCTTGATGATCGGCGCGGCGACGAGTCCACCGTACACGGCCGCGCCACGTGGCCGATCGAGCTTCGCCAGAATCACGAGCTGTGGCGCATCGGCCGGAAAAAGACCGACGAAACTCGCGGTGTAGTCGCCGGAGTTGTAGCTGCCGTCACGCAGCAGCTTCGTCGTCCCGGACTTGCCGGCGAGTGTGAACCTGGTGAGTGCAGCGCTCTTGCCCGTGCCTTCGGTGATCGTGTGCTTGAGGATCTCACGCATCTGCTGCGCGATGGCCGCCGGAAAGACGCGACGCACGACGCGAGGACGATGCCGCCAGCGAATGGTGCCGTTGGCATTGTGGATCTCGCGAATCAGCGTCGGTTCCATCAGCAGTCCGTCGTTTGCAATGGCGCCGTACGCAAGCGCGAGCTGCAGCGGCGTGACGGTCAACTCGTAGCCCATCGCGAGTGATGATGGCGTGAACCGGTCCCACTGCGCCGGCGCGCGAAGTCGTCCGGGGGATTCACCCGGATAGGACACGCCGGTGGCGACACCGAAGCCAAGATTGCGCAGGAGATCGTAGTGCTCGCGGTTCGACAGCCGGTCGCGCAGCATCACGATGCCGATGTTGCTCGACTGTGCGAGCACCTCGGTCACCGTCATGTGCGGCGCGATGTGCGCATCGGTCAGCGTGCGGATACCCTTGTAGTTGTACCTGCCGTTGAACGTACTGATGACTTCATCGGGTCGCGTACGTCCGTCGGCGATCAATTGCGCGACGACGAACGGCTTGAGCGTCGATCCCGGCTCATACGGGTCGGTCACCGCGGTCAGCTTGGTTGCGACACCGTTCCGCGTGCGACTGGCGAGCGCGATGATCTCGCCGGTGCGCGGGTTCAACACGACGACGTCGCCACCATCCGCGCCGTTTGCCTGCACGGCCGCCTCGAGTGCCTGTTCCGCGATATCCTGCAATCCGTAGTTGATGGACAACGTGAAATCACTTCCTGACACGGGCGCAATCATCGGCGCGTCGGGTGACTCGAGGAGATCGTGGCGGCCTGTCCTGATCAGCTGTCGCGTGCCGGTCACGCCCTGCAGGAGCGAATCGAGCGACAGTTCGAGGCCGCTGATAGCGCGATCGCCATCGAGCGCACCGACGACCGCGCGCACTCCACGTGACTTGCTCGTCGCAAGACGCGCCATCTCGTAGTTCGCATACACACCTCGCATGCCGATGAGCGGTCCGGCGTCAGCCGGCGGATAGCTACCAGGTATACCTACCCACTTCCGAGTGGTGTCAAGCGCACGGCGCGCAAACTGTCGCGGTGCGTTGAGCTTTGCGAGCGTCCGCGCCAACTGCGCGCGATCCGCCTTTCGTACCTCGGGCGGCGCAATACTGAACGACACCATCGCGCGACTCTCGACCAGCGATGTGCCAAGGGCGTCGATCATCCGACCGCGCGGTGCGGGCAGACGTTCGAGGCGCGTCTGCTGCCGCGTGGCGAGCTTCGACCACTCCGTGCCGTGCAGCAGCTGTACCGACGCAGCCTTGCAGAGAATCGCGAGGGCGAACAGCACGACTCCCCACTCGACGAGTGTGAAGCGATCACGCAGCCCACTCAGCCGTTCACGGAGCGACACGCGACGCCTCCTGCACCGGCAGATCGATGACCTGCGTGTCGGATGGCACGCGCATACCGAGTGTCGATTCCACGAGCGGCGCCAGTCGGCTGCGGCTCGACGCGGTGCGGATATCCGCATCCATCTTGATCACGTCGCCCGTCAGTTGCGTGCGCGTGCGCTCGATGCCGCTCAGATCACGCTGCAATGCCCGACCGTACGAGCGACGGCCGATGACGCACACCGCGACAATCAGGAAGCCGATCAGCGCGATGGCGACCGTCGTGCGCCCGCGGCGCCGCGGGGCTACTCGGCGCGCTGCCATATGCGAAGATGCGCGCTGCGGGCGCGAGGGTTGAGCGCAATCTCGCCGGCTTCGGCGACAATGGCTTTGCGTGTGTGCAGCGTACCGAGCGCGACGCCGTCACACTGGCAGAACGGCGCGCGGGGTGGGCAGGAACACGCCGTACTCCAGTCACGGAATGCGTGTTTCACCAGGCGATCTTCACCAGAGTGATAGGCCATCACGAGAAACAGTCCACCGGGTGCAAGGCGGTCACGCAGCGTCGGCAAGGCGCGCGCGAGACCAGCAAGTTCATCGTTGACGGCAATGCGCAGCGCTTGAAAGAGCCGCGCAAAATCGGACGGGCCGGACCGCGCTCCGAGTGTCGCGCGAATGGCATTCACAAAATCGTCGCTGACCACGAACGGGCGCAACGCACGACGCTCCACGACAATGCGCGCGAGACGCTGCGCACGCGGCTCATCACCATACGAACGAAAGGCGTGCACCAGTGCGGCGTCGTCCGACGTGTTCAGCCACTCAGCAGCGCTCACGCCGCGCCCCTCCATGCGCATGTCGAGCGGTGCGCCGACTCGAAACGAGAATCCCCGCACATCGTCGTCCAGCTGCCGTGACGACACACCAAGATCGAGGAGGATCGCGTCGAATGTGCGACCGGCGAGTGCCGGCGTGACGTCAACGTCGGCATAGTTGCACTGCACGATGTCGAGCGCACCACGCGCGAGATCATCGTGGAGCCGATCGCTGGCGACGGCTATCGCCGCCGGATCACGATCGAGCGCCGTGACGCGCTTGCCTGCCGCGAGCAGCGCGGCCGTGTGACCGCCGCCACCGAGCGTCCCGTCGAGCACCGCGGTTGCCGTCGCGCATGCACTGAGCACCGCGTCCACGAGTACGGGCGCGTGGTACGACGTGGCGAAGGCCAGCGAGGCGTTCGATTCGGGCGCAGCAATCATGCAGTCGGTCTGTGGGTGGGCAGCAGGTACAATCTAGCGAACCACCAAAGCGTTGCGCGCAGTCGGAAATACGAAGCGCCCACCGTCGCAGTGACAATGGGCGCTTCACTCAGGGACGAGCGATCGCTCGCGTCCGGAATGCGGATTGAACGCCGTCGCGTCCTGAAAGGCTTACGGCTTGCAGATCGCTTTTTCAGCCTGCGCGGAGGCTGGCAGCAGCTGGCCGAGTGCCTGCATCAACTGACCGGCCGCCTGCGGTGCGAACCGACCACCAGCAGGCACATTGACCTGTGCAATCGCGAGTTGCTCGCCCGCCGCCTTCACCATCTGGCAATTCTTGCCATCCACACCGGCTTTCAGCAGCGCCTGACCGCGGCGGAGTGCGACGGTTCCAAGGAGGAACTTCGCCTGCTGCCTGCGTTCCGGGCTGGTGGCGTTGGCGTCGGCCATCGTGAGGAAGTTGACGACGTTCGTCCAGTCGGCATCGGTCGCATCTGGCTTGGTCGCGAGTTCGCGCTGACCCTTGTTGCCGAGGTCAAGCGCCACGTCGCCAACAAGCGTGCTGTCCGGTCCCCGGTCTGCAATCTGCAGCGCGGCGTACGCGCTGTCCGGCTTCTTCAACTCGTTGTAGAGCTGCGCCATCTGGAGCTGACCCTTTTCGACCTTCGGATCGAGGGCGAGCGCCTTCTTCAGCGTCTCGACAGCCTGTTGCAGCTGGCCTGCGGCGCGCTGCGCCTGCGCTGAAACGACGAGGAGGCTGGCGTTCTCCGGGAACTTTGCGACACCCTTCGCGACCTCCTCAGCCGCCTTCGCAGGCTGACTGTCAGCAGCGTACGCAGCGGCCATGCGGAAGAAGTAGCTCGTGTCCGCCATGGCCGTGTCGAGTGCGGCCAGTTCCGTCCCCGTACGAATGGCGGCCTTCGTTTCGCGAGCGGCCAGTTCAACCAGGAACTGAGTGCGCATCAGTGCTGCGTCGCCCGGATTCTCCTCGACAGCCTTGCGGATGATCGGCAGCGCGACGCCCGGGTTCCCCGCGCCGGCGATGGCCTTGGTGACGTCATCGACGAGACGCGTGTTGGTCGGGTCGGCAGCGATGAGGCCGGTGTAGGCCTGAATCATCTTGTTGGCGTTCGCCGAGTCCTTCGGGTTCGCGAGGTTGCGACGACGATAGATGTCACCAGCGATCGACAACGCGCGGCGGCTGCGCGAGTCGATGGCGAGGATTTCTTCCGCCAGCGCCAACTGTGCTTCGTCGGTGGCCTTCGTCTCGAAGAGTGCGTTGAGCAGGCAGGTGCGAGCAATGACGGCTTTCGGAAAGAGGGCAATGCCTTCCTTGGCCGACGCCATCGCCTTGTCCCAGTTCTTGTCGCGCGCGGCGTTCACGCAGGCGCGCTCGGGCACCAACTGCTTCCGGGCCTCGACCAGTTCGGCGGCAAGGAGCTTCGCAGCGTCGCCGGCCTTGTTGCCCGAGGCCACCTGGAGCGGCTGCGCGAGCGACGGATCGCGCACGAGGTGGAGGGTGGCATCGATGCGCCACGCATCACCTTCCTTGCGGACGGTCCCCTGAATGAACTCGTCAGCACGGAGCTGACGGCCGAGCTCACGGGCGTCGTTCGACGACAAGGGCTCATCCTTCTTGTAACCGGACGCTTCGAGCACCGCGTTGATTTCGGCGCTCGGAATCTGCCAGAGCTGCTTGTACGGGACTTCCGAACTGAGGCGCGAGCGCAGCGCATCGGCTGCCTGCACGCCGGTGTTCGGCGTTGCCGCCGTGCGGAACGTCAACACCATCATGCGTGGCGTATCGCGGTCCGGCTGACGCGTGATCTGCGCCTGAAGCGCACCAGACAGGGTGCCGGCGACGAGACCAAGCCAGGCGATCTGAGGAATCCGAACGCTCACTTACGACCTCCACGATTGTGATGCCAATTGGGCTGCCGCGACGTGCCGCAGCCCCGAGATCTGCAGGTGGGCGAAGAGGGATTCGAACCCCCGACCCCCTGTGTGTAAGACAGGTGCTCTAACCAGCTGAGCTATTCGCCCGGCGGACTGCCCACTCTTTGCATTCGACCACACGACGGCGACATGCGGTGGTAGTGTCCGCCGCGGCGAAAAGTGCCCGCCACAGGTAACGAGGGCAAGCGCAAAGCGGCGACGAAGTGGCTATCACACAAGCACTTAACCGGATCGTAACGTTCGCGCTCCGTCGTCGGCGAGCCAACGAGCCCGACTGGACTACTTCAGAATTGCGACCGGCACCAATACGCAGTACCCCAGAACCAGTAGGACCGGTGCGACGGTCGTTCCGCCGCGCGCCAGATCAGCGTAACCAAGGACGAGAGCCGCAGCGGCCAGCCCCCACCACAGCAGTGGGCGGCGCGGAGATTCAGTTTCTGAGATTGCCATAAGCTTTGCAGGGTATGCGTGCAGCACGGACGGGTCAAGCATCGGAGCCTGGCGGCGTCTGTAACGGCCCGATGGAGCGGACGAGTGAATCGAGGACGGCGCTCCGAGCGAGACTTTCAGCAATTGCCTCGCGGCGCCGCATCGCCGCCAGTTGCGCCAGTCGCTCGCGCCGACGCATGCGATATAAGGGAACGAACAGCAACACGAGTACCGTGCCACCCAAAGCCGAGTCCGCTGCGACCGCCAGAAAAGCGAATCCCCAGCGCGTCTGCTGCTGCCATCCGGCTTCGAAATCCTCCGCCGTCTGTGCGTATGCGCGACGCATCGCGAGGTCGAAGGTGCCGCGCGCCTTCCAGGCCTCGAGCAGCGGAGCCAGCCCGTGCACCGGGTCGATCGCGGCGAGCGTGCTCACGGCGCGCAGCGACAATGCGTATCCGGCGCGTGCCTCAGTGCCGCGTGGGCTGGCGAGCAGCGTGTCGAGCGCGGCAAGGCTCGGCATGCGACGAAAGAGCAGGGCGCCATTGGTCGCGAGAAATCCCTGATTCCGCTCTTCGCCCGCCGCATAACTGGCATACCCTTCCTCGAACCAGCGCGGCGCCATCGTGCCGATATAGTCGTAGAGTGCGACGTGCGCGAGTTCGTGTCGCAGGACCTGCAGCGGATCGCCAACGTCTCCCGGCGCGCGGTGCCCCTGCATCACGACGCGATGCTGCTCGACGAACGTGAGGGCAGCGGTCCACGGGAACGCGGCATGCCCTGCCCACTCACGAAACACCGCCGCGTCGGGCGCGATCATGATCACGACGTGCGTCGTCGCCCGCGGCAGCCATGGAAAGGAATCACGTGACACGGCCGCGGCGAGTGCAGCAGCGGCCAGCGTCGCATCGCCCGGGTAGTGAATCACGGTCACGCGGCCGCGATCGAGGCGCAGGGCGCCCGGCGGTGCGAGCGCGAACGCCGGTACCGCGATCATGAGCGCGGCCAGGACCAGCCGCAGCGCCCGTCGAGCGGCGATCAGGCCACGCGCGAGGGCGCGCCTCCATCGGCAATCGTGGACAGCATGTCGCGACAGCGGGCGCTCCATGGGTTGAACTTGTTCACCTCCGCTCCCTTCCGCCACGCGGCAATCGCGTCGTCGGTGCGGTCGGCAAACCAGAATACCCTGCCCAGCTCGAAACGCGCCTCGATCAGGTTCGGTCCGAGCTCGATGGCTCTCAGGAGCGAGCCGATCGACTCGGCGTAGCGCTTCTCCTCGAAGTGCACGAGGCCGAGGTAGTAGTGCGCGTACAGCGTCGCCTTGCGATCTGAATCGAGTTCGATCGCGCGCGAGAGGTGCGTGAGCGCAACATCGAAGTGTCGGCGACGCAAGTGGACGTAACCGACGTTGATGTGCGCCAGCGCGTGGTCTGGCACGCGATCGAGCACCTGCTCGAAGAGCGCCATCGCGGAATCGAACTTCCCCTGCGACATCTGCGCCCAGCCAAGCAGCGTTTCCGCGTACGCGTCACCCGGATTCAGTGCGAGCGCCTTCTCGAGCGCCTCCTCGGCACCGACGAAATCACCGGTGGCGATGCGGCTCCACCCACGTTCCACGAACGTTGATGCGTTCAGCTCATCGATGACTCGCGGCTGACCGGGGACCGGGGATCCCGGTGTACCGCGCGCCGCAAAGGCCGGTGATGGCGCGGCGACATTGCTGTGATCGGGGGTCGGTGCGGGCGGCGCTCCAGGCACAGCACTCGTCGCTGCGGCCACGGGTGCAACGACTGGCGTCGCCGCGGGATCCGGAATCGCGACATTCACGCGCGCCGGCTTCATTGCGGGAATCGCGGCCGAGCTGAGCGGCGTCAGATTCGACGTCGCATTCGCTGAAAAACGCGCCTTCCAGGTGTCGACGAGTGAGCGCACCTCGCCCTGCAGCGTTTCGATGAGCTGCGCATGCTGCTCCACCGCGCGATGCAGCAGGAAGATCCGCTGCTTGAGCACACGCCCTTCGTCGTCACTCGACGACTCGGGCGACAGTTCGCGCGCGAGGTCGTCCACCTGCGCGCGCAGGGGGCTCAGCACATCTTCGGCTGAGGTGGGCAGGATCGTCACGTGCACTCCGAGGGACTACCGCAGGACGGCGGCGCCGGCGCTCTGTCGAGCGCGGCAGCAGAGGACAAGAGTATCGGATCGTTGGCGCCGTTTACAGCCATCGGTCACCATCACGAATTGTGCGCACCATGATGCGCTGCGTGCCGGGATCGACGAGCACGGAGCGTCCGATGTGCCCACCCACGTCTTCGACTCGGATAGGAATGCTCGCGGCTGCCAGTGCCGCACGCGCGGCCCGGACGTTGTTCCCGGCGATTTCCCGCATGAACTCCGCCGGGACGCCGGGAAACATCGACGCACCGCCAACAAGGGCCGCCGCACGTGGAGCGGCGCCAGCGTCGCCCATCAATTCGCTCAGCTCGGCGACGGCGGAATCGGCGAACTTGGACGCCGGGCCCTCATCATCCACGCGTTCCGGCAGCATGCAGTGCGCGAGGCCGACGGTGCGCTGTTGCGGGGCGAACAGGATGATCGCGACACACGATCCCAGCCCAAGCGTCTGCAGCATCTCCAATTCGGTCGCGAGCCCCATCCGGCCGATGCCGACCGTGATCATCTCGCGGATGGCGGGCGTCCCGTCAGGCGCGATGCGCGGCGCCGAGAGTGTCGTCACGACGCACGCCGAATGGCATCGAGGCTCACCTGCGCCTGGCGATTGCCCGGATCGAGTTCGAGCACGCGATTCCAGCATCGCTGTGACTCGGAGACTTCGCCACGCTGATAGCGCAGTTCACCGAGCTTGAGGTAGATGTCCGGTCCGAGCGCGGGTTCGAGGCGAACGGCACGCTGGTACGCCTCCATCGCATCGTCGAAGCGCGCGACGCGATACGCGAGATCGCCAACGGTCTTCTGGAATGGTGCAAGGTTCGCCGCGTGCAGCATGCCGCGTTCGACCGCCGCCGCCGCCGCGGTCAACGCCCCGCGTGTCAACATCAGCGCCGCATAGTTCGCATGCAGCACACCGACGGACGGATGCGTCCGGATCCCTTCCTCGAGCAGCGCCTGCGCCTGCTCGGCGTCGTCCCGCGCAGCGGCGACCAGCGAGGCATAGTGGAACCACACGGCTGGCGGCGCATCACCTTCGAATCGTGTGCGGGCCGACGAGAGCAGCGCGTCAGCACGCGCGTAGTCACCGAGACGGAACGCGTGCAGCGCGCGCGACAGCTCAACCTGCGGTGACGACACCGGGCTGACGCGCGCGGCACGCTCGAGCATCCGCGCCGCTTCGAGCTCGCGGCCGAGTCCTTCGTACGCGAGTGCAAGATGGTGGAGCATCGTGGCCGTCGCGTCGTCGAGTTGTGCGAGCGGCTCGAGCCATCCGACCGCATCGTCCCACTCGCCCTGCTTGAGCGCGAGCAAGCCAAGCTGGTGCCGTGCGATCGGGTCGTTCGGCGACGCTTCGACGACGCGACGGAATTCCCGCGCGGAATCGTCGATCATGCCGGCCTTCGCGAGCGCGAGACCCAGCTTCAACGCCTTCTCCGCCACACTGCCCGTCGTGTCGAAATCCTCCGTGCGCACCGCCTCGGTGTTCTTGACCTCGATCAGCAGGCCCTGCATCGCGAGCTCGTAGAGCACCTTGCCGACAGTGAACTCACCGAGTCCCGAGCGCTCGATCACCCCGCGAATCGTCCGTCGCCCGTCGAGCAGATGCGCGATCTCGGCGAGTTCACCGCTCAGCGGTTCCGAAATCCCGGCGCGCGCAGCGTCCATTTCAAAGACAAGATCGAAGGTCGGGAAGCGCCGTTCAACGAGCGCCCACTCGTCGACACGACGCGCGCCTTCCATCAGCAGTGATTCAGGATTGATCGCCGTCGTCAGCTGGCGCCCATCCGGATGCACGTCGGGCTCGAACGTCCAGATACCCTGCGTCCAGGTGAAGAGCGAGAACACTGCCTCCTCGACCAGCACCCGCAGTTCCTTCTCGACGACTTCGCGCGCGACGAAGCCATTTTCGACGAGCAACTCGCCGACCCGACGTCCCGGCTGACCGACCTGCTGCCGCAACGTATCGTCGAGTTGTTCCTTGGTGATGTGGCCGCGCTTGACCAGCGAATCGCCAAGACGATCACGGCGATTGACGATGGCGCCGAACGAAATCTTCCCGTGCTGGAAGAACACCGAGCCGAACTTCGTGCCATCGACGATGCTCAGACAGCCGGTCTTCTGTCCGAGTGCCAGCAGCTGCAGCACATCGGGGAAACTGGCTTCCTTCAGACTGCCGCGGATCGCCATCAGTCCACGTCCTCAATCAGACGTGCGGTGAGATCGGGCCAGCGGTGCACGAAATTCTCCGGGTCACCCATCAGATGTCTGGCCGTTGTGCGCAGTGTGGCGGCGCCGTCGAGTTCCGCGGCAACGAACGCGGTCGTGATCGGCGCACCAGCCAGCGTCGCTGCCGCATGCAACCGTCGTGCGATGGCGATGACGTCGCCGATCGACCGCGCGGAGCGCTCCGCCAGCAGCGTCACGACGTTGGTGTCGACCTTCGTGTGATGCGCGGTGAAGAATGCCGAGATCACGGCGGCACGCTGCGATTCATCGGGGCCGCCGAGTTCGACGATCAGGCCCTGGGCGAAGCGTGTGCGCAGGCGGTCCTCGAGGGTCGCGAGTTGATTCGGTGCGACACTCGACGTGAGGACGACCTGACGGCCGGCACTCTGCAACGCATTGAAGAGATGGAACAGTTCGTCCTGCGTGCGCTCCTTGCCGGCGACCGCCTCGATATCATCGAGCAGGAGTGCGCCCGCGTTGCGATACCGCGCACGCCACTTCTCGACCGCACCTTCCCGCAATGCCGTGATCAGCTGCTCGGCGAACGTCGCGGCCGACACGCAGGCGACGGTCTGCACCCCATTCGCGATCAGCGCATTGCCGATCGCGTGCAGGAGATGTGTTCGACCGCTGCCTGACGGCCCGGTAATGACCAGCGGCACGTATTGCGTCCCGGGGGCGTCGACCACACTGTGCGCGGCGCGCAACGCCATCTGGTTGGCGCGCCCTTCGTGCAACGACGAGAAGACGAGCATCGTGTCGGGACGCGGCGGCGGCTCGATCGACGACACCGCCTGCTGCACGAGTGCATGCGCTTCCTTGACGCGCTCGGGATCGCGGAAAATCGCGTTGCCGGAGAGCGAGGTATCGGCGGCGGAGCCCTGCCGCTCGAGGTCGCGCAGGTATTCGACGGCCGCTCCGAACGTCGCGAGCAGTCCATCGACGTCGGGGGCTTCGCGCAACTGCAGCGCGCGATCGAGCACAGCGACACTGATTCCCTCGGCGCGCCAGCGGGACGCCGCGTCAGCGAGTCGCACGCGCCACTCTTCCACCTGCTCGACGACGGCACTCGAGACTTCCTGCACGAAGGTGTCGTAGTCCACCGTGCTGCGGTCGAGCAGGTCGGCTTCGGCATACAGCGCCGCGGTGGCGAGCGGCGTGGCGCGGGCACCAACCAGGCGACGCACGTCCTGCACGGCGATCGCGGCGTCACTCATGCCCTGATGCGCGAGCAGCCGATTGAGGCCACCCTGCAACTCGCGGATGTTCGAGAAATCGACGCGCGCAAGTTCCTCGAGCACGCCATCGCGGAAGCGCGAGGCCCGCTCGCCCTGCAGCTTCTGCAGAATTGCGACTCGTGTCTCGTAGTCGGGAATGCCGACATCCACGATCAGGCCGCCGGTCAGGCGCGTCAGCAGACGGTCGGCTACATCCGTGATTTCATCAGGCGGGCGATCGCTCGTCATGACGATCTGCGTGCCCCGTCCCTGCAACACGTTGAAGAGCCGCAGCAACTCGCCCTGCACTTCCGCGCGGCCGGTGAGGAACTGCACGTCATCGAGCAGCAGGACACCGGCCGACTCGTAGCGCTTCTTGAACGTGTCGAGGCGTCCGCCCTGCAACGCCTGGTGGAACTCCTCCATATAGTCATCAAGCGCGACGTATTCAACGCCAAGGGACGGTTGCTTGTCCCTGGCGGAATGGCCGACGGCGTGCATCAGATGCGTCTTGCCGAGGCCAGAGGCACCGTACACGAACAGCGGGTTGTACAGCACGCCCGGCGCATCGGCGACCGCTTTGGCAGCGGCTACGGCGAGGCGATTGGACGAGCCAGTGACGAAGGTATCGAAGCGGAGGCGTTGATCGAGTTTCATGAGTCTGCGGTGTCCAGCCTACGACGACTGGCCTACCGGAATGGGCACTTGAGGCCGCTTTCATTGTTGCCGCGCCCGCGCGACGTCGACGCGCCGCGCGGTCGAACCATCAGACCAGCTTCTGCGCCAGCCGTCGCATGGTCAGGCGAAGCAGGCCGAGGTTGGCCCACGGTTCAGCCACGGTCACCAGCAGCAGGTCGCCTTCCGGAACGGCGCAGACGCGTCCGCGCTCACCTTCGAGATGCAGAAACCCGGGCTGCGTTCCATCGGCCGCCGTGGCGGCCTGTGCCGCGCGACCGTACAAGCGCGCTGCCAACGCCGCGATCGCGTCCGCGTCGGTGCCGACGTGCACGTTGCCGTCCACCACGATGCCATCGGCGCGCGAGACGATCAGCGCCGCATTCACGCCGGCGGTGTGCATCAGTTCATCGACCACGATGTCGTATTGTGCCATGGCCTCGTCCCTCAGAATCCGTCGGCCGCGGCTCGCGCCGTCGCCACCCTGAGGAGCGCCCGCACGCGACCGATCGGCACATGCGGAGCGACACTGAGCACCGTCAACGATCCACCCGGCGCCGGTGCCAGCGCGAGCGAATCACCAGCTGTTTCGAGCACGAGCGCATGCCAGGCACCGAGGTTCAGATGCTTCATCGCGCGCGCCGCATCGTCACCGACGCCAGCCACCGCCGCCGCCATCGCTTCGAGCACACTCATGTCGTCACTCGGCTGCGGGCTGGCGAGCAGCAGGCCATCCGCATCGGCCACCAGGGATCGCACGACTTCCGGTCGCGACGTCGGCGTCGCGAGCGACACCGTGAAGCTGGGCACCGCGGCGTAGCTGGCGGTCGGATAGGCCGCGCCGGTCGCTCGCGTGGTCACCTGCGGTGGTGCATCGCCGTGGCCATTCGTCCGCGGCGACGGCACGCTGCCGTTCGCGGCACCGGACGTCGGCGTCGGGTTGTAGAGACGCGCGCGCTCCCAGAAGGCCGCGGCGGCATTCAGGTCGCCCCGCGCCTCCGCGATGCGCGCGAGCACACCGAGTGCGGGCCCGTGGGTGGGGTGCCGCTCCAGTCCCCGGACGGCCAGTCGCTCGGCGGTCTCGAGGTCGCCCTGCTGTCGCAACGCTTCGGCGAGGTCCGCGAAAGCGAGGCTTTGCGGATCGGTGGCGAGTTCGTTGCTCCAACGGCGGATATCGTCAGCTGCCGGCATGTGCGGAGATCAGTTCCTGGAGTTGCGCCGCAGCATCGCGTGCGATTCGCACCCTGGCCGCGTCCGGCGCAGTCGGTGCGGCTGCAAGATAGTGCTCCCACGCGCTCAGTGCGGCGGCGTACTCTCCACGCCGCGCCGCCACATAGCCGTACTGCTCCTGCGCTTCGGGCAGGAGGGGATCGAGTTGCACGGCGACCCGGACCTCCTCGGCCCAGTCGTCGGCACGCCCGAGCCCGAGCAGTGCGCGGCCGGCGAGGACGTGCGCGGCGGCACTGCGCGGCGCATGCCCGATCGCGGTGCGTGCCGCGGCCAGCGCGACCTCGAACCGCGATTCGGCAAGTGCGCGGCGCGCCTGCGCGGTCAGCTGTGCGACGCCGGCCATCGCGTCGCCGCTGTCGGTGGCGGTGCTGCTGGCATCGGTCGTCAGCACGCCGAGTCCGATCCAGCGCGAAACCCAGCGCGCCGTCTCGAAGACGCGCATGCCAGCGGCCGACGCGACCTGTCGCACGGTCCGGCAGCCGTCCACGCACGACAACACACGCCACCCGTCCGCCGGCACCGCCAGCTCGCCGTCGGCATCGCAATCGCAGACGAGGGGGACGGCGCCGAGGGAACCGATGCGACTCTCGATCGCCGGCCACTCGTCGCGACGGCGGGCCGCATCGAGGAACAGCTCCTCACCGGAGAGGTGCAGCGTGGTCGTCGGCTCGAGCGCACTCACCGCTTCGACGTCGGTGAATGAGAAGGAGCCTTCCGCGAAGGTCGTGAGCTCGAAGCAGAGATCATCGATCAGACGACGAGCGACCGTGTCCCGCGCGCGGCTGGTGATCGTTCCCGTTTCGACGAGGCCGTCGACCAACGCGCGCGGTGGTGTCTGCTGACTCGCCCACGTCGCCGCGATGACGCGATCGTCCGCATCGATCAAGCCCGATTGCGAGAGTGCGCTGAGGACCGGCTCCGGCTCATCGTCCCAGCGTGCGGCCGTGACGGCACCATCGGCGAATCGCAGAATGGCGCCGCGCGCGCCCGCGCCACCAGACACGCGCAGCGCGCCGCTGCGCCGGCCGCCGGCGAGCAACTGGATGACTTCGGCCAGTCCGAGATCGCGCAGTGCGCCTTCGAGTGCCATCAGCTGCTCACCGCGCGCACGGATCCCATCGTGACCGGCGTTTGCGGAATGGCCACATCATCGTGTTCGGCGAGTGCGATCCGTGCGCGCGTGACCCAGCGATCGTCGAGCGCGCTGCCTGACGCGACGCGCCAGTGCTGCAGTGCTTCCGACTCGCGGCCGGTGCGCAGCGCCATGAATCCCTGCAGCGTCCGCACGCCGGCGTGATCCGGTGCGACCGCCGCGCCGCGTGAAATGGCCGACAACGCCTGCTCTTCGCGTCCGAGCGCAAGCAGCGCTTCGGCGAGGGCGACGAGGAGATCGGCGTCACGGGGATTCGCGCGCAACGGGCGGACGAGTGCCAGCATTGCGTCGCTCGGTCGCCCGAGATCGACGCGCAATTCCGCCAGCGCCCGCGCCGCGTCGTGGAACGTCGGTACACTCTCGAGCGCGCGCACCAGCTCTGCCTCCGCTTCCTGCACGCGACCATCGTCGCGGAGCAACGCAGCGAGACCGACACGCACCTGCGCCAGATCGGGATCGCCGGCGAGGGCTGTCCGCAAGGCGCTTTCGGCGCTGCGGACGACGACCGGTGCCATCGGTGCCGCAATCGCGCGCATGCTCGCGGTGTCGCGCTGCGGCACGGCGACGGGCGGCATCCCGGTACCGGTCACGCGCACGAACGGAATCACGGGTGTGTTCCGCGTCACGCGCTGCTGCACGCCACTGTGCGACACGGGCGTACCACCGCGCCGCAACGCCACCCACGCACCGAGCGGCGTGCGCTTCTTCTCGACTTCGTCGTGCGACGGGACGGCGGCGCGCATCGGATGCGACGGCGTCTGCGCCGACAGCACGGCGCTGTGTTCGGCGGTGACCATCGGCCGCGCGGCACCGCTGAGCATCATCAGGGCCATCGCGTCGCCGGTCACGCCATCATTCGCCGCAATGTCGATCGCCGTGTCCGGTACTTCGGGCTCGAGCACGAGAAGAAAGCGGAACGGTGCGAACTCGCCGTCGAAGCTCATCGCCTTCTTCATCGCGCGCACGCCGTCCTGGTAGCGGCCGAGTTGCGACAGCGTGAAGGCGAGATGATACGCGGCGTCGGCGCTCTCCGGTGCCAGCGTCGCGGCCCGTTCGAAGGCGTTCGACGCTTCGTGCAGGCGACGCAATTCGCTGAACGCGACGCCGACGCCGATCCAGGCGCGTGCGTTCTCCGGATCCGCCTCCGTCACGCGACGGAAGCCTTCGAGGCACTCGGCGTGGCGCCCCAGCTGGCGCATCACCCAGGCGGCGTTGAGCCGCGCGGCCAACTCGACGCGCGACGTGCCGCGCACCCGCTGGAATGCGCTCAGCGCTTCGACGGCGCGATTGTCGAGCGACTCGAGCACACCAAGCACGAGATACGCGGTGCCAACATCGCCGTCGCACGCGAGCGCCTGCTCGATCGCCTTGCGCGCCTCGACCTGCTCACCCGCGCGCAACAGCATGGCCGCGCGCGCGACCAGTGGCGCCGCAACGCCAGGCTGTGCGTGCGCGGCATCGCCATACGCGACCGCGGCCAGCGACCACTCGTCACGCATCACACGCGTTTCTGCCAGCGCCGTGTACACCTGTGACGCTGGTTCACCACGAGTCAGCGCGGTCTCGAATTCCGCGAGCGCCTGATCGAAGTAGCCGGTGTTGCGATATGCGATGCCGAGAGTGAGGTGCGCACGACCGTCGCTGTTGCTGTCCGGGCGCGAGAGCGGCTTCAACGGCCGCGCGTCGAGCGTCAGGTTCATGTCGACGCGCGCCAGATTCGGATCGAGCTGCAGGGCGCGCTGCGCGGCAGCCTGCGCGGCTTCGAGTTGACCCATATCGCCGAGCACGAACGCGAGCAGATGCTGCGGCCATGCCGCCGACTCGTCGATCTCCAACGCGCGATCGAGCACGCGCCGTGCCGCGTCGGTCTTGCCGCGACGATAGAGGATTTCGCCCGCGAGCGCGTGGAGCGACACGTCGTCGGGCGCCAGCGCGAGCGCCCGATCGAGCCACGCCGATGCGCGATCGGGATAGCCGAGCGCCTGTTCGACGAGCGCGATCTCGCGCAGCGCGGTCAGATCGTCGGGCGAGCGGTCGAGCAGTTCGCCAAGCACAGTGGCCGCGTCGGCCGGCCGGGCGAGGCGCGCGTGCCACTTGCCGAGCGCGAGGGCCGTCTCGGTGTCGTGCGGGACCTGGCGGAGCTTGTCGAGCAGCAGCGTGACGCGCTCGGCATCCACCGCCGTGCGTGCGGCGAGCTGCTGCAGGTTCTGCGCGGCGAGCGACATGCGCGCATCGACGTCGAGCGCGCGTTCGAAGCAGGCGGCCGCCTCGTGCGCGAGGCCACGTCGGGCGAGCATCACCCCGCAGTTGTTCTGCGCGCCCGCATTCGTCCCGGGCACGCGACGCGCGATCGCGCGCAGGCGGTCCGCTTCGCGGATCGAGAGCACCGGGACGGACTGCGGAGTCACCAGCATGAGACCGACGCCGCCGGCGTGATCAGGCGAGCTTGATCGCGTGCAGAATCTTCTGCAACGATCCGTTGTCGGGCAGCAGCAGGAAGTACCCGCGCAGGGCCTGACCGTCATCGCGCATCTGGAACTCACTCTCGACGCAGAACACCACGTCGCGTCCATCACCGAACTGCAGGAACGCGGAGCTCAACACCGCGCTCGCCATGTCGACCGCCAGCGTCGGTGGCGACGGAAGCAGCATCAGGTGCATGAACTCCGCGAGTGCGTTGAGGTATGCACCGCTGAGAATGTTGCCGCACTCCTTGAGCGCGCTTTCCTCGAGCAGCGAAATCGACGGCGACGACCCTCGCGGGCGCTGCAGCATCATCTCGGCGAGGCGACAGGCCGTGTGCTCCGGGAAGACGAGCAGCGAGCGGCCCGTCAGATCGCCGAGCATCTGCAACAGCACGACGGCGACCGCGTCCTCGGGATGCTCGACCACATGTCCTGGCACTTCATCCAGTCGCGCGATCGTGATCGTCGGCACCTTGATCATGATCGACTGCCCGGTCATAGTCGAGAGTGCGGTGGCCGCATGACCGGCACCGATGTTCGCCACTTCACGCAGCGCATCGAGCTGCTCGGGCTTCAGACTGCGGACATCGCGTGTGGCGAGCATCAGGGCAGCGTGTTGATGTCGAGGATGAGTGACGGCGTGCCGTCGGAGAGAATCGTGCCTCCGCTGAACATCGACGCCGATCCGCGCACGCGCTGCAACGGCTTGACGACGATCTCCTGCTGAGCGGTGCAGGCGTCCACGAGCAATGCCACGCGACCAGTGGCACCCTCGAGGACGACCAGGTGGCCCGAAACGTCATTGCGCGGCGGCAGGCCGAGATGTGAGCGCAGGCTCACCAGACGGAGCGACTCGCCGGCGATTTCAACCGACGTCGGCATCCGTGATTGGCCGCGTCCTCCGTCGGCGAGCAACACATCGGCGAGGTGGGTGGCGTGCACCATCGCCAACGGGATGGCGTACGTCTCGCCTGCCACTGTCACGAGCAGTGCGCGGAGCATGGCGACGCTGAGCGGCAACCGGATGGTGATCGCCGTGCCAGCGCCATCAGCCGTTGCCAGATCGAGTCGGCCACCCAGCGCGTGCACACGGCTGAGCACCGCGTCGACACCGACGCCCCGACCGGAAATCGCCGTCACCGTCGCGGCGGTACTGAGGCCGGGCCGCGCGAGCAGTTGCAGCAGGCCATGATCATCCCGCGACATCTGCTCGGCATCCGTCACACCCTGCGCGCGCGCGCTGGCGGCGACGGTCTGGCGGTTCACTCCGCGGCCGTCATCGGCGACGGTGACGGCGACCATCGCGCCGTCGCGCACCGCGCGCACGACGAGTCGGCCGCGCACATCCTTGCCCTGCGCGAGACGATCGGCGGGCGATTCGAGGCCGTGGTCCACGGCGTTGCGCAACAGGTGCAGCAAGGGATCGCTCAACTCGTCGAGCAACGACCGATCGACTTCGAGCTCGCGCCCTTCGAGCACGAGATCGACCTCCTTGCCCAGCGCATGTGCGGTGTCGCGCACGTGGCGCGGAAAACGATCGAAGACCTGCGCGAGCGGCACCATGCGACTGGTCAGGATCGCGTCGCGCAGTTGCATGATGAGCCGCGAGGCATCGTCCATCGCATGACGGGCGGCCTCGTCGGCCGTCGGCGCCACGGTTCGCAGCAGGCGATCGCGTGCGAGGACCAGTTCGCCGACCAGGTCCAGCAGATCGTCGAGCCGCTGCACCGGAATCCGCACGCTGCGTTCGGCGACGTCGCTGCCCGGCACCGCCGGCATCGCCACTTCGCGCGCGACATGCACGTCCGCGATCTCGCCGGCGCTGCGCACCGCGCGTTCGATGGCTGCACTGTCACTGCCGCTGCCGAGCCAGATCGTCAACGCACGATCCCAGTCGTCCTCGGCTTGCGTCGTGATGTCCGGTGCCACGCGCAGCAGCGGCGCAATCGCGGCCAGTCGCTTCCGGACGACGGTCGCGCGCGCGAACGGAATCGCCGCGTCGTCAGCGATGCGCACATCCACGCGCCACTGTGCGCCATCGACGGCGGTCGCCTGCCGGACGACATGGGCAGCGCTGACACGCGCGCGCGCGGGCCGCACGGTCTTTGATTGCGGCGCAAGCGAGTCGAGGCGCAGCGTGAGCGCATGCAGTGCGGGCGGCGACGGCGCATTGCGTTCTGCCGCGTCGAGGGCGTGCCGCATCGTGTCGTTCAGTTCGAGCAGCGCGGCAAGCGAGGCCGTGTCCAGTGCACCGATATCGCGGGCACCGGCGAGCAGTGTTTCACCGGCGTGCAGTGCCGCGGCCGCCTCGTTGAGACCGACCGTCGCACTCATCCCCTTGAGGGAGTGCATCGCGCGGAACACGGCATCGATGGCACCGCGCGCGTCGGGGGTCCGCTCGAGCACCAGCAGCTCGGCATCCACCCGATGCAACAGCTCACGCCCTTCCGCGAGGAAGAGCGTGAGCATGCGCTGCGCGTCCACGGCGCGTGATCCTCAGTGGCGCAAGTCGCCGATGGCGACTCAGCCCAGCACGCGCTGGACGGCCTCGATCACGCGATTCGGCTGAAACGGCTTGATGACGAAATCGGACGCGCCGGCCTGCAGTGCCTCGTTCACGAGTGCCTGCTGCCCCATGGCGCTGCACATCACGACCTTGGCATTGGGATCCCAGCTCGTGATTTCCTTCACGGCGTCGATGCCACCCATGTCCGGCATCACGATGTCCATCGTGACGAGATCGGGCTTGAGCGCCTTGTACTGCGCGACAGCCTGCGCGCCCGTTTCTGCCTGTCCGCAGACGGAGAAACCGGCCTGCTGCAGGATGTCCCCGACGAGGGTGCGCATGAAGAGCGCGTCGTCGCACACCAGAACACGATGACTCATGTGATGATCCTTGGGGCAAACACGCGGCGTCGCGTGGTCCTACTGAAGCAGGATGTCGTCGGCCAGCGCATGCACATCGAGCAGCGGCAGCGTGGTCCCTGCCACGCACACCTCGCCGCGGAGGAATGCCTGGCCGGTCGGACGTGCGCCGGGCGGCGCATCGGCGGCGCGCAGCACCGGCAGTGAGTCCACCGCCAGCGCGCACCGTCGCCCTCCGAGATCGAGCGTCACCACCCATCCCGATGGGTTGGCTGGCTCCACGTCGAGGAGGCGTCCGAGATCGACGAGCGGGACGAGGGTGCCCCGCACATTGACTACTCCGCAGACGAACTCAGGCGCGCCGGGCAACCGGACGGCGGCAGATCGCGGCGAAACCTCGCGCGCCAGACTGGCGGCGATTGCCACCGTCACCCCGCCGCCGTTCAACAGCATCACCCGTGGCCCCGACGGTCCGTCGGGGCCGGACGCGTCAGGCGCCGGCGTGCTGGTCGGGGTTGGGCTGCTGATCATCGGTGTCGCCGGAATGGAAGCCGTACAATTCGAGGAGATTTTCCCGGGCCGGCGGCTGATGGGCGCCGGCAATCGCACGCAGGGCCGCGTCAAGATCTGGCGGGAGCGGCGACCGGAATGCCATCGCCTCGCCGGTGATCGGGTGCCGCAGACGCAGCGCCGCAGCGTGCAAAGCATGACGCCCCGCCGTCAGCCCAGTCACGCGCCGCCCACCACCTCCGCCGTAGGTGTCGTCCCCCATGACCGGATGACCGATCGAGGACAAATGCACGCGGATCTGATGTGTGCGACCCGTGTGCAGCTTGCAGCGCAAGAGGTCGCCCCCGTCGAAGCGAGCCAAGCGGTCAATGTCGGTGCGTGCCGGCTTGCCGGACGGGACGAGCGCCATGCGGTGCCGGTTGTTCGGATCGCGACCGATGTTGCCCTCGACGGTCTGTCGGTCCTCGCGCAGATGGCCCCACGTGAGGGCGGCGTAGCGCCGGTCGATACGGCGTGCGGCCAGCGCCGCGGAGAGCAGCCGATGCGCGCGGTCAGTCTTCGCGACGATCAACAGGCCCGACGTCTCCTTGTCGAGCCGATGCACGATACCGGCGCGCTCATCGCCCGCTTCGGACGACAGCTCACCGCCGCGCCCGACGAGCGCGTGTACGAGCGTCCCCGTCCAGTTGCCCGGCGCAGGATGCACGACCATGCCGGCCGCCTTGTCCACGACAAGGAGGTGTTCATCCTCGAAGACGATCGACAGCGGCAGCGCCTCTCCCACGATCTCGAGTCCGCGCGGTGCTGGGATGGTGACTGCTATTTGCTGGGAAACTGTTGGGCGAAAGCCGGCTTTCTGTGCCTTGCCGTCCACCGTGACCATCCCGGTCGCGATCAGCGTCGCCGCAGCGGTGCGCGACAGGTCGGTGGCGGCGGCCACGATAAGGTCGAGGCGCTGCCCGTCGCCGACGGCATCGATCGTCAGCGACCGCGCGAGTTCACGAGACGAGCTCATGTCGCGGCGCTCAATGCGCCGAGGATGCGTCGCTGGCGGTCGCAGCAAGTGCGGCAGCACGATCCTCGCGCCACAGCACCCAGGCAAGGAGCAGCGCACCGCAGCTGACTCCGATGTCGGCCACATTGAACGTCGGCCAGCGCATGTCTCCGAATCCAACGTCGATGAAATCCACCACACCCTGTGAGGAGCGCAGGCGATCGATCAGGTTGCCGCACGCCCCTCCCAGAATCATGGCGAGCGACGTGAGTCGAATCCGGTCGCCCTCTGCGGTGGCCTGATACATCCGGGTCAGGATGAACACGGCGCCAACCGTGAGCGCCGTGAAGATCCAGCGCGACCATTCGCCGAGGTGCAGACCGAAGGCTGCACCCGGATTGTAGAGCAGCGTGAACGTCATCACGTCGCCAAGGATCTCGTGACGCGTGTGCGCCGGCGCGAGTGCCTGCACCGCCCACCACTTCGTCACGATGTCCGTCAGCAGAAACCCTGCAGCAACCGGCCAGAAAAGCCCGGCGTTTCGGCTACTTCTTTGCATCTTCCTCTTTCTGCTTGCAATTGATGCAATACCGCGCGTGCGGTAGCGCATCCAGACGCTCGAACGCGATCGGACTGCCGCATTCGTGGCAGAGCCCGAACTTCTCCGGGGAGCGGTAAATGCGGCGGAGCGCCTGATCGAGATGCCAGAGGAACCGTCCCTCCTGGCTGGCGAACAGAAACGCCTTTTCGCGCTCCATCGCATCCGTGCCCTGATCGGCCATGTGGAACGAATACGCGCTCAGATCGCCATCGCCTTCAGCGCCGAATCGATTGCCATGATGCCCAAGCTCTTTCAGGACGCGCTTCCGCTCCTCGAGAAGTCGCTTCTCGAAATGCGTGAGGTCCTTCTTGCTGAAGCCCTTCACAGTGGGCTTCGGTGCGCTGGCTGAAGAGCTCATTTCGTATCGTCCCGTTCCAGGGTGAACCACGCAGCGACACCGTCCAGATCAGCGGCAATGCTCACGGGTGGCGCTGCCTCGCTGTCGTGCACTTCGAGCACCGTGGCCAGCACTTCACCTGCGATCCAGGCGTGATGCTCGCGCACGGCTTCCCGCACCAGTTGTACCCCACCAACCGTCAGACGAACCCGATCACTGACAGCGAGGCCCATCTCCTTCCGGGCCCGCTGCACGCGGCTGACGAGCTCCCGGGCGATCCCCTCTCGGCGCAATTCACCGGTTACATGCGGATCGACCGCGGCAACATACACGCCGTCACCAGCCACGACGAGATCGCCCGCTGCCGACCTCGTCAGCACAACATCGTCATTCTCGAGGGCGTGTTCAACGCCGTCGACGGTGATCGTGACGCGTTCGCCACGCTCGAAGGCCTGCAGTTGCACCGATGAGAGCGCCTCGATCGCTGCCGCTGCCGCCGGTGTGGCTTTGCCGAAGCGCTTGCCGAGCACTCGGAAGTTTCCCTTCGCCGAGACCTTCACGAGATCGTCGGCCGAGCCGGCGAAGAGCACCTGCTTGATGTTGAGCTCGGACCGGATGAGACCGGACAGTGCCTCGACGCCGGTCGCTTCGTCTCGCGGGGCGACGCAGACCAGTCGACCAAGCGGCTGGCGGACTTTGATGCCGGCCTCCTCGCGCGCGGCGCGTGCGAGGCGGCAGAGCGTGCGGACGGCGGCCATGTCGCGCTCGAGGCCCTCGTCGCGCGCCGTGACGCCCGTGCGGGTGTACGGTGCCGTATGCACGGAGCTGCCGACGAGCTGGCGGTGCATCCAGTCTGTGAGGAAAGGGGCAAACGGCGCGAGCAGGCGCGACACGACGGTCAGCACTTCGTGGAGCGTCGCGAACGCCGCACGGTTGTCATCGGTGTCGGTGTCCCAGAACCGCGAGCGACTGAGGCGCACATACCAGTTCGACACATCCTCATCCACGAACTCCATGATCGCGCGCGCAGCGAGCGTCGGTTCGTACGCTTCGAGCATCCGGTCGGCTTCCGCTTCGACGGCCGCGAGGCGCGAGAGCACCCAGCGATCGAGTGCGGGACGCGCCGCAATCGCCGGATCACGCTCACTCGGTGACCAGCCGAAATTTGCATACTGCGCGAAGATGCCGCTGTACGTGTTCCGCAACGTGACGAGGAACCGGCCGGCGGTCTGGCGCAGCACGTCCTCGTCGAAGCGCCGCGGGATCCAGACCTGACTGGTGCTGATCAGGAACAGGCGCACCGCGTCCACACCGTGCGTGCCGATGACCTTCCATGGCTCGACGGCGTTCCCCTTGCTCTTCGACATCTTGAGGCCATTTGCATCGAGCACGAGATCGTTGACGAGCACGTGCCGATACGGCGCCGCTGTTCCGGGCGCATTGTTCGGCAGTGCATCGCCGAGTGCCGTGGCAATCGCGAGCAGCGAATAGAACCAGCCGCGCGTCTGATCGACGCCTTCGCAGATGTAGTCGGCTGGAAAATGCTGGGCGACGACGTCTGCGTTCTCGAACGGATAGTGCCACTGCGCGAACGGCATGCTGCCGGAGTCAAACCAGGTATCGATCACCTCGGGCACGCGACGCATCGTGCCGGTGCCACTCCTGGCCGGCCACGTGTACTGATCGATGTGCGGCTTGTGCGGATCGAAATCCTCCGGGAGCGCGCGGCCGATCCGCTCGGCGAGCTGCGCGTAGCCGCCGATCACTTCGATTTCGGTCGCATCGGCGTCGTTCACCCAGACGGGCAGTGGCGTGCCCCAGTAGCGATCGCGCGAGATCGCCCAGTCCACATTGTTCTCGAGCCACTGACCGAAGCGCCCTGAACCCACTTCGGGCGGCTGCCACTGCACCTGATCGTTGCGCGCGATCATGTCGTCCTTGATCGCCGTCGTCTTGACGAACCAGGATCCGCGCGCGTAGTAAAGCAGCGGCGTGCCGCAGCGCCAGCAGTGCGGATACGAGTGGACGAATCGCCCATCCTTCCAGAGCACATCGCGACGCTTCAGTTCATCGATGATCAGCGGATCGGCGTCCTTGATGAACCGGCCGCCGACGATCGGCATCGATTCCGGAAAGCGACCGCGCGCATCGACAGGCTGGATGAACGCGAGGTTGTGCCGCAGCCCTGCGCCGTAGTCGTCGGCGCCGAACGCTGGCGACATGTGCACGACTCCCGTACCGTCATCGGCGGAGACGAAGGTTTCGCCGACGATGATCTCGTGACTCGTTCCCTCGGGATACTCGACCCAGTCCAGCGGGCGCGTGTAGCGCATGCCCACGAGATCCGCACCGCGCAGTGTGCGCACGGGGGTCCAGCGATCGGCCCAGTCGGCGCCGAGCACCGCCGCAATACGCGATTCGGCAAGGATGATCGTGAACTCCGCGCCGGTCCGCTTCTGCAGTTCGACGTAGGCAATGTCGGGATGTACGGCGAGTGCCGCATTCGACACGAGTGTCCAGGGCGTCGTCGTCCACACGAGAATGCGGCGGCGGATGCTGCTCGACGGGTCGGCCAGATCGAGCGCGATGTACGTGCTCGGATCCTCGACATCCTTGTAGCCCTGCGCGACTTCATGGCTCGAGAGCGCGGTCTCGCAGCGCGGGCAGTACGGCAGGATCTTGTGCCCCTGCACGAGCAGCCCTTTCGCGTGCATCGTGGCCAGCGCCCACCAGACGCTTTCGACATACTCGTTGGTGTACGTGACGTACGGCCGCTCGTAGTCGAGCCAGTACGCCATGCGCTTGCTCAGCTTCTCCCAGTCACCACGATAGGTGAACACGCTCTCACGGCAGCGACGGTTGAACTCCGCCACGCCGATCTGCTCGATGTCGCGCTTGCCGCTGATGCCGAGGGCCTTCTCGACTTCGATTTCGACCGGCAGCCCGTGCGTATCCCATCCGGCCTTGCGCGTGATGTGAAAGCCCTTCATCGCGCGATGCCGCGGAATGAGGTCCTTCAGCGTGCGCGCAAAGACGTGGTGAATGCCGGGGCGACCGTTGGCCGTGGGTGGCCCTTCGTAGAACACGAACGATGCCTGTCCCGGCTTCGCCTGGAAGGAGGGATCGAAGAGTCCCTCCGTCTCCCACGTGTCGAGCAATGCGGATTCGAGAGCGTCCGGCGTGTCGGCAGCCGTCAGCTCTTTGTACGTCTTGTGTGACCGGTCGCTCACAGTTGCTCCAGCACTCCGCGCACGAGTGCCGTCAGCTTCGGCTGCGCGGCGTTCGCGGTCGCGACGATCTCGTCCAGCGTCGCTTCCTGCAGCGAATCCGGCAGACACATGTCAGTGATGATGGAAAGGCCGAGCACGCGCATGCCGCCATGACGGGCGACGATGACTTCGGGCACGGTGGACATGCCGACGACGTCGGCACCGAGGCCGCGCAGCATGCGATACTCTGCACGCGTTTCGAGATTCGGACCGACGACAGCGACGTAGATACCTTCGCGGAGGGTGATGCCCTGCTTCACCGCCACCTGACGTGCGAGGGCGCGCAGCGGCGCGTCGTACGCAACGGACATGTCGGGAAAGCGCGGCCCGAGCGATGAATCATTCGGCCCGACGAGCGGATTGTCGCCGAGCATGTTGATGTGGTCGGCGATGAGCATCAGATCACCGCGCTCCCAGAGCGGATGCATGCCACCGCAGGCATTCGAGACGATCAGTGTCTCGGCGCCGAGCGCGCGCAGCACGCGCACCGGGAAGGTGACCTCGTGCAGCGAGTAGCCTTCGTAGCGATGGAAGCGTCCTTGCATCGCCACGACGGTCCGACCGCCGAGCGTGCCGCAGAGCAGCCGGCCGGCGTGACTCTCGACGGTCGAGAGCGGAAAGCCCGGAATGTCCGCGTAGTCGATCGTCGCTTCGATGATGATCTGATCGGCCAGCTGACCGAGGCCAGTCCCGAGGATGATCGCTTCCGTTGGCTTCTTCGCAAAATGCGCCTGAATCGCCTGCGCAGCCGCGGTGATGCGTTCCATGCTGTGCGGCATGGGCATCGGTGTCACCGTACGAAAGGCCTTCATTTCCACCGTGGCGTTGAGCGACGGCGTGCCGCTGCCAGTCACGACTTCTGCTCCGGCAGCGCGCTGCGCGGGATGATGCCATCCGTCAGGGCGCGGACGGTCTCCGGATCGGTGATCGTCTCCTTGGCCGGGATGATGGCGCTCATCAGCGGCGTCGGGCGCGGTTTGATGCGGGCGTCCACCACGTCATCCGTCTCGTGGAGGTACATGTCTACCGAGGCCGGCAGCACCGGAGCCGCCGTGCGCGAGGCTTCGACATCCTGCAGGTGCCGCTCGGCGAGCGCCTTCATCTGCGAGAGGTACGACGTGCGCGAGCGGTTGAGCTGATCCAGATCGCTGGCGATGCGCTTGGCGGTGTTGCGCGAATCCTCGACGAGCGAGCGGGCTTCCGCCTTCGCTTCGCGCAACATGCGCTCGCACTCGTCGCGCGCGTCGCGCAGCATTTCCTCGCTGCGAACCTTGGCGTCGGTGAGCACGCGGTCCGATTCGGCACGCGAATCCTGCGTCAGGCGATCGGCCTCCAGGCGTGCCTCACCGGCGTACTTATCCGCGTCGCTGCGCGCTTCCTGGAGCACGAGCGAACCTTCCTTCTCGGCCTGTTCGCGGATGTCGCTACGCAGCTGTTGCGCGCTGACGAGAGCGTCATTGATGGCCCGATCGCGCTCGCGGAATGAGCGGATCTGATCGTGGAATCCGCGCGCCTTGGTATCGAGGTCGTTGATGCGTCGCGCGAGTTCTTCGATCTCGTCGGCGACGCGGGCCTTGAATTCATCCACGCGCGCGCGATCATAGCCACGCAGCGCCGACCCGAACTCCCAGCGCCGCACATCCAGCGGCGTGAGCCGAAATTGCTCGTCAGACATCAGTTCCTCGCTCCGAACAGCACGGTGCCCAAACGGACCAGTGTGGCCCCCTCCTCCACCGCGACCTCGTAGTCTCCCGACATACCCATCGACAACTCATCCGCTGCGCCGTGACCCGCCGCTTGCACGGTGGCGAGTGCGACCCGCGCGCCACTGAATGCCTTCCGCAGTATCGACTCGTCGTCCGTGTACGGCGCCATGCACATCACACCCGCCACGCGCAGCGCCGACAAGCCGCTGAGGTGCACCGCCAACGCCTCGACCTCGTGTGGTGCGATGCCGAACTTCTGCTCCTCGCCGGCAACATTCACCTGCACCAGCACATCCTGCACCTTCCCAGCGTCCGCTGCCGCCGTCTGCAGCGCCTCGGCGAGCCGGACGCTGTCGAGCGAATGCACCATCGCAAAGCGAGGCGCTGCCTTCGCCTTGTTGCGCTGCAGGTGGCCGATGAGGTGCCATCGGACGCCGGCGGTGGCGGTCTGCATCTTGTCGAGCGCTTCCTGCACCTTATTCTCGCCAACATCCGTGATGCCACAGGCGGCGGCGGCATTCACGGCATCCGACCCGTGCGTTTTCGTCACCGCAATCAGTCGTACTGCCTGACCGTACCCGCCGCGCGCTCTCGCCGCCTCGATCCGGTCCCGCACTTCGTGCACCCGCTCGGCCAAGTCCGAAAACGCCATAAGTCGTGAATTTACCGAAGGTTACACGTGATATCAAGCAACGCGCCGGTGCCGCTGTCCGGCGGCGCGCCAGCACGCAGCGCAGCGGCCACAGCGGCACCCGGACAGCGTGCGATCGCTTGAAATGCGGTGGCCATTCCGTCGATCGATTGACGCGCCGCTGGCCTGAGCAACGGTGCGAGGCGCCTGGCGCTTGCTGCGGCGCGCTCGGCATTGATGCGCGGCGAACAGACCGGCGCTCGCGTGCCGATGTCGATGAGACCATATCGGCGCCAGCAGTTGATCAGCGCCAGGCGGCCGAGCTCGGTTCGCTCGGTGGACGACAGCAGAATGGATGCGGCCACGGATCCCTTGCGGTCGAGCTGCTGCCGCGCGAGGAATCCGGCGCGTGCCATCGGTGTGGCCGCAATGCTCGTATCGGCAATCAGGCTGCCGGCGCGCGCCGCGCTCTCGCGGAGATACCAATTGGCCGGCAGCAGCGACGTCACGACGACGTGCACGTCGGGCCGAAGCGAATCGACGGCCTGCCTGTACCAGAGCGGATACGAGTCGTTGTCGCCCGCCGTGAACAGCATCCCGCCGACCGGCACGTCGTGCAGAAACTCCGCCGCCATTTCGTTCACCAGCCGCCGCTCCGGCAGGGCGTCTCGCGCGATTGCGCGCCAGTTGCCCGCGATCATGGCAACCGGCACCAGCGACGCGAGGAGCCATGGTTTCGCGGTACGCCGCGCGAGCACCCATGCACCGATGCCGATCCACAGCCCCCAGCCCCAGAACGCAAGCGCGTAGAAGTAGTCGCGCTCGCGCGCTTCACGCAGTGCGCTATCCGCAAGTATGCCGTAACCGAATGACGGACCAGCGCGGAGGTTGAGTTGCAGACAGACACCAATCGTCGCGAGCAGCATGAGCGCGGCCATCGCCCGCGCAGTCACGCGATGCATGCGCCAGTGTCCAATCGCCCCAACCGCACCGACGATGGCGGCGATGACGGAGAACGGGGTGCGCAGCAGCGACGGCATGACGTCGTTCCAGAGACTCAACGCCACCTGCCAGTCGGCGTACTGCACGATGTTGCCAAGCTGCAGCCAGAGCGGCGCACGACGCGGCCACGGCGCGGCGACGTCGTACTGCGCGCGCGTGAAGACCTCGACGAGTCGGGTGAGCGTGTCGGGATCACCCTGATTGAGGAACGGCGCGTGGCGCGCACGCACGAGCAGGATAAAAAGTGCGCTCCAGCCGACCAGCGTCATGATCCCGGCGGACCGTACCCATGGCACGCCCCGGCGGAAAGCCGCCGCACGCGCGGCCTCGTGCTCCAGCGGGACCCTGCGAACGCGGAACGATGTGCTGGCAGTCACGACGAAGATCATCGCGAGCCAGAGCATTCCCTGACTGAGAACGACCGTTGCGAGCACGAGTGCACCGCCAGCAATGACCGGCGACCAGCGCACTCGCCCCGCATGATCGGTGTTCGCGAGTAGCATCGCTGCGGGCGTGGCGACGAGGGCGCTCAGGTGCAGCGGAAGCGACAGCGCGCCGACGTAGGCGAGCGCGATGCGTGCGCGATCGTCGTCCGACTCGAATGCCCGCCATGCGAGTGCGCACTGCACCGCAACCGACAGCAGCGACGCCGCATAGACTTCCGTCTCGGTCGCATTCATCCAGACCGATCCCATGGCGCCGGCGCAGAGCCCGGCGATCACACCGACCGCGCGACGGCGCGTGACACTCGCGACGATCCACGCCGCGAGCGCGCAGGCGACTGCCGTGCACGACGCGGAGAGCAGTGATCCGGTCTGCACCGGCGACAGGCCCGGGATCAGGTGCCAGAGCGCCGTGCCAATCGCGACGTACAGCGGCGTGCCGGGCGGATGCGGAATACCGAACGTGCCGATGGCTGTCGCAAATTCACCTGCATCCCAGAACGTCAGCGACGGCGCCGCCGTGCCGACGTAGACACAGAGCAGCAGGACGCCGGTGATGAGTGCGGCGTGTCGCGCCTGGCGTGCGATCTGCATCAACCCGTAGCGCGGACATCACATGTGAGCCGACGGACGACGCCCCTGCGCGGGACGGCGAACAGA
>JBBRLZ010000010.1:0-104250 GCA_038231095.1 Gemmatimonadales bacterium
CGTGTCACCGCGCCGTCGTGTCACTGCGCCGGCGGATCGCAGCGCTGCAGGACGGGTTCGCGATTGTCGCAGGCGATCTTCTCGTTCATGCCGCTCGACACCGGCCCGCACGCGGTCGAGTGCGCTGTGCGTGTCGCCTCCTTGGCTGACGCGCCACTGGCCTTCGAACACTGACGCTGTCCGTTGAAGTTGACGCAGACTTCGCACGTGGCGAGCTGCGCCGACATCGTCTTGTTCCAGAAGATTGCAGCCAGGCCTGCGAGGAGCAGGATGGTGATGATGGTGTTTCGGTAGCGCTTCATCGCGGGCGGTAAGGATGCGGGGGCTGCAGCGATGCTGCAGCGCTGAGACGATGATACGACAATTCCTTCGGCTCGACAGGGCATATCGCGCGGCGACATCTTGCTTGCGCCTACCCGTTCGCCGTCCGCCTCGCCATCTCCTGCTCTCCGCCTTGTCTGCGCAGCTTATGCCACCGTTGAATCTCTCGCAGCTGACCGCCGGCGCGGCCGTGTCGGCCGAACTCCTCGTCCTCGAGCGTGTCGAACGCACCACTGGCGCCGGCGATCCGTTCTGGGTGCTGACGCTTGGCAACGCCAGCGGCTCGCTGCAGACCGCGCCGGTGTGGAAGGACAACGCGCCGTGGCTCGACGGCGTGGACAAAGGACGTGTCGTTCAGGTGCTCGGTCAGGTTGAGGTCTACCCCAAGACCGGCGCGCGTCAGCTGAAGGTGACCGGACCGGTGCGCGTGCTGCCCAGCGGCACCGAGCGCATCGACGAGTTTCTGCCGCGCGTCGAGTACGCCACCGAGCGGCTCTGGGATGCCCTCGACAAGCTGCGTGGCAGCATCAGTACGCCACGCCTCGCGGAGGCGGTGAATCTGTTTTTTTCAGATGACGCGTTCCGCGCGCGCTTCGAGCGTACGCCTGGTGCCGTGCGCGGACATCACGCGAGGCTCGGCGGACTGCTGCTGCATGTGTGCGAGGTGGCCTCGATCGGTCAGCAGATGGCGAAGACAATGCGCAAGGCGAACATCGACCTCGTGGTCGCCGGTGCGCTGCTACACGACATCGGCAAGGTCGAGGCGTATACCGTTGATGCCAAAGGGCTCGGCTACGATCCTCGCAATCACCTGATCGGGCATGTGGTGCTCGGGTGCCTCATGTTCACGGAGCGCGTTGCGGCATCACGCGCGGCGGGCACATGCACACTCGGCGATGGCCACGTGACGGAATTGCAGCACATGATCCTGTCGCATCACGGGTCGCTCGAATTCGGCAGTCCGGTGCAGCCGATGACGGTCGAGGCGGAGCTGTTGCACTGGGCCGATGAGTCGAGTGCGAAGGCGGATTCGTTCGTCGAGTCGCTGGCGGACGGCGAATTGTTTCCGAATAGTGACGAAATATCGGCGCGCAAGTCGTGGCAGCTCGATCGGCGGATCTGGCGTCGCCCGTTCCGCTGGGACGAGGCATAATCCTCGGACTGGGATGTGCGCCGTTGGGAGCCTGCGTTGAGTCATGCGCACGGCCGCTGCGCCGAGTCGTCGGGCGCGCCGGAGCTGTCGGCATCTGGTGATGGGGGCATTCGCGGTCTGAGCCGTGAATTTCAGCTGCTGCGCCGCCGGGGGTTTCGTGCACGATCCGGCAAGATCAGGAAGCTCAGGAAGCTCAGGCATACAGATGTCCGGCCAGAATGGCATGCCGACACGTCCTGTGATATTGCGTCGGGATTGTCACTCGTCCGAGTTGCGCATGGTTACTTCCGGGTTTGTACCGAGACTCGCCCGTTCATGCATGAACGAAATCTTCACTCGCATGTTTCGGCACAATTGTGTAGTCGAATTTCCGTTTATTCGCCGATATAGCGTCACTAACGACACATCAACCCTACAATTATTCTGAGTTCAGAATGAGTGTGGGTCGGGGCCAATACCGGCGGTTCCATGCACCGATACGGTCTGGTGCTGAAATGCGTCGATTTGGCCCTCTGGCGAACCGATGAATGGGGCTTTTCAGGGCCTTCCTTTCGTGGTTACTGTTCTCTCATCGCCCATTGGCTCTAGGCACCTGATCTGCCAAAGGGACCACAATTTGGAGGGTACATGCGTAAGCCTCGGCCCGCGTCGTACAACCCTGCACAAGCGCTGAATCTGATCGCCAGCGACCGTACAGGAATTCCACTGGTCTGCCCGTCCTGTGCTTCGGCTCAGTTCGAGCGTGAACCTGCACTGATGCCGCCACCGCCGCGCAGTCACGTGACGTTGCGCTGTGAAACCTGCGGCCGGGTAGCGCGGTATATCGCTGGTGCCGCCTGACGCGCTGCACATTCGGCGCTGACAACTGAATGGGTTGTATAGGCCGCGGCGTCAGGAGCTCTCCTGACGCCGCGGCTCGTTTCATGCACGGAAAGACTCCGCGTTATCGTGCACTGACACTTCACCGCTGGTGTGTCACGGCACTGCTCGAGGGACGGTTCGTCGCTCGCGCTTTACATGCAAGACCGGCGGGACGCGAGGAGCCACATCATGGCACGGATTCAGGGAACGGTTAAGTGGTTTAACGATGCAAAGGGCTTTGGGTTTATCGCTCATGAGGGTGGCCCGGACGTCTTCGTGCATTTCAGCGCAATTCAGTCCCAGGGCTTCAAGTCTCTGGCTGAAGGCGACAAAGTCGAGTTTGAGATCGTACAGGGCCAGAAGGGACCGCAGGCGGACGCAGTCACCAAGGCCTGATTCGCTTCTAACTGCAGTGATGCCATGACAAAAGGGGCCGGTGATCGCGAGATCACCGGCCCCTTTTGTCGTTGGTTACGGTCTCGTGCCGGACTCAGCGCGCGAGTTCGAAGCGCACGCCACGCACAGCGCCACGACGGCGACGCGGCGCGAACTTGTAGAGTTGCGCCGGACGGCCACGGCCTTCGGCGCGCCACGCCTTCGTCGGCTCCACCAGATGGGCGGCGTGCAGCGAGCGACGGAAGCTCGCCTTGTGCAGCGGACGCTCGAGCAGCAGTTCGTACACCTGCTGCAGTTCGCGCAACGTGAAGGTCGTCGGCAGCGCATGGAACGCAATCGGCTCATGCTCGACCGCGTGCTTCAGCATGCCAAGCGTCGCCTTCAACAACGCCTTCTGACGCGGCGGCAACACCGCCGACTCGGCGCGCACCCAGCCCTCGTCGTCGTGCACCGTACCGTCGGGGTAGACTGCGACGAACGCGATCGAGATCGGCGTATCAGCCGGGTGCGTGCCCTCGGAGAACGCGCCGACCTGCGTCATCCAGCGCGGCGCCGCGCCGACCGTCTTCGTAGCCAGCGTCTTTGCCACGGCCGGCAGCGCGTCGTTCGGCGCCTTCGTCACGCCGATATACGGCAGCAGCCGCGCGGTGCCGCGCGCACGCGCCGCACCCGCCGACGTGCAGACAAACCATTCGCCATCGCGTGGCGACAGCAGGACCAGGTCCAGCGAAAAGAGATTGCGCATTACCACATGATCCTTCGCGCCCGGGATCGTGCACGCTCGGGGTGAGCGGCCGATTGGCAGTCAGCGCGGTATGGCTGCCGGTGATTTGCGGATGCCGGTGGCTGGCGCCTGGCCAGTAATCGACATTGTTATCGGAATATAGCGATTGAACGGCTGCAGCCCCAACACCGCTCGTGCCGCTGCCAGCTGCGACGCCCGACTGCCATTCCACGCAATCAGATACGATCCAACCTGCGGCAACTGCACACCAAGGTATGGATTTCCGAACCCAATAACAATCAGTGGCTTTCCCGTGCCTTGAATTGCGTTCACAAAAGCACCAAGCCCGTCCGGCGCCGCCGCTGAGGCCTGGTCCCACTGCTGCGCCATGTACGACGCCAGCACCACGACATCCGAAGAATCTATTATCGGCAAAATGCGCGCCGCATCCACAAACGGATCATCCGGATGCAGCACCACCGTCCGTACACGCCCCGCACTCCGGCCGAGCGCAGCCGCAAACGTCGTCCCCGCGCCGAGATTCGTGCTCCGCGACACGACGAGGTGCAGAATGCGCCGATCCGGTGTCCCCGTCGCGCCCAGCAACGGCAGCAGCTTCAGGGAGTCACGCACGAGCGTAATCGCGCGTGACGCCACGCGCTCGGATAATCGTTTGTTTGCTGAATCTCCCACCACGCTCCGCACACGCGCGAGATCGACCTGAGCCCTGCGCTGCAGACCCAGCTGCGCCTTCGCCAGGAGAATCCGACGCACCGCCGCATCGATGCGCGAGGCGGGGATGCGCCCCTCTGCTACACCGGCCACCACCGCATCGATCGTCTGCGCCACGTTCTCCGGCTGAATCAGAATGTCAGCCCCGGCAATGACCGCGAGTTTTGCCGCCTCGACGGCACCGTAGCGATCGAGCACGCCCCGCATGTCCATCGCGTCGGAGATGATCAGTCCCGTAAACCCCATATTCCGACGCAGGAGTCCGCTGAGCACCGCCACCGACAGCGTGCCGGGCGTGCCAGTCGAGTCGAGCGCCGGCATACTGCCGTGAAAGGTCATCATCGCGCCGACACCGGCCGCGATCGCGGCGCGGAACGGCGGCAGCTCGACCGAGTCGAGGCGTGCCCGTGATGCCGTCACCACTGGCAACGCGAGATGCGAATTCACGTCGGTGTCACCGTGCCCGGGGAAGTGCTTCCCGGTGGCGATCATGCCGTTCTCCTGCACACCGCGGATGAACGACGCACCGAGGCGGCTGACCCACGACGGGTCTTCGCCGAAGCTGCGCACGTTGATCACGGGGTTCGCGGCGTTGTTGTTCACGTCGAGCACCGGCCCGTACACGATGTGAATCCCGAGCGCGCGCCCTTCCACCGCAGTCGCCTTGCCGTACTCGTAGGCAAGCGCTGTATCACGCGTCGCACCAAGCGCCATCAGCGGCGGGAACAGCGTGGCCCCGCCCAGATCGATGGCATTCGGCAGGAAGTAGCCGCCGCTGGCCCGAAAGCCGGCCCCAGCCTCGAGATCGGCACCGATCAGCAGCGGGACGCGTGCCATCATCTGCATCGCGTTGAGCTTCGCCGCCATCTCCATCGGACTGCCGATGGACATGGTGAATCCGCCGACTTGATCGGAGTGAATCCAGCCACTGATCCGCGACCAGGCCGAGTCGCTGGTAGCGGCGTAGTCCGCGAAAACGCTGGGCCAGACCATCTGGCCGACTTTCTGGCGGAGCGTCAGGCGCGACAGCGTCGAGCGTACCCAGGCACTGTCGCGCGCGGTCACCCGCTGCGCCGAAAGCAGACTGGGGAAAACGACCGAAAGCGCGATCGTGCGAAGGAGGCGGCGTGTCATCAGTGCGTGATTGTACCCTGTTTGGTGGTGTCGATCTCGGCGCCATCGCCGGCCTTGAACAGAAAGGAACTCATGTTTTTCATCAGGAACTGGCGCGATTGCGGATCCATCACGTTCAGACCGTAGTGATTGATGAGCATGGTCTGCTGCTTGAGCCAGTCGCCCCAGCAGACCTGACAGATCTCGCCCAGCACACGCTGTCCGATGGCGCCGGGAAAGGGAGGACGGTCAAAGCCGGCGCGCGTGGTGCCGCAGCGGCTGCAAGTCAGGTCGGGCACGGCAGACTCGGTAGAAGGGGACGGCAACGATGCACTGCAGTTTCAGTTCCTGAAAGATGATGCGGGCGAGCGCCTGATGGCACTCGCCCGCCGGTCCCGCAATACTGGCGCGTTGTCGTCAGTCGCCGCTGACCACCGCGGCAGCCACGCGACCGTGCGCGTACTTCACTTCCGCCAGCCGCACCCACGACAGCAGCGTGATGTACATCCAGCCGATGTCGAATTCGAACCAGCGATGTGAAAACTTCGCAGAGTGCGGGTCGGCATGATGATTGTTGTGCAGCTCCTCGCCAGCGATCATGATGCCGATCGGCGAAATGTTGCGGCTCTCATCCTTCACGTCGTGATTGCGATAGCCGACGGCGTGCCCGACGCCATTGATGATGCCGGCGGCCCAGAACGGGATCCAGATCATCTGCAGCGCCCACACGATCGCGCCGACGAACACGCCGAACAGATACAGATCCACCAACAGCATGACGATGATGCCGAGGGAGCTGTGCCGGGTCAGGAGATTCCGTTCGAGCCAGTCGGACGGCGTCCCCTTGCCGTACTTCTCCAGAATTCCCGGCTGCTGCACGGCCGTGCGATAGTAAAAGGCGCCTTTCACGACGATGTTGCGCAGCCCTTCGACGACCGGTGAATGCGGATCGCCCTCGCGATCGGCGAATGCATGGTGCTTGCGGTGACAGGCAACCCACTCCTTGGTCACGGTCGCAGTGCTCATCCACAGCCAGAGGCGCATCGGCAGCGACACCACTGACGAAAAACGCACACCGCGATGGGTCTGCTCACGATGCAGGAACAACGTGACACAGATATTGGTCAGGTGACCTGCGATGAGTACGAACAGGACGGGCATCCACCATTCACGTGCGAGACTCGCAAAACCGGGCATCCGAACGACACTCCTCTGACTGGCAGGTCTGATCCGCACGGACGGCGGACCGGGAATTGGCCGAGCGGTCACGGCGGCCGCTCTCGAACTTCAAATTAGCGCAGCCGGGGCGCTGGAAGGTCCCGCGGTCGGCCGGTTCAGATGATAGTCTTCAACCTTGGTCGGTCCCGACACGCCTCGAGGTCGCGCGAAGCCGCGCGGCTGATGCGGTCGCGAACGCCTGCCGACACTCGGTGTCATGCCTCATCTCTGCCGCCCGCTGCTCGTCGCCTCGGCGCTGTTGACCGTTGCCGCGCCGCGGCTCACACAGGCCCAGAGCAGCGCCGGGAGTGTCGCCATCAGTGCGACCGTCATGGCTCGCCCACTGACACTGCTCGCGATGGCGTGGACCCCTGTGCCGGGCGAGCTCCGCATTCAGCTCGACGGCTGTGGCAGCGGGGCACTGACGGTGGACGCGCGCTCCGCCGTGGCGAGCACCCGGACCTCCCGGCTGCCCCTCGACGCCATGACGGGCTGCGGCAGCCGCGCCCTCACCGTGCAGCTGCCACTCGGTCTTCAGGGCGCGCAGGAGTACGTCGTGACACTGCAGCAGTCCGACGCGCTGCTGTCACCGGCGTTCGCGCAATTCACGCTCCCGGCCAGCGCCGTCGCTGGGGCCCGGACGACCGTCGGCTACTAGCGACCGTCAGCGCAGTGGGGTGAGCGTGATCGCCGGCACGCGAGCCGTCGCGCCGTCGTCGGTGGACGCGAGCGGCACGGTGCGGGAGTCCGCACGCAGCTGCTGTGCGGTGAGCCAGGCGGCGTCGACACGCACCGTCAGCGTCCCTGGACGCACGCCGAAGATCACATACTCGCCGTCGCTGAACGTCTGGGCATGCGCCACGATGTCGCCGCGTGCGTTCGTAATCACGAGTGGCACAGGCGGCAGCGACGTTCCGCCCGGACGCTCCCACACGATGCGCCCCTCGACCACACCGCCGGCCACCAGCGGAATGTCGAGCGGCTCGAAGCGATTCGGCCCCGCCTCGATATTCGTATGCTCGATGGTCGGGATCCAGAGCGGCGACGGCAGCGAGAGAGAGTCGATCACAACCGGCAGCGGCACGAACGGCACCAGATCCCAGACGCGATAGCGGCCCTCGGCATCGCTGCGCGCGTAGCCGGCGCCGACCTGCACCAGCACGCCCGGAACCGCCGGTTCGCCAGCGTCGCGGCGTCCGTTCGCATTGCGATCGAGAAAGACGATTCCGGTCACGCCGGTGCGCTGCAACGACGGGCCGGTGACGAACTGTGGACGACGCTCACCGCGCGACAACAGCGCCGAGCCCTGCACACTCTGCAACGCGCTCGATGCGGCCCGTGAGACGGTGGCCGTGGTGTAGCTGCGCAGTGCATTGAGATCGCGCGACATCGTGAGTGTGGCGATCGGCCCGCGCTGGCCGCGCTGCATCGCCAATCCCGCATCGATACGAAACGAGCCTGGCATCGGCATCGCAAGCGTGACGGCTTCACGAACGGCCCGCCCACGCGCATCGAGTTCCCCGATCACGCGCAGCAATGCCGCGCCGAGGTACGCACCGCGGCTGGAGTTTGGCAGGAGCGTTGCTTCGATGCCGCCGGCGCCCTGGGAGTAGCCGCCCCGCGATGACTGATCGAGCCGCAGATACGGCTGCACGCGCAGCCCACCGGTCTGCGTCCCGACGCCGATGCGTGCGCGAGTGAGCGTGGCACCATCGAGAAAGCCGCTCCGGTCGATGCTCCCTTCGACGGAGGTCTGCCGTACGCCTGTCGAGCGCCAGTATGCGTACACACTGCTCTGCATGCTGCGGCGCGCTGCGATCAACGGATCGATCGGATCCGCGCCGAACCAGCTCTGCTCGAGCGACATGCGCAGCTGACGTGACGGCTCGAGATTGACGGCAATCCGCGTGCGCGACAGTGCGGCGGCATCCAGCTGGACGGCGACCTGTGGCAGCGGCGCACCGACGAACGAAAGATACGGCGCCTGACGCCAGCCCACCGAATCGCGCGCGATTCCGTCCACACCGACACGCATCGTCCAGCGATCGGTGAGTCCGACGCGGAAGTCGAATGTGCCGGCGGCCAGACACTGCTGACGCAGACGGCACTGCGCGACGCTGACGCCGTACTCGCTTTTGTCACGCGGCAGCAGGTCGGAGAGAATGCGCAGATTCTCCGACAGCGCACGCGTCTGCCCGAACGGCCCCACCGCCAGCAGATCGACTGGATTTTCCCCGTAGAGCACCGGCATCTGCAGCAGGTAGCCGCTGCCGCGACCGACCGTATCGACGGCGACGAGTTCACCGTTTTTGTAGGCCTCGATCGTCCAGCCGGGTGGCAGATCGCCACGCAACGTCTGGAGGCCGAACAGCGCCGGTCGTGAATACGGTGAATTCGTGAACATGAGGCCGCGGCCGAGTCGTGGCTGCGGACCGCTGCCCAGGCCATCGCCGAGGCGCATCTGCGTGAGCTTGCGGCCGTCTCGCCAGACGCCGGTCCATGACGCAAGCGTCGGCAGCCGCGTGCCGCCGGTAACGGCTCCGGTGCTCAACTCAAGCGAGCCGCCCAGCACATCCAGGCCGAGTGCAGTGGACCAGCCCAGATCACGCTGCGCGCCGGACAACGGCACGCTCAGTGAGTAGTCGAGCACTGCGCCGTCAGCGAGCGGGCGTGCGAGCGGTGCGGTGGACGATGTGCTCAGGCCGCCATTGCGCGCCATCAGGCGCGCATGCGCCTGCTCGCGTGCCACGCGTCTGCCGATCGGCAGCGAGTCGATGAGCGGCAACGAGATGATCAGGTCTGTCCAACTGACTTCGAACGTCGTGCGCAACACGGATTGCAGCGTCACGACATCGGCTTCCAGTTCCCCGTCGCTCACACGCAGCGCGCCGGCGGTGATACGCAGTGGCAGCGTGCCGACGCGTACAAAATTTGAATCGCGATCGAAGACGAGCAGGTCGCGCGACGGCCAACGGCGCATTTCGACACGCGTCTTCGTGCGCACGACAACTTCCAGTTCCAGTGCGGCGGCGAGTTCGGCCACCGGGAGCCAGACGCGTTCGCCTTCGCGCTCACCGCGCAGCGCAAGTGAGGCAACCTGGCCAAGTCGCACGTCCATCAGCGTCGGCTCTACCGTCGCCTGTGCTCGCGCGGCTGCGGCACTCATCGCGAAGACGAGTGCCGCAGTCAACAGGCGACCGCACCGACGGAACATCACGCTCAGCTCCCGCCCGCGGGCAGGGTGACGGTCGTTTCCGCGTGCTGTGGCGGTGCGCGCAACAGGGTGCTCTGTGTGACATCCGGCCGATCGGTGTTCATGTCGATCGAGATCCGATACTGCCCGGGAGCCAGCGTGCGGCGGTCGAACGAGAAGCGCGGTGTGATCGACTGGTAGACCGCGGTCTGCATCGCCTGACTCGCAATCACGGCGCCGCTGGCGTTGAGCAGCTTCACGGTCGTCATGCCGATCCACGCGGCGGTTCCGGTGCGCTGCATCGGCGCGCGCACGACCAGCGAATCACCCGTCGTGCTGGCGGCGAGATCGCCGAGCTGCACGCCAGTGCGTTGCACACCGTTGCGGAAATTGAGCGCAATGATCGTGCGCACCTCGAGTGTCAGGCCGACCGTCACGCCGGCCGTATCGAGAGCGGGAGTGGCCGCAGCCGCGGCGTCCTTGGACGAAATCACGAGTCGCGCCCAGTATTCGCCGTCGGGTAAGCCGACAGGCGGCCGCGCCAGAAGGCGGATGGTCTGGCGCTGATTCGGCTGCAGCACGAGTCGACGAGGGAAGGCGTCCACGAATCCGGCGGCCGACGGCTGCGTGGAATCAGGCTGTTCGACGATGGCGAGCGTGAGATCGCCATCGGGGGTCGTCGTCGGATGACCGAAGACAGCGCGAATCGTGACTTCGGTGGCGCGATCCGATGGGTTGTAGAGCTCGACGGTGCCGGTGCGATCACGATTGCTCAGCACGACACTCTGCGGTGCAACGAGAATCGCCTGTGCGCCGACGTGCAGCGGCAGAACGGCGAGGAGTGCTGCGACGAGACCGAGTGCGGAGAGACGACGCAGCCAGTGCGTGACGCGCGCCGCGGGGGTGGACGGGGCGGGAAGCATCAGACTCCGAGATTGGTGATGGTGACGACGACGGGTGCGGTGTAGGAACCGACCGGTTGTCCGACGCGTGGTGACGCGCGTCCGCCGAGGAAGAAGGTGGCGCGGGTGGTCGTGGCGAGTCGCCAGCGTGTGGCAGTGGCGGGATTGAAGCGCTGCATCGACGCCGGGCTGGCCGTCGGCGCAGCACCACCGTCGGTATTGCCGAAGGACACGGGCAGCGTCGTGCCCGCGCCGCTCATCGCAGTCGGCAACGTGTACTGCACCTGAAAGTTCGTGCCGATCGGTGCTTCGATCTGGATCTGGCCGCTCTGTGTGATGGTCGCGGCGTCGACAGATGTCGCGACCCCGGGCAGCAGAAAGCCGAAGGTCAGATTCTGAAGTGGGCGAACGACGAGCGACGTCTGTCCCTGCGCCACCTGGGCGAGGGACAGCGCGGCGCACATCGTCAGCAGTCGAGCTGCTGGAGAAAATCGGTACATCGATGCGGGTGGTCAGCGATGTCGAACTGCACGGATCACCTGAGCGCGCCCGTCGGCACGGTCAGGCGACGGGGAATCACAGCCCGGTGTAGGCGGCTGCGAGGACGATCGTACCGGTGTATGCGCCCTGCGCCTGAGCGGCACCGGGTTGCACACGTCCGCCAACGAACACGAACAGGCTGCCGGAGACGAAGTTCGAGAGCACGGGCGTTCCACTCGTGACAGTCAGCGTCGTGGTGCCCGCTGTAGAGTTGGTGCCGTTCACTCGCACATCGTACGTGTTGATTGGCAACGAATTCGCGCCGCTGGTCAGTGTGGCCGGCAACGTGAACGTCAGCGCCACCTGGGAGTTGATGTACCCGGTGAGCGCAAATCGTCCGCTGGTGGCGTCACTGAACGCGACTGTCTTGTTCACACCCTGGAAGACATTGCCGAATGCCAACGGCGCAGAGCCGGTGACCGTAATCGGCGTGACGACCGTGGCCGTGACAGCAATCGACGCAGACTGACCTTGCATCGCACTGGCCGTGATGAACAGCGCGAGCGCCGCGATGAGATGACGGGGGGGCGTCATGCGTCAGCGCTCCTTACAGGCCGGTATAGGCGGCGGCGAGCACGATGTTGGCCGTGTATGCACCGGCGGCCTGTGCAGCGGCCGGCACGACGCGTCCACCAACGAACAGGAACAGGCTGCCCAACACCAGATTCTGGTTCACCGGCACACCGCTGGTGACCGTCAAAGCCGTGGCACCAGCCGTCAAGTTCGTGCCATTCGAGCGCACGTCGTAGGTATCGATCGGGAGCGTGTTCGCTCCGCTGACCAGCGTCGCCGGCAGCGTGAACGTCATGGCAACCTGCGACGCACCGAAGCCGGTGATGCTGAAGCGACCGCTGGTTGCATCGCTGAACAGCACGGACTTGTTGACACCCTGGAACACGTTACCGAACGCGAGCCCGGCGGTGCCGGTCACGACGAGCGGAGTCACAACGGTGGCCGTGGCAGCCACGGTAGCCGACTGGGCCGTCACGACGGCCGGGAGGGCAAGGAGCGCGGCAAAAGCCGCAAGGCGAGCAGTTCGCATGGTGGTCCGAGAGTGGGCGGAAGATTGACGCGACCACCACACCGCCCGGTGCGCCGATCGCGTTGACTCGGCAACATCGACCGAGTCTCAGCGTTCCCTTCCATATCGCGGATCGTGCCAGCGGCAAAAAAGGCCGGCACTGTCAACAAAAGTGACAGTAGCGGCCCATTGTTTTGCTTCGATGCACATGCCACACGGTGCGCGTGCCGCAGACGCTGGAACGTAAATTGTTCACCTACAACGAGTTACGTTCTATTTGATGCCCGGAACGACAACTGGTCGGTTCCTGCCGCGACACGGCGAAGAACCGACCAGAGTATTGGCGTTGTGCAACCACGCTTGCGGGGTGCGAGAGCCCGCGATCAGACTACTCGAGTGTCTTTACTTCGCCGACGAGCTTCGTCAGGCTCGCCTTCGCGTCGCCAAACAGCATGCTCGTCTTCTCGTCGTAGAACAGTTCGTTCTCGATGCCGGCGAAGCCCGCCGACATGCCGCGCTTCATCACGATGATGTGCTTGGCGTCGGAGACATTCAGAATCGGCATGCCATAGATCGGCGACGACGGATCGTTCTTCGCGGCTGGATTGACGACGTCGTTGGCGCCGATCACGAGCGCCACATCGGCACTCGCGAACTCCGCGTTGATCTCGTCCATGTCGTACATGCGGTCGTACGGCACATTCGCTTCGGCCAGCAGCACGTTCATGTGACCAGGCATGCGCCCGGCCACCGGGTGGATCGCGTACTTCACTTCCCCGCCCTTCTTCTCGATCAGCTCGGCCAGTTCGCGCACGGCGTGCTGGCTCTGCGCGACGGCCATGCCGTAGCCCGGCACCACGATCACCTTTGACGCATAGCCCAGCTGCACCGCGGCGTCTTCCGCCGAGATGCTGCGCACCGTCAGGCCCGCTGACGACTTCGCGCTGAGCGCGGCACCACCGCCACTGCCGAAGGCGCCGAACAACACGTTCGCAAAGCTGCGGTTCATCGCCTTCGACATGATGATCGAGAGGATGAAGCCGGAGGCGCCGTCGAGTGCGCCGCAGATGATCAGCACGTTGTTGCCGATGGCGAAACCGGTCGCCGACGCGGCCAGGCCGGCGTACGAATTGAGCAACGACACGACGACCGGCATGTCGGCGCCGCCGATCGGGAGCACCATCGTGATGCCGATCACGAACGCGATGCCGATCATGGTGAAGAACAGCGCCATGTTCGTCGGATCGTAGATCAGGTAGCCGAAGCATCCGATCGCGGCCGAGAACAGAATCAGGTTGACGAAGTTCTGTCCCTTGAACGTCACCGGACGCCCGGTGATGAACTCCTGCAGTTTGCCGAAGGCCATGAAGCTGCCGGTCACCGTGAGGCTGCCGAACAGCACTTCAAAGCCAAGCGCCGCCATCTTCGCGCCGCCGATCGGAATGCCTTCCTGATGCGAATGCCAGAATTCCGCCACACCGACGAGCGTGGCCGCGAGCGCGCCGAACATGTGGCTGAACGCAATGCGCTGTGGCATCGCGGTCATCGGCACGAACTTGCCCAGCGGATACCCGATGATCGAGCCGATGATCAGGCCGGCGATGATCCACTGGTACGTCAGGATGTCCTGATGCCACAGCGTGCCGACGATCGCGAGCAGCATGCCCAGTGCGGCCATCTGCATGCCGCGCTGCGCCTGATCCGGCTTGGTCAGGCCACGCAGGCCGAGGATGAACAGGACCGAGGCTGCCAGATAGCAGCCTTGCATGAAGAGCTCACGCATGCTTCGACCCCGTCGCGGAATCAGCCGGCTTTTCCGTGCGCTTGAACATGCCCAGCATGCGATCCGTGATGATGAAGCCACCGACCACGTTTGTCGTCGCACAGATCACGGCGATGAAGCCGAGAATCGTGGACACCGTACCGAACTTGCCGCCGGCAGCAACCAGCGAGCCGACGAGCGAAATGCCGGAGATGGCGTTGGTGGCAGACATCAGCGGCGTATGCAGCAGCGGCGGCACACGCGTGATGAGGAGGTAGCCGACGAAACCCGCCAGCACGAAGACGTACAGGGAAATGATGTAGTTGCCAGTCATGGCGATTCCGGTCGGGGTGCGGTCAGCTCAGTCGAATCTGGCCATCGTGCGTGACGAGCATCGCGCCCGTGATCTCATCGGCAGGATCGACGACGAGGGTGTTGCCTTCCTTGGACGTCAGGTGCTGCAGCAGCGTGAACACATTGCGTCCGAACATCTGTGATGCGTGCAACGGCTGCGTGGCGGGCAGGTTGCGCGGACCCATGATCGTCACGCCACCGACGACCACATCTTCACCGTAGACCGTCAGCTCGCAGTTGCCGCCGGTTTCGGCCGCAAGGTCGATGATCACGGAGCCGGGCTTCATCTTGTGGACCATGTCGGCGGTGATCAGCTTCGGCGCCGCACGTCCTGGAATCGCCGCCGTCGTGATGACGAGATCCTGCGACACGATGTGATTGCCGATGGTCTCGAGTGTGCGCGCCGCCTCGTCCTGCGACTGCGCTTTTGCGTAGCCACCCTTGTCTTCCGCCGCCGCCGTCACGACATCGGACTTCACGAACGTTGCGCCGAGTGACTGCACCTGTTCGGCCGCGGCCGGTCGCACGTCGAATGCACTGACGATCGCGCCAAGCCGGCGGGCGGTGGCAATCGCCTGCAGGCCGGCGACGCCCGCGCCAATTACGAACGCCTTGCCCGGCGTGAGCGAGCCAGCAGCGGTCGTCATCATCGGGAGCAGGCGCGGTAGCGCGGCGGCGCCCATCAGCACGGCCTTGTAGCCGGCGACGGTGGCCTGCGAACTGAGCACGTCCATCGACTGCGCGCGTGTGATGCGAGGCACGCGCTCGAGTGCCAGTGTGCTGACCTTCTGCGTGGCCAGCTGCTGAATGAGGTCGCCCGCAGACTGCGCCTGCAGCATGCAGATCAACGTGACACCAGCCGGCAGCAGCGACATTTCATCAGCCAGTGGGCGCTGCACCTTGGCAACGACGTCAGCGCCGAGCACCGCTTCGGCGGGGGTCTCCGCGAGCGTCGCACCGGCGGCCTTGTAGGCGTCGTCGGAGTAGAAGGCGCGCGCACCGGCGCCCTTCTGTACGACGACCGTCGCGCCAGCCTTCACCAGCTTGGTGACATTCTCCGGCACGAGCGCGACGCGCTGTTCGCCCTCGGCGCGCTCGGTCAGAACGGAAATACGCATGAGTTCAGGCGGTGGGGAGCATCAGAGCCAGACGAAAAACTGCGAAGCACCGCGCCGGTGACGCGAGCGCAGCGGGAACGAACATCGGGGACCGGCGTGGTGGCGCCGCGTGAAACATCACCGGCGAAAATCGTCGAGCTCGTGCACACGCCGGTCGAGTGGAGCAGCGGCAAGATCGAGGAGGATCTTCGCCAGTTCAGGTCCTGAAATCGACGCCAGCTTCGCCGCTCGACGTCGAGCGCCAACCACACGGAGCAGCGCGCACACGGCATCGCCGACGAGTGCCCCGGCCCGCTCAGCCGGTCTCCGCTCGCCGCGATCGTTTCCGGTGATGAAACTCGGTCGCACAACAGTAAACGGGTTTGGCCCGCTGACCAGCGCAGCCTCGACCGTGGCACGGACCCGCAGGTACTGGTTTCCAGTCGCCGACGCGCCGAGGGCGGAAAGGTAGACGAGACCAGCCTCAGGCGAAGCGGTTCTGGCTGCGGATAGTGCCATCATCGTGAGACCGAGGTCGATGGCGGACTGCGACGCATCGGGCCCACCCGACGCCGCGGCGGCCCTGGCGCGCGCCGCGGTCGTGCCAAGCAGCAGCAGGATTCGGTCGGGCGGTGCGGCCTCGAGCGCCCGGTACCAGGCGTCACCTCTCCACGGCGTGCGGACCACCCGCGCTCCGGCGGCGACGAATTCCGCGGCACTCCGATCGGCCACGGCCGAATCGGGTCGCACATGCGCCAGCACGTCATGACCGGCAGCGCTCGCGAGGCGCACGATGTTCCGGCCGACGTAGCCCGTCGCACCGATGATGAGCATCTGCATGGACTACGATACCTGCGCGCGAGCGGCGGCGGGTGATCCGGCGAAGCGCGCGAGCCACTCGGCCGTTGCGGTCCAGACGCGCTCGCGGCCGAAGTCGACGGTGATGACATGACCGCAGCCATCGAGCCACTGTTGTTCGCGCGTGACGGCGTTGCTGTAGAACGCTTCGTGCGTGGTCGCGAGTGCGAGCGGAATGCGGTAGTCGGTGCGCGAGTGCATGAGCAGCGTCGGTGCGACGACATCCGCGGCGGCAAAGCGAGCGTCATGCGCGACCGTCACCAGATCACGCACACGTTTTGGCGGCGAGCCGCCGTAGCCGAGTGCGTTCGCGCGTGCGGCCGGATCAAAGATCGATCGCTCCCTGTCACCGCCGGCGAGATACGGAGTCATGAGGTTGATCAGGTTCGCGAGCGGCGCGAGCCGCTCCGCACGTGCCGGTGGTGTGAGATACGGGACCAGCAGCACGAGTGCAGGCAGTGACGGATCCTTGGCCGCTTCGAGCGTCGCGAGCGCACCGCCCATCGACAGCCCGACGATCACGACGGTCGGGTACGTGGTCTTCATCGCGGCGTACACCTCGCGCACCGCGGTACGCCACTGCGCGGAACCGCTGGCATCGAAGTCGGCGAGCGTGCGTCCATGGCCGGGCAGCAGCGGTGCGTGCACCGTCCAGCCGTGTACGGCGTGCAGATGCTCAGCGAGCTCGCGCACCGATTGCGTGGTGTCGCCAAAGCCGTGGACGATGAGCACCGCATGCGAGGCACTCGCTGCAAGCACGATCGGTGCGGCGCCGATGATGATGCCATCCGGCCCGGTCGGCAGCCGTGCGTGATCCGCAGCACGCATGGCCATCATCCGCCGGCGATACAGGATCACATGAACAAACGCCGCGGCTGCGAGACCGATCGTGATGGCGCGCAGCAGCATGGACGGTGCGCTAGTACTTCACGATCGCGGCATCGACATCGTCGCTCCAGCGATCGATGCCACCGACCATGTGCGACACACGCGTGAAGCCCTGCGCGAGCAGAAAGTCGCCGGCCATCTCACTGCGCATGCCGTGATGGCAATGCAGGATGATCTCGCGGTCGCGCGGCAGCGCAGCGAGATTCTGCGGCAGGGTGCGCAGCGGGATCAGCGTTGCACCCTCGATGTGTGCGATGGCGTATTCCGCGGGCTCGCGAACGTCCACCAGCATGACATCGGTGCGCGCCGCGAGCGCATCGCGGATTTCGACAGGCGTGAGATTCGACAGCATGGCTTTCGGTGTGGGAGTCTGACAGACATCGGGAGCCACCGCGTGTGACGCCTGCGCAGCCGCGCCGCACGATGGACACGTCGGATCGCGATCGAACGCAATCTCGCGGAACTGCATCTGCTGCGTGTTGACCATCAGCAGTCGGCCGACGAGGAGATCGCCGACGCCCGTGATGAATTTGATCGCCTCGGTCGCCTGCAGAATGCCAAGCAGGCCGGGCATCACGCCGAATACACCGGCTTCCGCACAACTAGGCACCGATCCAAGCGGCGGCGGGACCGGGAAGAGGCAGCGGTAGCACGGCCCGTCGCCGACGTTGAAGAACGACAGCTGGCCATCGAAGCGCTGCACACTGGCATACAGATACGGCGTGCCGCTCGCGACACACGCATCGCTGACGGCGTAGCGCGCGTTGAAGTTGTCGGTCCCATCAATCACGAGATCGTATCCGACGATGAGCTGCGCGGCGTTCGCGGCGTCGAGCCGCACGGCAGACGTCTCGACGAGGACGTTCGGATTGATCGCGTCGAGCGTGGCCCGCGCGCTCTCGACTTTCGGCGCGCCCAGCTGATCCGTGCGGTGCAGGATCTGTCGCTGGAGGTTCGACAGTTCGACCTGGTCAGCGTCCACGAGGCCAAGTCGGCCAACCCCGGCAGCGGCCAGATACATGGCGGCGGGTGAACCGAGTCCGCCGGCGCCGACGATCAGAACCGAGGCGGCCTTCAGGCGCTGCTGGCCCGCGATACCGATACCCGGCAGTGTCAGGTGCCTGGCGTACCGATCCATCTCGCTGCTGCTCAGCGCCGTTGCGCGCTGCGTCCTGGTCGCATCACTCACGGTGCGAAGATACCAGCCCCGCTGTAACTTTGCGGCGGAGATTCTGCTCACCCTGCTGCCTCCGCGCAACAGCTTGAGCTGCGTCACGCGTTTGACCACTGCCACGCGACGCTGCGTGCGACGGAGTTCCGGTGATGCAAGTCCAATCGACGCAATCGGTTAGGGGTGGTTTGCCTCGACCCACGTGGTCGGCTTTTATGGTCGAGCTTGGTTGGCAAGCATGTTGCCACCGTTCTGATCCATAAGACGCATGCTCTCTATCCCACGCCTGCCCCACGTGTGAGCGAACCGCCTCTCTCGATTGCGATCCTCGGCAACGACGCGTTCCTCGCGGCGGCGCCGGCGCTGCCCGTGCAACTCATGCACGCAGCGTTGGCCGCCGGGTTCGATTCCGTCGTGCCGGCGAGTCTGGGCGACGAGCTCGTGGCCGGCGAAACGATGCGGCTGGCGCAGCTCCGCGGTCGGCGGCCCGTCGTGCAGTGCGCATGCCCGTTTGCACTGTCTCAGTTATGCAAGCGCGAGGCCAATCTGGGCGACGTGACGATCGCCGTGGCACCGGCTGCGGTCGCGCTGGCGCGTGCGCTGCGACTCGATCGCCCGGACTCGCAGCACATCACCTACATCGGCGCCTGTCCGGGCGCCGATGATCCCGCGATCGACCTGCAGGTGATGCCCGAAGCATTTTTGCGCGGCCTCGAGAACAGAGGCGTGTCGGTGACAGACCAGCCCGACGTCTTCACAGACCGGTTTCCACCCGACCGTCGCCGCTATCTCTCGCTGCCGGGCGGAGCGCCGCGCGCGGACGTCGTCGAGGCGGTGCTGCGTCGCAACGTCGTGTCACTCGGCGGCCGGATGAACCCATTGCTGGCCGTGGCCGATGCACTGTTCGACGGTGGCGTGACGATGATCGATCCGGCAGGCGCCTATCGCTGCGCCTGCGCCGGCGCTGACGCGGGACGCTCGGTGGCTGACGGTCGCGCGGCAATTGCACGCATGGAGCCGGCTCGTGCACTGGCACCGATCTTCGAGGCACCGCCATGGCTCGACCTGCGCCCGACCACCGTCGCACCGGCGGACGACGCAGCGCCGGCATCGCATGCGATGCCGGGCAGCGACGCGGCGACGTTCGGGAGCGCGTCGCGCGGGACATTCGTCGAACGCGAGATCGACACTGACGCGCCACCAAGTGGTACGATGCCGTCGCAAAGCGATGCGGCACGGCGCATGTATGCCCTTGGCGTGCGCACCGCGCGCAAACGTGGCTTGCCGTCAGCACCGAGCAGTGGCATGCCTCCGGTCAACGACGACGTGCACGTGCCACCAACGCAGTCGTCACTGCACGCGCCGTCCCTCGATCGTGAAGTGCCACTGCACGAACCGCGTGGGCGCATCGCGGACCTGCTCACCGAGCCGACACCGACTCCGCCAACGCGACGGATGCCAGGCGTTGACGATCTGTTCCGCCGCGACTGAGCAGCTGTGGCGCGGGAGGAAACACGAGCGGGCGTCGCATGCATCGCGACGCCCGCTCTTTCCGTTCAGTGCTGCACCGTGTGGATCAGCGCTTGTTGCCGAGAGCGGTCAGCGCTGCGCGCGCATCATCGAGTGCGGTTGCCGCACTATTCACGCGCGTGATCAGATCGGCCAATTCAGCGCGCGCCAGTGTCGCGTCCTTCGCGCGCACCGCTTCGCCGATGGTCGGGAAGATCATCGTCGAGTAGCCGTTGTCCACGTCTGACGCGTAGATCACGCCGCGCACCCAGACGCGTGACTTGAGGCCTTCCGGTCGCGACAGACGACGCTCGACCTGACGGAGCGCCGTGTTGGTGGCGCGCTGCGCTGCTGCAGTCACGCTGCCGCGCGCCAGCACGCTGTCACGCACCCTGGCGAATGACGCGGCGCGTTCACCGAATGCCTGCCACGCCGCATCGAGAGCCGACGCATCGCCCGCGCCGATCGACGCCAGCTGTCGCGTGGTCCGCGCCGTGTACGTGCGCATCGTCTGTGCAAACTCGATGTAGTCGTACGGCACGATCTCGGCGTTGGCGAGCCGCAACAGCATCGCTGCCGCCAGCCGCGCAGCCGCCGCGTGCGCGACGTACGCCGTGTCGCCGAAGTGCTCCATCCAGGCGCGCGAATCGTAGGCCGAGTGATAGACGCCGCCCGGACCACCGAAACCCCAGTCCGCGTGGGGAATACCGAAGTGGTTGTAGAACGCGGCAAAGTCCGATCCTCCACCCGGATCGCCCATCCCCGGTTCGGCACTGTCAGCCACCGCGGCACGCTTGCGCCAGGTGGCGTACACGGAGCCGTTGCCGCGCGGATCGGGCACGTCGCGCGAGAGTTCACGCGTCAGCGCGCGCAGCGACGGCGAACCGCCGGCCCCGAAGTCGAAGCCGGTCGCGCTCACATCGAGGTTCAGGTACGCGACGCCACCGCGCTGCAGGCGGAGCGAATCATCCTCCGCATACTCCGTCGAACCGAGCATGCCCCACTCTTCGGCATCCCACGTCGCGAAGACGACGGTGCGTGCGGGTGCCTGGCCATTCAGCGCACGCACGACGGCACGCGCGGACTCGACGATGCTGGTGATACCACTGACGTTGTCGCCAGCGCCGGCGCCCCACGCGTCGCGATGACCGCCGATCACGATCACCTCATCCGGATTCGACTTGCCCGGCAACGTCGCGATGGTGTTGTGAATGACCTTGAACGGCTGATTGTCGAGCGTCACGGAGACTTTCGCGCGGACAGGACCGGGGCCGACGTGATAGCGGAACGACAGCCCGCCCTGCCAGCCCGGCGGAATCGTCGCGCCACGCACGCCGTCGAGCAGCGCGGATGCGGTGGCGTATGCAATCGGCACCACGGGGATGTGCGGCACCGCCATCTGATCGACGCCCACACGCGGCGCGCTCTCCGTCGCGCCGTAGCCAGGCGTGCTCGGATCGCCGAAACCGTTGTACACGCTTCCGCGCTGCACACCGCGTGCGTTGCGCATCGGTCCGGCGGGATACACATCGCCCGTCACGAACCCATCGTCGATGGGATCGCTGTAGATCAGCAGTGCGATCGCGCCGTGCTTCTCCGCTTCGCGCGCCTTGATGCCGCGGAAGCTGCGGCCGTAGCGTGCAATCACGATCCTGCCTTTCACCGACACACCCATCGAATCGAGCTTCACATAGTCTTCGACGAGGCCGTAGTTCGCATACACGACGTCGCCGGTTGCCTCGCCGCCGGCGCTGTAGCCATTCACGGTCGGGTATTGCGGCAATCCCGAGACGGAGTCACCTGCGATCGCCGGCTCGTCCACCGGCAGTTCGACCGGATTCGGCGACACGCGTGACACGTGCACCGCGGTCGCATGCGGCAGGTACACGCGATAGCTCTTCGTCTCGACGCGCAGGCCGAGCTTGCGCAGCTCGGCGTTCACGAAGTCGCGGGTGCGTTCCTGCGCGGGCGTACCGGCGATGTGCGGCTCGATGCCGAGTACGCGTGCGATGCGCCGCGCGGAATCAGGCGATGGCACGGCGATCGCGCGCCGTTCGAGATCGCGCTGCGCAGTGCTCGCGGCAGCGGTGAAGCCGGTCAGCGCCTGTGCGCCAAGGGCAGCGGGGACAGCAGCACCGAGGAGCACGGTGCGAAGCACGGTGCGAAGCAAGCGAGACATGTCGGCGAAGATGGAGAATGACGCAACGAGGGGTGCGTCATGCTCGCCGGACGGCGCCCGCACCGCAAGCCACATCGCCGGCCGGCGACCTACTCCTCGTGCAGTTCGCGCAGGAGGCGCACGGCGACGCGACGCAGCGCGGCATCCGGATCGTCGGCACCAACGATCCCCGGCGCCAGCGCGCCGAATTGCGCGCGCATCTCGTCGGCGATCATCTGCTCATTCGGCTCACGCACGCCAAGCCGCAGAATCGAGAGGTTCGCGATCTCGCGCAGCAGCGCGCGCACGTCCGGCGGCAACGCGGCCAGTTCGCCGGGATCCGCGATCAGCGTCGGCGTCTTGCGACCGGTGCGCATTCGTGGGGATTCGACCAGCGCGCGCAGCGACGCGACCATGACGATGATCGCGCCAGGACCGTGTTCGCGCACACCGATCACGACGTTGAGTCGCTTCAACTGCACGCAGCGCCGCATGACCGCTTCACGCACCTTGCCGACGCCATCGAGGCTGCCAAGGCCACGGCCGGTGATCACGAGTACCTCGTTGACCCCCTGTGCCTGCTGCATGCGCAGCCACGACTCGACCCGCGTTTCCGCTTCCGCGACAGTAGGCAGACCGTCGCGGAGATTGAGCGTGCGCGATGCGCCGAAGCGCAGTTCGTCGAACGCGCGCTCAATGGGAATCACGGCCGTCGGCGTCGGCCGCGGCACTTTACCGTTTGAAGGCATCGGTCAGCACGACGCCGTCGAGGGGTTCAGTCGGTGACACACCGATGCGCCTGGCGAGTGTCGGGGCGATATCCACCACGCGCACGGTGCGCGTGCGAGTGACACCACGCGCAAATCCCGGGCCGTAGAACAGAATCGGGACCCGCGCATCACGATCGTTCGGCGACCCGTGCGTCGCATAGTTGACGCCGTTCCAGTACACGTACGGCTTCGGAGACACGAGCAGCACCACCGGCAGCGACGCCGGCAGTGCGTGGATCCAGCGGCGGGCGATCGCGTCGTGCACGGTGTCGGCCTTCGTCAGGTCACGGCGCTTGTCCACGCGTGCCACCCCGGGCACGGCGCGGAAGGCCGTCGCCATCGACGTCAGCACCGAGTCGAGCGGAATTTTCGCCATCGCGAAGGCCGCGGAATCGGCGAAGAGCATGCCGAATTCGAAATCGAGGGCGCGCGCGGTATCGAGCCCGCGTGGCGCCAGTGCACGCTTGGCCGCCGTGATCACTGGCTCGGCGTTCACGCGCAACGTCGCGTGCGGCTGTCCGGCGAAATGACGCTCCGGGAATGGCTGCACGCCATGATCGGCGGTGAGGGCGATCACGATCGTGGATGAGTCACGCACCTTGTAGAGCGAATCGAGGAACTCGCCCATGTACGTGTCGAGGCGCAGCATCTGATCGTGGATTTCGCGCGAGTCGGGGCCGAAGCGATGTCCGATGGCGTCCGTCGTGGAGAGCGAAATCGCGAGTACGTCGGTCTGCGGTCCCTTGCCGAGGTGCATCGCATCGAGGCCGGCCATCGCGGCCTGCAACGTGAGCCTGTCCATACGTGGATCCTCCTGCACGGCGCGCACGGCGAGCGCGGTGTCGGTCGGCATGACGTGGGGGAACAGGAAGTTGCGGCCCAGACTTTCGATCGGCACGCTGTCATTTTCCGAGTACTGCGATGCGTCGCGCAGCAACGTCCACGACGTGCCGGCCATCTGCTGCGGCAATCGGCGCGCGTTGAATCGCGTGAGCCACGTCGGGAGCGTGTCGGCGTACCAGCTGCTGGTCGTGAAGCGACCGTCGGTCCCGTACCAGAACACCGACTGTTTCGAGCGACCGATCGGCAGAATCGCGCCGCGATCCTTGCGGCTCACGGACAGTGCGCGCGATCGCGGGTCGGCCGACACGAGCCAATCGGTGACGGTCGTGCCCTGAAAGCGGTACGGTGAGGCACCGGGACCGCCACCACCGATCATCGGGTGCGTGTTGTCATTCACACCGGCGTTGTTGCGCACGATGCCGGTGTGCGCAGGAAACCGCCCCGACATCGTCGCTGAATGTCCCGGTGCGGTCTCGGTGGTGGCGTGGTCCTGATAGCCGTTGATGAACAACACGCCGCCCGATTGCAACCGATGCAGCCCGCCGGTGAACTGCGTGCCGTAGCGCGCGAAGTAGTCGGGAATCATCTGGTCGATCGTGAAGAACACGACCAGTGTGGGGCGCGCAGCGGCCGTCGCGGTGGCGCGCTGCGAGACCAGGGACGTAGCCGACGCAGCGGTAAGCAGCAGCGTACGGGCAAGGCGCGCGAAGGCAGGCGAAGCGAGGCGAGTCATGCGCTGAAAACTACTCACGCGGCCCGAGAGAACACGGACTGCGACATCACTATGTGGCAACGATCCCGGCGCCCGTCGTGGTGACCGGGATCACATCAATCAGCTCGTCAGACGGCGGCCTTGCTCTCGCGCAGGGCGAGATCGAGCATCGTGAGCGCGCGTTCGAGGTCCGCGCGCGTGGCGCTGAGCGGCGGCAGAATGCGCAGCGTGTGGTCGCCCGCGGAGATGATCAGCAGGCCATGATTCCGCGCCCGCTCGATGACGGCGCTCGCCGGCTCCGTCACATCCACGCCCCACATGAAGCCGACGCCGCGTACCGCGCGCACGCTCGCATGCGTGTCCTTGAGCGCCGCGAGGCGCGCGCCGAACCAGGCGCCATCCTCGCGGATGCGCTTGAGCAGCGCAGGGTCTGCAATACGCTCGCAGACATGGTGCGCGACGTGCGCCACCAGCGGACCACCGCCGAATGTCGTGCCGTGTTCACCTGGCTGCAACGCGCTGGCGACTTCATTCGTGAGCAGCACGGCACCCATTGGCAGACCACCGGCGATCGGCTTCGCGAGCGTGACGATATCCGGTCTGATGCCGGCCGGTTCATGCGCGAGGAAGCAGCCCGTGCGACCCATCCCGCACTGAATTTCATCGAGAATCAGCAGGATGTTGCGCTCGCGCGTGAGCGCACGCAGTTCGCGCAGGAAGCCGTGATCCATTGGGCGCACGCCACCTTCGCCCTGGACCGGCTCGATGATCACCGCCGCCGTCGTCTCCGGCGACAGCACGACCTTCAAGGCATCGAGATCGCGCTCCGCGATGTGGATGCCCGGTGTGAGCGGGCGAAACGGCATGCGATACGCGGCGCGATCGGTTGCCGCGACCGACGCGAAGAGACGACCGTGAAAGCTGCCGCGCACGGCAATGATCTCGTGCTTTGCACCCTCCGGACTGATCGACCGACCCCAGCGCCGGGCGAACTTGAACGCCCCTTCCACCGCTTCGACGCCTGAGTTGCAGAAGAACACTTTATCGGCAAAGGTGCGTGCCGTGAGAAAGTGTGCGAGCTTCTCGGCTGGCGGATTCGCCACGAGGTTCGACAGATGAATCAGGCCCGTGGACAGCGCTTCGGCGATCGCAGCGTTGACGCCTGCGTCGTTGTAGCCGAACGGATTGGTGGCGATGCCGGAGTAGCAATCGAGATAGCCGCGACCGGTGTCGTCGTAGAGCATCACACCCTCACCACGCACGATCGTGAGCGGGAAGCGCTTGTACGTGTAGGCAATGCTGCTCGGCACGGGCGCCGCTGCTGCCGGTGACACCGGCACTGCCATGTCCGGCTCAGTCATGTCCGCCACCGACGGTTCGACGGGAGTTGCGAGGGCAGCATTCATACCGACACTCCTGCAAGGGTGATCACGGTTCCGCGCGTTGCATCCGTCAGCGCGGTCACGGCGCCGATTCGCACGCGCGCCACACCTCGTGCCAGCGCACTGAGCGCGGCGTCGAGTTTCGCTGCCATACCGCCGCGGGCCACACCGCCGCGAATGGCCTCGCGCGCCGCATCCGCGTCCAACTGCGCGATCGCGACACCGTCCATCAACACGCCTTCGACATCACTGATCAGCAGCAACTCCGTCGCGCGCAGAGCGACGGCAATCGCGGCAGCCGCGTCATCGCCGTTCACATTCAACACGCCACCACCACTCGACTGCCGATCACGTGCCAGTGGCGAGACGACGGGGCAGAACCCACCGGCCAGCAGATGCCGCAGCAGCGCCGGATTCACATCCGACGGCGTGCCGACTTCGCCCATCGTGTCGCGCGTTTCGGCGATCGCGCCGAGCATGCCCGCGTCTTCACCGGAGATACCGACGGCCGGGACGCCAGCACCGACCAGTGCAGCAACCAGCCGCTTGTTCGCGCTGCCCGACAGTGCCATGCGCAGCAGATCGAGATCCTCGACCGCCGTCACGCGCCGACCATCGACGAACTGCGAGACGCGACCGAATGCCCTCTGCAACGCGGACACTTCATCGCCGCCGCCGTGCACGACGACCAACGCCGGTGACGCCGCCCACGATGCCGCGATCACGGCGGGCAGGGACGGATCGGACTGCACGCGTCCACCCAGCTTCACGACGCGCGTCACAGCGGCAGTCCCGCCACTTCGTCGAAGTCGCAGAGCAGATTCGCATTCTGCACCGCCTGACCAGCCGCGCCCTTCACGAGATTGTCGATCGCGACGAAAATCTGCAGCATCGGCGTGCGCGCGTGCGTGATCGTCGTGACGTGAATGCGCGCGGCGTTTCGGTATTGCACATCCCGCAGCCGGGGCGGTGCATCGGCGATTTCCACGAACGGCTCGACGGCGTAGTGCGTGCGAAAGAGCGCCGCCGGATCGGCCAGTGGTTCGCGCAGCGTGACGGTGATGGTGGCGAGAATGCCGCGCGCCACCGGCAGGAGATGCGGTGTGAAGAGCAGATCGACGTCGGCACCGCACGCATCGAGCGTCGCGCGCATTTCGTACAGATGCCGATGCGTGTTCCCGACACCGTAGGCGCGGAAATCCTCCGTGACTTCACCGAACAGCAGGTCGGCCCGCGGCGCGTTGCCGGCACCCGTCACACCGCTCGCCGCATCGACGACGACTGGCGTACCCGGCAACAGCAGATCCCGCGCGACCAGCGGCATCAGTCCAAGCAATGTCGCGGTGGGATAGCACCCGGGATTCGCGACCACCTGCGCAGTGCGGATCGCATCGCGATTGAGTTCCGGCAGACCGTAGGGCGCATCGAGATCGGCGATCGTGGTCTCGGGCTGACCAGGGCGCAGATCGGCCGAAAGATCGATCACCTTCGCACCAGCCGCCCGCGCCTTGCCGACCCACGCCGCAGAGGCACCGTGCGGCAGGGCAGAGAAGATCACGGCGGCGTCCGCCAGCGGCACGCTCTCGACGGCCGCCAGCGTCATGTCGCGCCCCGGCAGGCGCAGCGTTTCCCCCGCGCGCGAATGCGCGGCCGCGAACACGAGTTCGAAGTGCGGATGGCCCTCAGCCAGCTTGCAGAGTTCCTGCCCCGCATAGCCACTGGCCCCTAGCACGCCGACAGGGAGTTTATGCATATTGAATGCATATTCTTTCATTGCCTCTCCGTCAATGGCTGCGCGCTGGCCTGACGCGTGCGGCTCACTCCCAGCGATCGAGCGCGCGGCCGATGGCGAACAAACGTGAGCGACATCTGGCGATTCACGAGATCGTCGAGACGCGGGCGGTCCAGAGTCAGGACGAGCTGCGACAGCTGCTCAAGCAGCGGGGCTGCGACGTGACGCAGTCGACCCTTTCGCGCGATCTCCACGAGCTGCGCCTGGCGCGGATTCCGACCGCCGTCGGCGTGCGGTATGCCTTCACCGACACCACTGCGCCGACGCTCGAGGATGACCGCGGTGCGCTCGAGGCGCTGCTCCCGCAACTGTTCGACAAGGTGGACGGCACCGGAGAACTGGTCGTCCTTCACACCGTCGCCGGCGGCGCGCAGCCGGTCGCCGCCGCAATCGACAGCGAGTCGTGGCCAGATGTACTCGGCACGATCGCTGGCGATGACACGATCCTGCTGGTCTGCCGGTCGGTCGAAGCACGCGGTCGGGTCATCCGTCGGCTGACGTCGTTGGCCGGGGAGCGCTGACGCGCCAGGTCCGTGCGACCGCCCTTGTGGCGCGGGCCTGATTTTGCGAAGTTATGCACTGATTCTGCATAAAATTTCACTCGTTGGAGTCGCTCATGCCGCATACCATCGCCCTCGCCTACTCGGGCGGTCTTGATACCTCGATCATCGTCCCGTGGCTGAAGGAGCAGTATCCCGGCGCCCGGGTGTTCTGCGTCGCCGCAGACATCGGGCAAGGTGACCTCGAAGGCATTCGCGAGAAGGCGATCGCCTCCGGTGCCGAAGACTGCATCGTGGCGGACCTGAGGGAGGAATTCGTCCGCGACTTCATCTTCCCGATGATGCGCGCCGGCGCGATCTACAATCGCAAGTACCTGCTCGGCACGTCGATCGCGCGCCCGCTGATCGCACGTGCGCAGGTGGAAGCCGCGCGCAGGGTCGGCGCCGATGCGCTGGCGCACGGCTGCACTGGCAAGGGCAACGATCAGGTGCGCTTCGAGCTGACCTACATGACGTTCGCGCCCGATCTCGAGGTGATCGCGCCGTGGCGCATGTGGGACATCCGGTCACGCGAAGATGCGATCGCGTATGCGAAGGCGCGCAACATCCCGATCGCGGCGACGGTCGAGAAGATTTATTCGCGCGACGAGAACCTCTTCCACCTGTCGCATGAGGGTGGTGGACTCGAGGATCCGAACTGGGAGCCGAAGGAAGACATGTTCGTGCTGACGACGTCGCCCGAAGCGGCGCCGGACACGGCCGAGTATGTGACGATCGAGTTCAACGCCGGCACGCCGGTGAGTGTGAATGGCACGAAGCTCGGACCGTTCGATCTGTTGACAGAACTGAACAACATCGGCGCGCGCAACGGCGTGGGTCGCATCGATCTGGTCGAGGATCGCCTGGTCGGCATGAAGAGCCGCGGTGTGTACGAGACGCCGGGCGGCACGTTGCTGTACACCGCACACTCGGAGCTCGAGCAGCTCGTGCTCGATCGCCGCACGTTGGCCGCCAAGGATGTCATCGCCCCGCGCTATGCCGATCTCGTGTACGAGGGCCGCTGGTGGGCCACCGAGCGTGAAGCGTACGACGCGTTCGTGAATGTCACACAGGAGCGCATCACCGGTTCGGTGCGCCTCAAGCTGTACAAGGGCAACGTGATCATCGCCGGTCGTCAGAGTGCACACGCGATCTACGATGAGCGCTTCGTCACGTTCGGCGAAGACAATGTGTACAAGCAGTCGGACGCGGCAGGATTCATCCGGCTGTATGGCCTGCCGAATCGGGTGCGCGCACTCAAGGATGCCGAGATGGGCTATGTGCCGCGCTGGGGCAGTGCGGCACCGACCGAAGCGTCACCGGCGAACGAGCCGACGACGTCGCAGGCCTGACGGTGAGTGACGGCTCGACGCACAAGTTGTGGGGGGGTCGCTTTGACGGCGGCCCCTCGGCCATTCTGGACGCGGTGAATCGATCGATCACGGTCGATTTCCGTTTGTGGCCGTTCGACATTCAGTTGTCGCGCGCGTGGGCCAAAGGCCTGATCCAGGGTGGCATTCTGACGGTGGATGAAGGCGCGCGCATGGACGCCGGGCTGGCCGCCGTCGCCGATGATTTCGTGGGTGGTGCGCAGCCGCTGCCAAGCGACGAAGATGTGCACACGATGGTCGATCGCCTGTTGCACACGCACGTTGGTGATCTGGCGTCCAGGCTGCACACGGGCCGCAGTCGGAACGATCAGGTGGCGACTGGCGCGCGCTTATGGACCATGGACGCGATCGGGCAACTCGATCTCGGCATTCGTGAAGTGCAGCGTGTACTGCTCAAGCATGCGGAGTTGCATCAGACGGATCTGCTGCCCGCCTACACGCATCTGCAGCGCGCGCAGCCGGTCACGCTGGCGCACTGGCTGATGTCGCATTTCTGGCCGCTGTCGCGCGATCGGCAGCGGCTGGCCGATGCAATGCGAACTGCGAGCGTGCTGCCGCTGGGTTCCGGCGCGATCGCGGGCACGGCCTTCCCGATTCCGCGTGAGCTGCTGCGGGCGGAGCTGGGGTTTGCTGCATTGTCGCCGAACAGCATCGATGCAGTCGGTGATCGTGATTTCGTCGCGGATACGCTGTACGCACTGACGATGACGGCCATGCATCTCTCGCGGCTGGCCGAGGACCTGATCCTGTTCGGCTCGAGCGAGTTCGGATTCGTGCAGTTCGGCGATGCGTTCTCGACGGGATCGAGCATGATGCCGCAGAAGCGCAATCCGGACGCGCTGGAGCTGACGCGTGGCAGTGCCGCGCGCGTGTTCTCCGATCTGACGTCGCTGCTGATGGCGCTGAAGGGATTGCCGAGTGGCTACAACAAGGATCTGCAGGACGACAAGCGCGCCCTGTTCGATGCGGTGGATGTGATGTCGCTGGTGTTGCCGGCGGTTGCCGGTGCCGTCGACGAGCTCACGTTCCGCACCGAGCGCATGCGGGCCGCCGTGACATCGGTGATGATGGCGACGGATCTCGCCGACTATCTCGTGCTGCGTGGCGTCACCTTCCGCGAGTCACACGCGGCGGTGGGTGCGCTGGTGCGACAGGCGGAGGAAGCGCGCGTCGAGCTGCACGAATTGCCGCTCTCGGCGTTCACGGCAGCGCATGCGATGTTCGGCGACGATGTCCTGGATGCGCTCTCGGCGCAGGCGAGTGTCGATCGTCGCTCGGTGCCGGGCGGCACTGCGGTCAGCGCGGTGCGTGATCAACTCACGGCCGGACATGATTCGTTGCGACAGGCGCCGATTGGCGTGGGCGGTTTGCAGCTGGTCGGTTGACGGCATACGTCAGCGTGAAACGACAGAGGGCCGACTGAACGAATCAGTCGGCCCTCTGTCGTACAGCCAGAATCCGCCGAGGCTAGAACATGATCCCGACGGTGACCGGAATGAACTTCGCGGTGGTGCGGCCGCCGGAGACGTTGAACGTCGCATCCTTGATCTCATGCATGCGCGCTTCGACGAAGATGCTCGCGCCCGTCAGACCGAACTTCACGCCGCCGCCGTAGTTGTAGCCGACCTTGCGCGTGGCATCGGTACCCTTGAGCTGCGTGTCGTAGTAACCCACACCGCCGATCAGATACGGCTTGATCGGTCCAGGCAACAGATTGAATACGCCGTTGATGGTGCCGGAAATCACACGCGTATCGCGATTGTTGAATGCATTGCTGACCGCACTGCCGAAATCCTTGCCGCCGAAGCTGTTGTACTGCAAGTCGGCGCGGAACTGCAACGGAAACAACGGGACAGCGAGCTGCAGTGTGGCGAGGCCGTTGTAGCCAAGGTTCGAGCGGTCGTTCAGTGAACCTGACGGAATTGTGGCACCGGCGGCGAGGCCGAAGGCAACCTGAGCCTGTGCAGGAGCGGCGGCCGCAACGAGTGCCATGGTCAGGCCGGCGACGGTACCGAGAATTTTTGACATAGAACCGGTGTTTGGAGGTGAGCGCACGCGCGACCGTGCGTCCTACTGACGAACACGGCGCCACGAGATCACAAAACGTCCCTTTGTGTGGCCGGGCCGCTCCGAATCACGGCTTCCGCCGCAGCAATTCCACCGCGCGCAGCGCCTTCCAGCGAACTGGTATGCCCTATCTCTGAGGCAACAAACAGGCCGCGCACCGATGTGGCTGGCGACGTACGCCGCCGCATCGAGCCAGGAGGCTGGGCGTACTGTGAGTACGGGACACGCCATACCGCAAGAAGTTCCGCCGCTGCCGCCTCGCGGTTGCCACTCATCGTCGCCAGATCGACACGCACACGCTTCACCAGTTCGGTGTCTTCAAGCACTGCCGACGCACCAAGAATCGTCGCCGCCGTCAGCGATTCACCACATGGCGCGTACGATGGCGCCACGTTGGTGATCGTGATCGCGTGGCTCACCGTCGCATCCGGCGATGCATTCAGCCAGAGCGCATCACCAGCCAGCAGTGGCGTCTTCGAACGCAGGTACACCGTCGAGCAACCGAGGCTCGCGTCCGGCACGTCGACGTGCACCTGCGCCGTCATGGCGAGTGACGCAATGGTCGGCGGATCACAGGCGAGAATCACCTGTGCGGCATCGACCGTGGTGCCATCGTGCAGCACGACACCGCACACACCGGTGTCATTGCGCACCAGCCGCGTCACGCCGGCACTGCAGCGCACGGTGCCCTCGGGTAACGATGCTGCGAGCTGCGACGGGATCGCGCCCATGCCGTCAGCAGGAACGACCGTCCGACCTTCGGCGAGCATCTTGAACGTGTAGAGCAGCACGGACGCCGAGGTCTCGAGCGACCGGTCGAGCAGAATGCCCCCGTAGAACGGCGCAAAAAAGTTGTTGATCGCGTGTGACGAAAAGCCACGCTGTTGCAGAAACACACGTGTCGATACGCGATCGAATCGCTCGGCGAAACAGTCGTCGAATGCGAGCGACGTTGCGAGGTAGCGCAGCTGCAGCATGCGCAGCTTGTCGAACAGGGACAGCTGCGGCGCAATCAGCGTGGGCCAGAGCAGCGATGCATCGGCCAGTGCATCACCGATCATCGCCGTGGGTCGCCCGGCGAGGGCGATGCGCGCCGCCGGACGGAATGGCCGCAGCCGAAGGGCCGGCAGATCGAGAGCGGCGATCAGCGTGGGGTAGGCGCTGAACAGCACCTGGAATCCATGATCGATGCGAAATCCGTCTCGCAGCGTCGTGCGAACTCGGCCGCCGACGACGCTTTCGCGCTCGAACAGCACTACGTCCGCGCCGGCGCGCGTGAGGGTTCGCGCGCAGATCAATCCCGCAATCCCACCCCCGACAATGACTGTGGGGAGGCGCTCCGGCATCAGGGCTTGGCTGGGGCTGGCGGGCTCGTCGCGGGGACCGTCGATGCAGGGACCGTCGCAGCGGGAACCGTCGCAGCAGGCGCAGTCGCTGGAGGAGCTGTGACAGCCGGAGTCGTGGTCGGAGTCGTGGAAGGAACTGCGGCTGGGAGCGCCGCGGGCGCCGACGCGCCGATCCCCTCGACACTCTTCACGAAATACTGCGTCTCCCCGAAGCAACTCGTCGGGAGCCCGACGTGCTGATCATACGAGAGCTTGACCTGCTTGCCGGCGAAATTGCTGATTTGCGCCGCGACAGCGTCATCGCGCACCGTGAAACGAAAGATCTCGGGATTCACATTCGGCCCGTTGACCAGCGCCAGCTCCCCTTCCTGTGTCTTGCAGACCCAGCCTTTCTTGGAAAGCTTCTGGACGTATCCGGACCGCTCGCCGGTCGAATACGAATAGCTGAGGGCGACGGTGACCCACAGCGCGAACGCCGCCAGCGGCAGCACCACCAGGAAGAGCACGGCCGTGATCTTCCACTTGCCCTTGCCCTTCGGCTTGATGGTGAGCGGTGCGCCGGTGTCGACCGACGGGGTGGTGTATGTCCGGCTCGGCTCTTTGGCCATGGAAGCTCTCTCTCGCAGTTGGGTGGTACGCGGGCAGCAGCAATGTCAGCGGAACCGAGGGGCTGCCACAACCCCGCCGCGGCCCGGTTCCATGCCTGATACGGTGTTCAGCCCTCGCTAGATTCTCCTTCAGGTCGCTCGTCCGTGTCACCCGAACCTCCGTGCTGTGAGCATACCCTCCGTATTCCGACCGCGTCGCCAGACGGTGACGGCGATGATTGGTACCGTGCCGATCGGCAGCGGTCATCCGGTCGTGGTGCAGTCGATGACCAACACCGACACCGCCGACGTTCCCGGGACGGTTGCGCAGGTCGCGTCGCTGTCACGCGCCGGCTCGCAGATCGTGCGCGTGACGGTGAACAACGAGGAAGCCGCCGCCGCCGTGCCGCTGGTCGTGCAGCAGCTCGCCGACCTCGGCATCACGACCCCGATCGTCGGAGACTTTCACTACAACGGTCACCTGCTGCTCGCGAAGTACCCGGACTGCGCGCGCGCACTCGCCAAGTACCGGATCAATCCCGGCAACGTGGGCGGCAAGCGGCGGGACGAACACTTCCGCTCGATCGTGCAGATCGCCGTGGAGAACGACAAGCCGGTGCGCATCGGCGTGAACTGGGGCTCGCTGGACCAGGACCTGCTGACGACGATGATGGACGCCAACGCCGAGTCAGCGACGCCGGCGACGGCATACGACGTGTACGTCGAGGCCATGCTCGCGAGCGCGCTGCGCTCCGCGGAAATGGCTGAGGAAGTGGGGCTGCCGCACGATCACATCGTGATCTCGGCCAAGGTGTCGCTGGTCCCCGATCTGGTGGATGTGTATCGCAAGCTCGCCGCACGCTGTGATTTCCCGCTGCACGTCGGTCTGACGGAAGCCGGCATGGGCATGAAAGGCATGGTCGCGAGTGCCGCCGGCTTGTCGCTGCTGCTGGCGGATGGCATCGGTGACACGATCCGTGTCTCGCTGACGCCGAAGCCGAACGGTGATCGCACCGAGGAAGTGCAGGTTGCGCAGCAGATCCTGCAGTCACTCGGGCTGCGCAGCTTTGCACCGCAGGTGACGGCGTGTCCTGGCTGTGGTCGCACGACATCCACGTTCTTCCAGAGCATGGCCGAAGACATCCAGACGTATCTGCGCGAACAGATGCCGATCTGGCGCGACAAGCATCCCGGAGTGGAAGAGATGCGCGTGGCCGTGATGGGCTGCGTCGTGAATGGCCCTGGCGAATCAAAGCACGCGAACATCGGTATTTCGCTGCCGGGCACATTCGAGGAGCCGAAGGCGCCGGTGTACGTGGATGGCTCGCTGCGCGTCACGCTGAAGGGCGATCGCATCGTGCCGGAGTTTCTCGCGATTCTCGAGAATTACGTCGTGAGCACGTATCCGACGCCAGCGGTGGTCAGCGCCGGCGTGTAAGGCCGGCGGGTCCGGTCAGATCACCGCGGGAGCGTCGCCCACCGGCGCCGCTTCCAGCTGTGTGACCATCTCGCCCAGTTCGTCCATGATCGATGCCGTGAATCCCACGACGTGCAGGCGTTCATACACCGAACGGTGCCAGTGCAGCACGCCATCGCGGCCGGTGCCACCACGATTCCAGACCGTCGTCGGCTCGATCGTGCGACGGAGATCGGCGAGGATGGTGCCGGCGTTGTGCAGCGTGTGCGCCGCGCACACCCATCGCGCCGCATCCGACGCAGACGACAAACGCGCGAGATAGTCGTCCTTCATGTCGTCCTTGCTCATCTCGACGCCGTCGTCGTCGAGGCGACGCCGCGTGACGGAGAGCACATCACGAAGCACCGCATCACCGAACTTCGCGCCGATGCGATCCGACAGGTCATCGGGCGAAAATCCATCGCGCACGCAATCCTCGATCACGTCGTGCAGCACGCCGGCCACCACCGCTGATTCATCGCAGCCGTAGTGCGTGAGAATGACCCCCACGTTGGCCGCGTGTGTGACGTATGGCATGCGAAGGCCTTTGCGCACCTGCGTGTCGTGGTGCTTCGCTGCAAAGGCGAGCGCGTGATTGATGCGGTCGGAGTATCCGCGCATGAAAGGCCTGCGGCCAGAAACAGGAATCGAGCGTCGCGACGGGATGAAACTATAGCGAACGGTACACACCAGCGCACTACATTGTTGATCTATCGCGCCTGTGCGAGCAGTGCAGCGAGGCGCAGGTCGAGCAGGAGCAGTGCCGCGCCCTGAATGCCGACACCCAATCCCGCACCGAGCAGTCCGCGCGAGCGCGCCAGCTTCCAGCCGCACCAGGCCAGCGTGATGCCGACCGCGATGTACCCGACATCGAGTCCGCAGTTCAGCCACAGAAAGCGATCGAGACTCGTCACACCATCGTAGTCGCGCAGCGCGAGGTGTGGACGCGAGGCAAGCACGAGCAGGGTGTCGATTGCCCCCCACGCGCCGGTCTGGATGGCGAAGTGGCGCAGCAGCGGCAGATCGAGCTTCTGCGTGCGCATGAAGGCCCACGATCCGATCGCCGTCACCATGCTGGCCACGCCCCACAACAGCAGGCGCGCCAGATGTGCGCGTTCAAATGACAGAACCTGATCAGCCCACATGGATCATCGTGCGGAGGCCGGCGCAGCGTCGAGCGCCCGCTGCAATGCGGTATCGAGCGCATACTTGATCGGATCGCTGTCCTCGATCTCCGGTGCCCAGATCACCACGCCGAGCGCCGACGATCCGCGCGCCTGATGAATGTCGGCGCGGGCGCGCGTGAGCCAGGCCGTCGGGGTGCTGCCGATGCGGACGACGAGCAGCACCTGCGATTCGGCAGCACCCGGCGCCAATCCCGGACGCACGTCCTCGAGCGTACCGGCGCGCAAGGTGATCGTGTCGTCAGTGACTGCGGCGAGGAAGAACTCACCGGTCCACGCGATGCCCTGACTGCGTTCCGGCTGCACCAGCACGGCTTGCGTTGCCGTTGGTGTGGCGCGGCGACGCGTGCGTGTCGTCATGCGTGCCGTGCCGTGGCGTGCGGACACGATTCGCACGCTGCGTCCGTCGTAGCCGAGTCGTTCGCCGATCCGCGCGGCGGTACGCGACGCGAGGTCCGGGTCGTCGCTCACCACGATCAGCGTGTGTGTCCTGTCGAGCGTGGGTTCGAGATCGAAGACGAGTTGACTGAAGGCACTCGTCAGTGCATCGGGCGTGGCGGCATCGGTGGCGCGAATACTGAGGAGCACCGGTACGCGCGCCTGTGTCGTGACTTCGCTGTCGTCAGCCAGCCTTGGCGATCGCACCTCGAGCAATATCGTCACCAACAGTGCAACGCCGATCGCCGCGGCAGCGCTCGCCGACAGCATCGCGAGCGGCGGCGCCAGCGCATCGACGCGGCGCTGTGCACGCGCGCGTGCCGAATCGCGCTGCACGGCTTCGTTGCGCTGGCGCGTCAGCATCGCCGTCACGGAATCAGAGACGCGGGCCGCCGCGTCACGTCGCGCCTTTGCCGTCACATAGCGCGCGGAGTCCGCGACGAAGCGTCGCGCAAAGTCTTCGGCGCTCGGACCGCTCGGCTGCGACGCCGTCGGCCCGGCGACGGGCGGGCGCAGCAGCGCGGCAATCCGCGCCAGCGCGATGCGCTCAATGGAGCGACCATAGCCCGTCACTCGGCTCGACAACTCGAGATAGATCGGATCGACACCGCCGACCGCGTCGTACTCGTTGCGCGCCTTCTCCGCGTCCGCGAGTGAATCGGCGAGTGAGCGCACACGCGCATCCTGCTGCAGCAACGGATCCGCCGCGAGTGAGCGCCACGATGCCGCGAGCGGTGCGTTCTGCGCGCGCGTCAGTCGAGAGGAAAGAGCTGCGACCGCGATGCGTGTCGAATCAGGAATGGCGTCGGCAACGACAGCGGCAACGGCCGGTGTCGCGCTCGCGACGTCAGTGGTGACGACGACCGTCGTGTCCGTCGGCGCCGCTGTGGAATCGGCGGTTGCGACCTGCGCCGTGGTATCTGCCGCGCGCGCGACGCGTGGAACGAAGCGACGCGGCGGCGACACATCCGCGAGAATGCTGTCGGCGCGGAACTGCTGGCGCCGCATGCTGGCCGCTTTCCGTGCCAGGTCGACGGTATCCGCCGGAGCGGGCACACGCTGCAGCGCGTCACGCTCAGCGCGCGTGAACCAGAGCAACAGTCCGAAGGCGATCGCAAACGTGACACCGCCGACGCTCGCAAGCACACCACTGCGATGCACCAGATTGCGCGCACGTCCTGCCATCCAGCGGCCGCGTGGTGATGCTGTGTATGAGTCGAGGACGGAAGTCACGAGTGAAGTCTAGCCGGAAAAAACAGCGCGGCGCCCGACCGAAGTCGAGCGCCGCGCCAGAAATCAACAGCGACGGCTTACTGAACCGTCACCTTCATCAGCATGTTCATCGCCTGATGCGGCGTGCAGATGACCGTGTACGTGCCGGCGGTGATCTTGCCCCACGACATCGTCCAGGCATCACCGTCCGTCACCAGCATCTTGCCCGTCAGCTCGCCCGTGCTTTCCGGCATGTTGGCCGTCAGCTGTGCGGCATTGGCGCCAGCCGACGCCGGATCGATGGCGACGTTGTGCGGTCCGCCCTTGACGTCGATGAACTTGATGCCGTCGCCGGCCTTGATCGTGATTGCGGCGGGCTCGAAGCGATAACCCTTCTCGTCGCCGATCATCTTCACTTCATGCGTCGTGCCCGTGATCGGCGCGGCGGCAACTGCGCCAGCGGCCATCGCGCCACCAGCTGCGGGTGCTTCCATCGCCGGTGCGGCAGCAGGCGCCATCGCTGCAGCCGTATCAGCCGCCTTCTTCTCACCACCACCGCACGCTGCAAGCGCGAACGCGCTCGTTGCGACTGCCAGAACCTTGAACTGCATGGAAATAACTCCTCGTATCCGGTGATTATCGAACAAACGAACAAGACGTATTGCGACGCCTGCCTCAGTCTCGCGCCTGACCCCGCGTCGAAACTGCGGGAAGCATAGGGCACCAAGCGCCGAGGGCAAGTCCCCGAACCATGTCGGGGCCCGACCGGGAGATGCAGGTCGACCCCAAATCAACACACTCCATTCGTACGCGCGTTCCATTGGCTGAGCGTTGACCCTGCCACACTGGGCCGCTAGATTTTTTCCGATGCACCGCTCCGCCACTCAGCACCACCATCATCATCATGGTCGCCGCCCGACGGGCGTCGTCCGGGTATGGTGCGTCGCGTAGCTGTTTCACGCTGGCACTGTGCAACGCGGCGGCCCGTCCGGTTTCTGGACGGGCCGCCGCTGTTTTTGTCCCCTATCACGACACTTCCGCATGCTCCGCATCGCCTTGCCCAACAAAGGACGCCTCTCCGAGGACGCCCGCGAGCTGTTCGCTGACGCTGGCCTCCCCGCCAAAGGGCGTGGAGACCGTGCGCTGACCGCATCGCTGGGCGGCGAATTCGAGGCGATTTTCGTCCGCGCCTCCGATATCCCCGAGTTCGTGGCCGACGGCGCCGCGCAGGCCGGCATCACGGGTGTCGATCTCGTCCGTGAGTCGGGCCGATCAGTGGACGAGCTGCTGGACCTGGAATTCGGGAAGTGCCGACTGGTCGTGGCCGTCCGCGAGGAAGGGAAGATCCGCTCCCTCAGCGACCTGCAGGGCAAGCCTCGGGTCGCGACGGTCTTTCCACGGATCACGACGGACTACTTCGCGACGGCCGGCATCCCGGTCGATATCGTGCCGGTCTCAGGCGCCGCCGAAATCGCACCGCATCTGGGCATCGCCGACATCGTCGTGGATCTCACCGAGACCGGCTCGACGCTCAAGGTGAACGGCCTGATGGAGATTGCGACCGTGCTCGACTCGTCGGCGCGGCTGATCACCAGTGTGCCCGTCGGCGACGTACGGCGCGCGCAACTCGACGACCTGGTGGATGCACTCGCCTCCGTGATCCGCGCACGCAGCCGACGCTACCTGATGGCCAATGTGCCGCGCGCCAGGCTCGAAGAGGTGCAGGCGATTCTCCCCGGCATCAACGGCCCGACGGTCATCGACATCATGGACCACGGTGAGATGGTCGCGGTGCACGCCGTCGTCTCTGCCGCCACGATCTATCGCACGATCGGCCAGCTCAAGCAGCTGGGTGGACAGGGCATTCTGGTGACGCGCATCGAGCGCCTGATGCCATGACCGATGCCATGACCGATGCCATGACCGATGCCATGACTGCCTCACCGTTCCGGTTCACCGGCGCCGTCAGCGCGCTGTCGCCCGCCGACCGTCACACGTTGTTCGATCGTTCCACCTCTGCCGATGACGCGGTACGCACGCAGACCGCAGCGATCATCCGCCGCGTACTGCGCAGCGGCGACGCCGCCCTGCGCGCACTGGCGACCGAGTTCGATGGCGCCACGCTCGACTCGCTCGAGATCCCGCGCAGCGAGTGGGAGCGCGCCCGCGACGCCATGGCGCCGGAGCTGCGCGCTGCGCTCGAGCGCACCGTGCGCAATGTGCGTGCGGCCCATACGGCGTTTCTTCCGGTCGCCATCGACGTCGAGACGGAGCCGGGCATTCGCGTCGGCCGGCGTCCCGATCCACTGCAGCGCGTTGGTGTCTACGCGCCGGGTGGCCGCGCGACGTATCCGAGCTCGCTGATCATGGGTGTCGTACCGGCGAAGGTGGCTGGTGTGCGCGACGTGATCGTCTGCTCGCCGGCGTCGTCCAACGGACAGCCGTCCGATGTCGTGTTGGCTGCCGCAGCGATTGCGGGCGCGGATCGCGTGTTTGCGATCGGTGGTGCCGGTGCAATTGCCGCGATGGCGTATGGCACCGATTCCGTCCCGCGCGTCGACCGCATCGTCGGCCCGGGCAACGCCTGGGTCGCCGAAGCCAAGCTGCAATGTGCCGGCGCCGTCGCAATCGATTCGCCGGCGGGCCCGAGCGAATTGCTCGTGATCGCCGACGCCTCCGCGAATCCGGAGCTCGTCGCGCGTGAAATGCTCGCGCAGGCCGAACACGATCCGCGCGCGGCCGTGATCTGCGTCGCCATTGGTGCCGATGTCGCAACACGCGTCGCGGCGGCGGTGACGGCAATGCTGCCGCACATCGCGCGCCGTGAGATCGTGACCGACGCCTTCGCATTCGCCGGTGCCGTGCTGCACACCGACACACTCGACGAGGCCATTGAATTCTCGAACCGCTGGGCTGCCGAACATCTGCTGCTCGCGCTCGAGCCGGCCACGCTCGACGTGGCATTCGCAGCGCTCCGCGGCGCCGGCACCGTCTTCATTGGCGAGTCGGCGAGCGTGGCCTTCGGCGACTACATGACCGGCGCCAACCACGTGCTCCCGACCGGCGGCCTGTCGCGCTGCTACTCCGGCCTCTCGACGCTCGATTTCATCCGCTGGACCTCGTGGCAACGCGTCACACCCGTCGCCGCTGCCTCTCTCGCCACCGATGTCGGACGCTTCGCCGACAGCGAAGGACTGCCCAATCACGCCGCCACCGCGCGGCAGTGGAGCCCTGCTTCATGACCACGCCGGTCACTGATCGCCTTGCCGTGGCCCGCGCGGCCTACGACGCCGTGCCGCTGTACGATCCGAAGCGCACGCCGGTGAAGCTCGACCTCACCGACAACACGAATCTCTGGGGTGTGCCGCCGAACGCGGAGCGTGCGATCCGCGAGTTCGCGATGAGCACCGTCACGCGTTATCCGACCCTCTACGGCACCGAGCTCAAGGCCGCACTGGCGGATCACGCCGGCGTCACACCGGACATGGTCGTCACCGGCTGCGGCTCCGATGACATCCTCGATTCCGCGATGCGCGCGTTCGGCAACGAAGGCGATCTGGTCGCGGCTACCGACCCGACCTTCGCGATGGTCCCGATCTTCGCGAAGATGAACGTGCTGCGCTCCACACTGATCACCGAGCTGCCGGAGCACGACGTCGATGCCGAGGCACTGCTCGCGACCGGCGCGAAAATCATCTACGTCTGTTCGCCGAACAATCCCACCGGTGCACTCGTCGCGCGACGCACACTCGAGAAGCTCATCGACCACGCGCCAGGCGTGCTGCTGGTCGATGAGGCGTACACTGAGTTTGCCGGTGTCTCGAATGTCGATCTGCTGCAACGCTCCTCACGCGTGCTGCTCGTGCGCACACTGTCGAAGGCCTTCGGGCTTGCCGGACTGCGCGTCGGCTACGCACTTGGCCACCCGCAGCTGGTGGCTGAAGTCGAGAAGTCGCGCGGACCATACAAGGTCAATGCGCTTGCCGAACATGTTGCCGTCACCGCCCTGCGCAAGGATGTGCAGTGGGTCGAGGAACACATCCAGCTCGCGATCGAGAACCGTGACAAGCTGACGATCGAACTGCTGAAACTCGGCCTCGATCCGATCGCGTCGAGCGCGAACTTCGTCTGCGTGCCGGTGAAGAACTGCGTCGCAGTTGGCATGGCGATGCGCGAGAAGGGCGTCGGCGTGCGCCCGTTTCCGAATCTGCCGCGCGTGGGTGATTGCCTGCGCATCTCCGTCGGGCCGTGGCCGCTCGTCGAGCAGTGCGTGAAGACGCTCGCCACCGCGATGAAGAAGGTCAACAAAAAGTGATCCTCAGCGTGTTCGACTACGGCGCCGGCAATCTGCACTCGCTGATCAAGACGCTCGAGCGGCCCGGTGTGACGGTCCGCGTCGATACCGACCCTTCCGCCGCAGTTTCGGCCGATGCGCTCGTGCTGCCAGGTGTCGGCGCGTTCCCGGCTGCGACGAGCTCGCTCGGCGATACGGGCCGCGTTGCCATGCAAGCCGCGATTCGCAACGGACTGCCCACGCTCGGCATCTGCCTCGGCATGCAGGTGTTGTTCGATGAGAGCGATGAAGGCGGCGGACTGGGCCTCGGCATCGTCACCGGGCGTGTCGAGAAACTGCACGCCGAGCGCGTGCCGCAGATCGGCTGGAATTCGCTCGAGATCGGTGCCGCACGCGACTCCCTGCTCGACGCATCCGAACTCCGCATCGCATACTTCGCCAACAGCTTCGTCTGTCGCGCCACCGACCCGTCGGCGGTCGTGGCGTGGAGCACGCACGAAGCCGATCGCTTTCCCGCCATGGTGCGCGTTGGCAACTGCACCGGTGTCCAGTTTCATCCTGAAAAGAGCAGCACGGCCGGCGTGAGTTTCGTGCACGCCTGGCTGCGCGAGGTGCAATCATGATCGCCATTCCTGCCGTCGATCTTCGCGACGGTGCCTGTGTCCAGCTGGTCGGTGGTGAATACGCCGCCGAACGCATTCGTCTGCCGGATCCCGTTGCGGTTGCGCTGGACTGGGAGGCGAAAGGCTTTCTGGCGCTGCACATCGTCGATCTCGACGCCGCCACCGGTCGCGGCAACAACAGCCGCGTCATCGAGCGCATTCTCGACCGCACCGATCTGACGGTGCAGGTTGGCGGCGGTGTGCGTGACCGCGATGCGATCGTGCGGCTCATCGATGCCGGCGCGACCTACGTCGTCGTCGGGACGCGCGCGCTCGAGGATGAGGAATGGCTGGCCGAGATGGCCGATGATTTCCCCGAGCAGCTGATCGTCGCCGCCGATGTGCGCGAACGGAAGATCGTCACGCGCGGCTGGACGAAGACCATGCATCTCGACATCGACGAGGCGATGGAGCGATTGTCGCAGCTGCCGCTCGCCGGCGTGCTGGTGACCGCCGTGCACAAGGAAGGCCTGATGCAGGGCGCCGATCTGGCGCTGATGGAAGACGTCGCCGAATCCACCGACCTCGCCGTGATCGCGAGCGGTGGCATTGCAACCGACGCCGACCTGCGCCTGCTGGCCGATCGCGGAGTGGCCGCAGCGGTACTCGGCATGGCGCTCTACACCGGCGCGCTGGATGCCCGCGCCATCGCCGAGGAATTCTGCGCATGAGTACCGTGGTCCGTGAAACGAAGGAAACGCAGATCCGCGTGACGATCACACGCGGCACCGGCGTCGCCACGGTCGATACGACACGTCCATTCCTCGACCACATGCTGGTCACGCTCGCGAAGTACAGCGGGCTCGATATCGACGTGCATGCGCGTGGCGATCTGCCGCATCACCTGATCGAGGATGTCGCCATCTGCGTCGGCGCTGCGATTGCCGCTGCCCTCCCGCCAACGGCCGCCCGCTACGCCGATCGTACGATCCCGATGGATGATGCGCTCGTACACGCTGCGATCGATCTCGGTGGGCGTCCGTACTACCGCGGCAAGCTGCCGGTCGCAATCTGGGAGCATTGGATGCGCTCGTTCTCGGACAATGCCAAGGCCACGCTGCACATCCGCGTGATCCGCGGCATGGACTCGCATCACATCGTCGAAGGCGCGTTCAAGGCGCTCGGCCTCTGTCTGCGCGATGCGTTCATCGAATCGGGCGCGGTCTTCAGCACCAAGGGCAGCGTCGCCCTGCAGGTGTCGGAGTGATGCGCACGTGCTGACCCGACGGCTGATCGTGTGTCTCGATGTAAAAGGCGGACGGGTGGTCAAAGGCGTGAACTTCGTCGGTCTGCGCGATGTCGGCGATCCCGTCGCCCTGGCGACGCGCTACGAAGCGGAAGGTGCCGATGAAATCACGTTTCTCGACATCTCGGCCAGCGCCGAGGATCGCGCCACGCTGCTGGATGTCGCGACGCGCACGGCGGAACGGTTGTTCATCCCGCTCACGATCGGTGGTGGCGTGCGCACGGCAGACGACGTCGGTCGCGCACTGCGTGCCGGCGCCGATAAGGTGTCGCTGAATTCCGCGATGGTCGCGGACCCGACGGTGCTCACCGCCTGCGCCGAGCGCTTCGGTGCGCAGTGCGTCGTTGCGAGCATCGATGCGAAGCTGGACGACGACGGCGCGTGGCGTGTCTGGACGCATGGCGGGCGCACACGCACGGAGCTCGAGGCGGTGGCGTGGGCGCAGGAATGCGTGGCGCGCGGCGCCGGTGAAGTGCTGCTCACCAGCATCGATCGCGATGGCGCGCGTACCGGCTACGATCTGCCGTTGATGCGCGCCGTGTCGTCGCGCGTGGCCGCTCCGGTGATCGCCAGCGGCGGCGCAGGGAACGCTTCGCACATCGTCGATGTGCTGGCAGACGGTCATGCCGACGCTGCCCTCGTCGCCGGCATTCTGCACGACAACGTGACGACCGTCGGTGCCCTCAAGGACACGATGCGCGCCTCGGGGCTGGTGGTCCGATGACCTACTCGCTGCTGCACGCGGTGACGGAACTGGCGACGCTCGCCGGCAACGAGGCGAATCGCTATTTCCGCACCGATGTCGATGTCGAGACGAAGGGCGACGGTTCGCCCGTCACCGCCGCCGATCGTGGTGCCGAAACCGTTGCTCGCGAATGGATTCGCGCCCGCTTTCCCGACGACGGCATTCTCGGTGAGGAGTTCGGGCTCGAGAAACCCGAGGCAGCGCGGCGCTGGGTGCTCGATCCGATCGATGGCACCAAGAGCTTCATTCACGGGGTGCCGCTGTGGGGCACACTCGTCGCCGTCGTCGAAGGGGACACGGTGCTTGCGGGCGCCGTTTACTCACCGCCGATGCAGGAGCTCGTCGCGGCTGCGTCAGGCCAGGGCGCCTGGTGGAACGGCAAGCGCACCACCGTCTCCACGACGTCCACCCTCGCACAGGCCACACTGCTCGTCACCGACGATCGCTTTCCCGGCCGGCCGCAGCGTCAGGCGCGATGGGACACGCTCTCGCGCGCGTCGCGCATCGTGCGCACGTGGGGCGACTGCTACGGCTACCTGCTGCTCGCCACCGGTCGTGCGGACATCATGGTCGACGACATGATGAATCCGTGGGATGCGGCGGCGGTGCAGGTGGTCGTCGAGGAGGCGGGCGGACGCTTCACCGATTTCCGTGGCATGCCGACCGCGTTCGGCGGCGACAGTATCGCCACCAACGGCGCGCTCGACACCATCGTCCGCGACATTCTCTGCCCGGGTGGAGATCCCGGTCTCGATGCTTGATCTCGATTCGATCGATTTTGCCAAGGGCGGCGGACTCGTCTCCGTCGTTGCGCAGGATGCCACCACTGGCGATGTGCTGATGATCGCGTTCGCCGATCGCGAGGCACTCGAGGCCACACTGCGCACCGGCGAGATGCACTACCACTCGCGCAGCCGCGGTCTCTGGCACAAAGGCGCGACGAGCGGCAACACGCAGAAGGTCGTGTCGCTCACCGCCGATTGCGACAGCGATGCGATTCTCGCGCGCGTGATCCCCGCCGGCCCGTCATGTCACACCGGCGCGATCACCTGTTTCACGCTGCCCGGTGTCACACCGCCGCCCGCCGATGCCTTCGCCGTACTCGATGCCACGATCGAAGATCGCGCAGCACAATCGCCGGCCAGCACCTCACCGAGCTACACGCGCCGACTCCTTGACGATCGGAACCTGCGCATGAAGAAGATTGGCGAAGAGGCCGCTGAGTTCGTGCTGGCGTGCGCCGACTCCGACCCGGAGCGCGCCACCAGCGAAGCGGCAGACCTGTTGTATCACACCATGGTGGCGCTGCACGCACTCGGCATCCGGCTCAGCGACGTGCGCGAGGAACTGGCCCGCCGCGCGGCGGGCTGATCGCAACCTGTGAAACGTCGATCGCGGTCGGTGCCGATCTTCCGGCGCCGACCGCGATTCGTTCATGTCCGTCGTACCACGCAATCAGAACGGTGTCACGCGCGCCGCGGAAATCCGGCGTGGATCGCCGATGTATGCCATCGTGATGCCGGTCAGATACTGCCGCGACACGCGCTGGATGTCTTCCGGCGTCACCGTGCGCAGCTCGGCCACAAACCTCGACGCGAGTTTGTAATCGCCGCGATACAACTCCGAACGCGCCAGGAACGTCGCCTGATCGGAGTTCGTCTCGTTGTCGAGGAAGAACTCGGTGATGAACTGCTGCACCAGCAAGCGCAGCCCTTCGGGATCGATGAATCCACGTTTCATCGCATCCACTTCACGACGCATGATGCCGAGCACCGAATCCGGCAGTGTGGTCGTCACATACAGCCCCGCCGCCGTCACTGCACGGTCGACGAATGGCGCGTTCACGGCATAGGTGAGATTCCGCTTGACACGGATCTCCGTGAACAGGCGCCCGCCAAGTGCGGCCATCGCAATCCGCATCGGCTGATAGTCCTTGCTGTCGGCGCGCGGCCCGACCCAGTAGCCCTGCAGGTAGTTCGTCGGGAGCGCGCGGGAAATGATGTGCAGCGAGCTCGCGCGCGCCGCCGGCACCAGCGGCGGTGCCCACTTGTATTCGCCACGTGGCAACGTACCGAGCGTCGCGCGCACCATCGCTTCGAGCCGTGCGCGCGGCACGTCGCCCACCACCACCAGCAGCATGCGCGACGTGACCATCTGCGCCTTCTGCCACCCACGCAGATCGGCGATGCTCAGCGTGCGCAGCGTCGCCTCTGATCCCAGCGGTGAGGTGCCGTACGGATGTCCCGCGAACGCCACGCTGTCCGAGAACGAATTGAGCAAGGCTTCCGGATCATCGCCGCGCTGCTTCACGGCACTTATGATCGCCGTGCGCACGATTTCCACATCGCCGGAGTCGAGGCGCGGCTGCATGATGCGGTCGGCGAAAATCGCGAACGTCGAGTCGAACGCACTGACCGTGCTGCGCACACCGACCATCGTCCAGTCGATGGATGGCGACGCGACGATCGCGCTGCCGAGGCGCGCCATCTTCCGCTCCAGAATCTCGCGCGGATATTTGCGCGTGCCGCGCTCCGACGCGTCGAGCAACAGCAGCTCGATGCCCGCCTTCGACGCCGGCACCTGCGACACGCCACCGAGCAGATACAGATTGGCCGCCACGACTTCATTCGCCGTCACCCGGCGGTGAATCACGCGCAGGCCGTTCACTTCGAACGACGTCGTGGCAGAATCGGCCAGACGCTGCGCCGTGGCCGCCAACGGGAGCAGCGCCGACAGCGCGAGCGCGGAAACTGCACGCATTCGGCTCATGGCGTCACCTTCGCGCCCTTCACCGGACCGACGATGTCGGCTTCGGTGAGTCGGATCTTCGCGCGGTCCGCCTTGCTGATCAGCACCCCCGTCACACTCGGCTTGCCGACGATGAACTTTGCCGCGTAGCGCTGCAGGTCCGCCGGCGTCTGTCGGGCCATGTTGTCCACGTATCCCATGAAGTAGTCGAGATCAGCCACCGCCCACCAGAAGCCGATCGTGTGCGTCAGCTCGGAGGTCTTTTCGATGCCGAATTGATTGTCGGTGCCGCGTTGCGCCTTCACGGCCTCCAGTTCGCTCACGCTGAAGTAGCCAGGATCATCCAGCTTGTCGATCTCGCGCCAGAGAACGGCGAGCGCATCCTTCAACCGTTCCGGCGTGGTCTGGCCACTGATCGTGATCGGTCCGACCTGGTCGAGCGTGTAGTAGTTCACACCGATCGCAGTCCACAGACCACTGTCGGTCAACAGCCGCTGGAAGCGCGACCCTTTCGTGTTCAGCGCATCCGAGAACACATCGGCCGCATAGGTGATCGCGCGATCGCGACGCACACTCGGCCCCTGCCATTGGATCAGCACCGTCACCGCGCCGACTTCCGCCTCGCTGATCAGCGACGACGATCCCGTGAGCGCGGGAATCGGCGGGACCGGATCCAGCGTGAACGGATCGGGACCCTTCTGCCAGTCGCCAAGCACCGAGTCCGCATACGCGAAGATCTGCGCCGGGTTGATGTCGCCGGTGACGATCAGCGCCATGTTGTTCGGGACGTAGTAGCGATTCTGGATGAACTTCATCTTCTCCGGCGTGACCGTGCGCAGCACGTCGCGATTGCCGATCGTGTTCTTGCGACTGGACTGACCCGGGTACAGCGCCGCGCTGAGTTTCTGCGTGATCTCGAATCCGGGCGAGGCCTCGTTGCGATCGTACTCGCCGAGGACGACTTCCTTCTCCTGCGCCAGTTCGTTCGGCAGGAAGAGTGGGCCGCGCACCGCATCCACGATCAGCGAGATGCCGCCGCGTACGCTGTCCGAAGGCAGGCTGAGATAGTAGTTGACGCGTTCTTCCTGCGTGGTGCCGTTGTAGCGCGCGCCGAGCTCCGCCGAGCGCTGGCCGAAGGCCTCTGCATTCGGATAGGCCTTGCTCGCCTTGAAGAACATGTGCTCATACATGTGCGCGAGCCCTTCGTATTCCGGCCGCTGTGTGAAGGCGCCGTTTTTGACGTTCAGCTCGACCGTCGCAATCGGAATCCCGTGATTCTCAACCGCGATGACTTCGAGTCCGTTGCGGAGAACCGTGCGTTTGATCACCCGCTCGAGCTCTGCGCGTTGCGCTGAGAGCGACGATGCCGCGGCGAGCATGAGTGAGAACATCACCGCGCACACGGGAGCGGCGATGGCAAAGCGGCGCGAACGAAGTCGGGTCACGGACGGTCGGGAAGGCTGGTGAGCGTGCATCGGGCATGTCCTGAACTGGCACCCGACGCGGGGGGCGTGTTGTTTGGTGCAATGACGACTGCAGACTCCCGCGGCATCGCCCCGGTGCCGGCCAAGGCCCTCGACGCGGTGGCGCAACGGCTGACACCGGCGCGTCTGCGTCGCGCCGCCCCGATCGCGCCATACACCACATTTCGAATCGGAGGTCCGGCCGATCTGCTGTACGATGCAGAGACGGGCGACGATCTGGCAGAGGCAATCGACGCGGCGGAGTCGGCCGGCGTGCCGTGGATCGTGCTGGGGCTCGGTGCCAACATCCTCGTAGGCGACGGCGGATTCCATGGTCTCGTGATCCGTAATCGCGCGCAGCATGTCACCTGGTACGACGACGGGCGCTGCGTTGCCGAAAGTGGTACGATCATGGCCAACCTGATTCGCGATGCCGTCGCGGCGGGCTGGTCGGGTCTGGAGCACTACGTCGGCATCCCGAGCACGGTCGGTGGTGCGATCTGGCAGAACCTGCACTTTCTGTCGCCGGCGCCGGATCGGGAGCGCACGATGTTCATCGCCGAGGTCTTTGAAACCTGTCGGATCCGCAAGGAGACCGGCGAGCGGACCACGGTGGATGCGGCATACGTCGGCTTCGGATACGACGATACGGTCTTCCATCACACGCGCGATATCGTGCTGGACGTGACGTTCCGCCTGACGCGTGGCGACACCTTCGCGATGCACCGCGTGCTGCAGGAGAATCTGAGCTGGCGGGGGGCGCGGCACCCGTGGCTCGAGCATCACCCGAGTGCGGGCTCGATCTTCAAGAAGATCGAAGGCGTCGGCGCAGGACGGCTGGTGGACCAGTGCGGGCTGAAAGGCTTCCGGATCGGCGACGCGCAGATCTCGCATATCCACGCCAACATCATGGTGAACCTTGGGGCCGCGACCGCGGCTGACGTGCGGGCGCTGATCGCGCACGCACAGGCGGCGGTCTTCGAGAAGTTCGGGGAGCGGCTTGAGCCGGAGATCGGGTTCATTGGAGACTTCGGCGTACTGAGCGGGCTCAGCTGAAGCGACGTTCGACCGTGGAATCACGGTTGTCCTGCGAGAGAGTCTTTCTGACGTGTACGTATCACTTTAATTAGTATGCGTACCAATACGGTCCGTGAGCTTGCCTGCGCCAAGTCGTTTCCCGGCTTGTTGTTCGTGCGCGAACGTCATTTGCTACGCGAACGCATATTTGCCGTGCGTTTGCGCATCACCTGACGTCGCGCCGGACCTGGCCTGCCGATACACCGGCTCACCGTCGCGCCGCCTGACAGAGGTCCGCCGCCATGTCCACCCACTCGAACTCGCCCCAGCTCGCCGCCCGCGCCGCGGCGCCAGATGAGTCGCGCAGCGCTGTGCTCGAGCGCGTCGCCAGTGCGTGGATCGTGCACCTGCGAGCGGCGCTCGCCCCGCTCGACCTCACGCCGGCGCAGTACCAGCTGCTCGTCGCCGCCGCCTGGCTCACCGCACAACACGCCGCGGTCCGGCAATCCGAGATCTCGGCACTCGCAAACACCGATCCGGTCATGACGTCCGAAGTGTTGCGGACGCTCGAGGGTCGAGGCCTGATCACGCGCGCGACGCACCCCACAGATCGGCGCGCCAAGGCAATCACGGTCTCCGAGGCAGGCGGCGCGCTCGCCGACCGGGCTCGGCGACTCGTCGAAGCCACCGAGACGCGTTTCTTCGAACGCGGGACTTCGGATTTTGGCACGCTCGCCAAAGCGCTGAAGAAAGGCGGCCGCGGCGAGATGCAGAAACCACGGTAGAAATCTCTGTATTGTCGCGATAACGGCTGTATACTGGCGCGATGGTAGCCGCTTTACTCGACCGCTACTTGACTCCGTCGGCAACCCACGCCTTCCAATCCGCATCGGACTCGCCGCCAATCGTCAGTTTGTTCGCGTTCCTGACCAGTGGCTGGACCAGAATCGTCGGCTCATCGACGAGAATCTCGAGCCAGCGCTCCGGACCGTAGCGCGCCGGACCAAGCCCCAGATCGAGGAAACGTCGACTGGTGCGGTCGATCAGCGCATCAATGCCAAATTTCTGGACAAAGCGCTGCAACTCACCCTTCGATGCCCCACGCTCATTCAGGTCGACGAAATGGACCTGGACCCGACGCTCGGCAAAAAAGCGTTCGGCTTTTCGCGTGGCCGCGCTCTTCTTCGTTCCGAATATCTGGACGGGCATCGTTCACCAGCCCGCCCAGGACAGGCGCGGAACGAAGTGTGTGAGCAGAATTACGTTGGGCATACGCCGCATGAATCGCGCACCACTGCTGAGTGCGCGATACGATGAATGTAGAACGTCCAGACCCGGATGACAGCCGCTTCGCTCTTTCGTGCGCCATGGTTTGCGCGAAATCCGCACGTGCAGACGCTCTGGGGAAAGTTCATCAGCCCCGAAGCGCCGGTCGACGCACATCGTGAAGTCTGGCAGACGCCCGATGGCGATGACGTCGTCATCATTCGCGCGAATCCAGAGCGTGCAACAAGCCCGCGGTTCGTGCTCTTCCACGGACTCGAGGGCACTGAACGATCTCACTACGTGCCGTCACTCTTTCGCGCTGTGGCTCGACGGGGCTGGGCTGCCGACATGCTGCTCTGGCGATCCTGCGGCGGCAGCAATAACCGAGCGGCGCGCTTCTATCATTCCGGTGAGACGGATGATGCGTCATGGTTCCTGCACACCCTCGCCGACCGCTACCCCAACGCGCCGCTCATCGCGTGCGGGGTCTCGCTCGGCGGGAATGTGCTTACGAAGCTTGTCGGTGATACGCGACTACCGCTGCCACCCACACTGAAGGCAGCGGCCGCCGTCTCGGTCCCGTTCGACCTCGAACGCGGCTCGAGACATATCAGCCGTGGTGTCTCGTCGATGTACGAGAAGTGGTTTCTGAGATCGCTACGCGCAAAGGCACTCGAGAAGGCTTCGCGCTATCCGGAGCTGTTTCCCGCGCCGTCGGTCATTGCGCGCATCAGAACGCTGTGGGAATTCGATGACCTCATCACCGGACCGCTGCACGGATTTGATGGTGCGAGCGATTATTACACGCGCTCGAGCGCGAAGCACTTCGTCGAGTCAGCCCGCCTTCCGTTGTTGTTGCTGAGCGCGGCGGATGATCCGTTCCTGCCACACGATGTCCTGGACGAGGTACGCGTCCGGGCACGACCAAACCCGCTCGTACACATGGAGTTCGTCCCGCATGGCGGTCACGTCGGTTTTGTCACGGGCGCGTCACCGATGCGCTCGCGATCGTACCTCGCTGATCGTGTCCCGGAGTTCCTCGCTCAGTTCGTCGACCGCGAGGCGTCTACGACGTGAGTGATCGCACGACGGTCAGAGCTTCGACCCCCTGACGAACATCAACACGATGGACCGCGCCGTCGGCGCCGCTCGCACTGCCCCGTCGTTTCTCTTTCCCGGCCCTGATCGATGACGCTTCGCCACCTCCTCTCCGTCGCCCGCCCGATGATCGCAGTCGGCGCACTCGCTGCCTGCACCAGCTCCGCCGTTCAGCAGGGGCGCGAGCATGACGATCACATGGCGCACGAAAGCCCGTCGATGGTCGGGATGGCCGGCGCCGGCCGGCAGCCCGACGACGCCACGCTGCCGGCCGGCGCGACAACCGTCGCGGCGCGCCTTGCCGCATCGCCACGCCACGGCGAGTACGTGATGATTGCTCGCACCCCCGGTGGCGCCGACTCGCTGCGCGCGTGGGTTGTCTATCCGCAGCGACGGGACAAGGCCCCGGTGGTCATCGTGCTGCACGAGATCTTCGGCCTCAGCACCTGGGTGCGCGGCGTCGCCGATCAGCTGGCGGCAGATGGCTACATCGCCATCGCACCGGATCTGCTGAGTGGCAAGTACACGCTGGCAGCCGGCGACACGATCCTGCAGGCGAGTGCATCGGCACTCATTCGCACACTGACGCCAGACGACGTGCAGCGCGACATCGCGCGCAGTGCCGAATACGGCATGGCGCAGCCCTCGGCACAACAGCGCTTCGGCGTCGTCGGATTCTGCTGGGGCGGTTCGACGTCGTTTAACACTGCGGTGCGTGCACATCCCAGGCTGCGCGGCGCAGTCGTGTACTACGGCACCGCGCCGTCAGCGCTCACAGACCTCTCGAACGTCAAGGCGCCGGTGATCGGATTCTACGGCGAGAACGACGCACGTGTGAACGCCACGATTCCTGCTACCGACTCCACCATGAAAGCACTTCGGAAGTCGTACGAGTCGAATATTCTCGCGGGCGCCGGACACGGATTCCTGCGTCAGCAGGATGGACAGAATGGTGCGAACCTGACGGCCGCGCGCGCCGCCTGGCCGAAGACGCTGGCGTTCTTTCAGCGCACGCTGGGGAAGTGAACGTCGTGCGAAGCTTCAGTGTGTTCAATCTCGTTTTTCTGGCAGGACTGCTCGTCGCGGTGCGCGTGATGGTTGCCGGTGTGGAACGCAGTGGTCGCGATGGAGCACTGCAGGTGCGCACTCGCTGGGCGATGCTCGGCGGAATGCTGACGCTGACCGGGTTCGTCGGCTCGTTGATGGTACGCGTGAATGCGTCGCTGTCGGTGCGGGTGGTTGTCACATCGCTGGCCGGCGTCCTCGGTGTCGTCGCGGCGCGAGTGCTGGTGAAGCGCGCCGTCGCGATGCCGGTGAGCGATCATGAGTTCGATCCGCGTTTCGAACTGCAAGGCGTTCCCGCTATCGTGGTCGTCTCCATTCCCGCCGCAGGTGATGGCTTTGTGCGTCTGCCGGAGGGATCGGGGATCGCAGTGCCGCTGCGCGCGCGCAGTCTCGACGGCGCGCCCATCGCGAGCGGCGTCGAGGTGGGTGTGGAACGCATCGACGATGGTGTCGCCTTTGTCGAGGCGTGGTCGGCCATCGAGGCGCGGCTCTAGCGCAGGCAGCTCACACGATTGCGCGATCGCCTGCCCCCGCAGATCATGAGAGTTGAGCACGTGATGCCGTTTGTTGTGATTGTATTGCACGTGCCGCCGATCGTTGCGAGCTGACGCACGCCTCTGGGGTGAACGGATGTCCGATGCTGCGTTGTTCGTGCTCGTGTTCGGCGGTCTGTTCGTGCTCCGCGGTATTGCGGCGACGATCGTGTTTCTGTGGATTCTGCCCGATGGCATTCGCTGCCCTCAGTGCGATGCCGAGACCATGCGCGTCGAACCGGGTCGCGTGATGAAGCTCCTGCCGAGTTTCAGGTCGAGTTGGTGTCTCGTGTGCGAGTGGCATGGGGTGCATCGCATCGTTCCACCGCCGTCGGGCGCGCGATCCGGCCGGGCATCGTCGGAGTCACCGACGCCACCGCCGGCGCATCGCCACTGAACCAGCTACGGCGACCATCAGGCGCGACGGTCGAGTCGTCGCACACCGCGTGGTCAGCGGTGGCGCACGTAGAGCTCGAGCCACTCAGGAAACCCGCCGGGGATTTCCATAAAGTCATCGAAGTACACTAATCCGGCCTCTTCGAACAGGTCGATCAGGTTCGGGACGTCATCCGGGCTCGGGAGCGGTCCGATAGCGATGAGTGCGCCTTCGACGCGGAACTCTTCGTCGGTGAGGTTGAGCACGCGATCGATCGTTTCACGGGACAAGCCAGCCTGTTCGAAGGCATCTTTTCGAACGGCGAGGGTTGGGCCGGTGGATGGGAGCGGGAGCGGCATCGTCGGGTCGGGTGTGTGATGGGAGACACAAGTTGGTGCGTCGCCTTCCGAGGGGAAGTGCACCCGCACGCAACGAAACTGGTGCGATGCGCAACTGTCGTATACGACCGCGGTCGTCGATGCCGCAGTGTTGCACCAGACTCGGCAGACGCATGCACTGCGAGGCGGGCTGTAAAGTGTAACCTGTTGTCCTTAAACGACTTACGAAATACCGAAACAGTTTCTGTACTGTTTCACGTGAAACAGCGCACGTCGAGATAGTCGTTGTTTCACGTGAAACAGGCCCTGAGGCACCTGTCCTCGGCGTGCGGAGTATATTCGCCCAAGGTCATTCTCCTCCCTCGCCGCACATACCAGTGGCTCGAGTCATAGCGATTGCGAATCAAAAGGGCGGGGTCGGCAAGACAACGACTGCCGTCAATCTCGCCGCCAGCCTGGCGGTAGCTGAACAGCGCACCCTGTTGATCGACGGCGACCCCCAGGGCAACGCGACGTCTGGCATCGGTTTGTCGCGCGATGAGGTCACGCAGACGACCTATGACGTCCTCATCGGCGAAAGTACGATCGCCGCCGCAAGACACCGACACGTGCAGTTTCCGACCCTCGACGTCCTACCGGCGACTGCAGACCTTGCCGGCGCCGAAGTCGAACTGGTGGACCGTGAAGCCCGTGAAGCCATGATGCGGAATGCCGTCGCCCTCGTCCGCGACGACTACGACTACATCCTCATCGACTGCCCTCCGTCGCTCGGCCTGATCACCGTCAACATGCTCGCCGCCGCAGACGCCCTGCTGATCCCCGTCCAGTGCGAGTACTACGCGCTCGAGGGCCTCTCACAGCTCCTGAACACCGTCCATCTGGTGCAGCGGAGCGTGAATCCGGAGCTCGGCATCGACGGCGTCCTGCTCACGATGTACGACGCACGACTGAATCTCTCGCGACAGGTCGCCACCGACGCACGCGAATACTTCGGGCCGAAAGTCTTCGAAAGCGTCATCCCGAGAAATGTCCGTCTCGCCGAAGCCCCGAGCTTCGGGAAGCCGATCATCCTCTACGATCTGGCATCTGTCGGAGCACAGGCATACATGGCCGTGGCAAAAGAACTGATCGCTCGACACCGCAAAGCGCCCGCCGAAACACACGGATCCTCCCGACGCGCTGATAGCTGAACCGCGCTCACCGCTCCGCTGCACCCGACCGCGCCAGACTGACGCCGCACCAGGATCCGATTCATGCCCCCAGAACAGCCACGCCGCCTCGGACGAGGTCTCGAAGCACTCCTCGCCATGAAGGCGCCGGAACCGCGAAACCCTCCCGCAGCCACCTCGGACGGCGCAACCACCGGGGGCCTTCAACAGGTTCGCCTGAGTGAAATCCGACCGAACCCCTACCAACCACGGAAGGAGTTCAAGCTCGAAGAGCTATCTGAACTCCAAGCCTCACTCAAGGCGTCCGGACTGCTGCAGCCGATCACGCTCCGGCCCTCGCCAACCGGAAACGGCTACGAACTGATCGCCGGTGAACGCCGCTTCCGCGCCGCGTCGTCCCTGGGTTGGACCGAAATCCCAGCTGTCGTTCGCACCATCGACGACAAGACGCTGCTGACACTCGCCCTGATCGAGAACCTGCAACGCAGCGACCTCAACCCACTCGAAGAAGCGGAAGGGTACAAGCGCCTGGTTGACGAGTTCGCACTTTCGCACACGCAGGTCGGTGAGGTCGTCGGGAAAGATCGATCCACTGTCGCGAACCTGCTCCGGCTCCTCCAGCTTCCAGCCGCAGTCCGCCGACTCCTTGGCGATGGCTCCATCACGCTCGGACATGCACGCGCACTGCTCGGACTCGGTGATGACCGCGCCATGATCGAACTTGCGCGTGAAGCCGCAAGCAAAGGCCTGAGCGTGCGCGACGTCGAGCGACGCATCCAGGCAACGCCGGGTAGTAAGCACCAGACGAAAACTGCCAGCAGAAAGCCGAAGACCGTCGCCTCAGCCGAAGCCCGCAGCATCGAGGACCGGCTCCGCAGACACCTTCAGACCGACGTCAGCGTTCACCTCAGCAAGAGCACCAAAGGCGAACTCCGGATTCACTTCTACTCGAACGACGATCTCACCCGCGTCCTCGACATGATCCTCGGGTCTGCTGCAGGCGACTGACTCGCGTGATCAGTACGAGTGAGAAAAACCAATCCGGTGTAGAGAACCTCGAAGTTCTTCACAAATCTGTAACTCATTCTACCACAATGGCTTACAATAGATCAACCGGGTTTGCTACCCGATTTTCCACATTTTCCGCGCTGGCGCTCTCACTGATCGTGAACGCATGCGGGCCAGCGAAAGCGAAGCCTGCCGACTCGACGGCCGCGACGGGAAGCACTGCACTACGCGTGGCACTCCTGACCCCCGGCCCCATTTCCGACCAGGCCTGGAATGGCGGTGCCTATGAAGGACTGCAGCGCATCAAGGACTCGCTCGGCGCGAAAATCAGCCATATCCAGACGAAAACACCGGCTGAGTTCGACGAGAACTTCCGACTCTACGGCGAACAGGGCTATTCACTCGTGTTCGGGCATGGCTTCGAGTACCAGGACGCCGCGCAGCGTGTCGGCCCTGATTTCCCGAAGACGGTGTACGTCACCACCACCGGCAACCGCACCGGCCCCAACATCGCTGGCCTCGAGTTCGCCTTTGAAGACGGCGCGTACCTCGCCGGAATCATTGCTGGCGCCACGAGCAGATCCGGCATCATCGGCGTCATCGGGGGGCAGGAGTTCCCGCCCGTGAAACGCAGTTTCGCCGCCTTCGAAGCCGGCGCCAGATCGGTCAATCCGTCCGTCAAAGTCATCACCTCATACATCGGCAACTGGGACGATGCCAGCGCCGGCAAGGAACAGGCACTCGCGCAGATCGGGCGAGGCGTGGATGTGATCTTTCAGAACGCCGACGCGGCCGGCCTGGGAATCTTTCAGGCCGCGCGCGAGTCGAAAGGGGTGCGTGTATTTGGATCAAACAGAGACCAAAACAGTATCGCGCCTGAAGTCGTCCTTGGCAGCGTCGTGATCGACTTGCCGCACGCGTTTCTGCTCGTCGCCAAGGAAGTGCAGGCCGGCACCTTCAAGCCCCGCGTGATCTCACTCGGCATGAACACTGATGTGGTCAGGCTTGTGATCAATCCCACGCTCCGTTCCACAATCCCCGCAACCGCGCTTGCGGCCGTGGACTCGGTCACGAAGCTCATCGTCGCCGGCACGTTCACCGCGCCGACCGGCCCAGCCACCGCCGCTGCCAAGTGACCGACCCCGCACCGTCGCGAACGCTCGCCACCATCGTACCGTGGCTCGATGACGTGCTGCAGACGGCTGCAACACCAGACTACGCCGGTGCGCACAATGGTCTGCAGCTCGAGCATACCGGTCCGGTGCAACGGGTGGCCGCAGCGGTGGACATTTCGCTGCGCACCGTGGAGCAGGCCGTCGCCGCACACGCCAACCTGCTGATCGTGCATCATGGCATGTTCTGGAGCGGTGCACAGCCGATACGTGGGACGTACCATCGCAAACTCAAGACGCTGATGGATCACGACATCGCCGTCTACAGTTCACACCTGCCGTTGGACCGGCATGAGACGCTCGGCAACAACGTGCTCCTCGCCGCAGCGCTCGGTCTCACACCTTCGACCGGATGGTACGCACACAAGGGCGTCAACATCGGTACGGTTGCGGAGTGCGATGTCACCACACGTGAACTGGCCGAGCGGGTGCGACGGTTTGCAGCAGGCCACGACCACCACGCGGTGATCACGCCGCACGATGAGGGGCGGCGTACGCGACGCGTCGCGATCTGCACTGGCGGTGGTGCATCGACCGAGTCGTTGCGCGAAGCGATCGCGATCGGCGCCGACACACTGGTCGTTGGTGAAGGGCCACACCACACTGCCGTCGATGCGGAGGAATCCGGACTCGTCGTGATGTACGCCGGCCACTACGCCACGGAGACACTCGGCGTGCAGGCGCTTGCGAAGGCCGTCTCGGAACGCTGGCAGTTGCCGTGGGCCTTCCTTCCGGCACCGACCGGACTGTGAGCACCGCGGCGCCTCGCCTGGCGCTCGATGCCATCAGGCGGTCGTACGGTGAGGTACAGGCGCTCGATGGCGCCTCACTCCGTGTGGCTGCCGGCGAAGTACATGCGCTGCTCGGCGAGAACGGTGCGGGAAAGACGACGCTGATGAAAATTGCATTCGGCCTCGATCGAGCCGACTCTGGCACACTGGCCATCGATGGAACCGTGATGTCCTTCCGATCACCGCGCGACGCAATGGCACGCGGGATCGGCATGGTGCAGCAGCACTTCGCGCTGGTCGAAGCGATGACCGTGGCCGAGAACGTGGCACTCGGCGGAAAAGGGCTTCTGAACTACGCAGCAACGCGCCTCACAATCGCCAGGATCAGTGACGCATCGGGCCTGTCGATCGATCCCGACGCCCGAGTACGCGACCTGCCAATCGGCGCGCAGCAACGGCTCGAGATAGTGAAGGCACTGTCGCGCAATACGACCACGCTGATCCTCGATGAACCGACGGCCGTGCTGTCGCCGCACGAAGCGCGGGAACTGCTCGCCTGGACGCGTCGATTCGCAGACGGTGGCGGCACGGTGATCCTGATCGCGCACAAACTCCGCGAAGTACTGAGCGTCGCCGATCGCGTCACTGTGCTCCGCCGAGGGCGCACGGTGCTGACCGCGGCGGCGCATGAGACATCGGAAGAACTGCTTGCTGACGCGATGCTTGGTGAAACGGTCGCAACGGATCTCGTCGCAACCCGACGATCGACGCAGAGTAACGCCGCCGCCAGAGGAGCGAAGGCCGTCGTCACACTGACGCGCGTCGGCGTGACGGACGCTCAGGGCGTACTCCGCCTCACCGATGCAGACTGCGTCGTCCGCGCCGGTGAAATCATCGGTGTCGCGGCCGTCGAAGGAGCGGGGCAGCGGGAATTGCTGCGCGTCATTGCCGGGAGACTCGCGCCGTCACATGGCAGCGCCGAGTTGCCAGCCGAAGTCGGCTTCGTCCCGGAGGATCGGCATCGTGATGCCGTGGTGCTGGATGCAACCCTCACCGAGAATGTCGCGCTGCGGGACGCGAATGCGCGCTCCGGCATGATGCCGTGGAGTGTGCTGCGCGCGAGCACCACAGCCTTGATGCGAGAGCGCGATGTGCGCGCGGACGGCGAGTCCGCCACGATGCGTACGTTGTCAGGCGGCAATCAGCAGAAACTCGTCATTGGCCGGGAGTTGGCAAACGTGCCAGCGGCGCTGGTGGTCGAGAATCCGACGCGCGGACTCGACATTCGCGCAACCGCGGATGTGCACGCGGCGATCCGCGCGGCACGCGATGCGGGAACGGCTGTGATCGTGTATTCCAGTGATCTGGACGAAGTACTGTTGCTCGCAGACCGTGTTGTCGTTGTGGCGGGAGGGCGACTGACCGAGATGCCGCTCGATCGGGATGCCGTGGGGCGTGCAATGCTGACCGGCGGTGCCTCGTGACGGTGCGACGCGTCACTCGCGCGATACTCGAACCGTTACTTGCCGGCGTGCTGGCGGTGCTGATGCTCGCGGTGCTGCTGGGGGTCAGTGGTTATCCGGTCGGCGAGGCGTTGTCGGCACTCTGGCGAGGCGCATTCGGATCGTGGTCAGTGATTGCGTCTGGCACACTTGTACGCGCGACACCACTGCTCTTCGCCGGACTCGCGGTCGCGGTCGCATTCCGCGCCGGCATCCTCAACATCGGAGCCGAGGGTCAGCTGCTGATGGGCGCCTGTGCCGCGACGGCGGTGAGCGTTGCAGTGCCGCCATCGTTCGGCGCAGCGGGACTCATTCTGGCGCTGCTGGCGGGCATCGTCGCCGGCGGAACGTGGGCCGCGATACCGGCGGTGATGCGCCTGCGATTCGGCGTGCTCGAGGTGATCAGCACCATCATGCTGAACGTGGTCGCGCTGAACATCACTGGGCTGCTCGTGCGCGGTCCGCTGCAGGAGACGACTCACACGTTCCCGCAGTCGGCGCTGCTCGATCGTGCGTTGCGACTTCCGCAACTGATGACCGGCAGCCGACTGCACGCTGGCGTGCTGCTCGCGCTGGTCACGGCAATCGGTCTGGCCTGGTTTCTTCGTGCGACGGCGCCGGGCTATCGGCTGCGGATGACCGGCGCGAATCCAGCCGCGGCCGCGAGTGCGGGGCGCATCGATGTCGGACGCGTGATGTTCGCCGCGTTCGTCCTGAGTGGCGCTCTGGCGGGGTTGGGCGGGGCGGTGGAGGTGACCGGCGTCACGTATGCGCTGTACGAGAATCTGTCGCCGGGCTACGGGTACACGGCGATCGCGGTGGCGCTGCTGGCGCGGCTCAATCCGGCGTCGGCCATCGGCGCCGCGGTGGTGTTCGGAGCGCTCGAGGCGGGTGCGAGTGCGATGCAACGTGACGCGCAGGTGCCGGCCGGGATGGTCGGCGTGGTCGAGGCGAGCGTGATTCTGGTGTTGCTGGCGTCAGAATGGGTTGGAGCGCGGGTGGCCGCGCGCGGAGCTTCGATTCGGGGGGGGACCCCACGCGCGGAAAACCTGCCAGGCCCAGCTGTATCATGAGTGCCAACCTCGCCTCCGACTTTCTCGACGCGTCCGTCCGCAACGCGACGCCGCTGCTCCTCGCCGCCCTCGGCGAAACCGTCGTGGAACGCAGCGGCGTCATTAACGTCGGCCTCGAAGGCACCATCATCGCCGGCTGCCTTGCCGGACTTGCTGGCGCGGCGGCATTCGGACCGACCACCGGACTGCTTGTTTCAGCTGCGGCCGGCCTTGCGATCGCCGTCATTTTCGCGTTCATCGCGATTGGCCTCGCCGCCGACCAGATCATCACCGGCACCGCAATCACGATGCTCGGACTCGGACTCACGGGCACGCTGTACAGACTTCTCTACGGTGACTCCGGCGCGGCGCTCCGAACGCCGACGCTCAGTCCGATCGGCATCCCGCTCCTGAAAGACATTCCCTTCATCGGCAGCGCCCTCTTCGATCAAGCGCTGCCGACCTACCTTGCGGCCGCACTGGTCCCGATCCTCTGGTGGTGGCTGTACCGGACGCAATCGGGACTCGCGCTTCGAGCGACTGGCGAAAACCCAGACGCCGCCCGAGCTTCCGGCATCGCACCGCGCCGCGTGCAGACACTCGCCGTGCTGATCGGTGGAGTCTGCGGAGGTCTCGCTGGTGGGACGCTGGTGTTGGCTCAGGTCGGCACTTTCGCCGAGGGAATGTCTGCCGGGAGAGGTTTCGTCGCTATCGCAATTGTCGCACTGGGACGTTGGCATCCCGTTGGTGCCGCGATGGCGGCTCTACTTTTCGGGATGGCGAGCACACTCCAGTTCTTTTTTCAAGCGCTCAACCTCCAAGTGCCGTACCAGGTATTTCTGGCCCTCCCGTACCTGTTGACGCTGCTGGCACTCGCGCTGTCATCCAGCAGATATCGCGCGCCTGCCGCGCTGGGTCGGCGCCAGCAGTCCGTCGACTGACCCGATTCGCGCGGCGCCATTCACCTGTGCAGCGCTGCCGAAAAGATCAGCAACCCGTGTAGGCGCTCGCCCAACGGAGCGACCAGATACCGCCCTCCGTTCGCTGCAGCATCTGGACGCGTGATCCGTCGCCGAAGTCCAGACCCAGAAAAACGGTCGGTCGAGTGACACCCTTGAACTGCACCACGGCGAGCAGATCCACCGCGATCAGATCGTCCTCCGCGGCGTACTGCGTGTCCCGCCAGACCGCCGTGTAACCCTTCGTCTTCGGCTGGCGTTCAAGGACGAGCACGGTCCGCTCGACCCGCGGCGACGCTTCCATGTTGAGTCGGCGCTCGACCACTGCCACGACGGCATCCACCTCCCCAGGAAACTGGAGCCGGTACGCCTTTGACACGCTGAACGGGACGCGACGCAGCACGCCTGCGCTGTCGAGCGGGAGCAGGCCGGCAGCGCGGTTGATTTCGATCACCAACTGCGCCGAGTCCGCCCGCGCCAGTCCGCCGAGCGAGTCCGCGTGCATCGCATCCGCGACGCCGGCTTGCAGCGCGATGCGCCAACCGACGGTCGAACTTCCGGCCGTTTGTCGCAGGGGCACGACCGGCCACGCGTCGCAGCCTCGACCGACTTCGGGCTGAGCGGTGGACGCGTACTCGCCCAGCGATACCGTCCCGATCTTTCCGGCCGGCGCGAATAGGTCCACTGACGCAGGCGCCGCTCCCATCGGCAGCGATGCGCTCGTCGGCGTTGGCACACTGTCGTCGGTGATCGGCGGCAGAATGACCTGCGCTACGCCGCCTTCGCCAGGCACGTAGATCGCCGAGCCGTGCGCGGCGTCCCACCGTGCTGCAATGACCGGAGTGCTCGAATCCACGCCCTTCGTCATTGGCGCGACGGCTGGCAGATCGCTGGTCGCGCGCGGCGCAGGGCTGTCCTTTGTGCACCCGGCCGTCAGGAGCAGGACGGCGATACCGAGTGTCGTGTAATGGCGCATCGGAAGGCGCCGTGCGCCAACGCGGACCGGAAAATTCTGCAGCATGACCCCAAACATAGGGTGACACGTTCGGGCGGCAACGCGATGCCGAACCCGACGCTGCCGATTACCGTACCCGTCGCTGCGACCGACTCATCACTTCCTGAGGTCCCGTGCCGCCCGCTTCACCCACCGGTCAGATCGCACCCGACACCACAACGCGAAAGTGGCTCAACGCACTCGGCCTGCATCGCAAGGAGCTGCGTGCGTGGGCGATGTACGACTTCGGCATCTCCGGCATGCAGACCATCATCATGACGGCGGTCTTCCCGATCTTCTTCGTGAAGGTCGCGGCGGCCGGCATCGATTCGGAGCGCGCGTCGGCGTGGTGGGGCTATGTGAACACGATCGGTGCGGTGCTGATCGCCGTCCTGGCGCCGATTCTTGGTGCGCTTGCAGACTTCAAGGCGGCAAAGAAGAAATTTCTTGTCGCCTTCATGCTGCTCGGTGCCGGCGCGACGGCCGCGATGTTCTTCATCCAGCGTGGGGACATGGTGCTCGCGTCGGTGACCTTCATACTGTCGCTCGCAGGTGCGACTGGCAGCATGACGTTCTACGAGGCGCTGCTGCCCCATATCGCGGACGAATCCGAGATTGATCGCGTGTCGACGGCGGGATACGCCCTTGGCTACATCGGCGGCGGGCTGCTGCTTGCTGCTGCGCTGCTCATCATTCAGAAGCCAGAGTTGGTCGGCTTGCCGCACGGCGCTGGATTGACGTCGTCGCAGGCCACGCTGCCGGTACGACTCAGCTTCATCGCGGTTGCCGTCTGGTGGCTGGCGTTTGCGATTCCCGTATTGCGATCGGTCGCGGAACCTCCTCGCGGACTCGAACCCGACGAGGCAACTCGCACGGCGCCGATCCGCGCGTCGATTCACCGACTCGGCACGACGCTGCGTGAATTGCGCGACTACAAGCAGGCGTTCCTGATGATGCTCGCGTTCACGATCTACAATGACGGCATTCAGACCATCATCAAGATGGCGAGTGTGTACGGGACGGAACTGAAGATCGACCAGGGCCAGCTGATCGCCGCGATCCTGCTCGTACAGTTCATTGGAATTCCCGCGGCCTTCGCGTTCGGTTCACTGGCGGGACGGTTCGGTGCGAAGCGCTCGATCTTCTTCGGACTGCTCGTCTACACCGGGATCTGCATCTTCGGATATTTTCTGCGCACGGCGCGCGACTTCTGGATTCTCGCCGTCGTCGTCGGGCTGGTACAGGGCGGCACGCAGGCGCTCAGCCGTTCACTTTTTGCGACGCTCGTGCCGAAGCACAAAAGCGGTGAATTCTTCGGTTTCTTCAGTGTGTTCGAGAAATTCGGCGGCATCCTTGGCCCACTCGCCTTCGCCGTCGCGGCGCAACTCGCCGGCAGCAGTCGCGTTGCGATACTGACAGTGATTGTATTTTTCGTTGTCGGCGCGTGGCTGCTCACGCTGGTCGACGAGAAAGCCGGGGCGGCGGCCGCACGCGCCGCCGACGACGCGACCGTGTCGCCCGGTGAACGTGCCGCCCGGTGACAGTGCCGCCTGACCGCGAGACGCTGACGTATCGCGTTCTTGCCGGCATCGCCCGGCTGGCGGTGCGCTGGTACTATCGTGGCGTGACGTTCGACGGCGTGCAGCGCATTCCGCGGCACGGTCCGGTGCTGCTCGTCGTGAACCATCCGAACGAATTGATGGATGCGATCTTCGCCGGACTGATCGCACCGCGCCAGCTGACCTTCACCGGCAAGGCCACGCTGTTCGAACATCCGATCGCGAATGCGTTCCTGCGCTACATGCGCGTCGTCCCGCTCCGACGCTCGCAGGACGAGCGCGCGCCGGAGGGCCCGACGTCGGTCAACGCATCGCGCAATGCCGATGCCTTCACGGCGATTCACGCCGCGCTGACTGCCCAGCAGATGGTGCTGATCTTTCCCGAAGGTCGCAGCTGGGACGAACCACGTCTCGCGCCGATCAAGACGGGCGCCGCACGCATCGCGCTCTCGGCGCGCGATGCCGGCGTGCGCGGTGTGACCGTCGTGCCAATCGGCATCAATTACGAAAAGAAGGATGGGCTGCGCTCGCGCGTGCTGGTCGAGGTCGGACAGCCGATCGCGATTGATGCACTGTCCGCAGACGAAGGGCAGGTCGATCATCTGACGACCACGATCGCGGCGCGCCTGCATGCCGTCACGCTCAACTTCGACGACGAGTCCGACGCCGACGAAGTCCTCGATCTGGCCACGATCCTCGCGGCGACGAGCGAGGAGATCCGGCCACTCGGCGATCCCGATGCGCCGATCGCCGCCAAGGTGGACGTCGCGCGGCGCGCCGATGACATTCGCCAGCGCCTCGAGCGTGGCGAGCTGCCACCCGACACTGAAGACCGGGTGCGCCATGTCCAGCGACGCCTGCACTCGCTCCGTCGCACGGCGACACGACTTGGTATCCGTCTCGACGACGTGGCGCTCGACACCCGATTGCCGGCGGCGGGACGATTCGTGGTGCGCGAACTCCTGCTGGCGGCAGTTGGCGTCCCGCTGGCGGCGTGGGGGCGGCTCAATCACCTGGTACCGTTCACGCTCGCGCGATGGCTCGGTCGGAAGACGTCATCCGCGCGGTCGCAGCAGGCGATGCACACCATTCTCGTCGGCCTCGTGCTGATCCCGTTGTTCTACGCCTTGCAGGCGGCGCTGGTCTGGCGTCTGGCCGGTCCGTGGTGGAGTGCGCTCTACGCCATGTCACTGGTGCCCAGCGCATCGTGGGACCTGCAGTACACCGAGCGGCTGCGGCAACTCCGCCGTCGTGCGATGGCATGGCGTCACTTCCGCGAGGATCCCGGGCTTCAGGAGAGGCTGCGCGGCGAACTGTTCGGCCTCCGGGACGAGGCGGCGAGTATCGCGTCATCGGTGTTCACGATGTAGCGTGGTGGCGTCTTCGCGTAGGTGAGCCGCAGTGCCACGTCACCCTCAGGCACTCGTTCACGCGCGCGAACCCCTCTTTTACCGGAGTCGTGTCATGATCAAGCAGCTACTGCTCGTCGTCGTCGGCATCGTCGTGATCATCCTGATTCGCGCGACGTTCATCAAGGAGTCCTTCCGCGTCGAGCGATCGGTGACGATCAAGGCACCGCCGGAAAGGATCTTCGGCCTCATCAACGATTTCCACAACTTCGCTCAGTGGTCGCCATGGGAGCATCTCGACCCCGACATGCAGCGCTCGATCACCGGATCAGCGAGCGGCAAAGGCGCGGTCTACGAGTGGAGTGGCAACAGCAAGGCTGGGGCGGGCCGGATGGAGATCCTGGAATCGACGCCGTCGTCGAAAATCCTGATCAAGCTCGATTTCATCAAGCCGATCGCGGGCACGAATACGTCCGAATACACGATCACGCCGCAGGGTGACAGCACGAAAGTGACGTGGGCGATGTACGGTCCGTCGCCGTTCGTCTCGAAAGTGATGCAGGTCTTCGTGACCATGGACAAGCTGATCGGCGGCGATTTCGAACGTGGCCTGTCGAGCCTGAAGTCGGTCGCCGAAAAGGCCTGACCCACGCGCGGCATCCTTCTGCCGTCGCGGCTATTCCGGCGGCAGGTAGCGTCCGACGAGATCCCAGTGCCAGGCATCGCGTCGCTCGCCGGTGCGCGGGTCCTTCAGCGGCTTGTCCTGCAGGCGATGCGCCGGCAATCCGACCGATGCGCCGTACGACAGCAGCAGTTCGCGATCAGTACTCACGAGATGCGCCATCGGCGTGCCGAACCAGATGTGCCGATGCAGCCACAGGCCGCCATCCATCGCGTGGATCATCCCGTCCCGACGCAGCGCAAACTCGCGCCACTGCAAGGAAGAACGCAGCGGCGCCGGATCGCGCGGTCGGCGTGAATCAGCGTCGCTCACATCACACGCTCAGGCCGCACACTCACTTCGCATCGAGCCAGTTGTCGCCAGACCCCGTCGCGACGACGAGCGGCACACTCAGCTCCGCCGCATGCTCCATCTCGTGGACGACGAGCGTCGTCACGGCGTCGAGCGCATCGACCGGTACTTCGAACACGAGTTCGTCGTGAACCTGCAGCAGCATGCGCGCCCCCTGACCATCGGTTGGCAGACGGTCGGCGATTTTCAGCATCGCGATCTTGATCAGATCCGCCGCCGATCCCTGCAACGGTGAGTTCTGTGCCATCCGCTCGCCGAAGGCGCGGGTGTTGAAGTTGCGATCCTGCACTTCGGGGATGAAGCGCTTCCGCCCGAAGATGGTCTGCACGTAACCCTGCTCCTTCGCCAACGTGACCTGCGAATCGAGAAATGCTCGAATTCCGGCAAACCGCTCGAAGTAGGTCGAGATGAATTCCTTCGCCTCGGCGAACGAGATCTTCAGTTGGAGGCTCAGTGCGCGCGCCCCTTGCCCATAGATCGTGGCGAAATTGATCGTCTTCGCGCGGGCGCGCATCTCGCTCGTGACGTCCTCGACCAGCACGCCGAAAATGATGCTCGCCGTCTGCTTGTGGATATCGCCGCCGGCGCGGAATGCGGTCACGAATGCCGGGTCCTGTGACAGGTGTGCGAGCAGCCGCAATTCGATCTGCGAGTAGTCGGCGGCCAGCAGCTTCGTGCCCGGTGCCGCAACGAACCCGCGCCGGATCAGGCGACCGAGTTCACGACGGATCGGAATGTTCTGCAGGTTGGGATCGGTGGACGACAGGCGACCGGTGCCGGCGACCGTCTGATTGAACGTCGTGTGGACACGGCCGTCACGCGGATCGACCAGCGTCGGCAACGAGTCGATGTAGGTGCCCTCGAGTTTGAAGATCTCGCGGTACTCCATCAGCAGCGCCGGCAGCTCGTGACCTTCGTCAGCGAACTCCTGCAGCACACTGGCATCGGTCGACGGACCGGTCGCTGTCTTCTTCTTGACTGGCAGCCCGAGCTTCTCGAACAGGATGACGCGCAACTGCGGATTCGAATTGATGTTGAACGTCTCCCCGGCTGACTCGTAGATCTGCTGCTCCACCCGCTGACGCTCGGCCGTGAACCGTTCCTTGAGTGACGCGAACCAGGCGAGGTCGATGGCCATACCGGCCCATTCCATGTCGGCCAGCACTGCGACGAGCGGGAGCTCGATGCCTTCCAGCAGCGGACGCGCACCGGCCTGCTCGAGCAGCGGCGCGAAGTGCTCGTACAACCGCAACGTGAAGTCGGCGTCCTCGGCGGAATAGCCCGTTGCGGCATCCACCGGCACACGATCGAACGTGATCTGGTTGCGACCCTTTCCAGTGACTTCGTCGTACGGAATCATCCGGTGATTGAACACCTCGAGCGCCAGCGCATCGAGTCCGTGCGAGCGGCGCCCCGGATCGAGCACATAACTCGCGAGCATCGGATCGAAGATCAATCCGCGTAATGTGATGCCGGCCTTCCGCAGCACGAGCATGTCGTACTTCGCATTCTGCGCGACCTTCTTCACCGATGCGTCTTCGAGCAGCGCGACGAGCGAACGACACGCCGCGCTGTCGAGCGGTGGAAGATTCTCGGGCGCGGCGGTGGTGTGGTGCGCTTCGGGATCCAGCAGGTCGCCCTGCAGTGCGCCGGCCCGTACGTGCGCAAACGGCAAGTACCACGCTTCACCCGGTGCGGTCGCGATTGCGAGCCCCACGACGCGTGAGCGCATGGCGTTGATCGCAATCGGACAATCAGGATCGATCACCGTTTCCGTATCGAATGCAATGACCGGCACGTTCCGCATGCGCACCACGAGTTCGTTCAGTTGCTCGACGGTGCTGACGGTGCGATACGCGACCGGAATCGCCGGCGGCGCATCCTCGGCAATGACGACATCCATCGGGGCGTCATCGCTCGTCGCCGGCGCACCGCGCGCCACACCTGACGCATCGTCACCAAGCTGGCGCGCGAGTGACGTGAACTCGAGGTCCACGTACACCTGGCGCAGCTCCGACTTGTGCGGCTGGTGAAAGCGTACACGATCGAGGTCGAGCGTCACCGGACAATCCGTGCGGATCGTCACCAGCGCCTTTGACAGCCGTGCATCCGCTTCGTGCTGCTCGAGGGCCTCGCGCGGGCGCTTTTTAGTGATGTTCGCGACGTTCGCCAGGATCGCTTCGAGGTCGCCGTACTCGCGGATCAACTCCTGCGCGCCCTTCTCGCCGATGCCTTTGACGCCGGGCACGTTGTCCGATGCGTCGCCGACGAGTGCGAGGAAGTCGATGGTCCGCTCCGGCGGCACGCCGAGTCGCTCGCTGCCGTTCTCCACACCCACCCAGTGCTCATCCACACTCGCCGGACCGCCGCGTCCCGGATTCAGCAACCAGACGCCAGGGCGCACGAGCTGGTGGAAGTCCTTGTCGCCGGACACCACCACGACGTTCAGCCCGGCCTCCACGCCCTGAAGTGCGAGTGTGCCGATCACGTCATCCGCTTCGAAGCCCTGGAGCGAGACGATCGGCGTGTCGTACGCCTCGAGCAGCGTCCGAACATGCTCGAGGCCCAGATCAAAGTCGGCCTGCAGATCATCCGCGAGCTTCTCGCGCGTTGCCTTGTAGTCGGCGTACATCTCGTCGCGGAACGTGGCACCGGAGTCATGGATCCAGCACAGGTATTCGGGCTGGTGCTGCTTGACGAGGCGATTGAGAAAGTTCGCGATGCCCCACGCGATCGACGTGTTGACGCCGTGGCTCGTCTTCAGCGGACGGGTGATGAGAGCGAAGAACGCGCGATAGATCAGCGCATAGCCATCCACCAGAAAGAGGCGCGGCGCAGTCGGTACGATCGGGGCAGGGGCGGTCATTTCACCAATCTATCCTCGGCGATTGGACCGCTCCCACCGTCAGATGCGCAGCAGCACCACCGCGCCGATCGCGACGGCGAGTGTCACCCGCACGTTGTCGTCGACGTCAACGGCAGGCCGTTCGACGAGTGCTGCCAGCACGCCAAGTGCGGCGGCCGAGGCCAGGTCAAATCCTGCCAGCCCGAAGGCGCCGAGCGCTGTGACGACGGCGCACGCGACACTGCCGGCGTGGGTTTTCCCAGAAGTGCCGCGCCATCGGCTCCAGCTGCTTCCCACGATCGCCGCCAACGCGTCGCCGACGGCGCCCGCCCACGTGGCCGCGATCGCTGCCGCGCGCGGCGCCACGAGCAGTGTCAGTGCAAACGCCGCGAGCAGCCACGTCGCACCGGTGATGCCGTTCCGGACTTCGCGCGGTCGGAGCATTGCGCCGACCGCCGATGCAAAGCGATCGGCGAAGCTGGTCGATCGACGTCGCAGCAGCTCCACGACGCACGCGACACCGAACAGGGCGACCAGCGCCGCTGCGATCGCCTGCTGTGGCATGCCCAGCCACAGGCCAACGGGAATTGAGGCCGTGGTCAGGTGGAGCGTCTTGCGCGGGAGTTCTCGGCCGCGCGCAACGCTCGCTGACGTCATCGGTTCAGATTGCGCGCGAGCGCCGCCTGAAAGTCGCCGGCGCTCGAGCCGTAGAAGCGCCAACGCCCGAAGCCATTCTGATCCTGAAACACGAGGCGGAGTCGCAGGCTGGCGTAGTCCCAATACTGAATCCTGCCGCGCTGTCCGATCGACAGATCCTGCTGGCCCTGATTGTTGCTGTCAACGCGCGAATCGGGTTCGCCGAGCGCGACGTACGTTCTGCCGCGATCGGAGAGCCAGCCTGCGGCGTCGTCCTCTCGGAACTGCTGATTGGCCACGCGGATGCGCTGGAAGTAGTCGCGCAGTGCTTCGTTCTGCGGCGTGATCGAGATCGGATCGGTTTCGCGCAGGAAATTCGCCCATGCCGCCGCGCGCTGTTGCGGCGTGCCGGTCTTGAGTGTGTTGAGGCGCGCCGGCGAGGCGAAAAATCGCAGGTAGCCGATCATTTCATCGAATGAGGCGACAGGCAGATCGTCGCCGAAGCTGATCAGCACCGGCTGTGTCACGGTATCGGCCTGTCCGGTGCGCCAGACCGCCGCCTGCACGATGCCGACACCGAGGGCGGCAACGGGAATGCGCACCACGGTACTCGAAATGTCGCCGCGGTGCGGCAGCCGCACCGTGTCCTGCCAGAGCGGTGCGCCCTTGTCGTCGCGGATTGCCACGTTGAGCGGCACACCGGCGACCGCGGTGTCGCGCACTTCGACATACAGCGGCAACTCGGGGTCGCGGCCAAGCACGATCGTGCTGCGCGCGTTGGCGAGAAAATCCGGTGCCGCGGTCGAATTGGGGCGCGGTGTGACTTCGAGCACGATGATCGGCGTGCTCGGGCGGCCACCGAAGAGCGGCACGACGACTTCCTTTTCCTGCGCGCCGGATCGCGACGTACCGCCATCGCGCACCAGCACCGCGATGGTATAGGTGCCGGGGGGCACGCTGAGCTGCTGCTGGAACAGCACACTTTCATCCGTGCGCTGGGTCTCCTTGAAGCTCACGACCCGAATGGTCTCGTTCGACTCCACTCGGCTCACCGCGCTACCATTCTGCCGCGCTTCGACGGCGACGTTGTAGGTCGCGCGGAAGCGATCGTTCTCGCGGGTGAACGTGAATGCCTGGGTCGGCAGCGAGAGCGACACCACGACCAGTGAACTGTCGGCCCTGGCGCCGGGCAGCGTCGCGATCGAGCCGGAGAAGGGGAGTGGCAATCCGTTCGCAAGAAGGCCGAGCCCTTGCATCACCTTCAGCATGTCGGTCTGTGCGACGAGATCGCCGCGACGGATCGGCACCACGCCGCCCTCGCCCGGGGGGCCGCCCCCGGCGGCGCGTGGGCCACCGCCAGCGGGGCGGCCCGATGCGCACGCCGACAGGGCGGCGCACAACAGGGCCAGACTCAGACGCTGAACGGCGCGCCTCGGGAAGCGATTGACCTGCTGTGCCATGACGTCCGCCGCGCTCACGCGTGAGTAACCGGTTCAAAGTGTTCCAGCGCACTGCAAGATACGGTACACGCGCAGCCGATCTTTCGTTGCGCCTGTCGTTGACGGCGTCTGCGCTTGCCGCCTTCCCCTTCGCCACGTAGGCTTAGCGCTGTGACTCGAGACGCTTTGATCGGAACAGTCATCGCAGAATATGCGGTGCAGGAGATGGTGGGCGAAGGCGGGACGGCGATGGTATACCGCGCCTCGCATCCAGCGCATGGAATCGTCGCACTGAAGGTGCTCAGGACCAAACTGCGCAACGACCCGACCGCGGTGACGCGTTTCGAGCGTGAGGCGGAGTTTGGTCTGCGCGTGGTGCATCCCAATGTCGTCCGTACGATCGAACTGGGCGCAGTGGATGGCTTGCGGTATCTGGCCATCGAGTGGGCACCCGGTGAACTCCTCGAGAAAGTCGCCAAGCGCACTGGCGCGTTCCCGCGTGCACAGGTGGCCAGCATCGTGCGCCAGATCGCGGCGGCGGTGGATGCTTCGCATCGCCAGGGCATCGTCCATCGGGATCTGAAGCCCGAGAACCTGATGTACGACAGCGTGAACGATCGCGTCCGCCTGCTCGATTTCGGGATCGCCGCCGAGCCGGAGCAGGGGAACGACCAGCGTCTGACGCGCGACGGGTTCTTCGTCGGCACGCTGTTGTACGTGGCCCCGGAAGCATTGAGCGGCGTGCTGGTGGGGCCGGCAGCAGACCAGTACAGCCTGGCCACGATTGCGTACTTCCTGCTGACAGGCGTGCATCCGTATACCGCGCGCTCCACGCGTGACATGCTGTCGCAGTTGCTGACGCAGCCGCCGACGGCACTCACCAAGGCCGTACCCGGGTTGACGTTCAGCGATGATGTGGAGCGTGTCGTCATGAAAGGGCTCGCGCGTCAGCCGGCGGACCGGTATCCCGGCATCACTGATTTCGCCTCCGCGCTGGAAACCGCGCTGACCGCGATGCCGGCGGCGGCGACGAAGTCCGGCGGATTGTTCGGCAAGGTGAAGGGGCTCTTCGGATCCAGGGACACCTGACCGTGTTCGTCCCCCCACAGCGCGACGCGCTGGTACAATTGCTCGCGCAACGTTCGGCTCGGCGTGGCACCTTCACCCTGGCGTCCGGCCGGGTGAGCGATTTCTACGTCGATTGCCGACTCACGACGATGAGTCCGGACGGCCTCGTCCTCGTTGGCCCGCTCGCCTGCGGCATGGTGCGGGAGAGCGGTTGGTCGGTCGACAGCGTCGGCGGGCTGACGATGGGTGCTGATCCGGTGAGCTACGCGATCGCGTACGCGAGTGCGCTCGCCGGCACACCGGTCCGCTGCTTTGCCGTGCGCAAGGAGGCCAAAGGGCACGGCATGGGAAAGCGCATCGAGGGCTCCTTCCGCGTCGGCGATCGTGTCGTGGTGATCGAAGACTCGATGACCACCGGTGGCAGTGCATTGAACGCCGCTGCTGCAATTCGCGCCGCAGGGGGCGAGGTGGTCGGTGCGCTGACGTTGGTGGACCGCGAAGAGGGAGCGCGTGACGCGTTGCTTTCGGCGGGAATCCCGTTGATCGCGTTCACGACGGCCGCGGAACTGAAGCAGCATATTCCCGCCGCCTGAATTCGTTCACTCGTCGTCCTCGATGATGCGCAGTGGCCGGAACCGACAGAGTTCCGCGTGCACCGGCGTGATCACCTCATCGCAGAATTTCCGATACATCCCTTCGCAGTCATACTGCGCCCGGAATTTCGAGGCCGTGATGCCGAGTACGAGGTTGACGTGCCGTCCGAAACTCTGTGGTGATGAGTAGTCGAGGCTGACGGCAACGTCGGCAATCGATCGTCGCGAGTCTTCGAGGCGGTGAGCGGCGCGCACGAGATTCGCGAGATCGAGATACTGCTTGAGAGGTGGCAGACCGGCGCGCTGGAAGCGGCTCATGAGTGTGCCCGGATGCACACCGAGCTGTCGCGCCACCTTGCGCACGCTGTGCAGCGGCGGCGTGGCGGTGAAGAACACTTCGAGCAACTCAAGGCAATCGTCGCCGGCGGCGGCGAGTCGTTGGCGCAGCTCTGCGACGGCGGAATCGACGGTGAATGCGCCGCGTTCGGCGGTCGCGACCGTTTCGCGGAGCAGGTGCCATCCACTCGACTCACGTGCATCGATGACGATGCGCATGCCACTTCTGCCGAGCGAGAGGAGCGATTGCGGATGCACCCGATCGGCGTTGGTGACGAGACCCATCATCGGAACGCGGGGGTGTTCGCGAAGGATGGCGGCCATGCGAATTGCGTCACGTGGAGTACAACAGGCGAGCGAAAGCAGCACGGCGTTGGCGGACTGGTCGCGGAGATCTCGTCGCACCTCATCGAGCGACGACCGGTGTACTGCGCGATAGAGCCCCAGACCGGCAGCATCGACAGCGCTGCGTTCGGCCGGTGTGAGAATGGTCGTGACGGGCACCGGTGCGCTCTCGCGCGGCGGGCTGGCGGGTGTGGAGGACTCGGGCATCGGGATCACCGTTGTGCTGAAGACCGTGTGTTGAAGACGGCAGCAACGTCGGTGGCCACGTCACGTCCCGGTCATGACGGCACCTGAGCTCCGGTGTCGAAAGCGTCGATTCGGCGTGTGTGGTTTGCGCCGGTGCGAGGCGAGTGTCGTCCGGATGCGGTGCCGTGGTGCGGGCGGCGGCAGTACGTTCACGGTGGTGATGTGCGTCGGCCGGATGATCGCGAGACGGGTCCGCAAGGATGTCTGCTCGAGGAAAGTCCGGGCTCCACAGGGTGGGCTGCCAGGTAACTCCTGGGCACGGCGCAGTGGTTCGATTGCTGCGGTGTGACGGAAAGTGCCACAGAAAACAACCGCCGTCGGCCGGCGTTCGCGTCGGATCGGGTAAGGGTGAAAAGGTGCGGTAAGAGCGCACCGCGTCATCGGTAACGGTGATGGCCGGGTAAACCCCAGCCGGAGCAAGGCCAAATATGCGGCGAGGAACGACCCGTTCCGACAAAGACGCCGCGGGTAGGCTGCTTGAGCGTTCAGGTGACTGTCCGCCGAGAGGAATGATCATCCATCGCGTTCGTGCGATGACAAAACCCGGCTTACAGGCCGGCGCATATCACCGCTTTTTTCGTGCATCATGTTTCATTTTTTCAAGGATTGGCGGCGTTGCTGACGGGTGTGCGTCGGGTCGCGGTACTGAGCGTATGTGCTGCCGCATCGGTGCTGGCGCAGGGTGTGCCCGATGCGCGCTATCGTGTGACGTCGACGTCGGTCGTGTCGCTCGATCGTCCGCAGCAGCTGGCGCTGGTGGATACCGTGGTGACGACGGCGTTGCTGATGATCGCGCGAACCGCTGCGCCGGATTCGGTGGCGACGATGTCGCTCGATTCACTGCTCGTCGTATCAACCGGGATGATCCGTCGGGCGCCGGACGCGTTCTCGAAGGGCGTGAGTGTCGCCGCGCCGCTGGTCTACGGCCGACCGCGTGTGACTGGTGACAGTGCGACCGGCTGCGGTGTCGAACGCCCGCTGGCCGGCCTGCTGCCCGAGTTGTTGCCCTTGCTGCCACAGCCGCTGGGTGCCGAGCAGCAGTGGAGCGATACGCTGACGGTCACGACCTGTCGTGCCGGGTTGCCGGTGACCACGGTGACGATCGCGAACTATCGGACGCTGACGGGCATCGATAGCAGCAGTGTGTTGCTGGAGCGCCATGCGGTGATCCGTGCAACCGGTGCTGCCACCATCCGCCAGCAGCCGGTCACGCTGACCGGTAGTGGGACGAGCGAGTCCCTGGCGGTGGTGCTACTGGCAACACGCCGGATCCAGTCCTGGCGTGGCACACAGACGCTCGAGGTGCAGCTCTCGAACGGCCAGCAGACGCGGCGCATCGTGCAGCAGCTGACAGACATCGTGGCGAGTCTTCCGTAGGGTCACGGACGGCTCGCGCCAACCGCTGTTGTTTTGCTTCGCCGGACAGAAACGAACAAGGACGCCCGCAGTGGGCGCCCTTGTGTCGATGCACAGTCGATCGCAGCGCCGCTCAGTCCGAGAGGCGCAGCGGCATCAGGATCGTGAGGTACGTCGCCGGATCGCTCCACCCTTCCGGTTCCACGGTCGCGGCGCGTTCCGGCGCCTTGAACGTGAGCTTCACTTCGGGCGTCGGGATGTACTTGAGGATCTCGAGGAGATAGGCGCCATTGAATCCGATATCCATCGGATCGCCTTCGTAACGAATCGGAATCTCGTCCTGGCCATCGCCCAGATCAGGCGTGTTCACCTGGAATCGCAGGATACCGGCGTTGAACGAGAGCTTGATGCGGTGCGTCTGATCCGAAGCCACCGTGGCCATGCGGCGGAGCGCTGACGAGAGCGCATCCTTGTCCGCAATCGCAAAGCGGTCGTTGTCCTTCGGGATGACCTGTTCGTAGTTCGGATACGGTCCTTCGATCAGGCGCGTGTAGATCGTCGTGAACGGACTCTTGAAGGCGAGGTGGTTGTCACCACGCGCGACTTCCAGATCCTCTTCATCGGGGAACAGTTTGCTGACCTGATCGAGCGCCTTCGGCATCACGATCAAGTCGCTCGCCTGGGCTCCGTGGCCGCTGACGGCGACATCCATCTTCGCGAGGCGGTGACCATTCGTCGCCACCATGCGCATGAAGTCCGGCTTGAGCTCCCAGAGTACGCCATTGAGAATCGGACGACTCTCTTCGGTGCTCACCGCGTACGAGGTGTGGCGGATCAGCTTGCGCACATCAGCCGACTTCACGCGCCAGCCGTCGCCGAAACGGATCGCCGGAAACTGCGGGAAATCCTCCTTCGGCAGGCCGTTCAGCTTGAACTTCGCACGCCCACATTCGAGGCTCACTTTCTGCTCGCCTGCGGACTCGATCTTGACAGGATTCGGCGGCAGTTCGCGCGCCAGTTCCTGTAATTTCTTGGCCGGAATCGTGATGCCGCCCTGACGCTCGACATCGGCCTGCACTTCATGGCTGACGTGAATGTCGAGATCCGTTCCGGAGAACCGGATCCCGCGGTCGGTGGTCTCGACCAGGATGTTTGCCAGGACCGGCAGCGTCGTCTTGCCGGGAATGCTGGCAGCGACCGCCGCCAGCCCTTCCTGGAGTTTTTCACGCGCGATTGTAAATCGCATCAGCTCCTCGGAGTGCACTGAATCGATGCCGGGCGAACGCCCTGTGTGGCAATCGATCCTGCGGTCTGAACTGCACTGTTCCACAAAGCGTGGAAGCTCTGCTGTAATGCTGTTCTATAAATCTTTAACAGTCGTAGTCGTAGAGGACTGTTGGACTGTGGAAGAACGCCGGAAGCTACGCTCCGGTAAGGGTTTCGCCAAGAGAATGGCCTGTGGATGAGCGAGGACAACAGCATCACTTTTCCGCATCCTTCACCATTCCGCTGCACGGTCGTGTTGAGTGCGCCGGCGAAACGTGGACAGGTGTGGATCATTCGCCGGTTTCCAACAGCCGGCGGATCTTTTCCACACGTGCCGCGAAGGTGATGTCGTTTCGGGAAGCTTGTTCCGCGCGATCGAGTGAGTGAATCACGGTCGAATGATCCCGCCCACCGAAGGCATTTCCGATTTCAACCAGCTGCAACGCCAACAGCTCGCGACAGAGCAACATCGCGACCTGGCGCGGCACGGTGAGCATCTTCGTGCGCGTCTTGGACTTGAGGCCTTCGGAGGTGACACCCCATTCCCTGGCCACCGCCGCCTGAATGGCGGCCACGGTTACCCCAACCGGTGCTGGTGCGCCTGCGTCGCTCTTGAAGCGGTCACGGAGCGCTTCACGGGCCAGCTCGACGGTGATATCGGCGTGCTTCAGCGACGCATACGCCAGCAGCTTGATGATCGCCCCTTCGAGCTCGCGCACATTCGATCGCACGTTGTCGGCGATGACCTGAATGACGTCATCCGGGATCGTCAGCTCGAGGTGGTCGAGTTGTGCCTTGCGACGCAGGATGGCGACGCGATGCTCGACATCGGGCAGCGCAATGTCCGCCACCATGCCCCACTGGAAGCGGCTGACGAGGCGTGCTTCGAGGCCCGGAATCTCCGAGGGAGGTCGATCCGACGTCAGGATGATCTGCCGGCCCGCTTCGTAGATCGCGTTGAAGGTGTGGAAGAATTCTTCCTGCGTCGCCTCCTTCCCCTTCAGGAACTGCACATCGTCCACCAGCAGCAGATCGGTTTCACGATATCGGCGGCGGAAATCCTGCGTGGTACGGCTCTGAATCGACCCGACGAGTTCGTTCGTGAACTGTTCCGTACCGACGAACGTGATGCGGGTATTCGCGTCGCGCTTGAGTAGTTCGTGCGCCACGGCCTGCATCAGGTGCGTCTTGCCCAGCCCGGTGTCGCCGTAGATGAACAGGGGGTTGTACAGCTTGCCCGGGGCCTGTGCGGCGGCGATCGCCGCCGCCGCCGCCAGTTCGTTGCTCTTACCGACGACGAAGTGCTCGAACGTGTAGCGCTCCGACAGCGGTGCGAGGTTCGGGTTCGGGACGGTCGGCTGGCGAACCGGGACATCCATCGGCGCGACGAACAGATCCATCTGCGGCTTCGTGCGCGCCGACTCGTGCACGACGAACTGCACCTGCAGCGGATGACCGAGCGCGACCGGCGAAAAACTCGCGAGCAGGCCGGAGTGTTTCGACTCGTTCCAGTCTGCGGCGAACTGATCGGGGACACCGACAATCAGTGCCCGTTCGTCCACACGCAGTGGCTCACACGGCTCGAGCCAGGTGCGCACAGTCTGCTCCTGGAGTTCGAGGCGTGCGCGGTCCAACAAACGAGCCCAGGTTTCTGCAGCCGTCAGCATTACGTGCAGCGGGGAGTAATTCACGAAGGGAGCGCGAGTTTACAGGGAGGCGCCTCGCTTCGCAAACGGCGCCGACGCCTGATACCGTGAGTCCGGGCAAGTCACAAGCAACGCGACGTCGCTTGACCGAAGTGCTTGTCCTGAATAGGTTTGGCACTCTTTCCAAGAATCTCAGCGAACGCACCTGGAGTACATATGGGCAAGCCCACGTACCGCCCCCGCAACAAGCGTCGTATCCGCAAGCATGGCTTCCGCGCCCGCATGGCCGATCGTTGGGGCCGTGCCGTGCTCAGCCGTCGTCGCAAGAAGGGCCGCAAGTCGTTGGCCGTTTCGTTGCCGAGCAAGTACGCCGGCGTCTGATTCTTTCCGTTTCTCGCGAGATCAACGTCTCACGGGAAAGTCGGATCTGGATCGAGTACGGCGTGAGGGGAAGCGTGTGCGGGCAGCTCATCTCGAGCTCCGCGTCGCGGCTTCCCCTTTGTCGTTTGCGCGAGTCGGGTTCATCGTCGCAAAGCACGGCCAGAACAGTGTCGCCCGGAACCGACTGAAACGACGGTTGCGGGAACTCGTACGGGTGACTGTGCTGCCAACGCTCGCTCCGCAGGATCTCGTGATCCGGACGCTACCCAGCGCCTACGCACAGTCGTGGGCGGCGTTGTGTGACGACTTCGCCGCGCTCATCCGCCGGCTTCACCCGGCGACTCGGCCGTCGACATGACTGTCCCGTCGCACGCGGCGCGAAACGTGAGCCCCGCAGCAAAGGCGGCGCGCTGGGCCGCGACGGCGCTGATCCGGGTGTATCAGCTCTTCATCTCCCCGATTCTTCCTGCCTCGTGCCGCTATACTCCAACCTGCTCGGCGTACGCCGTGGAAGCGATCGAGCGCCACGGCGTCGTTCGCGGGTCATGGTTGGCCGCCAAGCGGATTGCCCGATGCCACCCGTTCCGCCCCGGCGGACACGACCCCGTTCCCTGACCCTCCCGACTGCCGCACACGCGGGCGCGTTCGCCGCGACTCGTCTGCGCTTCGCCTGACCCTCGCCATCTCAGTATGAACAAGCGCATGCTGCTCGCTCTCGCCCTCTCGGCGGCGGTGATCGGTCTCACACAGTTCCTGTTTCCACCGGCGAAGACTCCTGCCAAGCCGGTGGTCGCCAGTCCCGCCGTCCAGCCAGCCACACCGGGTGCCGTGACACCTGGCGTCGCGACGGCAGCCGTGCCATCGACGCCTGCCGCGACGCTGACACCAGGCGCACCCGCGGTTGCCGCCGGTGCAGCGATCGTCGTCGACACGGCGGCCCTGACGAGCGCACGGAGCACGTTCCGGATCGCCAACGTCGGCGCGTCGCCGGTGTCGGTCACACTGAATGGGTACAAGCAGCTCGCGAAGGGTGCGAAATCGGCGGAAGCGGTGGAGCTCGTGCGCAACGGCGAAGCACTGTTGCAGTACGCAATCGTCGTGAAGGAGCCGACCGGCAATCGCGTGATCGATCTCGCGGGTGTGCCGTTCACGGCGACACGCACGGATGCTCGCACGGTGACGTACGCCGGACAGTCGGGCGGCGCGACGGTGCAGATCGCGTACGCCTTTCAGCCGGACAGTTTCCTGGTGCGCGTCGGTGGCAAGATCACCGGGCTCGCGTCGCCAGCGTTTCTGCGAGTGACGTTGCCGAGTGGGCTGAATTCGAGTGAAGCGGACAGCAGCGAGGATCAGCGGCATCTCGCCGTGGCGATGAAGCCCGTGACCGGCAACGTCACGAGCGTGCCGTTCACGAAGCTCGATCCCGGTGAGTCGAAGCTGGAGGAAGGACCGTTCACGTGGGTCGCGTCGAAGAACAAGTTCTTCATCACCGGCCTGCTGACGGCGAAGGGCGATCGCCCGTTTGACGAAGTGACGGTCACGGGCGGCCCGAAGACGGGCAAGGTGGAAAGTCGTGTCGTCGCGACCGCGCTGCAGTCACTGCAGGACGGCACCTTCCGCTTCGAGATCTACGCCGGACCGCAGGAATGGCGTCGCATGCTGTCGCTCGGCCGGGATTTCGAGAACAGCAATCCGTACGGTGGCTGGCTGCAGAATTTCGTGCAGCCGTTCGCGACGATGGTCATGAAGACGCTGCTCTGGATGCACGAATCGCTCTTGCTGAGTTACGGCTGGGTGCTGGTGATCTTCGGCATCTCGGTGCGACTGCTGCTCTGGCCGTTCAACCAGCGCGCCATGCGCACCTCGATGAAGATGCAGGTGCTGCAGCCGGAGCTTCAGGCGGTTCAGGAGAAGTTCAAAGCCGATCCGCAGAAGATGCAGGCGGAAGTGATGCGCGTGTACAGCGAGCATGGCATGAGTCCGTTCAGCGCACTGTCCGGCTGTCTGCCGATGCTGTTGCCGATGCCGGTGTTCATCACGCTGTTCTTCGTGTTTCAGAACACGATCGAATTCCGCGGTGTGCCGTTCCTGCACCTCACCGACATCTCGCAGAGCGACCCCACGTTCATCATCCCGCTGCTGATGGCCGGTAGCGCATTCCTGCTCAGCTGGATCGGCATGCGCGGCGTGCCGCCCAACCCGCAGGCCAAGATCATGGCCTACATGTTCCCGGCGATGATGTTCGCATTCTTCTTCAGCGCTGCCGCGGGCTTGAACCTGTACTACATGGTGCAGAACCTCGCCGCCCTGCCGCAACAGTGGCTGATTTCCAACGAGCGCCTGAAGGCAAAGGACAAGCCGGTCGTCTATGCGAAGGGTGCTCCGGCGAAACCCAAGAAGGCCTGACCGTCTTTCGCTGAGTGAAAAAGCGGGCCTCCACATGGGGGCCCGCTTTCGTTTCACATTCCACCATTTCGCGATCGAGCTCTTCGCACGAAATCACACCCGCCATGAGGGCCGACGTACGCACTCGCGCGCGCTGTTCTGCGGCCGGTCAGTGCTGCGTACGCTGCGCCTTTGCGTCGAAGCAGTTCTGATTCGCGCGCGCGGTGGATCTCAGGCGCTGACCGCGGCGGACTTACGACCGACGTCCATCAGCGAGCGCGTGCTCGCGCGGAGCGCCCAGGCGATGCCGCGTTCGGCGACTGCAGGCGCGACCAGCGAGTGGCCGAGGAAGTATCCGGCACGCTCCGGGATCACATGTCGCTCGACGGTGCGGGCGTCATCGCTGGTGCCGTCGCTGAGCCAGCGCAGACGCAGACCGAGGCCGTTCCGATCGAGGTCGGCGCCGATCGCGCGGGCGAGCAACGGCTCCAATTCACGGATTCGCGCGTACTGCCGGCGACCGTAGCCGAGGTACTCCCACGGCGCGTAGCCGCCGCAGACGGCCTGCGCAGCGTGTGTCGCGAGGCCCTCGTTCACCAGCAATTCCCGCAGCGTCGCACGCTTGCCCGTGTCCCAGAACGAGTAGTACCCGCCGTTCTCGGCGACCAACGCACGCATGTCGCTTTCGCTGTCGGTGGCGGTGTAGCGAACGCCGTGCGCGATTTCATGCGCAAGCCATGGCGGCATCAGCGCCGGGTCCAGCCCGAGCGAATCGGTGTCCGGATTCCGTTCGCCGGTGAAGTGCTCGAGACAGACGAAGGCTGTCGGACGACCGTTGATCACCAGTTCGCCGGCGTTCGCCGCGCCCACGCCGACCATCAGCACGACGTCCGGTTCTTCTGTGATTTCGAGCGTGCTCATCGCCTGCGCCATCGTCTGCCGTGCCCGCATGACGAGCGGCTCGCGATCCAGCACGTTGAGCAGGTCGGTGCGATCGGCGGCGACGGTCTTGCGGATGATTTCACCAACGTGAGGACCCGTCGGGTCCACGACGTAGTTATCCCAGTAGGCTGTCAGCAGCGCCCGATTGGCAGCGAAGTACCGCTCGTAAGCTGCAACCCGGTCTGCGCTCTGCAGCACAGCCAGGAAATCGGGGAGCAAATTGATGAGCATCAGCCTTAATTTTTCTGATATCGTGCGAAACCCGACGGCTGCGGGCGGTGACGATCAAGGCGTGATTCTACGGTGCGACAGGGACACGTACAAGGGAGCAAGCGGATGACGAGCTTGCAGCCGATCGATCTGGTCTGCCCGGTCTGTGACAATCACTTCCGATCGCAGGCCGTCGTGTCGACGAATTCATTCGGCGGGAAGCGTACGGACTTTCACGAACGCGCCGCCGGCACGCAGCCGCTGCCCTACCTCGTGCACACCTGCACGGCGTGCGGCTTCAGCGGCGTCGAGCGGAGTTTTGTGGAGGGGAGTGATGTCACGCCGCTCGTCCGGTCACAGGTGCTGACGGTGCTCACGCCCCGCGTCGCGCAGCATCAACTCGACACGCCAAGTGAGCGGTATCACGCAGCGGCGCAGGTAGCCGAGTGGCGAGGCGACCATCCGCGTCACATCGCCGATCTGCTCCTGCGCGCAGCCTGGTGCTGCGTGGACGACAGTGATCATGAGGGAGAGCGCTACTTCCGGCGTGCTGCCGCGGCCCGCTTCGCGGAGGCGCTCGAGCTGCATGGCTCGGTCCCTGAGGCGGAGCGTGCCGTGCTTACTTACCTGATCGGCGAACTCTGGCGGCGCATCGGCGACATGCAGCAGGCAGAATCGTGGTTTGCTCGCGTCGAGAACGAGATCGTCGACGCCGCCGACCAGCGCTGGGTGCTGGACGCCACGCAGCAACAGCGTGAGTCGCCGCGCGAATGGTTCGGCTGAACGTTCCCTGACCGGCAGACCGGCAGGTCTGGCGTCGCGCATCCGGCGCGCGCCCGCCGAATCGCACCGCCCGGAACGCCGCTATCGCGTGCCGAACAGCCGATCGCCGGCGTCGCCGAGGCCGGGCACGATGTACCCCTGCGCATTCAACTCGCGATCGATCGCCGCGCAGATGATCGGCACATCGGGATGCGCGGCACGCAATCGCCTGATCCCTTCCGGCGCGGCGACGATGCACATGAACGTGATCCGCTCCGCACCCGCCTTCTTCAGGGACGTCACCGCAGCGGCCGCGCTGCCGCCGGTCGCGAGCATCGGATCGAGCACGATGAACGCACGATCGGATGCATCGCCTGGAACCTTGAAGTAGTAGTCCACGGGTTCAAGCGTGTCGTGGTCGCGATACAGGCCGATGTGTCCGACGCGCGCGCCAGGCACCAGCCGCAGCACCCCTTCGACCATGCCAAGCCCAGCCCGAAGGATCGGAACGACCGTCAGCTTCTTCCCCTGCACCGTGACACCGATGTGCGACTCGAGCGGAGTTTCCACCGGATACGGTTCGAGTGCGAGCGACGCGGTCGCCTCGTAGGCGAGCAGCATCGCGATTTCATCGACGAGCTCTTTGAAGAGCTTCGTTGGTGCGCTACGGTCGCGCAGCCGCGTGACCTTGTGCTGCACGAGTGGATGGCGGACGAGCGTCACGCCGTCGAAATCGGAAACGGAGTTGTGTGTCACGCGCCCAAGATGCCGGCGGGACGCTGGCCAACGGAAGGGCGCCGGCCATCGCGGGCGGCTGATCCGTGTGCGTGCAGACTTACCGTGCACAGGTCCGTGGTGTAGCTAGCCAGTCAGGAGAACCAGCGCACGATGGCGGGCGCCGGACTCTTCCACAGCTAACGCCATGGAACATGCAGATCACGTTTTCCGGAGCGGCGAGGGAGGTGACGGGTTCCTGTCACATCCTCGAAGTCGGTGGCCAGACGGTGCTGCTGGACTGCGGCCTGTTTCAAGGCCATCGCGCCGAGTCGCGCAAGAAGAATGAAGTGTTGCCGCTGCCGGTGGAGCAGATCGATGCGATCGTGCTCAGTCACGCGCACATCGATCACGCGGGCCGCCTGCCGCTGCTGGTGAAGTCCGGCTACAAGGGTCCGATCCACGCCACAGCCGCCACCCGGGACTTGTGCGCGATCATGCTCGCCGACTCCGCGCGCATTCAGGTCAAGGATGCCGAGTTTCTGGAGCGGCGGCATCAGGAGCACGCGGAGCCGCTGTACACGCCGGAAGATGCCGATCAGGTGCTGCGCCAGATGATCGGGTTGCCATACGACCGATGGTTCGACGTCGTGCCTGGTGTGCGCGCGTGCTTTGTCGACGCCGGCCACATTCTCGGCTCCGCCTCGGTGATGGTCGATTGCACGGAGAATGGACGCACCGCTCGACTCGTGTTTTCCGGCGATGTCGGGAGAAAGGGACTCGCGATCATCCGCGATCCGCAGCCGCCAACAGGCGCCGATGTCGTGATCATGGAGTCGACGTACGGCAACCGTGATCATCTGCCCATTGCCGGTGCCCGCGCAGAACTCGGTCGCGTCATCCGCGAAACCGCAGCGCGCGGGGGACGCGTGATCATTCCGGCATTCGCCGTCGGGCGCGTGCAGGAGCTGGTGTACGACTTGCACGCGTTGACGCGCGCGAACGAGATCCCGCGCGTGCCGATCTACATCGACAGTCCGCTGGCCACGAGCGCGACCGATGTGTTCGAACGGCATCCCGAGTGTTTCGACCGGACCGAAGATCTGGTGAAGGCGGTGGACGAATTGTTCCACTTCGATCTCGTGCACTACACGCGCGACGTCGAAGAGAGCAAGGCGCTCAATGCGATGCACGGGCCATTGATCATCATCTCGCCATCGGGCATGGCGGAGTCGGGGCGCGTGCTGCATCACCTTGCGCACGCGGCGAGTGATCAGCGCAACACCATCCTCGTGGTTGGATTCATGGCCGAACACACGCTCGGGCGGCGCATCGTGGAGAAACGCCCGTCGCTGCGTATCTACGGCGCCGACGTGCCGCTGAACGCTCACGTGGAAATTCTCAATGGCTATTCGGCGCATGCCGATCGCACCGAACTCGCGACGTGGCTCGACGCGGTGAAGGCCACGTCGCCGAACCTGTCACGTGTGTTGCTGGTGCACGGTGAACCGCCGGCACAGGCGGAGTTGACGGCGGCGCTCACCGCCAGGGGATACACGGTGTCGTCGCCGGCGCGGGGCGATCAGTGTGCGCTCTGATGTCCGGCGCGCCTCCGGAGTCGCGACATGACTGAACCGACCACCAGCACGCGCGGTGCGGCAGCGGGACGCATTCTCGAAGCGACGAGCGCCTGCATCATCCAGAAAGGCGCCGCCGATGTGAGCCTGCAGGACGTCGCCGAGGCGGCCGGTGTCAGCAAGGCGCTGATCCACTATCACTTTCACGACAAAGGCGAGCTGCTGGCGCGCCTCGTGGAATGGCTGCGCGCCGGTCTCGTGGCGCGCCAGGCGACGGCGCTGACGGCCGTTTCCGCATCCGCGGCTCTCGACGCACTCTGGCAGTGGCTCTCCGATGAACTCGAACGGGGCGATCTGCGCGCGTTGCTCGATCTGTCGCTGGTGCAGGGCGAGTCGGTGCAGGCGGCGGTCCGCATCACCGCGACGGCGCGCCGCGACGCAGCAGCGCAAGTCACGGCACAGCTGTTCGATGCGCTCGGCCTGCGCCCGCGGGTGCCCTCGGTGCTGATCGCCGACGCATTCGTCGCATTCGTCGATGGCCTCGCGCTCGATCGCGTCGTCGAACCGGAGCGCAACGCTCGCATCTCGTTCGACGTCTTCTGGCTCGCGATGCTCGGTCTCACCGATTGAGTTGATGTACACTTCGGCGTGGCTCGTCAACGACGTTCATTCCTCGGCCGGATCTTCCAGCTGATCGGTCGGGTGTGTCTCGTGCTCCTCATGTTGTGGGGCACGTCGCTCGCAGCAGTGATTCTCGTCGGCAATCACGACGCGGCGCAGCCGTCGGATGCCATCGTGGTGCTGGGTGCCGCGCAGTACGCCGGACGACCGTCGCCGGTGCTCGAAGCGCGACTCGATCATGCCATCCGGCTCTATCGTCGCAGTATCGCGCCCAGACTGATCGTGACCGGTGGCAAGGCGGCCGGTGACATCACCAGCGAAGCCCAGACCAGCGCGCGCTATGCGAAGCACAACGGCGTGCCCGCATCCGCGATCATGCTCGAGGATGAAAGCCGCAGCACGACGGAGCAGATGCATGCGGTGGCGCGCATGGCGAAGGCGAACCACTTCACGAGTGTCGTGCTGGTGAGTGATCGCTTTCACATGCTGCGACTGCTGCTCACGGCCTGGAAGCTCGATCTCCCGGCACACGGCTCGCCGACGCGCAGCAGTCCGATTTCGCTCACCGATGCAGCGGGCATTCGCTACGTACTGGCCGAATCCATCAAAGCCCCGCTGGCTTTTCTGCTCGAGAAGAACGGCCCGTAGATTCCGTCAGTCCACCACGAAGTCGACGCTTGCCAGTCGTGCCATCTCGGCGCGCCACGCATCGTGCAGCGCGCGGAATCGCGGTGATCGCGACGGGCCACCGATCGGTATGCCGTCGAGCATCGTGATCGGCACGACGCCACGGATCGAGCTGGTGGCACAGGCGGCGTCCGCGTGGAGCAGTGCACCGAGCGGTGCCTCGACGTCCTTCACCGTCAGGCCGAGCGTCGGCGCGAGTGAGCGCAGCAGGGCGAGTGTGGTGCCGCGCAGCGCACTGGTGTCGGCGGATGGCGTGAACAGTGTCGCATCCGAGAACCAGCAGATGTTCGACGCAGTGCAGCCGATGATGCGATCGTCGGTATCGAGCACCAGCGCATCATCGACGCCCAGGCTGTGCGCTTCGCGGAGCGCGAGGACGTTTGCCGTGTAGTCGAGCGACTTGATGCCGGCCGTCGGTCGGCGCGCACTCCAGCGCCACTGACTGGTGATGAGCGTGAGGCCGCGGTCGAGCACTTCATCGCGGACGGCGATGCGCGGGGTGAGCGTGACGATCGAGCGCGAGGCGCCGCCGCTGAGCCCAGCCATGCCGGGCAACGCATCGCCACGGGTGAGGGTCAGCCGGAGTACCGCGTCGATGGTGTTCATGCGATGCGCAGCGGCGGCGGCATCGGCGATGTGCGCGGCGAGGCCATCGGGGAGCACGAGACCGAGTCGTTCGGCACCGACAGCCAGGCGGTCGAGGTGAGCGGCTGCCATCGGGGCGACACCGTTGAGTACCCGCATCGTCTCGAAGACGCCGTCAGCGAGAGTCAGTCCCCGGTCGAACGCGGAGACCGCACGGCTGGCGTCCTGGACGACGTCGCCATCAACCCAGACGCGGATCGGTGATGCGGGTGTCATGGTGCGATTGGGCGACAGCGGCTGGTCGCCGGGCCCCGAATGGGAGACAGGCGCGGAGGCGCTGGTGCGGGAATGGTAGCGCGTCGGGGGTGGGTGACAAGCAAGCGGCGACGCAGGTGGAGGGGCGACCGGTGCGTCAGGCGGGTTGAAACGGTGGGATCTGAGCCGCGTAGGCGGTGGTATGAGTGGGTCCGCGTCGCAGTCGGGCGGCTGCGGAAATCCGGGATCCAAACGCATGGAGGGCGCAACACTATAAAACCAGTGTCGTATCAGTAACGGTTTACTGGCGTGAAAATGCTACCGGATGAGTTGCTAATATGGTTGACTCTGGCCAATCTGCATGCTCGTTGTACAACGTCGCGTCGTCGTTTGAGCGGCGAGTTCATAGCGCCGTCGGCGCCGCACACATCAGAAATCACAGGAGTAAAAACGAATGAAGAAGCTTCTTGTTGGCGCGGCTGTTTTCGCGGCCATGGTCGCTGCCGCACCGATGTCGCAGGCGCAGTCCACCAACAGCAGCGCGGTCACCTTCGGCATTTCAGGCGGCCTGACGGTTCCGTTCGGCTCGCTGGGTGACGTAAACAGTTCCGGGTTCAACCTGCAGGCACACGCGAGCTTGAAGCCCAGTTCGGTCCCGTTCGGATTGCGTGGCGACCTTGGCCTTTGGACGACAGCCGGCAAGACGATCCCGAACGTCGGTGAGGTCACCGGGGTCAGCTACCCCAGCACCACCTGGACGACGGTGAACGTGAATGCGGTCTACAACTTCGAGGGCGCGAAGGACGCCATTCTCGTCCCGTATGTCATCGGCGGCGTTGGTCTCTACAACGGCACACGCGGCTTCGGCACGAAGTTCGGCGTCAACGGTGGCGGCGGCGTGACGTTCAAGCTCTCCGGCTTCGATGCATTCGCCGAAGCCCGCGTGCACAACATCTTCACGGATGGATTCTCCGCGCGCATGATCCCGATTTCGTTCGGCGTCAACTTCAAGCCGTAACCATCGCAGGCGGGAGTACGAGGCGCCCGACCCGTCACGCGTGACGGGTCGGGCGTTTGTTGTCTGCGAGGGCGCGAGTCGCTTTCATTCGCCCTCGCATTCGCCGCCGCCGGGCCACCGGAGCACGGTTTTGCCGACCCATGTCTGATCCCGCGTCAGGAGAGCCAAGGCCCATGGCTGATACACCGCATTCGTCGCTGCCAGGTCAGCCAGGCCCAGGCATGCCGGGCATCACCACCTCGGCATTCGAAGACGCGACGCTGGGCTTCTTTCCGGAAGAGCAGCCTGAGATGGACGGCGAGCTCGAGACGTCCGACACGCTCTGGGCTGTAGTGTTCGCCGGCGGTATCGGATCGCGCTTCTGGCCACTGAGCACGCCGGAACGCCCGAAGCCGCTGCTGCGACTGGTCGGCGACCGACCGCTGATCGCAGACACGTTGAATCGGCTCCAGCCGCTGATTCCGGCCGAACGCACGCTGGTGCTCACCAGCGCCGACATCTCCGACGCGATCCGCGCCGCCATTCCGGAGCTGCCGGAAAAGAACATGCTGATCGAACCACGCCCGCTCGGCACGGCCGCGGCACTCGCGTGGGGCGCGCAGGAAATCATCAATCGCGCCGGCCGCAACACGGTCTTCTGCGCGCTGCACGCCGATCTCTCGGCACAGTTTGAAGAGGAATTCCGTCGGTCGATCCGTCGCGCCGCCGGATACGCGGCGCGTGACGACGGTGCGCTGGTCGCGATCGGCGCGCGTCCAACGCGCCCGGATACTGGCTTCGGTTACATGCTCGGCGGCGAGGAGCTCGAGCCGGGACTTCCACTCTCGAAGGGTGGCGTCTGCGCCGTCTCACGCTTCGTGGAAAAGCCAGGACCGCTGCAGGCCGAGGAGTTCATTGCCGACGGCGCGATGTGGAACGCCGGCATCTACTGCTGGCAGGCGGGCACAGTCCTCGACGCACTGGAAGCGCATACCACCGAGCTGCAGGACGGCCTCGCCTATCTGGCGTCCGGCAAGGTCGATCGCTTCTTCGGCATGGTGCAATCGGTGTCGATCGAGCGCGGATTGCTCGAGCGCGTCGACTCGCTGATCTGCGTCCCGTCATCGTTCGGCTGGGATGACGTCGGGACGTGGGCCTGCCTCCGGCGGGTGCGCGAGTTGGATGACACCGGCAACGGTGTGATCGGTGACGCGCTGCTCGTCGATGCAGAGTCGAACGTCGTCCACACCGAATCCGGTCGCGTCGTAGTGTACGGTGTGAACTCGCTGCTGGTGGTGAGCCTGCCTGGCGTGACGTTCGTGACGAGCCTCGAACGCGCGGCGGAGCTCAGTCCGCTCTTCGAGGGACTGCCGAAAGAGCTGCGACGCAATCCGACGGCGGAGCTGTAACTCGTAGCTGGTGCCGTGCGGTCGCTTTGCTTCGTACTCACCGGCGGACTGTCAGTGGCCTCGTGGGGGGCGGGAGTACACGGAGAACACCGAGTGGCGTCGACTTCGAAAGTCCGCTCATCGCGAGAATTCAGTTTTTGAATGAACGGCTGTTCCAACAGAATCGGTGGCGCGCGTTGCACTGACCGGTGCGGTCCGCGCCACTCAGTGTTCTCCGTGTTCTCCGTGTTCTCCCACCCCCACGAAGCCACCGACCAGACGCTCGTGAGTACGACCGAGCGCAACGAACAGCGCGCGCGTGCGAGTGACACGCTGCTGTCACCAACAGGGGACACAGCGCGCCGGAGCAAATTCGTAAGTCTCGAACAGACAATGGCTTGCCGAATTATTCCAGACGGCACCCGCCCTGCTCTAGGGGTGAGCACGCAGCGAGGGTCGCGCCTCCGCCGCGCATCTCAACCGGAGCTCGCCCCATGTCGATTCCCCGTCTCACACTCGCGTCACTCGCACTACTCGCCACCGCAGCGCCGGTGATGGCGCAGCGCCGCGAGCAGCCGATCTTCACCGTCGAAGCGGCCGCCAACTATCAGGCGCTGCGCGGAAACGTGTTCGCTGATCTCGCCGACAGCCGTGGCGCCGAAGCGCAGTTCACGGTCGGCATCAGCAACCTCGCCGTGTCCGTCGGCTACCAGCGTTCATGGCACGATGTACTCGGCACGGCCCCGTCGGGCGGCGTGCCGCGTCAGGCCACGCTCTCCGGCTTCTACATCGAACCGCGACTCGCGCTGCCGCTCGCCGCATCGAACTTCACGCCGTACGTCTACGGCCGCGGTGGTCTGCTCGAGCGCGCTGAAACGATCGCCAATCTCGAATACAAGTCGAACGTGACGCAGCTCGGTGGTGGCGTCGGTTCGATGATCTACCTCGCTCGCGGCGTGCAGTTGAATCTCACGGGCGGCTATCAGTATCTGCGGGCCGGTAAGCGCATCGCGGACGACACACGGGCAGATGGCGGCGCATTCGTGGTGCGCGCCGGCTTGAGCCTTGGCGGCAATTCGGGGTGGGCGCGCGACCCAGGCTACTGAACACGTAGTCTGGCCTCCCCGGCCCCGCATGCACTTCCGCATGCGGGTGTTCACTCGCGGATTTTCCGCCATGGCGGCGTTGTCGATCCTCGCAATACCTCCCGGTATTGCTGCGGTCTCCGCCTTGCCACGACGGAAAATCCGCTTCGTTCAAACTTGGTGCGGCGGCGCGCTGCGGGTGGCACCTGCCGCGTACTCGAGACCTCAGACACCGCCCTGCGGCACTTCGGTGTCGTGGGGCGGTATCTTTCCGTTCATATGCAGATACCGATCGAAACTGAAACGCTCGCCAACGGGCTCCGCGTCACGTACTCGGAAGATCACGTCGCGCCGCTGGTCGCCGTGAACCTCTGGTACCATGTCGGCAGCGCCAATGAGCGCGAGGGCCGCACTGGCTTTGCGCACCTCTTCGAACACATGCTCTTTCAGGGCTCGGCCAACGTCGAAGCCAACGAGCATTTCGAACTGGTCCAGCGCGCCGGCGGCACGCTCAACGGCTCCACCTGGCTCGATCGCACGAACTACTTCGAGACCGTGCCGAGCAATCAGCTCGCGCTCGCGTTGTGGCTGGAGGCGGATCGGATGGGGCGTCTGCTGCCCGCCATGACGCAGCAGAAGCTCGATACGCAGCGCGACGTGGTGAAGAACGAACGTCGATGGAGCGTGGACAATCAGCCGTACGGCACGTGGTGGGAGAAACTGCCGGCGCTGACCTTTCCACCCACACATCCGTATCACCACTCGCTGATCGGTTCGATGGAGCATCTCACCGAGGCGTCGCTGGCGGATGTCGCGGAATTCTTCGCGACCTGGTACACGCCGGACAACGCGGTGCTCACGATCGCCGGCGATTTCGATCCCGTTGAAGCACGCGCGCTCGTGCATGAATACTTCGGCGGCATTCCACGCAACCCGGCGCCGCCCGCCCGTCCCGACTTCGCCGTTCCGCCGCGCTTCGATGCTGCGTTGCGCGAGGTGGTCGAAGATGACGTGCAGCTGCCGCGCGCGATTGTCGCAATGCGCATTCCTCCCAGCGGCAGCGAGGCGTGGTACGCGGCCAGCGTGGCGGCGGCAATTCTCGGCATGCGGAAGGGCAGTCGCCTGTATCGCCGTCTGGTGCGCGAAACGCAGGTCGCAGCCGATGCTGGCGCCTACACATTCGACCTGACGAAAGGCGCTGATCTGCTGGTGGCAGATGTGACGGCGAATGGTGACATCACATCCGAGCGTCTCGAAGCGGCGCTCCACGACGAGTTGGATGTCTTCGCGCGTGATGGCGTCACGGAGCCGGAATTGGCGCGCGCACTGGCGCTGATCGAAACCGATTTCGTGTCGTCGCTGCAGAGTGCGCAGGATCGTGCTGACACACTCTCAAAATTCGCGACGTACTTCGGCGATCCTTCGCTCGTGAACACACAGGCCGCGCGGTATCAACAGGTGACGGCAGCCGAGGTGACCGCGTTCGCGAAGGAGTGGTGCATGAGGGAGAATCGCGCGACGCTGCTGTACGTGCCGCGCGCCGTCGCAGCGCAGGAGGCTGCATGATCGCCGTCGATACGTCGGTGCGTCCGACGCCCGGTGCGCCGCGCAGCTATGCGTTCCCGGCATTCGAATCGGTCACGCTGCCGAACGGATTGCGCGTGGTCATTGCACCGGTGCGGAAGCTGCCGCTGGTGACGGTGCTGGCGCTGGTGGATGCCGGCTCCGTTGCCGATCCCGTTGGTCAGGAAGGCGTTGCGCAATTGACGGCCAGCCTGTTGACCGAGGGTACCGGCACTCTGACCGGTGCGGCACTCGCGGAAGTCGTGGAGTTGATGGGCAGCACGCTCGACGCCGGCGCCGACTGGGATTCGAGCGTGGTGAAGCTCACAACGCTGTCGTCACGACTCAACGACGCAATGTCGCTGCTCGGTCGCGTCCTCATGGAACCGACGCTCGCTGACGACGAATTCAATCGCCTGCGTACGGAACGCCTCGCCGATCTGCTGCAGCAGCGCAGTGAACCACGCTCGCTCGCCGACGAAGGCTTCGCGCAGACCATCTATGCGCCGACCGCACGCTACGCGCGACCGGACGGCGGCACTGAACGCTCGGTCCGTGCGCTGACGCTGGATCAGTTGCGCGCGTTCTACGCCGAACGCTATTCGCCGCATGCGACGACCGTGGTGCTGGTGGGCGATGTGTCGGTTGACGACGGGATCGCGCTCGCCACGCGCGTCCTTGGCGGATGGCGCGGCACGGCGTCCGCCGACTGCGCGGCGCCGGATACGGCGCTCGTTGCACCACGTGGCGTGCGCATCATCCGCAAGGGTGACGCACCACAGAGTGAATTGCGCGTCGGCCATGTCGGTCCGATGCGTCTCACACCGGACTATTTCCCGCTCGTGCTCTGCAACGCGATTCTCGGCGGACTGTTCTCGAGCCGGCTGAATCTGAATCTGCGAGAAGAGCACGCGTACACCTACGGTGCCCACAGCGGCATCGACTGGCGCCGCTGGGCGGGTCCGTTCTCGATGGACGCCGCCGTGCAGAGCGACGTGACTGCGGCGGCCGTGCGCGAAATGCTCACTGAATTCGATCGCATGCGCAGCGAGCCGGTGACCGACAGTGAATTGTCGCTGGCGATCAGCTATCTCGACGGCGTATTCCCGATCCGCTTCGAGACGACGCGGGCCATTGCGTCAGCGCTCGCATCACAGGCGATCTATCGGCTGCCTGCGGAGTACTACGACACGTACCGCGCCAACATCCGCGCTGTGACAGCGTCGGATATCCTGACGGTCGCGCAGCGGCACTTCGATCCGGCGCGATTGCAGGTCGTTGCGGTCGGTGATCCGTCCACGATCACTGAACCCCTCATCGAACTCGGGATCGGCGACGTGTCGGTGTCCGATCCGGTCGACACACTTGGCAACTGAACGAGAGACCGCACCGATGACCATCGAACCTGGACAGCTCTCCACTCGTCGCGCGTACAACGGGAAAGTGATCAGCCTCGACATCGACACGGTGCGCTTTCCTGATGGTTCGCAGGGCGAGCTGGAGATGGTGCGTCATCCGGGTGCGAGCGCGATCGTCCCGTTTCTCAGCGATCCGGCCGGCGCCGATCCGCAGCTGTTGCTCATCAAGCAATACCGCTACGCCGCGCTGGACTTTCTGTACGAAATTCCGGCCGGCCGCCTCGAGCCGAACGAAGCCCCGGAAGTCTGCGCACGTCGCGAACTGCAGGAAGAGACTGGCTGCACGGCCGGCACGCTCGCGCACATGCACACGATGTTCACCACGCCGGGCTTCACCGACGAGAAGATCCACCTCTTCCTCGCCTTCGACCTGACGCGTGGTGAGGCCAACCGCGAAGCCGACGAATTCATCTCGGTCGAAGTGGTGCCACTCACCGCCGCGCTCGACATGATCCGCGATGGGCGCATCAAGGACGCCAAGACCGCACTCGGGATTCTTTATGCGGCGGGGTTCAAGGTCGGCGTTTGAGGGATGGAACCCTGAATTGACGTGCTCGCTTGTTCTGTCCTCTTGGCAGGTCAGTCTGGAAACATGACTGTCCCCGAAAGTGGACGGGCCTATTCGTCGCCGCCACAACAAAAACGCTAAACCGTTGTGAATCATACGCTTGGAACCCCGTCTCAAAGACAGGAATCCGCGGCACGCCCCCTGCCGTAGTACGGTGTGAGCGCCGGACGAATCAGTCAGGATGACGGATCGGATTGGCGCCGCACTTCAGCCGGGAGATTCACATGGCCGAACTCGCTCGCAACAACGGAATGCTTTCACTGCATGCCCAGCCGACGGCCCCCGCCGCTCCGGCGCCGACGCGTCGCGAGCGGATGCGTGCAGCGGATGATGCCGATGTCGTCGCAGCGTTCCTGGCCGGCGAAGAAATCGCGTTCGAACTGCTCGTCGAGCGGTACCAGACGCGCCTTCTGAACTTCATCTACCGCACGATCGGCGATCGCGAAAAGGCTGAAGATCTGGTGCAGGAAGTCTTCATCCGCGTGTATCGCCATCTGCACCGCTTCGACGCGTCAAAGAAGTTCAGCACGTGGATCTACACCATCGCCTCGAATCTGGCGAAGAACGAACTGCGCAATCGCTCGCGCAATCCGCTCGTGCTGTTCCAGTCGGTGCGCGACAAGTTCGCCGATGACGAAGAGCGCCCGCTCGACTTCGAAGACGCCGCTGCCCGCCCGGACGACGCCTACCACAAGCGCTATCTGCAGGAAGCTGTGGAAGGCGTGGTAGGCACGCTTCCGGCACACCACCGCGAAGTGTTCGTGCTGCGCGAGCTGGAAGGAAAGAGCTACGAGGAGATCGCCGAGATCACGGGCGTGAACCTCGGCACGGTGAAGTCACGCCTGAACCGCGCGCGCGCCAGCTTCGCCGAGCGCATCGCTCCGGCCCTGCGCTAGAGCCGCGCCTGAGCGCCGTAGGGGGAAAGCGCCCCCGGAGAGTCTCTCTCCGGGGGCGCTAAGCTTTTCGACAATTCCATGGGACCTCTGGAACTGGCGGGGGGCGCGTGGGTATCGTCGGTCACCTATGGATTGCCGCGCTTTCCGCCAGCTACACGGTGACTTGGTCGATGACGTCCTCGACCCGCAGGAGCGAGAGTCACTCGCCCAACACATCGCTGATTGCGCTCCGTGCGCACGATTCGATACGCTGGCGCGACGCGCGCTGATGGTCGCGCGCAATGCGCCGCAGCTCGAAGTCTCCGCCGATTTCTCCTCGCGACTCGCCCTGCGTCTGGCTGAGGAGCGCCGAGCGCGCATCGCGGAGATCAAGCCATCACACGCCGAACGGCAGCCGATGTTCGGGACGTACGGCAAGGTGCGCATCCGCACCGCAGCGGCCGTCGCGTTGGTGGTTGGTGGTTCCTACGCAGCCCGCGCCGTGATCAACACGCCGCGAGTGGCGACAGCGAGTGCCTCAGCGTTCGAGCAGGCATCCTTCGTGGCCAACGAAGACACAGCGTTTCCCACGGCATCGCCGATCTCAGCCGTGACTGGCGGTTCGACCGGAGACATCGTTGTCGTGCGCGCAATGCGACCGGTCGGCGGCGCACTGCTGCCGCTCTCCGACGATCCGCTGCTCGATGGCGTCGCCAAGGCCGGCATCGGCGACGCCACCTCGACGTCGCTCGCAGCCACTGCGCCGCTCTGGCCAACAGCACAAATGGCGGCGCACGCCGCCAATCGATTCGCCGCGATGGAATTCGGTGATGTGCGCCCGGTCTCCATCGTGCAGACTTCGCGCTAAGGAAGCGCTGCACGGCCTCGGCGAGTACAAGTCGTTCACCAGGCGCTGATCCGCTCCACCGTCGGAGCTATATTCGACGGCATGTCGTCGAAGGACATCACTCGGCAATTCATGTCGCACATCAAGGAGCGGTCGTTCGCACCCGCGTACCTCTTCTGGGGTGACGACGAGTGGCGAAAGGACGCCGCACTGCGCGAACTCCTGCGTGGCGCCGTCGATCCTGCGTCGCGCGACTTCAACCTCGACCAGTTCCGCGGCCCCGATCTGGACGCCGACAGTGTCGGCTCCGTCCTTGGCACACCGCCGATGATGGCTGACCGCCGCGTCGTCGTCATCCGTGACGTGAGCGGCATGAAGAAGGCTGCGCGTGCTGCCCTCGAACGCTATCTGAACAAACCGTTGTCGGACGTCGTCGTGGCACTCACCGTGCCGTCTGGCGTGAAACCGGAAGCGGCTCTCATCAACCGGTGTTTCAGTCTCCAGGTCAACGCGGTCAGCGGCGATGAACTGGCGAAGTGGATCGTCAAGCAGACGCAGGAACGATTCGGCGCACAGATCACGAACGACGCCGTCGCGCTGCTGCAGAGCGCCGTTGGTGATGACGCAGCGACGCTCATGATGGAACTCGACAAGGCCGCCAGCTACGTGCTCGGTGGGACCATCGACGCCAGTGCGATTGAAGCGGTGGTCGGAATCCGTCACGGCGAAACGTCGAGCGATCTGCTGAATGCCGTTGCGGCGCGCGACGTCACGCAGGCCGTTGCACTGGTCGGCCCCGTACTGGCACTGCCCAAGACCACCGGTGTCGGCCTTGCGATGGCGCTCGCCACGCAGACGGCGGCACTCGGTTGGGGGGCGGCACAACGCACGAAGGGCGTCCCACTCAATCGGTTGGCGAAGGACTATTTCGACTTGCTCAAGCGTACTGGCGCATTTCCCGGGCGTCCCTGGGGCGAAGCAACGGCGGCGTGGACAAAGTACGTCCCGCAGTGGACCGTCGCCGACGCCGAGACGGGACTGCGCGCCATCCTGCGTTGCGACGAGCGACTGAAGGACACACGCGCATCGAACGAAGAGCAGGTGTTGACGACGCTCGTGCTCGAGCTGTGCACGACCGCGGAGCAGCGTCGTGGCTGATTCCACTCGCGTACTGCGCGTACTGACGCTGATGCTCGGCATTCCCGTGCTCGCGCTGCGGGCGCAGAGCGCCGATTCGCTGACGAGTGCACGCGCCGATGACGTGCTGGCGCGTGTCCGGCGCTACACGTCGAGCGATGTGAGCGCGGCGCGCGTGCTGGCCGATTCGCTCGTCACGTCGTTGCCTGCGGGATCAGCGTCGTTGCCAGCAGCGCTGTTTGCGAAAGCGTCGATTGCGCCGAGCGCGGCGGACGCAGAGCGGGACTATTCGCGGATCGTGAACGAATTCCGTTTTGCGCCCCAGGTGCCCGACGCGCTGATGCGGCTCGCGTTGCTCGAGAGCGCGCGCAACAATCGCACGGGTGCGCTGAAGAATCTCGACCGACTGCTGCGCGATCACAGCGACGCCGCGGTGCGTTCGCGCGCCAGCCTGCTGGCGGGCCGGCTTCGCATGGAAGCGGGCGATCCCGCGCGTGCGTGTGATCTGCTCGCGGCGGCATACGCCTCGGCGGGTAACGCCGAGCGTGATGTGCGGGATCAGGCCGAGTCGATCGGGGCGTCGTGCCCGACGCCGGTGGCGGTCATGGCACGTCGCGATCCACCGCCGATGGGCGTGATGCGCGCACCGAGTGAGAGCACGGTGGTGCCGACGGTCGCTGCGGCGGCCGTGGCGGGGCGGCGGCCGACACGTCAGACGGCGGTGGTGGGCAAGGCCGTCGCGCCGCCTGTGAAGCGCGATACGGCGCCGACGCCGAAGCCAGTGCCGGTCGTGGTAAAGCGTGACACCGCGCCAACGCCGAAACCAGTGCCGGTCGTGGTAAAGCGTGACACCGCGCCGACGCCGAAACCAGTGCCGGTCGTGGTAAAGCGCGACACCGCGCCAACGCCGAAACCAGTGCCGGTCGTGGTAAAGCGTGACACCGCGCCAACGCCGAAACCAGTGCCGGTCGTCGCGAAGCGTGATACTGCGCCGACGCCGAAGGCAGCGCCGGCCGTGCCGACCGCTGCAACGCCCGCTGCAACACTCGCTGCCCCGGTAGCAGGCACGCGGTACGGCGTGCAGTTCGCCGCCTACAACGACAAGCCAGGCGCCGAACAACTCGCGTCGACGCTCAGAACGCGTGGCATCACGGCACGTGTGGAAGGCGACGTGAAGCCGTTCCGTGTGCGCGCTGGCCGGTTTGCGACGCATGCGGAAGCAGAAGCATCGGCCGCGCTGTGGCGTCGTCCGGGTCAGCCGGCGATTGTCGTGACACTCGGACCAACGCCGTGAGCGCTGCCAGTTCGCCGTTGATGCAGCAGTACCGGGACGTGAAGAGCCGGCACCAGGACGCCATCCTGCTGTTCCGGATGGGCGACTTCTACGAGATGTTCTATGAGGACGCGCAGGTGGGTTCGCGCGCGCTCGGCCTCACGCTCACGTCGCGCAACAACGGTGGTGCGACAGAAGTACCACTCGCCGGCGTGCCGGTGCGCGCCGCCGCGGAATACGTGCGTCGCCTCGTGAGCCAGGGGTTTCGCGTCGCGATCTGCGAGCAGGTCGAGGATCCGAAACTCGCGAAGGGCATCGTCAAGCGCGAAGTGGTGGAGACGATCACGCCCGGTGCGGTCTTCGCGGATGATCTGCTCGACGGCGCGCGCAACAACTTTCTCTGCGCGCTGACGCGTGTCGGCACGGCCAACGGCGTCGCGGCGATCGATCTCTCGACGGGGGAATTCCGGCTCGCCGTGCGGACCGCCGCCGAGCTCCCCGCGCTGCTCGGCCGACTCTCGCCGCGGGAACTGGTCCTCGCAGATGCCGACACGCCGCCGCCGCTCGATGGCGTGATGCTCACCCGCCGCGAGGGCTGGACGTTCGACGCCGCGTGGGCGGTGGATGATCTGACGCGACGCTTCGGCGTGCATTCACTCGAAGGGTTCGCGCTCGGCCCCGCGTCCACACCGGCGCTGGCGGCGGCGGGTGCGTTGCTGCGCTATCTCCGCGAGCTGCAGCCTGCCGGCGTGCCGCACCTGATGCGACCGGTGATGGATGCGGCAGATGGTGTGATGCCGCTCGACGAAATGACGCGCCGTAACCTCGAGCTGGTCGAGAGTCTGCGCGGTGGTGGAACCGACGGCACGGTGCTCGAAGTGCTCGACGCCACACAGACGCCGATGGGGGCGCGACTGCTGCGACAGTGGTTGCTGGCGCCACTGACCTCGCGTGCGCTGATCGAGGCGCGGCATGACGCGGTCGCGCTGTTCGTCGGCGATGGCATCGGTCGGGCGGCGCTGCGTGATGCACTGGATGGCGTGCGCGATGTCGAGCGTCTCGCGGGCAAGGTCGCGGCGTCCCGCGCAACGCCGCGCGAAGTGCGCGCACTGGGAGACTCGCTGCATCGCCTGCCGTCGGTCCGCGGTGCGCTCGAGACGCTGTTGCGCGATGGCGTGCTGCCGGGCGCGGACGCGGGTCGCGTGACAGCGGTGCTCGATGGCTGGGACGATGCGCCGGATCTCGCGACGCGCGTGCGCGCGGAGCTCGTCGAGCGGCCGCCGTTGCAGATCGGCGACGAGCCCACGATCGCCGCCGGCGTCGATGCAGATCTGGACAGTCTGCGTGAGTTGCGCGATGGCGGTCGTGATGCGATTGCGTCGCTGCAGGCCGACGAGCGCGCGCGCACCGGCATCACATCGCTGAAGGTCGGCTACAACAGGGTCTTCGGCTATTACATCGAGATCAGCAACGCGAATCGCCAGGCCGTGCCGGCGGACTATCAGCGGCGGCAGACGCTGACCGGTGGTGAGCGCTACATCACGCCAGCGCTGAAGGAGTTCGAGGAGCGCGTGCTGACGGCGGCTGAGCGCATCGACACGCGTGAGCGCGAGCGATTCGAGACACTGCGTTCCGACATTGCCCGTGAGACGGAGCGGTTGCAGCGCATCGCGCGTCGTATCGCCGAGCTGGATGTGCTGGCGGCATTTGCCGACGTGGCGGCGCGCGAAGGCTATGTGCGGCCGCAGATGACGGACGGTTTCGAGCTCGTCGTCGATGGCGGTCGGCACCCGGTGGTCGAGCGGATGATGCCGCGCGATCAGTTCATTCCGAATGACGTCACGCTGACCGATGATGCGCGCCTGATCGTGTTGACGGGCCCGAACATGGCCGGCAAGAGCACCACGCTGCGGCAGATCGGACTGATCGCGCTGCTCGCGCAGGTCGGCAGCTTCGTCCCGGCGCGCGCCGTCACACAGGGCATCGTCGATCGCATCTTCACGCGCGTCGGTGCCAGCGACAATCTGGCGCGCGGGCAGTCCACGTTCATGGTCGAGATGAGCGAGACGAGTGCGATTCTGCACACCGCGACCGCACGCAGTCTGGTGCTGCTGGACGAAATCGGACGCGGCACCAGCACCTTCGACGGTGTCAGCATTGCGTGGAGCGTGACGGAGCATCTGCACGATCGCGTCGGCTGCAAGGCTGTCTTTGCCACGCACTATCACGAGCTGACGCAGCTGGCCGACACGCTCACGGCGGCGCGCAACTGGACCGTCGACGTGCGTGAGGTCGGCGATGACGTGCTCTTCCTGCATCGCCTGAAGCCCGGCGGCGCGAGCCGCAGTTACGGGATCGAGGTCGGGAGGCTGGCTGGCCTGCCGGCGTCGGTGCTGCTGCGTGCGAAGGAAGTGCTGGCGTCGCTGGAGGCCGAACAGCCGGCGCGGCGGGCGGGGGCGCAGCAGGCACGCGATTCCGAGCAGACGGAGCTCTTTCTGCCGGCTGTCGTCGAGGCGCATCCGCTGGTCGCGCAGCTGCGCGCGCTCGATGTGAACGCGCTGACGCCGATCGAAGCGATCACGCGCCTGGCCGATCTGGTGGCGCAGGCGAAGCAGGGCTGAGCGACTGCGTGTCGAGTTGACCGTGCACACGCTGCCCACACTCTTCTAGATTTGCAGGTCGCACGGTGGCACGAACCCGTGCAGCATCCTCCGACTCATCTTGCCCGCCCATGCTGAGACCCACGATTGAAACGCCGGCCATCGACCCGAATGTCACGACGGTCGATCTGCTGCGCGCGAAAGCCGATGGCTTGTTCCGCGTTGCACTGGAATGCATCCGTCAGCAGGACCGTTGCGCGCATCTCGGCGCGTTGAGCTGCGGACAGACCGAGAAGCGGCTCGCACAGTCCGCCGCCCGCGTGTCGATCGACGGATTGGCAACGATGCTCGAGAGCTACGAGAAGTCCTCCGCGCAACTGAAGGTCGAAGGGGCGGATGAAGCGTGGTGGCGGAAGGCGAATGCGGTGTGGATGGCATCGCGCGAATTCGCGCGCCGTCACAGCGGCACCGATGCGAACTCGAAGGATCTGGAGACGCTTGCCGCCGGCCGATTCGGTGAACTGGCCGTCGATTTCGAGCTCGAGGCCTCCGCGCTGCTGGCGCTGCGGCAGTCGGCCGAAGCGTACCGGCAGGTTCGGCCAGAAGCGGTGTGAGTCACCGTGTGCTCGCAGCGCCACCGGCGCTGCGCACACTCGTGACTGGTGTGGTGGACTACGCCGGTCTTTTTCCACCGGCATCGCTCGACATGGCGACGGCCGTCGCCAACTACGCGAACTATCGCGCCAGTGACGAGGCCTGGATGCTCGGCCGGTTCGTGGTGCCGGTCGCAAAGGTGGACGAGTGGCACGCCGCAGTCGCCGCGCTGCCAATCGCGCAGCGCCAAGCGTGGGATGGCGCACGCCTGAGCGCACTGCTGTCCGGCGAATTCGCGAGTGAAGCCGCACAGATCGCCGCGTTCAACGCCGACGCAGCGTTCGGCACAATCATCGACGTCGCTGAGGGCCGTACCGGCACCGCCGACACCGTGCTCGCAACGGCGGCCGCGATGCCCGACGACGTGATGCTCTATTGCGAGCTGCCGCACGCCAGCGATCCACTGTCGCTGCTGGAGGCGGTACGATCCGCGAATGTGCGCGCCAAGATCCGCACCGGTGGTGTCGCGCCGGATGCGTTCCCGACGCCCGACGAGATCGTGCGCTTCCTCCGACGCTGTGTCGAATGCGGCGTGACGGCAAAGGCGACCGCCGGTCTGCATCATCCGCTGCGCGGCGAGTTCCGCCTCACGTATGCGCCGGATGCAGAGCGTGTCATGATGTACGGCTACCTCAACGTCTTTCTCGCCGCGGCGGCGTTGAGCATCGGCGCGGATGACGCGATTGCGCGTGCAATCCTGACCGAGATGCGTAGCGAGTCGTTCGCCGTGCGTGACGACGCGGTGGTCTTCGCCCCCGATGGCGTCGAAACGGTCACGCTGCTGCAGCCGTCGCTTGCCGCGATGCGGGCGAACGGCGTCGTGGCGTTCGGGTCGTGTTCGTTTCGTGAGCCGGTGGATGAGCTGGGCTCACTCTTTTTGGTGAGCGAATCGAAACGTTCGTGAGTGTTCTGGATCTGCAACGCTGCTCGCGCGGAACTGTGAACGGCAACTCTGGTCGCGCGGAGGCGCGGAATCGCGGAGACTGGCAACGGCTTGTGGGAAGCTGCGTGCGTGCGGCTGCCACTCTGTTTCGTTCGACAGCTTTTTGCCTCGCGCAGAGACGCAGGGACGCAGAGACGCAGGGAGGGCGGAGAACTGCAACGGCCTGAGCTCTTGTATGCATGGAATCGGAATCAGGAATGGAGACGCCACATTGCCCGTTGCGCGGGAAAATAGAACCTTGTGCAGGTGCAGTTCTCAGCGCTCCCTGCGTCTCTGCGCGAGATAAGTTGCATTTGTTTTTGTTCCTGTTTCAAAAGCAATTGAACGTCTCCGTGCATCCGCAGATCCGCGAGTCAAGAGTTGCAGTCGCCGTTGCAGCTGCCGTCACGGAATTGAAGCCCAATCGAGAGAGCCTGAGTGGACGATACACACAACCCTGATCGCACCAGTTGGGTCGAGAGCGCAAACACTCCCGACACCGACTTCCCGATCCAGAATCTCCCGTTCGGCGTCTTCCGCCGCCGCGGAACGAACGCCACGCCGCGCGTGGGTGTCGCGATCGGCGAGATGGTGCTCGATGTCGTCGATGCGGCGGAGCGCGCACCGAGTGAGTTCACCGGCAATGCAGAAGCGATCGCCGCCTGCGATACGCCATCACTCAACGCGCTGATGTCGCTTGGCCGGCGCCAGACGACGGTGCTGCGCGAAACCATCGCGAATGCACTCGATGCGTCGAACAAGGTGGCTCGGACCGAAGCCCACGCGGCGCTGATTCCGATGTGCGATGTGGAGATGCTGCTGCCGGCGCAGATCGGCGATTACACCGATTTCTACGCGTCGATCTATCACGCGACGAACGTCGGGAGCATGTTCCGGCCTGACAACGCGTTGCTGCCGAACTACAAGTACGTGCCGATCGGCTATCACGGCCGCGCGAG
>JBBRLZ010000011.1:0-97123 GCA_038231095.1 Gemmatimonadales bacterium
CTGAACAACCGCGCCGCGCCATGCTCGAGCAGGACGCCGTTGCCGCCCATCATCTCGCGGGCCAACTGCACCGTCTCACGACAATGAAAGGCGCAGAACTGTTTCGCGAGTGACGTGTGCGCGTCCGTCGCCAGGCCAGCGTCCTGCAACCGTGCCGCACGCAACGCCATGCCGAGCATCGCGGTCACGTTGCCGAGCATGCGCACCAGCATCATCTGGACCAGCTGAAAGCCGGCGATCGGGCGGCCGAACTGCTGACGCTCGCCGGCATAGCGCAACGCATGCTCGTACGCGCCCATCGCACACCCGACCGCCTGAAACGCCACGCCCACGCGCGCAGCGCTGAGCACACGCGCGGTGTCGGCGAATGTGTGTGCGTACTGCAGGCGATCGCTCTCACTCACGCGCAGGTCGGTCATCGTGATCCAGCCGGATGCGAGCGCACGCTGCGAGATCTTGCCCGTCATCAGACGCGCCGCGTAGCCCGGCAACTTCGTTCGCACGATGAATCCCTTCACGGCGTTGTCCGCCTCATCCCGCGCCCAGACTACGACGATGTCCGCGAACGTCGCGTTGCCGATCCATTTCTTCTCGCCATTCAGGATCCACGAATCGCCGTCGCGCCGGCAGCGCGTGGTGAGCCCGCGCGCGACACCGCTCCCGACATCGGGCTCGGTGAGACCAAAGCAGCCGATCCGTGAGAACGAGCGGAGCTGCGGCAGCCATTCGTCTTTCTGCGCGTCTGATCCGAGCAGTGCAATCGCGCCAAGACACAGCCCACCGTGTACACCGAAATAGCTGGCCATCGACGGATCGACGCGCGCGAGTTCAAGAGAGTAAAGACCGTCGATCACGGCACGATTCCCTGCGTTCGCGTCGAAATAGTGTTCGAGTGGATCGAGCGCATGGAATCCGTCGAGCGCATCGTGGTAGAACTCGCCGCGATCCCAGTGGTCATCTGCAACGGGCGCGATGTCGCGCTCGAGTACCGCGCGCAGCGCCAGCCGCCGCTGGTTCTCATGTGCAGTGAGCGTGTCGAACCAGCCGTACAGATCGATCGGAAGTGACGCAGCCATGACGGAAGTGCCTGAGGGTTCCTGAGAGTATTGCGCTGATCCGTCGAGGAACTTACTGCGTCGGCCGCGACAACTGGCGACGGTCGATCTCGCCCTTCGCGGTGCGCGGCCAGGCCTCGCCGCTCACGCATGTCGTTGAGCGCAGATACACCTGCACGCCGCCCAGTGAGCGACGAATCTCCTGCTCGTCAACCGGCGCGGCATCATACGTCGAATACTGTGCGTCGATGCCGATGCCATCCGGACTGGTCAGAACAATGTCGGAAATGCGCGAGTGCTGCTGGCGAATCCGGGCTTCGAGTTGAGGTGCCTGCACGAGTTTTCCGTTCGCGAGCTTGAAGGTCGTCGACAACCGACCGATGAACTTGTACGTGCCGTCATCCAGCATCGTCACGAGGTCGTCCGTGCGCTGCCACCGATCCGCGTCGAGTGAATGCAGCGCACCATCCTGCCAGAAGCCGGTACACGCACTCGGCCCGCGAAAGGCCAGCACACCATCGGCGTCGATACGCACGGCACATCCGACCGGGCGACCGAGGATTGCGCTGCGGAATTCGCCCGGTTCGCCGAGCATGATGCCGGGTCCGGCTTCCGTCTGGCCATAGCCGACACGCAGTCGCGTCGTGGCGAGCGTTGCGGCGAGCGTGCCGTCGATCGGCGCACCACCAACGAGGCCGCCTGCCAGCGACTGCAGCAATAGAAGTCCAGCGGGGAGCGACGCGAGTCGCATTGCGATCAATGGGACCATGCTCAGGTTCGAGACCGCGTGATGCTGCGCGAGTGCGATCAGGTCCTGATGCCCCCGCACGGCATCTCCAGTCGTCACGATGCGCCGCGCGCGCAACAGGGCCGGGAGCAGCCCGAGCACAAGCCCGAATGCATGAAACCATGGCAGGACACAGAGCACGATCGCACCGTCGACTGCCAGGAGCGGGAGATGGCTCTCGAGCGTCGCGAGCACGCCACTTTCAGAGAGCGCGATCCAGCGCGGTGCACCGGCCGTGCCTGAGCTGCGCAGCAGGAACGCGACGGCATCCGTGCGTGCGGACGCCGCGCGTGCGAGCAGCGGACCGCTGGGTGGCCCACCGTTCCGGCTCGGTATCGCCACGTGCTGATGCGTCGATGCGCCTGCAATCGCGACCCGCGCATCAAGCACGTCCAGCAATGGCACCACGTCCTCAGCCGGGGGTACCGGCGCCAACGTGACGCCATCGGCAAGACAGGCGACGAGCAGCTGGACGAACGCCGGCCCATTCGGCAGCGCGCAGACGATGCGATCGCCGCGCGCGATGCCCGCGCGACGCAACGCCCGCGACCAGTCATTCGCACCATGATGCAGCGCAGTCGCACTGAACGTGTCGCCAGCCGCAATCAGCTCCGTCGCGCCGCTGGCGTCGAAGAGCTCCTGCATCGCCGAGTTGCCCGTCATCCTCACGTCTCGACAGTCCCCATGTCTTGAACGTACTGCGCAACCTGCAGCGACAGGAGGCGCGGGCGGCAATTCAGGCGCCGTCGGTCCACAGCGCGGCAAGCTCTGAAGCGACGCGCGGCGTCGGCTCCGGCTGCAATCCTCCGAGCCAGGCTGCACGTCCGAGCGTTTCGGCCGCAGACCAGCCGGCGGCGCGCAATTCCGCGAGGCCGGTGTCGCCGGCGGACTTGCTTAGCTTGGCGCCATCCGGCCTCAGGATCAGCGGATGATGCAGCGTCTGGATCGGTGTATGACGCCCGAGCATCGCGCCGAGCATGATCTGTCGACCGGTTGATGCGAGCAGGTCGTCGCCGCGGATGACGACGTCGATCGACTGACGCAAATCGTCGACGCTGACCGCAAGCTGATATGTCCAGTGGCCATGTCGGTCCCGGACCAGCAGATCCCCGCATTGCGCCGCGGGCTGCTGCACCTGGGAGCGGTGGCGCAGATCGTCGAAGTGCACCTGAGTCTGCGCGAGGTGCACTCGTCGTGCGGCGGTCGCGTGCAGCGGAATGTTCGCGCCCCGACACGTCCCGGGATACTGCAACTCGTCGCGCATTGCCTCGGCCGACTGTTCGGCGATGTCGCGTCGTGAGCAACGACAGGCGTACACCAGGCCCTGCGCCGTCAGCGCCGCGAGCGCACCATGATATGCGTGCTGATCCTCGAGCTGCCGGAGCGGTGCAGGCAGATCGAGCGCGGAATTGTCGCCACGCAGCCCGAGCCATTCGAGATCGGCGAGGATGGCGTCCGCATACGCCGCACGCGATCGACCCGCGTCGTGGTCTTCGATCCGCACGACGATCGAACCGCCGAACGCACGGGCGATGCTCCACACATACACGGCGTTCACCGCATGCCCCATGTGCAGCATGCCGGTCGGCGCCGGTGCGAATCGCGTGCGCCAACGCGCCGGCAGGCGAGCCACCAGTCGCGTGCGGAGCGCGACTCGATCAACTTCAGTCATGGCAGGGATCACGATGCGCGAATCTGCGTCTCCGCTGAAGCCGCCACAATGGTCACTCCGCACCGACATCATGGCGTACGACAAAGCGTATTTCGACAAGTGGTATCGCAGTCGGCAGCATCGCGTCCGGACGCCGGCGCAGATTCGGCGCATCGTGAACTTCACCGTCTCCGCCGCGGAGTACGTGCTCGATCGTCCGATTCGCTCCGTGCTCGACGTCGGCGCGGGCGAGGGGCACTGGCAACCGATTCTCGCGAGCATGCGACCGAAGGCGAGGTACGTCGGCGTCGAACCGAGCACCTACGCCGTCGGTCGATTCGGCAAGCGACGACATCTCCGGCTTGGCTCTGTCGAAACGCTGGCCGACCTGGGGTTGCATGAGGAATTTCAGGAAGGGTTTGATCTCGTCATCTGCTGCGGTGTGCTGAACTACGTGCCGTCGCGTGCCCTTGGCGCTGCACTCGAACAGCTGCAGGTGCACACCAGTGGACTCGCGTGGCTGGAGATCTTCACGCGCAATGACGAAATCGAGGGCGACGTGGCCGCGCTCAATCCGCGCGGCGCCGGGTGGTATCGCGATCGGTTTCGCCGCGCGGGACTCGTGCCCTGTGGGATGCATCTCTACGCGTCGCAGGATCGTGCCGCCGGCCTCACCGCCCTCGAGACCGGTCGTCTCGATTGAGGGATCCCATGGGCCCATCAGACCTTGGACCAACCGGTTCGGCTGGCGTGTGACTCTCGCGATCTCTGCAGGAGACACATCGAGATCTCGAGCTTCGTGCGGTTTGTCAGGCCGCGACTGTTAACACCCGGCATCGTGTGGCGTCGGTTCGCGGTTCGCGGTGCTATCGTCGCACTCCAAGCGGGCTCGGCTGCAGAAGCCTGGCGCAGGGTGGCGTCGTCATTGTACGCAGGGTTATCAATCGTTCGTGGAGGCAATTCCGTGGTAGTCGTCAGGCTCCAGTTCGGTTCTACGTTCAGCTGGGCTCGGCAAGGATTGGTTGCACGGGTTGCTTGGCATAGCAGTTGATCGTTTCCTGATTGGTCCGATGATCGTACGGCACCGCGCGCTCGCGCTCGACGTCGCTGGTTGCTCCCTGTCTACCGAATGAACGCACCGTGTCTGCGATGGCGCAGGCGCATGGGTGGATTTGTCTGCATGGCAGTTCGATCAGAATTTCAGGAGCAATCTCGCTTCGTCGGGTCGCCACGGCTCGAGTGGCGCGGTCCGCACCCGTGGCATCAGGGTGAGCGCGTCTGGAGCGCGACAAACAGCAATCTGGACGCCTGGATCGAACTGCTTCATGCACTCGATCTCGACCCGGCACCGGTCGTCATGCCGGCCCTCTGCGCCGATTTTCACGGCGACCATTGGACGCTGACCACGGTCTCGACGGCTGATCTCTGGGCCTGTTACGGGATCGTGGTCGAGGAGCTTTTCGTCTGGAGGCCGCTTCTCGCGCATGTCATCGAGCAGCTTGACCGAGGCAACGCTGTCCTCGTCGAGGTCGATGCCTTCCATTTGCCGGATATGATGGGCAGCAGCTACCATCGCGAACACTCCAAGTCCCTCATCGCCATCACTGGCTATGACCGCGTCGCGCACCGCCTGCGCTACCTGCACGGCATGCTCGGCGCCGACGTCGGTGGCGACGATCTCGACGCATTGCTGTCGGCCGGAATCGGCGAGGCTCGGCTCGCGCCGCATGTGACGGTCGTGCGTCTCGACCGGCTCGCGCCGCGCACGCCGGCGGAGCGCGCGCAGGTCGGCATCGCACTCGCCCGCTTCCACGGAACACGATTTCCGGCACGCAATCCCGTGCGAGAGTTCGGCGCCGCGTTGCGTGCGCATGGCGCCTGGCTCGCCGGCGGCGATGCTGAGCATTACCAGCGTTGGGCATACGCCACGTTGCAGCAGTGCGGTGCCGCGTTCGAAGTCGGGGCTGACGCATGCTTCTGGCTTGCCCAGAACGGTGAACCGGTCGCCGAGGCCGTCGCGCCGCTGCGCAGGCTGTCGCAGGCTGCGCGGGCGCTGCATCAGCGTCTCGTTCGCGTGTCTCAGTCGGGTCGCATGCCTGACGTCGGGCACACGGTCGAGGACATGGCGAAGGCGTGGGACGACGCGATGTCGGTCCTCAAGCCGGTCTACGGCGTCTGACCGTCAGCTGCCGGCCAGTGTCTCCAGCACATCCCTGACGACGGTCAGGCAGCCGACAAGTCCCGATTCGGTGTGATCGCCCATGTGGCCGATGCGGATCGTGCGATCGCGCAGTACGCCGTAGCCCGCGCCGATCACGTAACCGGCCTTGCCGACCTCGGCAGCCACGGCGCCACCATTCAGGTTGGACGGGAGAGTGATGCAACTCACCGTTGGTGACCTCCCCGACTCGGGCGCCAAAATGCCGAACGCGGGTGCCACTTCAGCCGACAGGCGTTCGGCCCACGCGACGGTCATCGCCTGCATCGCAGTGTGCCGCGCCCACCGCGCTTCGATCCCTTCCGCTGCAATCGCCTCGACTTGTTCGGCGAGCGCGTAGAAGAGCGAAATCGCCGGCGTGTTGGGTGTCTGATTCTTCACGGCATACTTCTCGAACTCGACCAGATCGAAATACGTACCGCGATCCGTATTGTGCGCGGCCTTCTCAATGAATGACACGCTCGCGACCCCGAGTGCGAGTCCTGGCGGCAACGCGAGCGCCTTCTGCGATCCGGTGAACGCGAAGTCGAGTTCCCATGCATCCGTTTCGAGCGGTGCGCCAGCGAGTCCCGTCACACTGTCGACCAGAATCACGGCGCCGTGCGCGTGCACGACCTTCGTCAGCGCGGCGATGTCATTCATCGCGCCCGTCGATGTTTCGGAGTGCGTGAGTGTGACGACCGTCGCGTCGCTCTTCTCCAGCAGTTCGCTGACCTGCTCGGGCGTGTGATGCAGTCCGGGTGCGACATCATCACGAACGACCGTGCGCCCGCAGCTCAGCGCGACCTGTGCAAAGCGCTCGGAGAACGCACCGTTCACCAGTGCGAGCACCGTGCCCGCTGGCGCGCAGCGAATCGCACCTTCCATCAATCCGGTCGCGGATGCGGATGCGATGTAGACCGGACGCGTCGTGCGAAAGATCGTGCGCAGACCGGCATCACAGCGCGCGTAGATCGACTCGAACGCAAGGCCGCGATGCGGGAGCATCGGCCGCAGCATCGCCTGAAGAATCTCAGGACGGACTTCCGTCGGGCCCGGCAGGAAGAACGTTCCGTTGGTGAGCATCAGGCGCCGAGTACGATGGGTGTGAGCGATGCAAAATCCGCGACTTCGCCGGCCGCCCTGGCAACAACGCTCGCGCGGCGCACCACGCCGGTGAACGCGAGAAAGCGATCGACGACGGGCACGAGTTCGGCGTCAGTTGCACCGTCGCCGATCGCAAGCAACGGGCGGGGAAGCGCCAGCGACGCCACGAGCCTCGGTTTGCCACCGCGGCGTGCGAGGAGTGCGTCGCCCTTGACGCGCTGCACCACGCCATCGTCATCGTAGTCCACATCCACCGCATGCACATCGTCAGCAGGGACCCCGAGCCACGCCGCCAGCGGAAGAATCGCATCGCGCAATCCACCGCTCACGAGCACGACCCGCACTCCAGCATTCCGCCACGCCGCCACCGCGTCACGAACGCCGGGAAGCGCCGTCGCCAGATAGATGGACGCGAGCTGCGCAATCTCATCGCGCGTCGGGCGAATGATGTGCAAGCGACGCTCGTAGACTTCGTCCAGCGGCACACGCGCTTCCATGGCGTCGTGCGTCAATGCCGCGACCGTTGCCGCGACGTCGGCATCGCGACGCCCGGCAAGCCAGTCGATGCCTTCGAGCGCCGAGATGGTCGAGTCCACATCGAGCACGACCGACGTGAACGACGTCACAGGATGTTGCCCTGTGCCAACAGGTTATGCGGGTCGAGTTCGCGTTTGATCGCACGCATCATTGCCTGTTGCGTGCCGCTCATCTGCAACGGCAGCCAACGTGCTTTGATCTTGCCGATGCCGTGCTCCGCCGCAACGGTGCCACCAAGCGCAATCACTTCGCGCAGCGTAGCGCCGACCGCATCGGTGATGCGCTCGAGCTCGTTGGTGTCGCGCGCGATGAAGTTCTGGTGCGGATGTCCATTGCCCGCATGCCCGAACGTGACTGGCGGCACGAGTCCGCGCGCCGCGACCGCACGGCGCGACGCTTCGAGCGCGTCACCGAGCCGGTGATACGGCACCGCCCAGTCGGTCGAGATGCGACGCCCACCGTTCACACGATGCGGCGCCGCACGCTCGTGCATCGTCGCGGGCACCGCATGACGCAAGCGGCGCGCATCGCGCAGGGCGGCTTCGCCTTCGTACACGCGAATGTCATTCTCGCTCGCGCGATGTGCAATCGCGAGTTCGAGCCACGCGTCGAGCGGTGGATCATCGCCGTCGCGTCCGGACAATTCGGTGTAGATCAGCGCCTCTGCGCCCGCAGCCCACGTGGCATCCTGCGCCGCATCTCGCGCAATCGCGAATGCCCCGTGATCGAGAAACTCGAGGCACCGCGGTGCGAGTGTCTCCGATTCACGCGCTGCGACGACGAAAGCCAGCGCGTCGCTGACAGTCGGGAACGGAATGCTCAACCCGATCACCCACGCCGGCAGCGGCAGCAGCGCGAGCTCCGCTTCGAGAATCACACCGAGGGTACCTTCGCTGCCGACGAACCAGTCCACCAGGTCATGCACTGGTGCAAAGCCGACGGTGTTCTTCTCGAGCGACGGCCGACGCAATTCGAGGACATCGCCGTTCATCAGTGCGACGGTCAGCCCGCGGACGTGCGAGCGGATCGCACCGTATCGCAGCGATCGCGCGCCTGACGCGTTGCACGCCACGGCGCCGCCGACGGTGCAGTCCTCCTCGCTCGTCGGGTCTGGCGCCAGCAGCCACCCCTCCGAGGCGAGCGTCCGCTTGAGTGGACCGAGCAACTCACCCGGACCGACACGCACGGTCTTCGCCAGCGTATCGAGATCGTGAATGCCGCCGACATTGCGCAGCGACAACAGCAGCCCTCGATCCGTGAGCGACGCCGCCGTTGTGCTGGTCTGCCCGCCGGCGGTTGTGACGGGTGTGCGATCGCGCTGCGCTTCCTCGAGCAGCGACAACACCTCGCCGCGCGACGTCGGCCGCGCGACCGCATCCGGAATCAGCTCGAGTCCCGAGGCATCACGACTCATACTGCGACGCACGTCGGAGTCGGTCGTGATCAGTGCATGCATCATGTCGATGCGGCCGCGGAGGTTCCACTCCCGAAGCGCACGATCGTCGCCGTGCGGACATCGGGCAACGCCATCAGCCGCTCACGCAGTGCAGGCGCCACGATGCCGTCCACTGAAATCGCCGCCAGCGCTTCGCCACCTTGTGCCAGGCGTGCCTGATGATACTCCGCGATGTTCACCTGCGCGTCGCCGAGTATGGTGCCGACGCGACCGATGACGCCGGGCACGTCGTTGTTCGTCAGCACGATCATCGTCTGGCGCGGTGTGACATCGACATGGAACGCGCCGATGCGCGTGACCCGCGCGACGCCGCCGGGTGGAGCCATCGCGACGACGCCGATCTCGCGCACGCCACCGCCCAACGACACATCGACCGTTGCCGTGCGCTCCTTGTCGCTCAGCTCACCGATCGACAGTTCGATGCCGCGCGCTTCGGCCATCGCACGCGCGTTGATCAGATTCAACCGACCGTCGTCGATCACACTCTCGAGAATCCCGGCGCACGCCGCCGACAGCAGCGCCGCGCCCGCACCGATCAAGTCGGGGCTGACGCGCAAACGCACGCGCTGAATGATGCTGATCCCCTGATCGAGCAGCAGCGCTCGCGCAATCGCTGCGGCACGTTGCGCAACGAGCAACGCCGGCTGCAGGTCACGCCACTCCGTACCCGAGACTGACGCCACGTTCAGCGAGCGGGTGAGCTCACCGTGCAGCAGCGCGTCGCGCACCGCTTCGCAGACGTCCACCGCAACGTTGCGTTGCGCTTCGGCCGTCGAGGCACCGAGATGCGGCGTCAAGAGCACATTGGAGAGCGAACGCAGGGGATGATCCGCGACCAGAGGCTCCTGCGCGAAGGCATCGATGCACGCGCCGCGCAGGATGCCCGCCTGCAAGGCCTGCGCGAGCGCGTTGTCGTCGACGATGCCGCCACGCGCGAGATTACACACGACGGCGCCGGATGGCAGACGTGCGAGCTCCCGTCGCCCGATCAGACCCGTGGTCTCCGGCGTCAGCGGCGTATGGATCGTCAGAATATCGGCGTCGGGCAGGAGGGCCTCCAGCGATACGGCACGCTGGATGCGCAGCGAACGGAATCGCTCGTCGCCGACATACGGATCGTAGCCGATCACGTCCATGCCGAATGCGTGAGCGCGCATCGCGACTTCGGAGCCAATGCGGCCGACACCGACGATGCCGAGCGTGCGCCCCTTCAGTTCACTGCCAAGCAGCGCGGAGCGGTCCCAGCGGCCCGCGTGCATCGAGGTGTCGGCACGGACGATGTGGCGGAAGAGCGCGATCAATGAGCCGAACAACAGCTCTGCGACCGCGACCGTGTTGCCGGCCGGCGCATTGATCACGGCGACACCGAGTTCCGTCGCCGTCGCCATATCCACGTTGTCGACACCGACGCCCGCTCGTCCAACCACCCGCAACCGCGTCGCGGCACGCAGCAGCTCGCCGCTGATTTTCGACGCGCTGCGTCCGACGATCGCGTCGTACTCCGGAATGCGCGTGAGCAACTCGGCCGCCGACAGCGTTGGCACCTCATCCACCTGCAGTCGCGGTTCCGCGCTCAGAAGGGCGAGTCCATCGGGATCGATTTCGTCCGTCACAAGCACGCGATAACGCATGCAACTCCGGGGCAGGGGGGATCGCGTGCACTGCGGCGACTGCTGACAAAGATATCGCCACCGGCAACCGGATCGGCTGGCGCAGAACGAGACGATCAAAACGCAAAACGCCCTCGGCAGGTGCCGAGGGCGTTCGTCAGCGCAGCGCAGCTGCTGTGATCAGAGTCAGGGCGTCGGTGCCGACTTCGCGGTGCTCGTATCGGCGTCCGCGACCAGCCGGATCGCACCTTTGAAGCGGGCAGCGCGCGTGTCGAGCGGACTCTCGACCACGCCGACACCGGGCCGGCTCGCGTGCACATACTTGCCATTCCCGGCATAGATCGCGATGTGCGTAATGCGACGACCCGTGCCGAACGTCAGCAGATCACCCGGCTTCATGCGATCGAGATCGCGACCCACCTTGATGCCGCTGTACGCCTGCTCGTTGGCAGTGCGGGGCAGGTCCACGTGCAACCACGACATCACGTACTTCACGAGACCACTGCAGTCGAACGCGCGACCTGGATTCTCCGCGCCCCACACGTACGGCGTGCCGATCTGCTGGCGTGCGACGGATACGATGGAATCGCGCAGCATGTCGGCGGAATCCGATACGAACGCGATCTGCTCGACATCCGGTACGATTGGCCCCGTGTACACATGGTACGAGCGGCGGCCCTTCGTCCGGCGTGCCGACTTCGAGCGGCGCGACAGGCTGCGACTCGATGCGGCGGACTTGTGCTTCGTGCGACTTGCCGTGGCCGCGGGCTTCTTGCCCCGTGGCTTCGTGGCCGACGCCGTTTCCGGCGTGACCGCGACGATCGCCACCGCGGCACACGCCAGCACGAGGCGGCGCAGAGCGGAGGCAAGTGAGGTCGGCATTGGCATGGAGGTAAGGGTACCTGAACGCATCACCGAGCACAGCGGGCTCTCGACGACTCTTGCGGACGGAACTGACCGTGCACTCAGGTTCGGCTTTGGTCCGTACCGCGCTCCATCAGGCAGACGATAGCCAGCGACAGGGGTCACGGACCGGCGGGTACACGGATGAATATCGGACGCTCACCGCAATCCCCCCCGCTTGTCGCCAGCAACCCAACCCATCAACTTACTCGGCTCTTGCCGTTCCGCACACACCGTTTGCGGGGCCAGAATGTTCCACGGGGCCGCGGCGCGATCCCGATTTCTCCAGACCTGTCACGATGTCGGAATTCGAAGAGGGCGGGCTCGACTCGCTCGCCGGCTGGTTCAAGGCGAATCAGAAGCTGATTTCGATCGTGCTCGGCGGCGTCGCCGTCGTCGCGATCGGTGGAGTGGTCTGGCAGAAGTCCGCCGACACCAAGATCGAGAACGCTGAACGCGCCTTCTTCGCGGCGCAGACGGCGACCGCGGCGAACCCGGCCACCGCATCCGCCGAGCTCCAGAAGGTGGCCACCCGCTATTCCGGCACGTCGGCGGGCGACCGTGCGGCGCTGCTGTCGGCTCAGGCGCTGATGACGCAGGGCAAGACTCCCGAGGCGATGAAGCTGCTCGAAACGCTGGCCACGAATGGCGGCACGGAGCGGCTCGGCGCCACGCTGCAGACGCTGATGGCGGCAGCCTATGAGAACCTGAACAAGCCGTCCGACGCCGCGAAGGCGTATCTGGCGGCCGCAGCGACGAGCTTCGGGGACGCAAGAATGCAGCGGCAGGCCGATGCGGCGCGCGCCTACATGGCGGCGGGCAACACCACAGAAGCGCTCAAGCTCTGGAAGGATCTGGCGAAGGACGAGAAGGGGCCGCTGGCCGCTGAAGCACACGTTCGCATGGGCGAATTGGCGGTCAAGCAGTAAACCGTCTGGCGGGACTCCGGGGGCGCGGAAGGCTGCGTCCTCCTGAGCTCGCAGCGGGTTGAGCCACTCGATCGACACACTGAAAGGCCATCGACGCGTGCGCGCATTCGGTGGCCTTTCAGGTTGTCGCAGCCACAGCGTCGGAGGCTCCAGCGCGGTGCGTCTGGCTTGCGGTCGCCCACGATCGACGCCTGGCATTGATCGAGCCCGGACAGATCTGAGTTCCGGCGCGCGTCGCGCGATTGCTGGTCGGTGGCGGCAGGTGGCGGCAGGTGGCGGCAGACGTTCGGGATGGTGTCACACGCGACGGCGTCGCAGCGCTGGCGCGCGCGACCCGGCGCACTCTGGTCCTCGATGCGACAGGCGCGCGTCGCAGGCACTGCGATGCGATTCTGATCGATGGATCGAGGACGCTCTGACGCGTGTCGAGCAGCGTCGCATGTCGATGTCGTGGCGCAGTTTGCGCTCGGACAGCGAGGTCACACTGGCGCGACTCTACTTCTTATAAGAAGTATTATGTAAACTAACCACGGTGGAAAACTGTGGATAAGTGCCCCTTTCGACCTCTCCCTGTGGAAAGACTGCCCGGTTCCACACATATCCGTCCGAGACCCGGTCACGACCGCGTCACGCCGAACTGGCGCGCGGTCACGCCAATTCCCGTCACCGCGGGAGCCTCCGTTCTCCGTCAGCGCACCGCGCGCAACACCCCGTCATAGACCACGCGACCTTCGCCGGACAGCTCGCTGAAATCGGCCTGCGCATCATGCGGAAAGCGTACCGTCAGCACCCGCGCACTCGCCGTGAGCAACCGGACATCGGCATCGCGTGGCGCCAGATCCCACGCCTGCAGGCACGCTGCCGTCGCGATGGCCCCGGTGCCGCACGCATACGTCTCGCCTTCGACTCCGCGCTCATACGTCCGCATGCGCCACTCACCAAGCGCGGATCCTCGGCTCACAAAATTGACATTCGCTCCCTCTGGAGCGCGCGCCGCGCCGAAGCGGAGAATGCGGCCGCGGCCCGCCACATCAATCGAATCGACATCGCCGACCAGGACGACGAGATGCGGTACGCCGACGACTGCATAGCCGATCCGCTCTTCGCGCGGCGCCAGGCCTTCGGGTGCGGCACGCTCGAGTGCCGTCACCGGTGCGAGTCTCACCGACGCGACGCCATCGGCATCGATTGATGCGGTGATGCGTCCGGCGTCAGACATGAAGTGAAATGTCCGTTCAGGTGACGCAAGTCCAAGCTTGACAGCACTTTGCGCGGCGCAAAGTGAAGCATTCCCGCAGAGTGATGCCCGCGAACCGTCCGCGTTGTAGTAGCGGATCGCAAAGAGTGCGTCAGCAGACTCTGCGATGAATACGACACCGTCCGCACCGATTCCGAGATGCGGCGCACAGATCGCGCTGATGTCGACCGTCGTCTCAAGCGGATCGCGGGTGGTGTGGCTCGACCGGGCGTCGAAGAAGACGAAGTCATTCCCGGATCCGGACATCTTCCAGAATGCTCGGTGCTCCTGCATGCCCATCAGACGCGACCTGTGATCGCCCACCACCGGAGCCGCCACACCATCCAGATCGCTTCCCGCACGATGTGCTTCGACATCTTGCTCTCACCCTCCGTCCGGTCGGTGAAGACGATCGAGATCTCGGAGATCTTGAAACCCTTCTTCCATGCGCGGAAGCTCATCTCGATCTGGAAGGCATAGCCGTTTGATTTCACATCGTCCAGATCGATCGCTTCGAGTACGGCACGGCGGAAGCACTTGAAGCCGCCGGTGCCATCATACAACTGCAGACCAGTCACCATGCGGGCGTAGATGTTTGCAGCGTAGCTGAGCATCAGGCGCGACATCGGCCAGTTCACCACCGTCACTCTGCCGTTCCGATACCGTGATCCAAGGACGAGGTCGGCATCGGCGATGGCGCGCAAGAACTCCGGCAGATGCCCCGGATCGTGCGAGAAGTCGGCATCCATTTCAAAGACGTATGCAAAGTCGCGCGCGAGCGCCCACTTGAAGCCGGCGAGATACGCGGTTCCGAGGCCCATCTTTTTCGCGCGATGCAACGCGTGCACGCGATCGTTGCGTGAGGCGATCTCATCGACAATCGCACCAGTACCGTCCGGCGAACCGTCATCGACGATCAACACCGACAGTCGCGAATCCTGTGAGAGCACGGATTCGATGATTCGCGCGACGTTCTCTCGTTCGTTGTACGTCGGAACGATGACCAGCGCGCGTTCGTCAGCGGTGATCGGATGCTGTGCAGGAAGCGTCACGCCGCGCGTCTCCGGTCGATCACGATGCCACCCGCCAGCAGCACCAGAGCGGCGGCGATCGCCACCAGGGTGATGAGCTTCCCCCTCTCATAACTCGCGCTCGTGAAGCGCAGCTCGACCGTGGTGGCGCCGGTCGGCAGTGGCACACCGATCAGCGAGTACATCGCGCGCGACAACGGCACCGGCGAGCCGTCAACCGTGGCCTTCCAGCCTGGGTAGTAATTTTCCGAAACGACCAGCGCGGAACCCGTCGGCGCCGGCTTGGCCAACGTGAGCGAAATACTGCCCGCTCCGTAGTTCGTGATCGTGACTGGGAGGTCGATTGGCGCCGGCGGTGCCGACAACTGGACGGATTTCACGTCGGCGGTATCACTGAAGATCGCGACCGAGTGCACCGGGAAGCGCGGGTCGAGGACCGTCGTGAGTGTCACGCTGTCGGCGGCCTTGATGATGGCCGGCGCTACCCAGGCGGCGCGGTTGTCGCCCGGGAGTTCGAAGAGATACACCATCGAGCCATGCGCATCGCGTGCCGGTCCGGCGACGAGCTTCGCACCTTCGAGCGGGAACTGCGCGACGTCGGCCAGGAAGTAGCGCACGTTGGCGAGCGCCCAGAAGTTCGGGTTGCCGAGGTTCCGTCGACCGTCGTCCTCGGCCAGCAAATCGTCATAGCGACGCAGTTCATTGCCGTGATAGCCGACCGCCTGACGAATGCCGTAAGCCATCAGTCCGCTGTAGCCAAGTTCCGGATCACGAGGAACGCCCGTCCGGCCGATGTTCGCGTCGATCACGCGACCAGGTTCTGTGGCGGTATTCTTCCTGATGTAGTCGATCACGGCATCGGTGGCGAACGTCTGCTTTGCCGGCGGCAGGAATCGCCAGTACTGCTTCATCACTGAGACCTGATCGATCAGCACGATCGCGACGAGCGCCCAGCCAGCTACTGCCGGCGTGACCTTCGAGCGGCCGCGCAGGAACGACACGGCCAGTGCGAGCGTGGCGAACAGCATTGCGCGGAGTGACCCGCCGAGCAGCGCTCCGGCGTTGTTCGCGACGCGATCCGCGACGTCCGGCGCGGCGAATGACCCAGCCAGGGCCGTCAGTGATCCCGTCACGCCGAGCACCGCACACAGTGCGATCGTGACGCCGCCGGCGATCAGAAAGCGCCGCGACGGCGCTTTGTCGATCAACCCCTGAGCACCGAAACCGGCCAGCACGGCCATCGCGAACGTCGCCATGAAGAACACCGTGCTCGGCGCGCGGAAGAACTTGCTGCCGGGTACCAGGCTGTAGATCAGCTGATAAAACGGTGTGAATCCGCCGAGCGCCCACAGCGTGAAGAACACGACCACGCAGCCGTAGAACACTGTGGTACCAGTGCGGACCTTCGACCGGAACGCGGCGATTGCGAGCAACCAGACAGCCGCGCCGATGTATTCGCTGTGATGATGGATGCCGTTCGGGCCCCAGTACCTGTCGAGAATCCCGGTGAACTCCGGGATCAGCGTGTTGATCAGCTCGACCGGCGGGAACGAGTACGAGGTCGCGAAGTCATAGCCGCGGCCGCCGGCGCGCGGCGAAAACGGCGTGTACTCCATCACGGGCAGATATTGGATCGCGCTGATCGCGAAGCCGAGCAGCACGGCGCCAGCCGCAAACCCAAGTCGGCGGATGGCGATCGCTCGCTCAGGGCTTGCGCTGCCCATGCCGAACGCGACGTAGAGCGCAAAAATCCCGGTGCCCATCAGCAGATATGACATCAACTGCGGGTGCGGGCTGAGCATGCCAAGCCCGACGACGATCGAGAGCGCGCCCCACGCCCAGCTTCGTCCGTCGCGCACGCCACGCAGCACGAACAGCATCGCCAGCGGGAGCATTGCACCGACGAAGATCTTGCCGTCGTGTCCGGGGTTCACGTACGACGCGTTCCACCCGCTCAGCATGTACGCGACAGCGCCGACCAGCGCGCCAAAGAACTTCAGGCCGAGTGCACGTAGGAAGACGTACGTGGCATAGCCGCCGAGGATGTAGTGGAGGATCATGCCCCACGTCATCGCCGCGTCGGTCGGCATCGCGAGGCGAAGGAGTGCCGTCGGATAGAAGATGTCGCCGTGCATCGCACCGACGTACGGCATGCCGCCGAACAGGTACGGATTCCAGAGTGCGAATCCGCCGGTCGCGCGCAGCACCTGCGCACCGAACTCACGGAACGAGTATCCGGCGATGTACTGATCGCTGTAGATGTTGACGAGGAACTGACCACTGAGCGCCGGATACGCGAGCAGCATCGTGCCGACGACACAGGTGGCCAGAGCAACGAGCCACGCGTGTTTCGGCGCGATGGAATCGGTGGACGTGATATCAGGCAGCTGGGCCATCGGGTGTCGAAATGGAGGTGCGGCGACGTAACGAAGTACCGGGGAGAAAGACGAGCCCCGGGAGAATTTCCAGCACGGTCAACCAGATTCGAGACGCCGCTGCGAGCAATGCCGCGTCGGCGGGTGTGGCGAGGCGAAGCGAGATGAGCAACCCGATCAGAATGGACTCGCGCACACCAAGGCCTCCGGGCGCGACCAGCGCGAGAAAACCGAGGAGATACGACGCCGTGTAAACTGCCAGTGCTGCCATCGAGATGCCACCGCCGCGGCCGAGAAGCGCGCTCCAGAAGATCCCGAATCCGATGCCGTAGGCAATCCACGCGAGCGCATTCGCGGCAAACACCAGCAGCAGCGCCGATCGTGTGATGTCCGGCATGTCCGGCATCGGACGTTTCGCCAGTCGAGTGCCGGTGCGGACCGCCCACACCAGCAACTGTGGCCCGAACGCCAGCCCAACGACCGTCGCGGCGATCGTGAGCCATGCGGCCATACGCAGCAGGGGCGACGACTGCAGCAGCTCCCCTGCCCCAGCTACCGCTACGACAGCAAAACCGGCCGCAAGGTTCACGATCTGCATGATGATCGCCGAGCCGGTGGCGGCGACCGGCGATGCACCGGCCTCTCTGGCCAGCACGGCCATCGCACCAATCGACCAGAGTTTGCCCGGCACATACTTGCCGAGGCTCGACACGAACCAGATGCGGGTCGCGTCGAGCGGCCCGAGCGGACTGCGCCAGGTGCGCAGCAGCAGGCGCCACGACGCGATCAGCACACCGTAGCCGGCGAAGATGCACGCACTCGCGAGTGCGAGGCCGGGCCACGAGGGCCGCAGTGCGGCGGCGTTCGCACGGATGTCATCCCAGCTGCGGGCCAGCACCCTGAAGACGAAGTATGCGATGATCAGCACGACTGCAACGCGCAGGACGGTGCGGATCTCAGCGCGCACGGACGATCCCACGCTGCGCCGTTTCGTACACGGTGCGATAGCGCTCAGCGACGGCCTGCGGCGACACCAGTTGCATCATCGCCGCGCGGCCAGCCGTTCCCATCGCTGCGCGTCGAGACGGATCATCGATGATGTGACGGATCGCACCACTCCACACGCTCGCGTCGTCGAATGACTGGACGAGTGCCCCCGTCTCGGCGTCGCGCACGATGTCCGGCAGGCCACCGGACATCGTCGCGACGACCGGCGTTTCACAGAGCAGCGACTCGGCAGCGACCATGCCGAACCCTTCGTCGCGTGATGGCACCAACGTGCACGATGCCTGCGCATAGAACGCCGGCATCGCGTCGCGCGGCTGCTGGCCGTGCCAGGCGATGCGGTGTGCGATGCCGAGCTGCGCGCCGAGTGCGTGGAGCGCGCTGGCATCCGGCCCGTCGCCGACGACATCGAGTCGGATGTCCTCCGGCAGGTCGGCGAGTGCGCGCAGCAGCACGATCGGATTCTTCTGCGCATTCAGACGCCCGACGAAGAGCAGGCGCGCCGGCGTGGCGCGGATCGCAGCGTCGGCGGTGAACTTCGTCACATCGGCGGGCATTGGCGCAACCGTGATCGGCACTGGAGCCAGCGAATGCAGACGCTGTGCGAGCCACTGGCTCACGGTGGTGACGGCGGTTGCGCGTCCGAGCGCGAACGAGGCGAGCGACGCGGTCACGCCGGTTGCCAGTCGCGCGTCGCTGCCGTGCGATGTCACGACCATCGGCACGCGCGACCGCTGCGCGGTCCGTCCGATTGCAAGCGCGGCGGGAAACCACCAGTGCGCATGCACGATGTCGATGTCGCCACTCGTCAGGCGATGCCGCGTTGCGCGCCGCAGGGCCCCGATCATGCGCAGCATCGAGCGCTTGCCACGCGTGCTGGCCTTCACCTGCTCCGCCATCGTGCCGGTGTACGCGAGCGTCTCATCGGCATCGTCGCCATAGCGCACGCGCTGCACATGAATCCCGTCCACGACGTCGCGCTCCGGCAATCCACGCGCGTGCGGCGCGATCACTTCCACCGTCACATCGATGGTCGCGAGTGCGTGCGCAAGATCGAGCAGAAACCCGCCGGCGGCGTCACCACTCGTCCGGGGGAAATTGTGCGTGACGAAGAGAACGCGGCGAACCGTCACGACGCGTCGGTGAGGCGCCTCTCGTCCAGCTCACGACGGATCTCGCGCAGCTCGGCGCGCTGCACCGCGATCATCTCACCGACAAACCCGCCCACGAACAGCACCGAGCCGACGATCACGCACGTCTCGATCAGATTCAGCATTGGACGGAATCCCACACCAGCGAAGACGCGGATGCCGATCGCGATGAGACCCGTCAGCACGCCGATGGCAAACAGCGCGGCCCCGAGGAGGCCGAAGAAGAGCAGCGGCTTTCGTCCAAAGCGCAGCTCGAACCAGACCGAGAGCATGTCCATTACACCGACCGGAATGCGGCCGATGCCGAACTTCGACTTGCCGGCATTGCGCGCATAGAGCGGCACTGGAATCTCGGTGACGCTGAATCCCTCGAAGTGTGCGATCACGATCATGTAGCGATGCCAGTCGGGGCGGACCGGCAGCGCATCCATGATTTCGCGACGATACGCCTTCACGCTGTTCAGGTCCTTCACCGGCACGTCGAAGAGCGCGCGACTGAGCCAGTTGTAGATGCTGCTGACGAACGCCTTCTCGTACTTCCCTTCCTTGAAGCCGGTGACCATGTCGGCTTCGTTGGCGAGAATCGGTGCCACGAGTCGTGGAATGTCTTCTGGCTTGAACTGGAGGTCGGCGGGATAGAAGACGAGCACTTCACCGCGCGAGTGCAGCCAGCCGGTGCGCAGCGCATCGGCGATGCCACGTTGCGTGCGATGCCGGACCGCGCGCAGGAATGGATAGCGCTCCTGCAGTCGCTGCAGTACGGCCCACGAGTCATCCTTCGATCCATCCTCGATCACGATCACTTCGAAGCGCGTACTCGATCCGCTGAAGGCCGCTTCGGCCTGCTCCATGAACAGCGGCAGGTTCTCGGCTTCGTCCTTGGCCGGAACGAGAACGCTGACGTCAACGGCGGTGCCGGGCAGCGTGCGTTGCGTGGTCGCCATGCTGCGTGCGGTGGTGGTCGTGCTGGTGGACGTCATACGCGCTTGCGCATGCGCGCGGAGAGCACGCCGAGCTGGTCGCGATACTTGGCGACGGTACGTCGCGCGATCACGACGCCGCCCTGCTTGAGGATATCCACGATGGCCTGATCGGTGAGCGGGTCCTTGGCATCCTCGCCATCGACCAGTTTCTTGATCTGGTCCTTGATGCCGCGGGCCGAGACGTCGTCGCCGTCGGTGGTGGAGAGTCCGGAGGAAAAGAAGAACTTGAGTGGCAGCACACCACGCGGCGTCTGCACGAACTTCTCGTTCGTGACGCGGCTGACGGTGGATTCGTGCATGCCGATCACCTCGGCGACTTCGCGCAGTGTCAGCGGCTTGAGGTGCTGCACGCCCTTCTCGAAGAAATCGCGTTGCCGTTCGACGATGTAGTTCATGACCTTGAGCATCGTCTGGCGACGCTGTTCGATGGCCTGAATCATCCAGTGCGCGGAGTTCATCTTGTTGGCGATGAAATCCTTGCTCTCGGCGTCGTACTTCTTCTTGTCGCGCGCGATGTCCTGATACGTGCGACTGAGCTTGAGGCGCGGCAGGTTGCCGTCGTTGAGATAGACGACGTAGCGTCCGTCCACCTTGTCGACGACGAGGTCCGGGATGATGTAGTGCTCGTTGTCCGGCGCGTACTTGAGGCCCGGTTTGGGATCGAGCTTCGCAATCTGGTCCGCGACGGCCTGCACTTCGGACACCGGAATGCCGAAACGCTTCGCCATCTCGCTCCAACGATGGCCGATCAGTTCCTCGAACCCATCGCGCACGAGAGCATACGCGACGCTCTCCTCGAGGCCCTGCTGCGCGAGCTGCAGCAGCAGGCACTCGCGCAGGTTGCGTGCGCCAACGCCCGGTGGGTCGAGCTGCTGGATGATCGGCAGCAACGCCTCGACCTCCTCGAGCGTGTACATCGGCAGATCACTGATGTCGATGTCCGCCTCTTCGGCGATGCGCACGACTTCCGCGTTCACGCCCCTGAGGATCTCGCCGAGATCACAGGCGAGCCATCCATCCTCGTTGATGTTGCCGACGAATTCGTCAGCCAGGTATTCCTGCCGCGAGTTCAGCTCGAGCATCTGCACCTGTTCGCGCAGGTGATCCATCAGGTCGCGCGACGCCACCGTGACCGGCTCGATGTATTCGCGTTCCTCGTATTCCTCCTTGCGACCGCCAGTCTCGAAACCGTCCTCGAGAATCTTCTGCCAGTCCATCTCGTCGGTGCTGTCCGCCTTCTGCTCTTCCGGCGTCGCGACCTCTTGAGCTTCGCTCCCTTCCTCGCTGTCGTTGTCCTCGTCTTCGGGGACCAGTTCGAGAAACGGGTTGATCAGCAGCTCCTGCTGCAGGTGCTGCTGCAGGTCGAGCAGGGGCATGTACAGGAGATCCATCGCCTGATACAGGCGTGGATTGACCTTCATCTCCTGGCGCATGGACGTGCTCTGATTGAGCCCCGTCTTGTAGCCGCTCATCGTCGGGCTCCCGCGCGCGCGACCGGCGTCCCCATCAGGCCGCGCTCCCCTTCGATTCGTTGCGTGCGAACCGCTCGCGCAGACGCGCGGCGAGGGTCGGACCCAGATACAGTTCGGCCACCGTGTCGTCGAACACCAGTTCGCGGACCGTGCCGGAGACCTTCACCTGGCCGTCGAACATGATGTAGGCCCGGTCGACGATATCGAGGGTTTGCTCCACGTTGTGGTCCGAGATGAGGACGCCTATCCCGCGATGCCGCAACCCGGAGACGATCGTCTGGATGTCGTGCACCGCGATGGGATCGACGCCGGCGAACGGCTCGTCGAGCATCATGAACTTCGGCTCCGTGACCAGCGCACGCGTGATCTCGAGCCGCCGGCGCTCGCCACCCGACAGCGCGTATGCCTTGCTCTTCCGCAGATGCTTGATACTCAGTTCATCGAGCAGCTTCTCGAGCCTGGTGGCCTTCTCGCCTTTCGAGATCGGCAGCGTCTCGAGAATCGCCATGATGTTCTGTTCGACCGTGAGCTTGCGGAAGATCGACGGCTCCTGTGACAGGTAGCCGATGCCGTTCCGCGCACGCTTGTACATCGGCATTGTGGTGATGTCGTTGCCGTCGAGAATGATCTGTCCGGCCTGCGGCTGGATCAGTCCGACGATCATGTAGAACGTCGTCGTCTTCCCGGCGCCGTTCGGGCCGAGCAGGCCCACGATCTCACCCTGCCGCAGATGCAGCGCGACGTTGTTCACGACGCTGCGCTTCTTGTACGTCTTGACGAGCCCCTTCGCCTCGAGCCGCGCAGTGAGTTTGGCCTGCGTCGTCGGCGTGAAGATCGGTACGCGACCGGTCTGAATGGCAACGCCTTGTGTCGAGCGGCGTTTCACCTCCTCCGTGATTCTGTCGCGGTTGCCTTTCACGCCATCCCAGACGCCGCCCACGACCTGCACCTTCGCGCCGGGCTGATCGAGGCCGCCCGCCGGCAGCGTGATGACGCCATCGGCCACGAGCCGTGGCAACAGCGAATCACGCAGATGCGTGCGCACTTCATCCAGACTCAATGTGCCGGCTGCCCGATCAGCATCGCGACCGGCTGCCTTCTCGAGCAGCAGGTAGTCCTCGCGATAGACGCGCGCCACTTCATCGAACCGCGCCATGCCCTGCCCATCGGCTGATGCGAACAGCGCGTGGGTCGCCATGACCGGACCGCGATCGTGTGGCGCAAAATGCTCCAGCAACGCACGGATGCGCGATGGAAGTTCTTCGTCAGACGGCGTCGGCTGATCGGTCACGGGCTTTCGGAAGATGAACGTTTCGTATCCGCATCCGGCTTCGCGCCAGGACGGCGCGGCGGTGTCACAGGCGTGGTCGGCGGAGCGCTGCCGGCGCCCGATGCAGCCGGCTTCTTTGGAGCATCGGGTGACTTGGCGAGCGAGTCAGGCAGCGCGGTGGAGTCCGGAACCGGCTCGAGGTACAGCCCCACGGCATGCTCGTCGATCTGCACGAGAGACACGCCGGACGAGTCCATGATGACACTGATGCGGTCGCCGCGCGAATAGTTGATCGCAGGTCGCGCTGGCGTGCCGCCCTGTGCCGCAGCCTGATACCGCGAACTCGCGTGGCCGATCGATCGCAACTCACGCAGTTGCGGTTTGATCGCGGTGCTGTCGGCGCGCACCGAATCGCGCACCACGACCGGGCGCGGCGCAACCGTCGAATCAGCACCCTTCGGCTTCGCCTTTGGCTTGACGCCGCTGGCCGGAGCCGCAGGTCGCGCCGCTGGTGGGCGCACTGCCGAACGCGCGGTGGAATCAAAGAAGGCGAAGATGGTGTCGCCCTTCAACCAGTCCTTCTCGCCGCTGCGAATCGTGGCAGTATCCGGCATCGTGGTCGCCACGGCCTGACGGAAGGCACGGACTTCGCGCAGGCGTTGATCGGGCATTCGGACGGCGAGTGAGTCGGCGACCAGATCGCGATCCGGTGACACCGCACGGGCGCGTGATTTGCCCCAGACGTAGGCGGCTTGCGCCTTGTTGTTGTCAACGCGCAGGTCGATGGTGTCTGCAGTCAGGAGCAGGTCTTCGCTCGTCGCACGCGCATCGGCTTGCGCCAGCACGCGCTGCACGACGCGATTCTTCGTGTAGAGCTCGACCTGACGACCGCGCAGCGTGTAGCCGCGTTCACCCTTGCCGATGATCACCGGCTGGATCATCAGCCGCGCGAGCTCGTTTCCACTGTCGAGGAATGCCGAGTCACTGCGCGCATCGAGATCGCTGCGCGTGATCTCGACCTTGCCGCCGGCATACACCAGCGAATCGTTGTCGGTGGTGATCTGATTCGCCGTGATCTGCACCGGCTCCTGCTGCTTGCCACTGGAGTCGCGCTGCGACAGCCAGAGCCGTGGGCGCTGCACGGCTTCGAGGCGCGCTGACGGACGAATGCCCTTCACCGCGCGATAGTACGTCGCCTGCGGCGCGCGCATGATCGAGCCGCTCGGCAGTGTCGCCTCGACATTCCCGGTGGCGATCAGCCGCTCATCGGCCTGAAAATAGTTCATCTGATCGCTGTTCACGCGCACGCGAGGCTCTGAATACTTGACGTTGCCGATCAGATACAGCACTTGCGCCTGCTGATACCACTCAGCGCTGTCGGCCAGCAGCCGCACGTCCTGATTCAGGCATCGTGCGGAGACGCGACCGCCGACGAACACGTTGCGCGGGCCATTCGGAGACGACGCTGTCGTGGTCAGGCGTGTCGAGTCGTTGGCCGGTGTGAGCTCGATGTTGCAGCGGCCGCCTGCCTGCGCATGTGCGCCCGTCGCGCTGCACACGACAGCGACGATGAGTGCGAGCGCGCGACGCCAGCTCACCGCTTGACCCGCAAGCGCTTCGTCGCCGAGTCGCGCTGCCTGATCAGTGCGGCCGTCGGCGGTGCTCCAGGCGTTGCCGGCGCGGCCGCCGCTGTCGTGTCACCGCCGAAGATCGGCGCCGCACCCTTCGAGGCGGGCAGGATGATGCTGGCGCCGGTGCCGCGCTTCAGCTTGCGCACTTTCACATTCAGCATCTGCGGATCGCTCTCGAACCCGATGCCTTCGAGGCGTCGCTCGCCTTCCACCAGAACGAACGCGCTGTCTGACACGATCATGTTGCGGAACTGCTCGAAGCGCACCATCGGTGACGAGAGGCGCTTGCCATCCGTGCCGACGATCAGCACGTTCTGACGTGCTTCCATCACATTGGCCCGGGTGTTGTACGTGCCACGTCGCGAGGTCAGCACGCCATCGCGCGCGCCCTGCCCGTTGAAGAATGTCGTGGACACGTTCCGCAACTCGGCGCGCGTATTCTCATCGAAGAAGTAGCCGGTGTCGGCCAGCAGCTCCGCGCGCTGTACGCCACGATCGGTGAGAATCGTCCGCAGCTTGTACATCACCTGATCGGCCGAGTCGGCGGTCGTCGCGACTCTCGGCACGATCGCTGTCTTGTCACGCGTGCACGCGACGATGGACGCCAGTGCGACCAGCGTAAGGAAGAGTGTCCGTCGCATCAGGCGACACCCGCGCGCAGCAGATCATGCAGGTGCACGATCCCGACCAGCTTCATCTCGGTGTTCAGCACAGGCATGGCCATGATGCCGAATTGCTCCATCCGGAACACGACGCCACTCGCAAGTTCATCCGCACGCGCCACGCGCGGTGTACGCGTCATGACCTCGGCGATCGGGACGGCGAAGGGGTCGCCGCTGCGTTCGAGAAGTCGTGCCAGATCGCCGGCGGACACGACGCCGTTCACTGCACCATCGCCAGCGCTGATCACAACCAGGCCGCGCCGCTCGGCCAAAGGGACAATTGCTTCTCGCATGGTGGCTGTTACCGGCAACACCGGCAGATGTTCGTCCTCCATGACTTCCGCGACGGTCGTGAGCAGCTTCCTGCCCAGCGCACCACCGGGATGCAGGCGTGCAAAGTCCTCGCGACGGAATCCCTTGTGCTCGAGCAGTGCAACCGCCAGTGCGTCGCCGAGTGCCAGCGCGGCCGTGGTGCTCGTCGTCGGCGCCAGATCGTGCGGGCAGGCTTCCTCGCTGACGGCCGCGTCGAGTGTTGCATCCGCCGCACGACCCAGCGTCGAGCGCACGTCGCCGGTGATGGCGATCACACCGACGCCCAATCGCTTCAACTCCTGCAGGAGCGGCAGCATTTCCGCCGTCTCGCCACTCTTCGAGAGGAGAATCGCGATGTCATCCGGTCCGACGATGCCAAGATCACCGTGCACACTCTCCACCGGATGCAGGAAGGTGGCTGGCGTGCCGGTGGACGTGAGCGTCGCGGCGATCTTCCGACCGATCAGCCCGGACTTGCCGACACCGGCAACGATCACGCGCCCGCGGGATCGCGCAATCAGCATCACGGCGCGCGCGAATGAATCATCGAGTCGCGACTCCACTGCGGCAATCGCCTCGCGCTCGAGTCGCAGCACGCGCAGGCCACTGGTGACGAGTTCCGCGTCCGTCACGCGACGGTCGCCTCAAAGCGCGCGCTGTCTGCCACGTAGTCCGCGACCAGCGCATCCCACTGCCCGCGCGCGCGCAGCAGCATCTCGACGAACTCGCGCACTGCGCCGCGACCGCCCGCGCGCGTCAACAGCACGCCGGCGACTGCCTTCACTTCCCGCACCGCGTTCGTCGGAGCGGCAGACAACGCAACCTGCTGCATGGCGGCGATGTCGGCCAGGTCGTCGCCCATGAACGCCATCGCGTCGAACGGAATGTCGAGTTCATTGCTCATCTCGCGCAGCGTCGGAACCTTGCGCAGTCCCTTTCCCTGCTTGACCAGCGTGACGCCAAGCTCCTTCGCGCGGAGTGTCGTGGCTGCAGAATGACGTGCCGAAATGAACGCCACCGTGATGCCGGCACGACGCAGCATCACGATGCCCAGTCCGTCCTGGATATCGAAGCGCTTCAACTCGATGCGTTCGTCCGACGATGCACTGGCAGCCGCATCGCCGATGTAGACGCCGTTGTCCGTGAGCGTGCCGTCGACATCGAACGCCACCAGCGCAATACGCTGTGCGAGCAATGGATCGATCATCGATTCACCAGCGCCCACAGCTCCACCGCGCGGTCGATCAGCGCAGGAAACTTGTCGAGGAACACCATGTTCGGACCGTCACTCGGCGCGTGATCCGGATCCGGGTGCGTCTCGATGAAGAGGCCCTGTGCGCCGGCCGACAGCGCTGCCATCATCAGTGGTGGAATGAATTCGCGCAGACCACCGCTCGCGCCGCCATCGCCGCGGCCCGGCTGCTGTACGCTGTGCGTCGCATCGTAGACCACCGGCGCGTTGGCCGCCTCCTTCATGCGGGCGAAGTTGCGCATGTCCACAACCAGATCACCATAGCCGAAGAACGTGCCGCGTTCGGTGACCGCCAGCGGAGCCGCATCGCCGGCCGGCGACACGCGTCGCACCTTCGACACCGCACCCGTCATTCCTTCGGGCTGCAGCCACTGCCCCTTCTTGATGTTGATCGGCTTACCCGTACGGCCGGCCGCTTCGAGCAAGTCCGTCTGCCGGCACAGGAACGCCGGGATCTGCAACACATCGCACACTTCGGCCGCCATCGCGCACTGCTCCGGCAGATGCACATCCGTCAGCACCGGCAATCCGGTTTCGCGCTTGACCGTCGCCAGTGCTTCGAGACCGCGCTCAAGGCCAAGGCCTCTCGTCGCGCCCGGGTTCGACCGGTTCGCCTTGTCGAAGCTCGCCTTGTAGATCACACCGCCCGGTACGCGTTCGCCGACGCGCGCCAGGACCTCGGCGACGCGCAGGTTGAGCGCGTCGTCTTCAGCCTGACAGGGACCCGCAATCAGGAATAGTCGATCGGGCGGAAACAGCGTGACGTCGTGCATGATGGTCAGTTGCCGGAAATCGCCGTCGACGTTGCGCCGCTGTCCACGCCACGCGCGCCCTGCTCGCGGAGTGCCGCGCCGATGAAGCCGGCGAAGAGTGCGTGCGGACGCGTCGGCCGTGACTGCAGTTCGGGATGGAACTGGCAGCCGACGAACCACGGATGGTCGGCGAGTTCCATGATTTCCACCAGTGAGCCATCCGGCGACAGCCCGCTCAGCACCATGCCCTTCTCGAGGAAGAGGTCGCGGTACTGGTTGCTGACTTCGTAGCGGTGCCGATGCCGCTCACTGACTTCGTTCGCGCCGTACGCCACCGCCGCGCGCGAGCCGGGTTGCAGCACGCACGGGTAGGCGCCCAGCCGCATCGTGCCGCCCATGTCCTTCACGCCCTGCTGGGACTCCATCAGCGAGATGACGCGGTGCTCACACTCCGGTGCAAACTCTGACGAGTGACTGTCCGGCATCCCGGCGACATGTCGGGCAAACTCGATGATCGCGACCTGCATGCCGAGGCAGATGCCGAAGAACGGGATGCGCAGTTCGCGCGCGGCACGAATGGCTTCGACCATGCCTTCGACACCGCGCACGCCGAATCCGCCCGGCACCAGCAGTCCATCGTACTCCGCCAGCAGCGCGCGCGCCGTCTCGTGATCGGTGAATCGATCGCTCGAGAGCCATGAAATGTCGACGCCCGTATCATGCGCGATGCCGCCGTGAATCAGCGACTCCTGCACGCTCTTGTAGCTGTCGATGAAGTCCGTGTACTTACCGACGACGGCGATGCGGACGCGGCGTTCGGGCTTCGTGATGCGCCGCACGATCTCGCGCCACTGACTGAGATCCGGCTCGATCGTCTCCGGCAGCCCGAGGCGTGCGATCACGCGCGCATCGAAGCCCTGCTCATGGAACGAGAGCGGAATCTGATAGATCGTCGGCACGTCGCGACTCTCGATCACGTTGCCGAAATCGACGTTGCAGAAGAGCGCGATCTTGCGCTTGGTGTCGTCGCCGAGCGGACGTTCGGTGCGGCAGATCAACACGTCGGGCTGAATGCCGATTTCCATCAGCTCGCGCACCGAGTGCTGCGTCGGCTTGGTCTTCACCTCGCCGGCCGCGGCGATGTACGGCACCAGCGTGAGATGCACGAACATCGCATTCGCCTTGCCGACTTCCGTGCGGAACTGACGGATCGCTTCGAGGAACGGCAGGGACTCGATGTCGCCGACGGTGCCGCCGATCTCGCAGATCACAACGTCGTTCTCCGGCGCGATGCGCTTGATCGCGGCCTTGATCTCGTCGGTGATGTGCGGGATGACCTGCACGGTCGAGCCGAGATACTCCCCTCGGCGCTCTTTGGTGATCACGTTCGAGTAGATGCGACCCGTCGTGATGTTGTTCGCCTGACTCAGCGAGCGATCGAGGAAGCGCTCGTAGTGGCCGAGATCGAGGTCCGTTTCGGCGCCGTCCTTCGTCACGAACACTTCGCCATGTTGGAAGGGCGACATCGTGCCAGGATCGACGTTGAGATACGGGTCGAACTTCATCATCGTCACACGCAGACCACGCGAGACCAGCAGACGGCCGAGCCCCGCCGCCGCAATGCCCTTGCCCAGCGAGGAGACCACACCGCCGGTCACGAAGATGTACTTGGTGGGCTGTTGCGGTTGTGCGAGCGCGCTCATGCGGGGCTCCGAACGGCGTGAATGGAATCCCAGTGCGCATTGGCGCGTACCAGGTCGGCTTCGGTATCGATACCACTGACAACAACCGGGGACGCCGGCGCGACGCCGATGGGAAATCCGGCCGCGAGTGGACGCAGTTGTTCGAGTCGCTCAATCTGTTCCAACGGGTGCAACGGCAACGCAACCCACGCCTGCAGCGCAGCGGGCGTATAGGCGTAAATGCCGAGGTGTAAGCGAATGCGTGCGTCACGCAGCGGTGTGTCGGCTGCATCGCGCAAATACGGAATCGGCGCCCGCGAGAAGTAGAGCGCGCGATCAGCATCATCGCAGACGACCTTCACGCAGTCCGGCGAAATCAGCGCATCGAATCCGGCCGGGACTGCCGCCGTTCCGATCGGTGTTCGTCCGGATGAAACCAACTCAACTGCACCGCGAACAGCAGACTCATCCATGAATGGTTCGTCGCCCTGCACATTCAGCACTACGTCCGCTGAAGCGAACTCTGCCAGACGCGCCACCTCGGCAACGCGATCCGTACCTGATGGATGGTCGCCACGGGTCAGGACCGCGATCCCGCCGGCCGATTCGATCGTTTGCTTGATCTCGAGATCGTCGGTTGCAACAACGACCGTGTCCGCCAGTCCGAATGACGAAACCCTCTCCCAGACACGGAGAATCAGTGGTTTGCCACCCAGCAGTCGCAGCGGTTTGTCAGGGAGCCGCGTGGCGCCTCGGCGCGCAGGAATGATCGCGAGTACCCTCACGCGAGATCCCTCGTCGGATCGCTGGTGGCAAGAATCATTCCAATAACGTAGACCCTCGCCGCCCAAGTGCAATGGCGACGGATGGGCGCGCATCATTCACGCGCCTCACAGCAGATCCGCCCAATCGGAATGACCCCTGCAAGGGCTGGTTCAGGCGCGGCGCAAAGTCCTACCGCGCAACGACCTGACGTGCTCTGGCGAGGCGCAGAAAGTTCTGCAGAAGCTGCTTCCCCCCCTCGGTCAGCACTGACTCCGGATGAAACTGTACTCCCCACACGGGATGCTCCCGATGGCGCAGCGCATGAATCTCGTCCGCCGAATCGGTGGCGCGCGCGGTCACAGTCAGCACCGAGGGCAGCGTGCTCGGCTCGACGACCAATGAGTGGTAGCGCATCACGCGCAACGGCGACGGCAGCCCCGCGAACAGATCGGTGCCGTCGTGCACGAGGTCGGACGTCTTGCCGTGCATCACACGGCCCGCCCGCACGACGGTCCCGCCATATGCCTCACCGATCGCCTGATGACCCAGGCACACGCCGAGCATGGGAATCGTCGCGCCCCAGCGCTGGATCACGGGCACCGTGATGCCGGCTTCCGCGGGCGTGCACGGTCCCGGCGACAGCACGATCGCCTCGGGCTGCATGGCCCCGACGGCGTCTACTGTCAACGCGTCGTTGCGATGCACTTCGAGCGTCTCACCCATCTCGCCCAGATACTGTACGAGGTTGTAGGTGAACGAGTCGTAGTTGTCGAGGATGAGAATCATGCGCGTGGATGAAACTGTCGGTGAATCTGCTGCAGGTAACTGCGATCGACGTGCGTGTACAGTTGCGTGGTGGCGATGTCGGCATGGCCGAGCATGTCCTGAACCGCGCGCAGGTCGGCACCACCTTCCAACAGATGCGTCGCGAACGAATGACGCAACGTATGCGGCGTGACATGCGTCGTGATCCCGGCCGCATCAACGTATTTCCGGAGCAGCTTCCACGCGCCCATGCGCGACAGTGCGCCGCCCCGTGAGTTCACGAACAACGTCGCCGTCGGCGCGCCGTGCACCAGCAACGGCCGCAGCTCTCGCGTGTAGATCGCCACGGCGGCCAGCGCGCGTCGCCCGATCGGCACAAGGCGTTCCTTGTTGCCTTTGCCGATGACTCGTACGATGCGGTCGTCGAGATACACGTCGCCGATGCCGAGCGTGATCCACTCGCTGACGCGGAGCCCCGCCCCGTACGCGACTTCGAACAGCGCGCGGTCACGAAATGCGAGCCGCTCGTCGAGCGAGATGGCGCCGATGATCCGATCGACCTCCTCCGGCGACAGCACGTCCGGCAGCGTACGCCACTTCTTCGGTGTCTCGAGCTGCTCGCTCGGATCGTGCTTGATGTATGACTCGCCAACCAGAAATCGATAGAAGCCGCGGACGGCGCTCACCATGCGACTGACGGACGCCGGCGCGAGACCGAGATCGACGAGGTGATGGATGAATCCGCGGAGCATGCGTGCATCGATCGTCGCTGGCGACGGACTGCCATGCAATGCGAGATACTCATGCAGCCGCAGCAGATCACGACCGTACGCCTCGACCGTCCGCGGCGACGACCCCTGCTCGAGTGTCATCGCGTCGAGCCAGGCATCGGCGTGTTCCAACGGATGCGACGTCGTGCCGTACGTCATGCCTCGCTCACACGGCGGCGGCGCCACCAGACCACGGCTGCGATCGCCACGACGATCGCAACGGCGATCAGGCCGGATGTGCGAGTCGCTTTCCCGATCAGCGACTCGAGTTCTTCGAAATTCTGTCCGAACCGGAACCCGAGCCAGGCGATTGCGCCGTACCAGATCGCCGATGCCACACCCATCGCGGGAATGACATGGCTGAGCGGCAGATTCAGCGCGCCGGCGAATGGCGGAACGATGGCGCGCACGCCTGGGAGAAATCGGCTCACGAACAATGCCCAGATACCGTGCGTCGCATACATCCGGGCAACACGCGCTTCAGCGTCGACACCACCGAGTCGCTTCATCAGTCTGGCGCTGCCATAGCGACGGCCGACGAAGTACATGCCAAGCGCGCCCAGCAGATTGCCGGCCCAGATCGATACCGCGGCACCGACAAGCGAACCGGAGCCGCGCGCCGCCAGAAAACTCCCGACGCCGACGACCGTATCGGCCGGTAACGGCGGAAAGACATTCTCGGCCGCCGCAATCACCGCGAGCGAGATGTACAACGCCCAGACCGGCAGCGACGCGAGCCATTGCAGCAGCGCGCTCACGCGGTGCTCTCGCGTGACATCAGGCTAATTCGCAGTGCGGACCGGGATGAGCGTCGCGACAGCCATGCAGGCCAGCCCTTCGCCGCGGCCAACCCAGCCCATGCCCTCATTCGTCTTCGCCTTCACGCTCACGCTGTCCGCCGGCAACCCGAGCGCCGTCGCGAGCGAGCCACGCATGGCATCGCGATACGGCAGCAGCTTCGGACGCTCGACGATGACCGTCACATCGACCTGCGCGACTCGCCAGCCGCGCTTCTCGGACGCCGTGCAGGCCAGCTTCAGCATGTCGATCGAGTTGCGCCCCTTGTTCGCCGGATCCGTGTCGGGAAACAGCTCGCCGATGTCCCCCGCGCCGGCTGCGCCGAGGATCGCGTCGGTCAACGCGTGGCACACCGCATCGGCGTCGGAATGCCCGACCAGCTTGAATTCGCCGGGAATCTCGATGCCGCCGAGAATCATCGGGCCGCCGATTCCGAACCGATGCGAGTCGTAGCCAATGCCCGTGCGCACAGGCAGTGCCGGTGCGAAGGTCGGCGGAAACGTGACGTCGAGCATCTCGATGCCGGCCAGCGGATCCGGCGCGCCCGGCTGACGCAACACGCCACGCGCCTCAGGAAACACGCCCCACAGCAGCGGCGGTGTGACACCCGACGCCGCGAGCAACTTACCAGCCCACGTGCCTTGATCCTGCGCCGCGGCCATCAGCATGTCGGCATCGGAGATGTCGGTGGCCCCGCATTGGTCGGAGATGCGCCCTGCACGTTCGAGCAGATGTTCCGGCGCGTCCACGATCTCCGGCGGCAGTGCCCCCGTGCGCGCGAGATGGATATCGCGACGCGCATCGAGCTGCAGGGCGGCCGGATTCACACCCAGCAGTCGCAGCGCGGTGCTCGAGCCCTCAGCCCCAGGCTCGAGCAGCCCGAGCAGAATGTGCAGCGACGAGAGTGCGGGATCACCGATGCGCTCCATCTCGACCATCGCGAAATCAATGGCCTTGCGAGCAGGAGGCTGGAACCGGACGGGCATGAGCGCGGAGTGGGAGGCGGGAGCGTGCGTCGGTGCAACAGAGACTACGCAGCGACAGCCGCGGCGGTGATCGGCAGAATCGAGTAGTCCTGACGGCGCCGCGCCGGCGAAAAACCGGCATCCGTGATCAGGCGCTCGAGTTCCTCGGTCGTCGTGCGATACGTGGTGTTCGCGGCGGAGACGACGTTCTCCTCGATCATCAGTGATCCGAAGTCGTTGCAGCCGTAGCGCAGCGCCATCTGGCCCACCTTCATGCCCATCGTGACCCAGCTGCTCTGCAGATTCGGCACATTGTCGAGCACCATGCGGCTGATCGCGACGGTGCGCAGGTACTCGGTCGCGTCGGTCTTCTGCATATGCGAAAACGTCGGCGTGTTCTCGGGCTGCAGCGGCCATGTGATGAACGCGGTGAAGCCACCGGTCCGGGCCTGCAGCGTGCGCACGCGGTCGAGATGTTCGATGCGCTCGGCCAACGTCTCACCGAGGCCGTACATCATCGTCACCGACGTCTTCATTCCTTCCTGATGCGCGATCTCCATCATCTCGAGCCAGCGATCGGCACCGGCCTTCTTCGGCGCGGCGTAATCGCGCACGCGTTGTACGAGAATCTCGCCACCGCCGCCGGGGATCGAATCGAGACCGGCCGCCTTCAACTCGCGGATCACCTCGCGCGGATCCATGCGGAAGAGCGTCGCGAAAAAATCGACTTCGCTGGGGCTGAAGCCGTGGATGTGGATCGGATGATTGCGCTTGATGTAGCGCAGCAGATCGAGATACCACTCGAACGGGATGTACGGATTGTGACCGCCCTGAATCAGGATCTGCACGCCGCCGAGTGCCTTCGTCTCGTCGATCTTCTGTCCGATCTGCTCGAAGGAGAGCGTGTAACCCTCGTTGTGCTTCGGGCGACGCGCGAAGGCGCAGAAACCACAATCCGCCACACAGACATTCGTGTAGTTGATGTTGCGATCGACGATGTACGTGACGACACCGTGCGGATGCAGCCGTTCGCGGACCTTGTCGGCTTCGAGGCCGAGTTCGAGCAGCGGGGCGTTGGTGTAGAAGTCGAGAATGTCGCGCATGTGGCCTCAGGCCGCGGAAAGGAAAACGAGCGGACGTGCCTGCACCCGACCCGCAGCATCGAGCCGGCGGTAGAACTCCGTGAGTCCCTGGAGATGCGGCAGCGACAGTCGGTAGTCGAGCCCACTGAAATACACCGCGCAGATGTCGACTGGTACACCGGTCGTTCGGGCAGCCTGCTCGGCGAGAATCGGCAGATGGGCGACGCCCCAATCGCGTGACGCAATGAGACCTGCATGCACGCGCAGTGCGTCGGCCACCGGTGTCGTGCGCTGCGCGACCCAGACCGCGAACACGAACGGCAGCCCGGTCCATTCCTTCCACTCCTGACCGAGATCGACGTGATGCGGGTACACCATGCTGACCGCATGCGTCCCCGATGAGAGCAGCAGCGCCGCGTCGCCGATCACCAGTCGCGCGTCGTGCGGTTCGCTGCCGAAGTGCGCGATGTCGGCGCTCTCCGCATCAGCGGGCACGAGGCGTGGCGTGACACCCCAGCGCTCACGGAACATCAGCGCGAGCAGCTCGACCGACGTCATGCTGCTGCGTGAGACGAGCACCGTGGCGCCGTCGAGATCGGCGACCGGTCGCTTGCTGAACAGCATCACGCTGCGCACCGGGCCATCCGATGTGATCGCGAGGTCGGGCAACAGGAGATAGCGATCCGCGTGCAGCGCGTACTCGACCGCACTGACGACGCTGACGTCGATCGTCCCGGCGGCCATCTCGGCGTTCAACGCGCTCGGCACACCGTCGACCATCGTGGCGTCGATCGACACGATGCCGCGATCCACCGCCCCGTACACCGGGTAGGTGTTGATGTACCAGATCCGACCGACGCGCAGCATCTCAGGCGGCCGCGCCGACACGGTCGGCCGGCGCATCCTCGAAGGTGCGGATCACGCGATAGAACGAATCGCGCTCGGCGGGCTGCTTGCCGGCGCCGCGGATCAGCCGCAACAGCTCGTCGAGTGACATGCCCTGTGTGGTGGTCGCGCCGACGGCGTGGTAGATCTTCTCGCGCACGACGGTGCCTTCGATGTCGTTGACGCCGAACGCGAGCGCGATCTGCGTCAGTGATGGCGACACCATGATCCAGTGCGACTTGATGTGCTCGAAGTTGTCGAGGAACAGGCGCCCGACCGCGAGGTTGCGGAGATCGTCGAAGCCGGTCGTGCTGGTACCCTGCCGACCGAGCGTCACACCGAGCTCGTTGTCGTCGGGGTGGTACGCGAGCGGGATGAAGGCGAGAAAGCCGCCGGTGTCATCCTGCAGGTCTCGGAGCATCGCGAGATGCTCGACGCGATCCTCGATCGTCTCGACGTGACCATAAAGCATCGTGCAGTTCGTGCGAATACCGAGTGCGTGCGCGGCGCGATGCACGTTGATGTAGTCGGCGCCGCCGAGCTTCTTGTCAGCGATCACATCGCGCACGGCGGCGCTGAACGTTTCGGCGCCACCGCCGGGCATCGTATCGAGGCCGGCGTCACGGAGCGCGATCAGTACATCCGTCCACGACATCTTCTCGATGCGTGCGATGTGCGCAATCTCGACGGCGGTCAGCGCCTTGATGTGCACCTGCGGATGCGCGGCCTTCAGTGCGCGGAACATCGTCGCGTAGTACTCGAGCCCCGCCTGCATGTCGAGACCGCCGACGATGTGGAACTCACGCGTCATGTTGTCGGTCGCCGTCTTCGCCTCCGCCAGCACCTGCTCGATCGAATAGCGATAGGCGCCGTCCTCCTTCGGCAGGCGCGCGTAGCCGCAGAAGACGCAGGTCTTTCGCAGCACGCAGACGTTGGTCGGATTGATGTGCTGATTCGACGCGAACGTCACGACGTCGCCATGCTTCGCGCGATTCACCGCATCCGCCAGGTGGCCGACGCCCAGCAGATCCGGTGTGCGATAGAGCGTGATCGCATCTGCCGGGGACAACCGCTCGCCGCGACGCACCTTGTCACCGATCGGGTGGAGCGCGACATCGCGCAAACGGTCGAGATGAATGATCGGTGCGGCGGACATGCGGTGATTACTCCTGATATCGTCGGACGGCGATGGACACGTTGTGACCACCGAAGCCTGAACTGTTACTGACCGCCACGTTCACGGTGCGCTCTTTCGCCACATTCGGTGTGACATCCAGGTCGCAGGCAGGATCGGGCGTCGTGTAGTTGATCGTCGGGGGGATGATGCCGTCACGGATGGCGAGGGTGCAGGCGATGAACTCCACCGACCCAGCGGCACCGAGCATGTGGCCGGTGGCTGATTTGGTGGAACTCACGCTGAGCGTGTCGGCGTGCTCACCGAATACCGCGCGGATCGCGCGACATTCGTTCGAATCGTTGAGCGGTGTCGATGTGCCGTGCGCATTGATGTAGTCCACATCAGCCGGGGACAGTTCTGCGTCCTCGAGCGCGCGTCGCATCGACCGCTGCAACCCCTCGTGGGCGTCCGGCTGGCCGGTCAGGCTGTGTGCATCACCGGTGGCGCCGTACCCGACAACCTCTCCATAGATATGAGCGCCTCGGCGGCGTGCATGTTCCAACTCTTCGAGCAACACCACCCCGGCACCCTCACCAAGGACGAAGCCTTCGCGCGTCAGGTCGAAAGGGCGCGAGGCCCGCGTCGGATCGTCGTTGCGGCTGGACAGCGCGCCCATGCTCGCGAACCCCCCGATCGACATCGGCGTGACGGCCGCCTCGGAGCCGCCGGCGAGCATCAGATCCGCGTCGCCGTACATGATGCTCCGCATCGACATCCCGATCGCATGCGCACTGGTGGAGCAGGCGGAGACCGTCGCGAAGTTCGGACCGCGACAGTTGAACTGCATCGACACCACACCGGCCGCAATGTCGACGATGTACATCGGCACGAAGAACGGGGAAATCCGCTTCGGCCCCCCGGTCATGTAGTTCGTGTGCTGGTCCTCCATCGTCTTCAGCCCGCCGATGCCGCTGCCGATGATGACACCGCAGCGATCGGGATCGAAGCCACCGTCAGCAAGGCCCGCGTCGCGCATGGCCTGCACCGACGCAGCCACCGCGTACTGCGTGTACAGGTCAGCACGCTTCGCTTCCTTGCGATCCATGTACTGCGACACGTCGAAGTCCTTCACCTCGCAGGCAAAGCGCGTGGCGAACTTCTCTGCATCGAATTTCGTGATCGGCCCCGCTCCGCTGACACCGGCACGGAGCGCGGCCCAGGTCGTCGCCACGTCGTTGCCGACGGACGTGAGGCACCCGAGACCGGTGACGACGACCCGACGAGCCCTCATCAGCCCTGCACCTTGGAGTTCAGATAGCCAAGGGCGTCGCCGACTGTGCGCAGCTTCTCGGCATCTTCGTCCGGGATGTCGATATCGAATTCCTTCTCGAATTCCATCACGAGCTCGACGATGTCGAGGCTATCGGCCCCGAGATCCTCGATGAAGCTCGCTTCGTTCGTCAGCTTATCGCGCTCGACACCGAGTTCGCGCTCGATGATCGTCTTCACCTTCTCCGTATGATCCGCCATTTCTGCTCCGTGCGCTGGTGAGTCGTGGGTGGGTCTGTCGAGGCCGGTGGGCGGCCCCTGGGGCGAACGTTACATCACCATGCCGCCATCCACCACGAGCACCTGCCCCGTGATGTATGCGGCGTGGTCCGACGCCAGAAACGCCACCGCCGACGCAATGTCGGCAGGTCGTCCCAGCCGTTCCAGTGGGATCTGGCTTTCCAGCGCCTTCCGCTGCTCCGCCCCGAGGGCGGATGTCATGTCGGTGTCGATGAAGCCAGGCGCCACGGCGTTGCACAGGATGTTGCGCGACGCCAGTTCCTTCGCCACGGATTTCGTCAGGCCGATCAATCCTGCCTTGCTGGCTGCATAGTTCGACTGCCCGCGATTCCCGATGACGCCAACTACGCTGCTGATGTTGATGATTCGCCCACTGCGGCGCTTCATCATGCCCCGCGAGGCCGCGCGGATGCTGGCGAAGGCGCCGCGCAGGTTGGCATCGATCACCGCGTCCCAATCCTCGTCCTTCAGCCGCATGATCACGTTGTCCTTCGTCAGCCCGGCATTGTTGACGAGGATGTCGAGTGTCCCGAAGGCCGCCTCGACGTTCGCGACTAACGCGGACACCTGCGCCGTGTCGCTGACATCGCACGCGAAGCCCTTCGCATCATGCCCGATTTCGGCCGCAGCGGCCTCTGCACGCGCCAGATCCCGCCCGACGACGGCGACGCGTGCACCAGCGCCGGCGAGAGTTTCGGCGATCGCGCGCCCGATGCCGCGCGTGCTGCCGGTCACCAGTGCCACCTTGCCGCTCAGATCAATTCGCATCAGGCTACCTGCAGGTCGAGAATGGCATCGAGATTCGCCGCCGTGCCAGCCGGCAGCACGGACGCCGACGGCACGATTTTGCGGATCAGTCCGCCCAGCACGTGACCAGGACCACATTCGATGAATGTGATGCCCGGATAATCGCTGGCGATGCGACGGACGGAATCGGTCCAGAGGACCGGTGCCGCGATCTGTTCGCTCAGCAGCGTGCGCGACGCTTCGGCGCCTGTCACCGGCGCGGCACTCTTGTTCGCGTAGACCGGCATACTCGCGTCATGCATCGTCACAGCCTCGAGCGCCGCATCCCAGCCGGCGCGTGCCGCCTGCATCAGCGGGGAATGGAATGCCCCACTGACGTGCAGCTTCATGCACTTGCGTGCGCCGGCTTCCTTCGCGAGTTCGATCGCGCGATCGACCCCATCGACCTCGCCGGAAATCACGACTTGACCGGGCGAGTTGAAATTCGCCGGCACGACGACTCCCGCTTCTCGTGTTGCGAGCGCGCAGATCGCTTCGATGGAATGATCGAGATCACCGAGAATCGCGGCCATCGCGCCGGGCCGCGCATTGCCGGCCGCCAGCATCAGCTCGCCGCGCGTGCGCACGAGCTTCACGGCCGTTGCAAAGTCGAATGTGCCGGCCGCGACGTGCGCCGTGAATTCACCCAGCGAATGCCCCGCCGCGCAGCGCACGCGTGCACCGAGCTTCTCGGTCAGCACGCGCCACACGGCAACGCCGTGCGCGAGCAGCGCCGGCTGCGCATTGTGCGTTTCCATCAGTGTCTCGGCGGGGCCTTCGAAGCAGAGCGTCGACAGCGGGAACCCGAGCGCCGCATCGGCTTCGCGAAACACGTCAGCGGCCAGCGGATGCATATCGACGAGATCCTTGCCCATGCCGGGCTTCTGCGATCCCTGTCCGGGAAACACCAGCGCGATGTCGATCACAGGCGCACCACCACGGAGCCCCACGTGAAGCCCGCACCGAATGCGCAGAGCAGCACGGTGTCGCCCGATCGGACGCGACCCGACGCGATCGCCTCATCGAGGGCGATGCCGATCGATGCGGACGACGTATTGCCGAAGCGATTCACGTTCACGTAGACCTTGTCCATGGACACATTCGCGAGCTTGGCCGTGGCCTCGATGATACGGACGTTGGCCTGGTGGGGAATGAGCAGATCGATGTCCTTGCCCGTGAGCCGCGCGCCGTCGAGCGCACGGTCGCAGGCTTCGGCCATCGCGCGCACCGCATGCTTGAACACTTCGCGACCGGCCATCTGCACGTACGAGGAGCGATCCTCGAGCACGGGAACGCTGAACGGCTGCTTCGCGCCGCCACTCGGCCGCCACAACAGCTCGGCCAGCGCACCGTCGCTGCGCATGAACGCCGACAGAATACCGCGCTTGCCGTCGCCGCGCCGCACGATCGCGGCGCCCGATCCATCGCCGAACAGCACCGCCGTACTGCGATCGTGCCAGTCGATGATCGCGCTCATCTTTTCGGAACCAACGACCAGCGCGGTCTCGATGGTACCGGCGGCGATCAAGCCTTCGGCGATCGTCAGACCGTACAACCACCCGCTGCACGCCGCCGAGATGTCGAAGGCGGTCGCGCGCGTGGCGCCGAGTGAAGCCTGCACATCGACAGCCGTCGCAGGGAGCAGACGGTCGGGCGTCGCGGTCGACAGGATGATGGCGTCGATTTCGGCGGCAGTGATGCCCGCTTTCGCCATTGCCTTGCGTGACGCGTCGGCGGCCATGCTGCAGGTGGATTCGCCATCGCGCGCGATGTGTCGCTGCACGATGCCGGAGCGCTCGAAAATCCACTCGTGCGACGTCTCGATCCCGATCTTGGCGAAATCGTGATTCGTCATCACGTGTCGGGGCACGCTGTATCCGGTGCCTGTCAGTGCTGCAATCGGACGCTTCATCCTTGCGCTCTCCGCGTGAGCCACCGCACCGTCGTCACGGTGTGGCAGCGCCGGTCAGGTCAGTCGGTCGGACCGAGTCGGCGCCCGATATGCTCGGACATCTTCGACTCAGCCGCCCGGACGGCGACATTCACAGCGTTCTTGATGGCACGCGGCGACGAGCTGCCGTGCGCAATGATACTCACGCCCTTCACTCCAAGCAGCGGCGCGCCACCGTAATTGGAATAGTCGAGATGCGCGAGGCCCTTCATCAGCTCATGCGGATCGGTCTGCATGGACTTCGCAATCATGCCGATCAGCGTCGGTGCGAGTCCTTCGTAGAATTTGAGAATCACGTTGCCTGTGAACCCATCGCAGACAACAACATCGAACGACCCACGATCGCACCGGCCGGCGGCGACGTCACGCCCTTCAATGTTGCCGATGAAATTCAGTCCGCTCTGGGCCAGCATCTGATGTGCTTCCTTGACGGCGGCGTTGCCTTTCTCGGGCTCTTCGCCGATGCTCAGCAGACCGACCACGGGATTCGTGCGCCCGAGGATGTCTTCAGCGTACACAAGGCCGATGCGCGCGAAGTGCACCAGCTCTTCCGGGCTGCAGTCCACATTCGCACCGCTGTCGAGCACAAGCACGGTGTGCGACGCCGTCGGGAAGATCGTGCCGATGGCGGGTCGCTTAAGTCCACCGTGCAGGCCGAGGAGCTGGACGGAGGCGGCCATTTGCGCACCAGTGTTACCGGCGCTGACAAAGGCGTCCGCGTCGCCTTCTGCCTGGCGACGCAGGCCAACGGCCATCGAGGAATTCGGCCGACGCATGACGGCCGTCGGCTTCTCAGCCATGCCGATGACGTCGGGCGCATCGATCACATCGATACGGGCGCGAAGCAAGCCGAGTGCGGCGTAATCGTTCGCTAGCGCGCTGTCGAGCGCAGCGTTGACGTCCACTGCGCGTCCAACCAGCTGGATGCGGTGTTCAGCCCCAAGCTCGGCCAGCGCGAGCAGTGCGCCGCCCACCGGTGCGACGGGAGCGAAATCGCCTCCCATCGCATCCAGGGCAATGCGGGCCAAGGCTCAGCCTTCCCGGGCCGCGATCCGCTGCTCACCGCCGTAGTATCCGCACTCGCCGCACACGCGATGGGGACGCTTCATGCTCGAGCACTGAGGACACTTCTGGATCACGATCCGCGGCGCAACCTTGTGCGTGTTGCGGAGACGCTTGCGCTGCTTGGATGTCCTGCGCTTCGGTACGGCCATGGGTCAATTCCCGGTATAAGACGACATCACGATTCGGTTGTGCGCTCATGGAGCGCCGCCCAGCGCGCATCACCAGCCGATGCACACGTGCAGGCAGTCGTATTGCGGTCGACACCGCACGTCGGACACAAGCCTTTGCAATCATCACGGCACAACACAAAAGGCGGGACTGCAAGGATCCACCCTTCGCGGACTGCGGGACGGACGTCGATATTGCTCGACTTCGCGTTCAACAGGAATACATCAGGGTCATCGTCCAGCCCGTCCTCGTCAGACTCGACGAACAGACACGAGATCGAATCGCCTGCCCTCACCGTTACCTCAACGAGGCACCGGGTGCATTCACCAACCGCCGACCCTGCGAACTCGCCGGTGAAATAGAACCGCCCTTCACCGGCGTTCGAGAGTCGGCCGTGCACCGTTACCGGCGAACTGGGCCGAACATCCCCGTCGATCCACACCGCATCGTCAGGGGAGATTTCCCCTTCCAACGTCACGGCCTGGCCGCTGAGACTCCGGATATCCACTGACAGCATAGCCATGGAAAATAGACGACCCGTGGGCATCGGGCAAGTGCCCATATTACCGTGACTTAGCTCATTGGGAGACTCTACCGTCAGATCACCCGACGTCGGTGCTCGCGATCGGAAACTCGCACAGCCCGAGGCGGTGGCCCTCGGCTCGCGCGCGTCGCATAGATGAGCGGGCGCATCGCGTACGTGACGTCCACGCGCTGATCCCGCGCGCGCATCAACCCAGCGCCTGCTCCAGGTCGGCCTTCAAGTCATCCGGGTGCTCAAGCCCAACACTCACGCGCAGCAGGTTCGCCGGCGCGCGCGTCGTCGCTCCCTCGATGCTCTGGCGGTGCTCGATCAGGCTCTCCACTCCGCCCAGACTCGTGGCGCGAGTGAAGATCCGAAGCCTGTTCGTCATCGCGACTGCCGCCTCCATGCCGCCCTTCACCTGGATCGAGAGCATCCCGCCCGGCAGCAGCATCTGCGACTGGATGATCGCACGCGCCGGGTGCGAGCTGAGCCCCGGGTAGTGCACCGCCTCGATGCTCGGATGCGACGCGAGATACTCCGCCACCGCGAGCGCGTTTGCGGAGTGCGCGCGCACTCGCCACGGCAGGGTGCGGATACCGCGAAGCAGCAGCCAGCAGTCAAATGGACTCGGGACCGCGCCCACCTCCTTTTGCGTCGCGCGAATCCGCGCCCACCGTTCGTCGACCGTGCGCGTCACCAGCGCACCACCGAGCAGGTCGGAGTGCCCGCCGAGGTACTTGGTGGTGGAGTGCATGACCAGATCAGCGCCATGGTCGAGCGGTCGCTGCCCGACGGGCGACGGCCAGGTATTGTCGACGACGGTGATCGCGCCCGCGTCGTGCGCGATCGCCGACAGTGCGGCGATGTCAGTAATGGTGAGGAGCGGATTGCTCGGTGTCTCGATCCAGATCATCCGGGTCGTTGGGCGCACGGCCGCGCGCACCGTTGCCAGGTCGGTCTGATCCACGAACGATGCCGTCAGCCCCCAGCGCTCCTTCTCGGCGATCACGGCACGCGTACCGTAATAGGCGTCGAGCGGCGCAATGATGTGGTCGCCCGGCGAGAGACTGGAGACAGCGGCAAAGGTCGCGGCCGATCCAGAGGCGAATGCGGCCGCTTGTGCTCCACCTTCGAGGGCGGCCAGCACCGCCTCGACCTCGCGGCGATTCGGGTTTCCGTCCCGGATGTAGATGTTCCCGTGCGGGAACGACAGGTCCTCGGCCCGCTCGAACGTGGTCGAGAGAATCAGCGGTGACGTGACTGCGCCGGTCGTAGGATCGGGCCGGTGGCCTGCGTGGATTGCGAGCGTTTCGAGGTGTAGCGGGGAGTCAGCCATGCACCGAACGTAAAGGTCCAATCGCGTTGCTGCCGCGAGCAGCAACAGCAAACCACTCCAGAAGAGCGACGCCGTGGGCACCCAGTCGGTGCCCACGGCGTCATCACATGGCTCAGCCGCGCCCGTTCCGCTGGGCGCGAGTCGGGCTCAGGCCAGCTCTGGAAAGAAGAAGGCTGCCTCGACCGACGCGTTTTCGTCGGAGTCCGACGCATGAATTGCATTTCGCCCCTTCGACTCGGCATACAGCTTCCGCACCGTCCCTTCAGCGGCCTCGGCTGGATCTGTGGCGCCGATCGCAACACGAAGCGCTGCAACGGCATCTGCTTTTTCAAGGACCATCGGCATGCACGGGCCCGACGTCATGAATTCGACCAGCTCGCCGAAGAAGCCGCGCTCCTTGTGCACCTCGTAGAACTTGCCCGCCTGCTCGGTGGTCAGGTGCATGACACGGGCGGCCTTGAGCACGAAACCCTGCGACTCGAGCAGGGCGATGATCTTCCCGGCCTTCTGAGCGCCGAACGCGTCCGGCTTGACGATCGTGAGAGTACGGTTTCCAGCCATGGTCCAGGCTCCAGTGTGGTGCAGGCGCGGTTGCGCCGTGAGTGTCAGAAAAATCGCGCCCGGTCACCGAAGTGGCCGGGCGCGTGGGCCAAACATACTGCATGCTGCGAACGGCTTACAGCCGAGCCTTCACCAGTTCGACGAAATCCATCGGGCGCTTGGCGATGCCCATGCCGGCCTTCTCGAACGCTTCGAGCTTCTCGGCCGCTGTCCCGGCTGAGCCCGAGATGATCGCGCCGGCGTGACCCATGCGACGACCCGGCGGCGCTGTCTGGCCGGCGATGAAGCCGACCACCGGCTTGGTCATCTTCGTCCGTACGAACTCGGCGGCTTCCTGCTCGTCGGTACCGCCGATTTCACCCATCATCGCAACGACCTTCGTCTGCGGATCGGCTTCGAACGCGGCCAGCGCGTCGATGAAGTTGGTGCCGTTGATCGGGTCACCACCGATACCGACGCAGGTGCTCTGTCCGATGCCGGCCTTCGTGAGCAGGTTCACGATCTCGTACGTGAGCGTGCCGGAGCGGCTGACGACACCGACCGGGCCCGGCATACAGATGCGTCCAGGAATGATGCCGACCTTCGACTGGCCTGGCGTGATCAGGCCCGGGCAGTTCGGGCCGAGCAGGCGTGCGCCCATCTCCTTCACGTAGGGATAGACCTTCGTCATGTCGAGCACCGGTACGCCTTCGGTAATGCAGACGATCAGCTTGATGCCTGCGGACGCGGCTTCCATCATTGCGTCGGCCGCGAACGGCGGTGGCACGTAGATGACGGACGTGTTGGCGCCCGTCGCGGCGACAGCCTGTGCGACCGTGTTGAAGATCGGCACCGTGCCTTCGAACATCTGGCCGCCCTTCCCAGGCGTGACGCCGCCGACGACCTTCGTGCCGTACTCCATCATCTGCTTCGCGTGGAACGAGCCATCGCGGCCCGTGATCCCCTGCACCAGCAGCGTCGTGGTGTTGTCGATGAAGACGCTCACTTGGCGCCTCCGGTGGCGAGTGCGACAGCCTTCTGCACCGCTTCGTCCATGTCCGACGAGGCGCTGAAGCCGTTCTCGGTCAGGATCTTCATCGCGAGTTCTTCGTTGGTGCCGGTCAGTCGGATGACGATCGGAACGGTGAGCGGATTGGCCTTGGTCGCGGTGACGATGCCGTTCGCGACGTCATCGGTGCGCGTGATGCCGCCGAAAATGTTGAACAGGATCGCCTTCACGTTCTTGTCGGCCGTGATGATGCGCAGGGCGTTGACGACTTTCTCGGGATTCGACGAGCCGCCGATGTCGAGGAAGTTCGCCGGATCGCCGCCGTAGTACTTGACGAGGTCCATCGTGGCCATCGCGAGACCGGCGCCGTTGACGACGCAGCCGACGTTGCCATCGAGCTTGATGAACGTGAGGTTCGACTTGCGCGCATCGACTTCGCTGGCTTCTTCGCTGCTTTCGTCGCGCAGTGCTTCGATCTGCGGAAGGCGCTCGAGCTCATTGTCGTCGATCACCATCTTGCCGTCCACCGCGACGACCTTGCCGGTCGGCGTGACGACGAGCGGGTTGATCTCCGCGAGCGAACAGCCGCTTTCGATGAACGCGGCGTACAACTGTTGCATGATCTTCGCTGCCGCGCGCGCCTGTTTCACATCCTCGTAGAGGAAGAAGCCCATCTCCATCGCTTCGAACGTGCGCAGGCCGTAGCGCGGATCGACGGGATGGTACTTGATCTTCTCCGGTGTCGTGGCGGCGACTTCCTCGATGTCGATGCCGCCGGCAGCGCTGACCATGAACACCGGCTTCTTCGTGGCGCGATCGACGATGATGCCGACGTACGCTTCACTGCCGATGTCTTCGGCGACGGTGACGAGGACCTTGAGGACGGTCAGTCCCTTGATGTCCATGCCGAGAATCGCGGTGGCCTTCTCCTTCGCGGCCGCCGGCGTTGCGCAATACTTCACGCCACCGGCCTTGCCGCGCCCGCCCACGTGGACCTGCGCCTTCACCATCACAGGTACGCCATACTTCACGGCAAGCGCTTCGGCCGCTTCTGGCGTGGTTGCGATGTCGCCTTCGGGGATCGGGACGCCGTGGCGTCGCAGAATCTCCTTGGCCTGATATTCATGTAGGTTCACACACGCTCCATCTGCGATCGTAGTGATTGCAGCGACTGTGACGTTGAACTGAAATTCCCGTCGGCGCGTGACGCGACCGTCGAGGGGGGACTCAGCGCTCGCATGGAGCACCGCAGGGCCGACGGCAAGATAACCGTCGGTCGTACTATCATTGCTGGCTCGAGTCCCGCGGCACACCGAGGGCGCGACCGAGCGCATCAAATGAGGCGCCGAATTCATTCCACGCCCCCCGCTGGAGGGCGTCGCGCATCTGGCGATACATCGCCGCTGCCGCAGTGGTCGGCACGCCTTTCCGACTCCCGTCGCGCCATGTCAACGTGGCTTCGGGAATCGACGTCGCCACGCCACGCCGCATGCCGTCCGTCAGCAGGACGGCCGCGATCTGCGTCGGACGTCCGTCGCGGACCGTGAAGTACGGCGTGAGGAAGCGCGGCGCACCAGCACCAGGCAGCACCCGCGTGGAACTGCGCCGTGCGCCAGTCAGGCTGCCGGGTTGACGCAGCGAATCCGAGGTCTCCTTGGCACCGAGCAGCACCGCGTCATACGGCGCGCCATCCCCACTCGGACGCCAGCGGATGCGACGGTCGTCGCCGCCCGGCGCGATCATGACGCCGCGCACGACGCCGCGGGAGTCGATCGCTGCCGCCGTGAGCGCGTAGCTCCGACGCGCGGGCATCCACACAGGCACGTAGTCATCGGGCGTGAAAGCACTGTCGGCGCTCACGCCGTAGACGAGCGAGAGGTCCGACAGCGCGCCGCCGCGCTTGATGAATCGGGTCGTATCCTCCTGCACAGAATTCGATCCGAAACGCGCAGCGATCGCGCCCTCGAGCTCGAAGGCATCGGCATGTGGCGGCAGCGCGCGACGCAACGATTCAGGGAGTGCCGTGACCGGCTGAAGGTGGCGCGCCAGCCGCTCGAGCGGTCGCCGCGCGAGCAACGGCGGGTCACGCTCGGTCACCAGCGTCACACGACCCGTGTGTGCGTTCACGAGCGCGGTGGCGGCAAACTGCGCCGAGGATACGTCAGCGCCGTCGAGTCCGAGATGCTCGCTCAATGGGTACGTCGCGTTCACGGCATACAGGTCGAGCGCCCAAAGCAGCGAGTCCGCGTACACGATCGGCACGACATGCGCGCCGGCCATCAGTGTCGGCGCGAGCAGCGACACACGATCGCGCACGTCACGTACGGTAATGAGCACGGGTGCCGGCGTGGGAACGTCGCCGAACAGCAGCCGCGGATTCTGCTGATTCCATGCGAACGCGAGGCGCGCCGACGTACTCGCGATCGAAGGTGCGGCGATGCGGTGTGCAGGATCGCTGACGATCGCGTAGCCGCGTCCTGAATCACTGACGACGATTGGTGCGAGCGTGTGACCCGACTTTGAAGTCACGCGCTGCAGTGGATTGTCGGACGTGATCTGAATGGGAATCGCACGCCACGTCGGCAGTGGGCCGGGCGCGCGCAGCGTCTCGAACACCACTGCATCCGGCATGGCATTCGACTGATCCCATGCGAGCAATGCACCGAGTCGTCCGGGCACCGTGTGCGGGACTGTCGCGCGATCCCAGAGCGGCGTCGACGGCAGCGACGCCGTATCGCTCTCGAGGGCGCTGATGACGCGATCGGATTCATACGCGCGGCGCGAGAAGCTCGCCCGGGCGTCGAGATAACGACGCTCACGTAGAACGGAATCGCCACCGCCGTCCACGCTGTCGGCCAGCAACGGCATGCCTTGGCGCAGCAGCAGCGCCATCAGCAGCACAGTCGTCACCGCGGCAATCCCCGCGCGCGGCTGACGTGACCACGCACTCCAGATCACGACGCCGGCGGCACCGAGTGCGATGACCTGCATCACGATACCGCCCGGCAGTCCGATGCGATGATCGGCAAATCCGAACGCCCCATCACCACCGGTACCGTGCACGAGTCGTGTAAACCCGTCGATGCGATAGCTCCACGCAATCAGCACGAGCAGAGTCGCGCCGAGCACGGTCAGATGTCGCCGGGCATGGCGTGTGACCCGGACCGCGCGACCGTCGGTGCCGATACCTCGTGTCAGCACGTAGCCGACAATTGTGACCATCGACATGATCGCGTGTGACAGCAGTGCCCACGTGTACATCTGCATCTCGAACGGCAGCCACGTGGTCCAGAACGCAAGATCGTACTGGAAGTACGGATCTGCCTCGCCAAGTGGCTGTGCATCGAGCACGTTCGCAAACGGAATCCACTCGTCGATCGGGATCGTGAGGAGAATGCCGACGGCCAGTGCCGCCGCCCACAGCACCACGGAAATCGTGCGATCCGGTACGGCCCCGCTGAACTCCAGATTGCCGAGATTGCCCGGGACGACCACGCTCACGAACGAGCGGCGGATCGCCTCGAAGTGCAGGCGCATCACGAGCGTGGCGATGGTTCCCGCGGCGAACTTCAGCGTCAACGCGACGCCGGTTCGCCACCACCAGACGTCGCTGAATCCCAGCGCGTCGAACCAGGCGTGGTCCCCGATGAGTGCACCCCATGCCCGCCCCATGGCGAGCACGAGTGCGATCCCGACGACGAGCATCAGCAGCCCGCGACGACGAATGATCACGGCCGCTGGCGTCGCAGCGTCAGACTGCGACGCCCTGCGTCCGCATCCATGCGTAGAACTCGGCACGGATTGCGTCACGCCGCTCGGCCGTCAGCGCCTCGAAGCGACAGACGACGATCGGCTGCGTATTCGAGGCGCGGATCAGGCCCCAGCCATCGCCGAACAGGACCCGTGCGCCATCGACCGCGATCACCTCGTGCGTCCTGCTGAAGTGTTCCGATGCCGCCGCGACGAGCGTGAACTTCTTCTCGTCACCGCACTCGATGCGCAGCTCCGGCGTGCTGAAGTACGTCGGCACGTCGGCCAGCAGGTCGGCGACACTGCCGTTGCTCGACGAGACGATACGGAGGATGCGCGCGGCGGCGTAGAGTGCATCGTCGTGGCCGTAGAAGCCTTCCGTGAAGAACATGTGACCGGACATCTCACCGGCGACCGGCGCGTGCAGTTCCTTCATCTTGTCCTTGATGAGGGAGTGACCGGTCTTCCACATCACCGGCACGCCACCCGCCTTGGTGATCGCATCGGGCAGGGCCTGAGAGCACTTCACGTCGAAGATGATCGCCTGACCGCCGCCGGTGCGCGCGAACACGTCACGCGCGTACATCAGCAGCAGATAGTCGCCCCAGATGATGGTGCCCTGCGCATCGACGATACCGATGCGGTCGGCGTCGCCGTCAAACGCAATGCCGATGTCGGCCTCGTGTGTCTTCACCGCGGCGATCAGGTCGACGAGATTCTCCTCGACGGTCGGATCGGGATGATGATTCGGAAAGGTGCCATCGCTCTCGCAGAAGAGATACGTGGCATCGATGTTCATACGCGAGAAGATGGCTTCCGTGAGCGGGCCACCAGCGCCATTGCCGGCGTCGAGGACGACCTTCAGCCGGCGCGGCAGCGGGCCGGTGCGCGCGAGAATGTCTTCGGCGTACGCCGCGTTCAGATCTTCACGGCTGATGCTCCCGACACGCGTGGTCGCCGGCGCGTCGAGCAGTTCGCGCAGACGCTGCAGGCCCGTGCCGTGCAGCGAGCCGGTGCCGACGCAGAGCTTGAAGCCATTGAATTCCGGCGGATTGTGCGAGCCGGTGATCTGAATGCCGCCCGCCACGGTCAGGTGATGCAGCGACCAGTAGAGCAACGGTGTCGGCCCAACGCCGATGTCGATGACATCGCGACCACGCGTCGTCAGGCCGCGGACGAGCGCATCGCGCAACGCGTCGCCGCTCGGCCGGTTGTCCCGACCCACGGCAACTGGTCCGGCCAGGCCACGCTCATCCAGCAGTGCCGCGTACGCGCGACCGATGCCTTCGGCCGCCTCCGTCGTGAGGTCGTCACCCACAACACCACGGATGTCGTACTGCCGGAAGATGCCTGCGGCGATGGTCATGGGATAGCGGCCTGTGAATCAATTGGCGCGAACGCCTGCATCGGTGAGGCACCGGATGCCGGACGTCCAAGCGTCATGGGAAGGGTGCTGGCTTTTGCCCAGCGGATTGCGGGTGCGGGATACACGCCAAGGCACAGCAACAGCACGGCAGCGACGGCGATGACCCCACCCGTCATGCGAGCCGCGACGAATCGCGACGGTGACACGTCCTCGGCGGGCGGCTTCATGAACATCGTCGTGATCACGTTCAGGTAGTAGCCGGCCGAAACGAGACTGGCGAGTACCAGCACCACGGCGAGTCGCGTCTGCGGTGCCGCCGAGAAGAGGGCCGCGCGCAGAATGTACCATTTCGCGAAGAATCCCATGCCGCCGGCCACTGGGAAACCCATCAGCGACAGCATGAATACCGCCATCGCCGTCGCCAGCGCGGGGCGTGTGCGCGACAGCCCGGCCAGATCGGACAGACGCGTGCGCTTCTCGATACCACCGGACACCAGGCTGAGGACGGCGTAGGCACCGACGGTCGCCAGCGTGTACGCAAGCGCATAGAACACGATGGCCGCGACACCGTCGGCTGAATGGCTCGTGATCGCAACCAGCAGATAGCCGGCGTGCGCGATGCTCGAGTACGCGAGCATGCGCTTCACGTTCTGCTGCGCGAGAGATAGGATGTTTCCAACCACCATGGTTGCCGCGGCCAGTACCCAGGCCGCATAGTGCCACGAGGCGTACGCCGGTCCGAGGCCGTTGAGCAGCACGCGTGCGAAGGCGGCGAACACCGCCGTCTTCACACCGACCGCCATGAATGCGGTATACGGCGTCGGTGCGCCTTCATACACGTCGGGCGTCCACATGTGGAACGGCACTGCCGCGACCTTGAACGAGAAACCGACGAAGAGCAGCGCCGTGCCGCCGATCAGCAACGGATCGCGCGTCAGGTCGTGCTGCGTGATGGCCGTGGCCATCGCGGTCAGATTGGTCGTGCCGGTCGCGCCGTACAGCAGTGCCATGCCGTACAACAGGAATCCAGTGGAGAACGCGCCAAGCAGGAAGTACTTGAGCGCCGCTTCGGCGGAGCCGGCGCGACTGCGATCGAGCCCGGTCAGGATGTAGATCGACAGCGACATTACTTCGATGCCGAGGAAGATCAGCATCAGGTCGCGCGCGCCAACGAGCAACAACATGCCGGCGGCCGCAAACAGCACAAGCGCCGGCGGCTCGGGTGCCAAGAGCGCGGCACCTTCGTTGTATTCCATCGCCATCACGAGCGTCCCGAGCACGCCGAGCAGGATCACGGCGACGGACGCCCACCGGAATCCATCGTAGGCGAGCGGCCCGCTCGAGGCACCAAGTGGTGGCGCCTGATTCGCCAGCATCGCCGCCGACGCTGCCGCAAGCAGCGCAACGACGATCGCCAGCAGATGCGCGCGCCGTGTGGATTCAACTCCCTCCGGCGCAAAGACACCGAACAGCAGAACGATCATGCCGCCAATCGCGACGATCAGCTCCGGCAGGAGCAGCATGCCGAGGTCGAGTCCGCCGAACGAGAACGCGTTCATCGGGTGACCTCCTCGGCGGCACTCGCGGTCGGTGTCATCATGGACGACATGTTCACGCGGTTATACAACGCACCGACGGTCGCATCGAGTCGGTTGAGGACGGGTGACGGCGCGAGACCAAGTCCGATGATCGCAACGACGAACGCGGCCATCACACCCGCCTCAGTCCGTGAGAGATCCGCCAGCGGCACCGAGCCTTCCGGGCGCGCGCCGAACAGCATGCGCTGCACGGCCCAGAGCAGATACGCCGCGGCGAGAATCACTCCGATCGTTGCCAGCAGCACGAGCACCGGGAACCGCGTGAACGAACCAAGCAGTACGAGAAACTCGCCGACGAAGCCATTCGTCCCGGGCAGGCCGGCATTCGCCAGCGCAAACAACACGATCAGGGCCGCGAACATCGGCATGTCCTTCGCGAGACCGCCAAGTGACTCGAAGCGATCATCGCGCTGCCTCTGACGCAGCATACCGAGCAGCAGGAACATGCCGCCCGTCGTGATACCGGCGTTCACCATCACCAGCACCGCACCCTGAATCGACTCCGGTGTGAATGCACTGATGCCAAGGACGACGAACCCCAGATGCGCGATCGAGGCGTACGAAATCACGCGTCGGAAATCGGGCTGTACCAACGCGACGAGTGACCCGTACAACACGCCGATGACGCCGAGCGAGCCGAGGACAAGCCGTGTCGTCGGATGCAGCGCCGCCGCCGGGAAGAGCGGATATGCGAGTACCAGCAGGCCATAGGTGCCAACCTTGATCCCGAGTGCAACGGCGGCCAGCGGCGGGCCTTCGCTCTGCGCGTCCGGCAACCATGTGTGGAACGGAATCAACGCGCTCTTGACGAGGAAAGCGCTGGCGAACGCGGCGAAGCAGAAGAACTGCGTGGACACGCCCATCGGTTGATTCGCCGCCATCGAGCGAATCGCCTCGTAGGTGGTGCCGCCCGATGCGGTGGCCACGGTGATCACCGCGACGAGCATCAGCAACGAGCCGAGCATGGTGTAGATGAAGAACGTCATCCCCGCCGCCGGGCCACGACCGGTGCCCCACACACCGATCAGGAAATACAGCGGTACCAGCATCAACTCCCAGCACAGGTAGAAGAGCAGCAGATCGGCGGCGAGAAAAATGCCGAGGATGCCTGCGGTCAGGAGCAGGATCAGCGCGTAGTACGACCCCGCGCGGTGCGTGACGCTGCTGCGATGCGTGGCAATCACGCTGAGCAACATCAGGAATGCGGTGAGCAGAATCATCGGCAGCGAAATCCCGGTCGCCGCGAAGCGCAGTCGCGCACCGAAGTCCGCAATCCACGGGTAGTCGACCATCGCGCCATCGCCGGCGGGCACCACGAACCAGAGTGCGGTGCAGAGCGCGGCGATGATCGTGAGCACGGCAATCGTGACCCCTCGTGCGAGGCGTGCTTCCGGGTCGCCCGCAGCGCGTGGCAGCAGCCATACCGCGATCGCGCCAACCAGCGGCAGACCAAAGATCGACGGCAGCAGCCACGCCGGCGAAAAGCCGATGGACGTCAGCAGGGCGGTCACTGACCGGCCCTCATCGTGAAGACGGCGAGCATCGCAATCGCACCGAGCACAATCGCCCAGACATAACTGCCCGCAAAGCCGACCTGTATTCGCGACGCAACTGACGAGACGATACGGAACAGCTGCGCACTGCCCTGGACGACCACGCCGTTGATCAGGCCCAGATCGAGGCCACGCCAGAGCACCTTGCGGGCCGTCGCGACGGTCGGCGTGACGATGCCACGCTCGATCGCCGTGTCAACGAAGTAGTCGTTCGCGAGCACCAGTCCGATGCCATGTTCAGCTGGCGCGTCGGCCTTGTTCGTCAACGCCGCCGGCTTGAGCGCCGTGAAGGCCACGCCGATGCCGGCGACTGCGACGGCCACAGCGATGCCGATGAGCAGGAACTCCGTGGTGTGCGGCAGATGTCCGGTGCCCGAGAGCAGCGTGCCGGCATTCCCGATCACCGGCTCGAGCCAGTGTTCGAGCAGCGCAACGCGACCCAGCGGCAGCACCTCCGGGAGTTGCAACCACCCACCGACAAGTGTGAGCGCCCCGAGCACCAGCAGCGGTCCACGCAGCAGCCAGGGAGAATCGTGCACATCCGACTCGACGTCGGCACCGGAGCGGAACCGGCCGTGAAAGGCGTACCGCATCAGGCGAGTCATGTAGATCGCTGTCAGAAACGCCGTGACGACGCCGAGGATGTACGCGAACCAGAGAATAGCGCGACCCGGGATCGGCCCCAGCGATGCTTCCGCGAGCGGTGACTCCATCGCGCGCTCGGCGATCGCACTCAGGATGGCGTCCTTCGAAAAGAATCCGGCCAGTGGTGGAATGCCCGCGATCGCGAGCGTTGCGATCCACATCAGCGCACCGGTCGCCGGCATGCGCTTGATCAGGCCACCCATGTTGCGCAGATCCTGCGCATCGTCGTCGCGATGCGCGGCATGCAGCGCGTGATGCATGCTGTGAATCACCGCACCCGCACCGAGGAACAGCAGCGCCTTGAAAAACGCGTGCGTGACCAGATGAAACATCGCGGCCGTGTAGGCGCCGGCACCGACGGCCACGAACATGTAACCAAGCTGCGACACCGTCGAATACGCCAGCACCTTCTTGATGTCCCACTGCTTGAGCCCGATCGTTGCCGCCCAGAGTGCGGTCAGCGCCCCGACCAGCACGATCACCAGACACGCGACCGGCGCGGCAGAAAACAGGGTCGCATTGCGCACGATCAGGTAGATGCCTGCCGTGACCATCGTGGCGGCGTGAATGAGCGCGGAGACCGGCGTCGGACCGGCCATCGCGTCCGGCAACCAGACGTACAACGGCAGCTGCGCACTCTTGCCGGCACAGCCAAGGAACATGAACAGACAGATCGCCGTCACCAGCGGCGTCGCCATCTGCGCGTGCTGCTTCGCGATCACCGCGAAATCGAGTGAGCCGATGTTCGCGTACAGAATGAACATCGCGAGCAACAAGCCGAAGTCACCGATGCGATTCACCACGAACGCCTTCTTGCCCGCAACCGCATTCGCGAGGTCGCCGAACCAGAATCCGATCAGCAGGTACGATGCGAGACCGACCCCTTCCCAGCCGATGAACAGCACCGGCAGGTTCGCGCCCATCACCAGCAGCAGCATGAAGCCGACGAACAGGTTCAGATAGGCGAAATAGCGCGCAAAGCTCGCATCGTCCGCCATATAGCCGACGCTGTAGATGTGAATCAGCGAGCCGACACCGGTGATGACGAGCATCATCAGTACGCTCAGATGATCGACGTGCAGTGCCCAATCCACCCTGAAGGCTCCGGCAGACATCCACTCGCCCAGCGACGACGAGATCGCCGTTTCAGCACCGCCGATTGACAACGCGAGCGTGACACTCAGGGCGAATGCGAGCAGCAGCACACCGACGCCGACAACGCCGACGATCGCGCGACGGCCTGCAGGCGGCGCCTCAGCGCGTTCGCCGCGCCACGCGGGCAGCAGCGAGAGGAGACCGTTGACCATGAAACCCAGAAAGGGCAGCAGGGGAACGAGCCAGATGACCTGCGATGCGGACGTAGAAGAGAACATGCGTGGGGAGTACGGGGCGGCGCCTAGCCTCTGAGCAGCCGAATGCGGCCGAGATCGACCGTGCGATAGTGCCGGAACACGCTGATCACGATCGCAAGGCCGACTGCAGCCTCGGCCGCCGCAACCGTCATCACGAACAGCACGAAGACCTGACCCGAGACGCCGTGCAGTCGCGACAGCGCGACGAACGACAGATTCACCGCGTTGAGCATCAACTCCACACACATGAACAGAATCAGCGCGTTCCGCCGCGTCAGCACGCCGAGTACGCCGATGCTGAACAGAATCGCCGAGACGATCAGCGCTTCACGAATCATGAGCGAGCCTCGCCGGCAACCTTGCCGCGCTTGGCCAGCACCACCGCGCCAATCACCGCGACCAGCAGCAATAGCGACGTGACCTCGAAGGCAACCAGATTGTCGGTGAACAGTGAGTCCGCGATCGGAGCCAGTGCGTCGGCGTCCACCGGCTGCAGCGCTTTGACTGCGAGCGGCTGCGAACGGATCACGTACAGCAGCTCGGCCGCAAGCGTGCCGGCGAGCGCCGCCGCACCGACGGCGAGGCCGACGCTCCGCTGCTCCTTCGCGTCACCCTCGCCGAGGTTCAGCAGCATGACAACGAAAACGAACACGACCATGATCGCGCCGGCATACACGAGTACCTGCGCTGCGCCGAGGAAGTGCGCCCCCAGCATCACGTACAGCGCCGCGAGTGCAAACATCACGTTCACCAGCCACAATGCCGCGGCCACCGGATTCCGGCGCGTGACGAGCATCAGTGCCGCGCCGATCGCGAGCGCGGAGAAGAGCCAGAAGTGAACGGTGTAGAACGTCGATTCCATCATTCCCCGGCCGGATCGGCTGGGTCCCACATCTCGCACACCGGGTGCGTCTGCGCGGTGAGACGTTCGAGGTCGTAAACGAAGCCGTCGCGGCTGTACTCCGCGTTCTCGTAGTGGCGACCCATGTGAATCGCCTCCTCCGGACACACTTCCTGGCAGTAGCCGCAGAAGATACAACGGAACTCGTCGATTTCGAACACGAGTGGAAACCGATTCCCCTGCTCATCCTCGCCCGGCACGAGCTTGATGCAGTTGGCCGGACAGACAGTCGGACAGAGGCCGCAGCCGACGCACTTCGCCTTCCCCTCCTCGTTGGTCAGCATGCGATGCGTGCCGCGCCACCGCTTCGACAGGGCTTCCGTCTCCTCGGGATACTGCGTCGTGACCTTGTGCGGATCGACGAGGTGCCTGAACGTGTGCGCCAGACCAGAGAGCGTCGCGCGCACGTAGCTGACCTGCTCGACCGGTCGCTCCATGACCTTCACTTTGATCGCCATCAGTCCCCCATCTCTGGTTCAGGCCGCACCTGCGCCGACAGCACGGATCCTACACGATCCTGCGTCCGCAGCCGGAGCATCTCCGCGGCCGACATCTTCGACGTCGTCGGGCTCACGAGTCGGCCCCGGTCGAAGACCACGAACACGAGCACCAGCACGGCCACGTTCAGCACGAACAGAATACCGGTCTGCAGCACGCCCTGCTGAATGCCGAGGGCCTGCAGTGCAAGGAGCACCGAGGCGATCAGCACGATGTAGCCGAGCGACAGCGGCAACAGGAACTTCCAGCCCAGCGACATGAGCTGGTCATACCGGAAGCGTGGCAGCGTCCAGCGGATCCACATGTACAGAAAGAGGAAGAAGCCGGTCTTGAGCGCGAACGACACGAGTGTCAGCAGCGTCTTGAGCACCGATGGATCACCCGTATTGTCCCAGCTCGTGAAGGGAATGTCCCAGCCACCGAGGAAGAGCGTTGCCATCATGCCACTGGCCGTCAGCATGTTCGCATACTCGGCGATGAAGAACATCGAGAACTTCATCGAGCTGTATTCGGTGTGATAGCCAGCAACCAGTTCGCTCTCTGCCTCGGGCAGGTCGAACGGCAGACGGTTCGTCTCGGCGAAGGCCGAGATCAGAAACGTGAGGAACGCCAGCGAAAGATTCAGCACATTCCAGCCACCGGTCGCCTGCTGCTTCACGATGGCGTCCATCGTGACATTACCGGCCAGCAACAGGACCGGGATGATCGACAGGCCCATCGCGATCTCGTATGAAATCATCTGCGCACTGGACCGAAGGCCGCCGAGCAGCGAATACTTGTTGTTCGAGCTCCAGCCGGCGAGCGTGATGCCGAACACGCCGAGCGACGAAATCGCAAGCGTGAAGACGAAGCCGACCGGCAGCTGCGCAATCGAGAAGGCGACGACCCCCCACGGAGTCGGCAGCGGTGCGGCGAACGGAATCACCGCCCAGCTCACCATGGCTGTGCAGAAAGCAATCGCCGGGGCGAGCGTGAACAGGATGCTGTTGCCCGCGCCCGGCGAGAGCTCTTCCTTCATGAAGTTCTTCACGCCGTCAGCCGCCGGCTGCAGCAACCCACCGGGACCGGTGCGGTTCGGACCATGCCGATCCTGAATCCAGGCACTGACTTTCCGCTCAGCGAGCGTGAGCATCGCAACCGTCACGAGGTACACGCCGAAGAACACCAGCACCTTGATGGCGGACGCGATAACGAAGGCCGTCATGTTGTCGGTGATCGGCGTCATGAGCATCGGTCCCATCAGGCAGTCACTCCCGCCGGCAACGCGGCCATCGTGCCTTGCAAGCCAAGCGAGCGATACGTCATGCCTGCGAACGCCGGAACTGACGACGCCATCGACGCGAAGATGTCGCTCGCGAGCGCAGGATAGCTGCCGGCGCCAATCGTCGTGGCGAGTTCGCCGACGACGCGATAGCTCGGCCGCACCTGTGCGGGTGGTGCCTTCGCCTGCTGGAATCGCTGCACGCGACCACGCAGATTCGTGAAGGTGCCGTCCTCCTCTGCGAAGTTCGCGATCGGCAGTGCGACGACGGCCGTAGCGCGCAGTGTCTCGTCGAGCACCGTGCCGATGACGACGACGCGAACCCCATCGGGGATGGCGCCGACCGCCCCCGCGGCGTCAGCCACGATCAGCAGATCGTTTGCGCCGAGGCCGGCCAGCGGCGAAATGACTTCGGTGAATCCAAAGAGCTCAGCACCGGTGTGGTTCGGCGCACGCTCCGCGCGCAACGACAGATCCTTCACGCCGGGCAGCGGTGCCTCCGCTCCACGTTCGACCGTCATCACCGCCGTGGCGTTGACATGCGCAGCGATCCGGCCAAGCAGGAACAGCGTCTCGTTCGACAGTGCTGGCGATGCAAGCACCGTCACGCGGGCGGCAGCACTGATCGCGCTGGCGGCGGCGTTGATGGCGTCACTCCAGGATGCCGTCGCAAGTCCTTGCGCGGTACGCAGCTGCGGGTACTCGAGGCGATCGCGACGGTTGATCCAGCGATAGTTCATGCGGCCAACGTCACACGCGAAGTGCTGGTTGACGGCGGCGTTCGGCCGAGGGCGGATGCGCACGACGACGTTGTCACGCGTCTCGAGCATCACGTTGCAGCCCTGCGAGCAGCTCGGGCACACCGATGCGGCGCGGTCCAGCTCCCAGGCGCGCGCCTTGTTCAGAAAGTCCTTCGAGAGGAGCGCGCCGACCGGGCAGAGATCGACGACGTTGGCTGCCCACGCATGGGTGAGATCGCTGCCTTCGAACTTGCCGATGTACGCGCGATCGCCACGCTCACTGACATTGAGCACCGGATCCCTCGCGACGACATCCATGAACCGCACACAGCGCGTGCAGAGGATGCAGCGGTTTGGCACATACAGCACGTCGCCACCGAAATCCTCCATCGGATTGAAGCGCTTCGGCTCCATGTACCGCGAATCCTTGCGGCCTTCGGCGAAGGTGTAGTCCTGCAACTCACACTCACCGGCCTGATCGCAGATCGGGCAATCGAGCGGATGGTTGATCAGGAGGAATTCGAGCACGCCCTTGCGAGCGTCGCGAGCCTTCTCTGAATGCACATGCACGACCTGTCCTTCACCGACCGAGGTCGCGCAAGCGGGCGTGAGCTTTGGAAACTTCTCGACTTCCACCAGGCACATGCGACACACGCCCGCCACCGGCAGCGACGGATGGTAGCAATAGTGCGGGATGAGAACGCCCGCGGTCTTGGCGGCTTCGATCAGGTTCGTTCCCGGCGGAACGATCACTTCACGCCCTTCGATCGTGAGCGTGACCATCCCCGGATTTGCGGGCGCTACGGGTGCGGTCATGTCAGGCCACCGCCGCCGTCAGACTCGGAATCATCACCTGCGAGCGATTCTTCGGGATCTTCGCTTCGAATTCGTGGCGGAACTTCTTCAAGCCGCTGACGACCGGCGTGGCGCACGAATCGCTCAGCACGCAGATCGTCTTGCCGGTCATGTTGTCCGCGATCTCGAGCAGCGTGTCGAGATCCTTCATCGTGCCCTGCCCGTCACGAATTCGCTCGAGAATCTTCGTCGTCCACGCCGTCCCCTCTCGGCACTGCGTGCACTGTGCGCAGCTCTCGTGCGCGTAAAAACGCGCCAGTCGCGCGATCTGGCGCACCATGCACTGCGTGTCGTCAAAGCAGATCACGCCGCCGGAGCCGAGCAGCGAACCTGCAGCCTGAATGCCTTCGTAGTCCATGACGGCGACCTCACATTCCTCCGGCGTCAGAATCGGCACCGATGAACCACCGGGAATGATCGCCTTGAACGTGCGACCGACCGGCGGGCCACCGCACAGATCCCAGAGAAACTCTTTCATCGAAAAGCCCATCCCGACCTCGTAGTTGCCGGGACGCGCCACATTGCCGCACACGGAGAACAACTTCGTGCCGGTGCTCTTGGGATTGGTCGGACTGGAGAGTGACTTGTACCAGTCAGCACCATTCTTCAGCACATGCGTTGCCGCGCAGACGGTTTCCACATTGTTGATGGTCGTCGGTTGCGCGAACAGGCCTGCGACCGCCGGAAACGGCGGCTTGATGCGAGGATTACCTCGCCGCCCTTCGAGCGAATTCATCAGCGCGGTCTCTTCGCCGCAGATGTAGGCACCCGCGCCCTTGTGGACGTGCACATCGACGCGCTTGCCGCTGCCCATCGCGTTCGCGCCGAGGATGCCGGCCGCGTACGCCTCCTTCACCGCTTCTTGCACGCGCGCGATCGGCTCCGTGTACTCGCCGCGAATATAGATGTACGCCGTCTCGGCATAGATCGCGTGCGCCCCGATGGCAGTACCTTCGACGAGCTGATGCGGCGTCCAGCGCATGATCTCGCGATCCTTGAATGTGCCCGGCTCGGATTCGTCCGCGTTGATCGTCAGATAATGCGTCTTGCCGTCGGGCTTCATGAAGCTCCACTTCACGCCCGTCGGGAAGCCGGCGCCGCCGCGACCACGCAGTCCGGATTCCTTCACGATGTTCTGCACGTCGACGGGATCCATCGAGAGCGCCATTTTCAGCGTCTCGTAGCCGCCACGCTTCTGCCAGCCGGCCAGCGTGCGCGCTTCAGGGTCGCCGAAATACTTCGAGATGACCGGCGTTTCCCGCGGGTGCGACGGATGCGGATATCCCATCAGTCGAGCCCCGCGAGCAAGTCCTTGACACTGTCCACCGAGACACACTCGACCAGGGCTTCGTTGACCATCACAGGCGTCGCGAATCCGCACGCGCCAAGGCATTCCACTTCGACCACCGTGAACCGTCCGTCCGCCGAGGTGACACCAAGCTCACCGCACTTCGTCTCTTTGAGGAATGTGTTCACCACATCCTCCGCGCCGCACACGTTGCACGGCGTCGTCGTGCACACCTGCACGAAGTGCCGACCGACCGGATGCTGGTGATACATGGTGTAGAACGTGACCACGCCCTTGACGTACGCAGGCGTCAAGTCGAGCACCTGCGCCACTTCCGCCATGCCGTCCTCGCTCACCCAGCCGCGATCCTCCTGCAGCATCCAGAGCGCCGGCAGCAACGCGGCCATCTTGGTCGGGTAGCGTGTCAGCAGTTCGTCGAGCTCCGTCCGGCGCGCCCCGACGAAGACAGGCGCATACGGCGCATGATCGTCGTGACCCTCCGGCGCCATCGCGTGGAGACTCATCGGTCGATCTCTCCCATCACGATATCGATACTGGCGTTGATCGCGATCACATCCGACAGCAGATGTCCTTCCGCCATCTTCGAGATTGCGGACAGGTTCACGAAGGCCGGCGGGCGAATGCGCCACCGCACCGGCTTCGACGTCCCATCACTCACGAGATAGTATCCTTTTTCACCTTTTGGACTTTCCGTCGCGACGTAACACTCGCCGATCGGCGGACGCGGACCTTCCATCACCAGCTTGAAGTGGTGGATCATCGATTCCATCTCACTCGTCGCTTTGCTCTTCGCCGGCAGGATCACGCGCGGATCGTCCACGTTGATCGGGCCGTCGGGCAGCCGGACGAGCGCCTGCTCGATGATGCGCACGCTCTGACGCATCTCCTCCATGCGCACGAGATAGCGATCGTACACATCGCCCTTGCCGCCGACCGCAATGTCCCAGTCGTACGTTTCGTAATCGAGATACGGGACATCCTTGCGCACGTCGTACGCGACGCCGGACGCGCGCAGCATCGGGCCCGAGAGGCCATAGTTCGTCGCTTCGGCTGCCGTCATAACGCCCAGTCCAACCGTGCGCCCGACCCAGATGCCGTTCTTCGTCAGCATCCGATCGGTCTCATCGAGCGTCTTCGGCAGCGAGCGCAGGAAGCCCTTCAGGCCATCGATCCAGCCACTCGGCAGATCGGCTGCCATCCCGCCGATGCGTGACGCGCTGGTGGTGAGGCGCGCGCCGACCCAGCTCTCCCACAGGTTGTAGACCGTCTCGCGTTCCTGGAACGTCCAGAGGAACGGTGTGAAGGCCCCCATGTCGATCGCGGTCGTGCCAAGCCACACCAGATGCGAGATGATCCGCGACAGCTCCATCGCGATGACACGCAGCACGGTGCATCGTGGCGTGATCTCGATGCCGAACAACCGCTCCGCACTCAACGCATATGCGATGTTGTTGCCCATCGAGTTCAGGTAATCCTCGCGGTCCGTCCACGGGATGATCTGATTGTACTGCCGATACTCGCCGATCTTCTCGAAGCCGCAGTGCAGATAACCGATGTGCGGCACGCACCGGATCACGGTTTCGCCGTCGAGTTCCAGCACCAGCCGCAACACACCATGCGTGGCCGGATGCTGCGGACCGATGTTGATCAGCATGCGCTCGCTGCCCATGTCCGGCTCGGTGCCCGGCGCGAGATCCACCGGCATCACGAAACCGGCGGCATTCGCGGTCAGCGGCATTCGCAGCAGCTCGCCTTTCGGCCCGAGTGTCTGGGTGGCCAACTCGACTTCAACCGTCCGCGTCGTGGTCGTCATCGATCAGCTCTCGCCCTTTTCGCGCAGCAGTCGCTCGCGCATATCGACCGGCAATTCATGGAACGCGTCGGCGACGCTCAACTCTTCCATCGAGTACGGCGCCTCCGGATTCGCGTTGAGGGCTTGCGACAACTGTTCAGCGCGACTGAATCGGCCGCGCAATGGGAAATCCTTGCGTAGCGGAAAGCCTTCGGCGTACGACTCCCACAGCAGAATGCGCCGGAGGTCCGAGTGGCCGCCGAAGCGCACGCCGAACATGTCGAACACCTCACGCTCGAGCCAATTCGCCGCGTGGTACACGGGCTCGATACTCGGCACTTCGAGGTCGGCCAACATGTCGAGCGCCGACTTGATGCGCAGGAAGCGCCGGTACGGCAGTGAGCGCACGTGCCACACCATTTCGATCGGCAAGCTGCTGTCACGATGTTCGACGGCGGTCACGTCCACCAGATAGTCGTACTGCTGCGACGGCTCATCACGCAGCCAGAGCATGATCTCGCGGATCTTCGCGGCCTCCACCCAGACCGTCGTCTCGCCCCACATCACCTCGGCACGGCCGATCAATGCGCCGAACCTGGCGCGGAGCGCCTCGACAGACGGGTTCATCGCGCCACCACGATGCGGAATCGCGCGCGGCGTCACGGGATCTGGTGTGTTCGGCGGGAGCGCTGCACCAGGCAGAACGACCGTCATGGGGCGGACCGCGTCTGCTGCACGGAGTTGCCGAACGGCTCGGACAGTTCGTCGATTCGTGACGGCGGGATGTACAGGCGCGAGGTCGGATCGATCTTCAGTTCGTCGTACTGCGTCTGGTTCGAGATGGAACGCTGCTGCTTCACTTTCTCCTGCAACATCATGATACCGTAGATCAGCCCTTCTGGACGCGGCGGGCATCCTGGGACGTACACGTCCACCGGTATGATCGTGTCGATGCCCTGCACCACGGCGTAATTGTCAAACATGCCACCCGTGGAGGCGCAGGCGCCCATCGAGATCACCCACTTCGGCTGCGGCATCTGTTCGTAGATGCGCCGAATGACCGGAGCGAGCTTGAAGGGCACTCGGCCGGCGCAGATCAACACGTCGGCCTGACGCGGGGAGTAGCTCATGCGCTCCATACCGAATCGCGCGAGGTCGAAACGACTCGCCGCCGTCGCCATGAACTCAATCGCGCAGCAGGCGGTGCCGAACGGCATCGGCCAGAGCGAGTTGGCGCGACCCCAATTCACCAGGAACTCGAGCCGAGTCGTGACCCAGCCCTCTTGCGAGACCGGGTCGTAGGTGACGCTCGTCGGCGTCGTCGCCGGACTCAATCCCATTGCAATGCTCCTTTGCGCCACACGTAGGTCAGGCCGACAGCGAGAATCGCCATGAACACCAGCATCTCACCGAGCCCGAAGAAACTCGTGGCTCCGCTGCACAGGCCATCGATTATGGCGCCGGAACACGAGAGACGACGGAACGCCGTGCCCCACGGAATCAGGAAGACGGTCTCGATGTCGAAGACGATGAAGAGCATCGCGACGAGATAGAACTTGACGGAAAAACGCTCGCGCGCATCACCGAGCACCGGAATGCCGGACTCGTACGCTTCCGACTTCACGACAGTCGGCCGTCGCCGCATGGCCCACTGTGACAAACCGATGATGACGGCCGCGTTCAGCAGAACGAAACCCATCAACATCAGGATAGGGAGGTACGCTTGAAGCCCCATTCGAAGTCACACGCTCGTGAAAAATTTCACTAACCGGTCACAGGCAAGCTAGCCGTCCGTGATGCGTACTTCAACGTTCACTGACACGCTGCGGATGCGGGAATCCTCGCGAGTCGGACCAAACGGTCCACCCGCTGGATCGGATGGTGGCACGGGTGCTCCGTGGGCGCTACGTTCCCGCGCCATGCCTATCATGAACGACGCGTGGATCCGCCGCATGGCGCTTGACCACGGGATGATCGAACCCTACGAAGACCGTCAGGTCCGCGACGGTGTCATCAGCTACGGGGTCTCCTCGTACGGCTATGACATGCGGGTGGCCCGGGAATTCAAGATTTTCACCAACGTCCTGAGCTCGATCGTGGACCCGAAGGACTTCGATCCGAAGAGCTTCGTCGAATTCGAAGGGGACCACTGCATCGTCCCGCCCAACAGCTTCGCGCTGGCACGGTCGGTCGAATATTTCAGGATCCCGCGCGATATCCTCACCATCTGCGTCGGCAAGTCGACCTACGCCCGCTGCGGCATCATCACCAACGTCACGCCGTTCGAGCCGGAGTGGGAAGGCTTCGTGACGCTGGAAATCTCGAATACGACTCCACTGCCAGCGAAGATCTACGCGAACGAAGGCATCGCGCAGGTGCTTTTCCTGCAGGGCAACGCGCCGCCGGACGTCAGCTACCGGGACAAGCGCGGCAAATACCAGGCGCAAGTCGGGATCACGCTGCCGAGGCTCTGACCTCGGCCCACTGAAAATACACGGGGCCCGGCATCTCGTCATCGATGCCGGGCCCCGCTGTCGTTCAGCAGTGCGCCGATCAGCCGTGGCCGCTCGCCCCTGCCATCTCCGGCTTCTTCGTCGCCGTCGCCACGATGTAGTCGCGATTCATCTGTGAGATGACATCGATGGAGATCTGCTTCGGACACGCTTCCTGGCACTCGCCGAACAGCGTGCAGTGGCCGAAGTGTTCTTCGTCCATCTGCGCCACCATCGCCTCGACACGCTTGTAGCGCTCCGGCTGCCCCTGCGGCAGACGCGCGAGATGCGAGATTTTCGCGCCGGTGAAGAGCGATGCGGACCCGTTCGGACACGCGGCCACACAAGCGCCGCACCCGATGCAGGCGGCGGCGTCCATTGCCGAGTCCGAATCCGACTTCGCGATCAGGATTTCGTTCGCGTCGCGGGCGCCACCGGTCGGTGCGCTGATGTAGCCGCCCGCCTGGATGATGCGATCGAAGGCGCTGCGATCGGTCATGAGATCCTTCAGCACCGGGAATGCCGCTGAGCGCCACGGCTCGATCGTGATCTCCTGTCCGTCCTTGAACGTGCGCATGTGCACCTGGCAGGTCGCCGCTCCCGTCACCGGACCGTGCGCCATGCCATCGATCATCATGCTGCAGCTGCCGCAAATACCTTCGCGACAGTCGTGCGCAAATGCGATCGGTTCCTTGCCTTCCTCTTCGAGATGGTTGTTCACGATATCGATCATCTCGAGGAAAGACGCATCCGATGGCACGTCCTTCGCCTGGTACGTCTCCAGCTTCCCCGACGCCTTCGCGTTGGCCTGACGCCACACCTTCAACGTGAAATTCATTACTTGTAGCTCCGCTGGCTGAGCTGCACGTTCTCGAACGTGAGCGGTTCCACGAGACGCGTCGGGCTGCTGCCTTCGCCGTTGTACTGCCATGCCGCGACATGAGCGAACTGCTCGTCGTTGCGCAACGCCTCTCCGTCGGACGTCTGATATTCCGTACGGAAGTGGCCGCCGCAGCTCTCTTCACGCTCGAGTGCATCGCGACACATCAACTCGCCGAGCTCCATGAAGTCGGCGATGCGATTCGCCTTCTCGAGCGCCTGATTCAGGTCGGCATCACTGCCCGGGACGTTGACGTTCTTCCAGAACTCTTCCTTCAGTGCACCGATATCCTGGATCGCCGTCGTCAGTGTCGCCCTGCTGCGCGCCATGCCGCACTGCTCCCACATGATCTTGCCGAGCTCGCGGTGGAAGCTGTCCGCTGCGCGCTTGCCCTTGATGCCGACCAGCTGCTTCATGCGCTGATTCGCGGCCACTTCGGCGGCGCGGACGTCCGGGTGATCCTGCGTCACGGGCGTCAGCTTCGCCTGCGCGAGATAGTCGCCGATGGTCACCGGAATCACGAAATAGCCGTCGGCCAATCCCTGCATCAACGCACTGGCGCCAAGGCGATTGGCCCCGTGATCCGAGAAGTTCGCCTCACCCAGCACATGCAGGCCCGGGATCGTGCTCATCAGGTTGTAGTCGACCCACGTGCCGCCCATCGTGTAATGCACGGCTGGGTAGATGCGCATCGGCTGCTGGTACGGATTCTCGTCCGTGATCCGCTGGTACATCTCGAACAGGTTGCCGTAGCGCTCTGCGATCGCCTTCTCGCCGAGCCGCTTGATGGAATCGGCGAAGTCGAGATACACGCCCAGCCCTGTGTCCCCGACGCCGCGGCCTTCATCACAGACTTCCTTCGCCGTTCGGCTTGCGATGTCCCGTGGTGCGAGGTTGCCGAAGCTCGGGTACTTGCGCTCGAGGAAATAGTCGCGCTCCGTCTCGGGAATATCACGCGGATTGCGCGTGTCCCCCTTCCTGCTCGGCGCCCAGCAGCGTCCGTCATTGCGCAAGGATTCGGACATCAGCGTCAACTTCGACTGATGGTCGCCGGCCTGCGGAATGCAGGTCGGATGAATCTGCGTGAAGCACGGATTGGCGAAGGCCGCGCCGCGCTTGTACGCGCGCCAGGTGGCCGTCACGTTCGACTGCTTGGCGTTCGTGGAGAGGAAGAACACGTTGCCGTAGCCACCCGTCGCCAGCACCACGGCGTCCGCGATGTGCGACGAGATCTTCCCCGTGCGCAGGTCGCGAGCGACGATGCCGCGCGCCACGCCATCGACCAGAATCACGTCCACCATCTCGGTCAGCGTGTGCATCTCGATGGCACCCTTGCCGACCTGCTTCTCGAGCGCCTGATACGCCCCGAGCAGCAACTGCTGGCCGGTCTGACCGCGGGCGTAGAAGGTGCGGCTGACCTGTGCGCCGCCGAATGAGCGGTTCGTCAGCAGCCCGCCGTACTCGCGCGCAAACGGCACGCCCTGCGCCACGCACTGATCGATGATGTTCACCGAACACTGTGCCAGGCGGTACACGTTCGCCTCGCGAGAGCGGAAGTCACCGCCCTTGATGGTGTCGTAGAACAGGCGCTTGATCGAGTCGCCGTCGTTCTGATAGTTCTTGGCTGCGTTGATGCCACCCTGCGCCGCGATCGAGTGCGCGCGACGCGGGGAATCGTGATAGACGAAGCACGACACCTTGTAGCCGAGCTCCGACATCGTCGCCGCCGCCGAAGCCCCGGCAAGGCCGGCGCCGACGACGATCACCGAATATTTCCGCTTATTGGCCGGGTTCACGAGCTTCATGTTGAAGCGGTGCGAATCCCACTTCTGCTCGAGTGGACCCGACGGGATCTTGGACTTCAGTTCCATATGCTGTGCGCCCGACTACTTGAGAACGCCGAGAAGGAAGGCCAGCGGAATCGCCGCAAACCCGGAAGACACCACGATCGCGATCGCGACCGGCAGGTACCGCTTGAGCGGATGCGCACTCTGCTTGGAGAGGCCGAGTGTCCGCATCGAACTCCACGCGCCATGGTAGAGGTGCATGCCCAGCGCGATCATCGCGACCAGGTAGAACGCCGCTACCCACTTCACGGCGAAGCCGGTTGCGATGTTGCGATAGATCCTCCCCTCCACGAAGTCGGGGTGGACGGTACCGATCGTGAAGTGCAGGATGTGGAAGACAATGAACACCAGCAGCAGCACACCACCCCACTTGAGCGTCTTCGACGCCAACGTGCTGACCTGCGGACGACGGACCGCGTACTCCACCGGCCGCGCGGCGCGCGAGATCATCGTCAGCTGATAAGCCGCGGTCACGTGCAGGATGACCGCAGCGACGAGCACCACGCGCGCAAGCAGCACGATCTCGTGCAGCGGTCCTTGCAACAGTGCGCCATACGCATCGATCTTCTCAGCGCCCGAAAAGACCTGCAGGTTCCCCGCCATGTGACCGATCACGAAACCAAGGCCGATCAGGCCCGTCACGCCCATCACCACCTTCTTGCCAATGGTGGAGCGCCAGAACGTCAACACCGTGTTCATCGAGCAGGATGCTCCGGAACTGGGTCAGAATGGTCGAGCGGCGGGCCAGGCTGAACGCCCGACCCGCCACTCGAAGAATGCTCAGATCGTGAGCGCCGCCATCGGTTCGCGGACGGCTTGCGCACTCTTTTCCAGCGCCGCTCGCTCGTCCGGTGACAGCTCGACTTCGATGACCTTCTCGAGTCCGTTGCGCCCGAGCTTGCAAGGCACGCCGAGATAAAGTCCCGACATACCGTACTCGCCGGTGAGCCATGCCGCACATGGCAGGATGCGCTTCTGATCGTTCACGATCGCCTCCACCATCTGCACCGCGCCGGCCGACGGCGCGTAGTACGCGGAACCGGTCTTGAGGTACTTCACGATCTCGGCGCCGCCATCGCGCGTGCGCTGCACGATCGCGTCGAGCGTCGGCTTGTCGAGGAGCTGGGTGACAGGAATGCCGCTGACCGAGGTGTAGCTGACGAGTGGCACCATCGTGTCACCGTGACCGCCCAGGACCATGGCGCGAATATCCTTCACTGAGACATCCATCGCCATCGCGAGGAAGGCGCAATAGCGGGCCGTGTCGAGCACGCCGGCCATGCCGATCACGCGCTCACGCGGGAACCCCGTCACCTGCTTCGCCACATAACACATGACGTCGAGCGGGTTCGAGACGACGATCACGATCGCGTTCGGCGACGTGCGCTTCACCTGCTCGCAGACCGCCTTCATGATGCCGGCATTCGTGTTCACCAGATCGTCGCGCGACATTCCGGGCTTGCGCGGGATGCCGGCGGTGATCACGACGATGTCGCTGTCGGCCGATTCCTCGTAGCCGTTGCTGCCGATGACGAGCGAATCGAAGCCTTCGATCGGCGCACTCTGATATTGATCCAGCCCCTTGCCCTGCGGGACGCCTTCAGCCACGTCAACCATCACCACGTGGCGCGCGAGTTCCTTTTCCGCGATGCGCTGAGCAGCCGTGGCGCCGACATTGCCGGCACCGACCACCGTGATCTTGTTCACCATTGCAGTAGTCGATCTGAGAGGTATGCATCGATCGCACCAGCGTACTGATGCGGGTAACCATCACTATGGAGTATCGACGGAAACTTACGCTTCAGCACTGCAGCCGACAACGAGGGCCCGCCGGACCTAACCACCGATCTGACTCAAAGCCCGGAGACCGCCGACCTGCATCTGGAGCAGCGCGTGCTCCTTGGGCTTCCCCGCCAGCGCCTCGCGAAAGAGCGGCTCGAGTGGCGCGCCGGCGCGCAGCGCGTCTCGCAGGTTCACCTCATGATCGCCAAAGAGGCACGTGCGGAGGCGACCGTCAGCCGTCAGCCGCACACGGTTGCATGTGCCGCAGTACGTGTGCGTCATCGGCGTGATCACGCCGACCGTCCCCGGCGCACCGGGATAGCGATAGTAGGTGGCGGGCCCGTTGCCACGTGTCGGTCCGTCGTCGGCGACGAGCGCATCGACGCTCGACAGCCGGTCCAGGATCTCCGACGTCGGCACGACATGATCCCACGTCAGCTCGCGCATGTCGCCCACCGGCATCAGCTCGATGAACCGCACGTGCCACGGATGGTCACGCGTGAGCCGGGCAAAGTCGCCCACCTCGTCGTCATTGACGCCACGCATCACGACGACGTTGACCTTGATCGGTGACAGACCGGCGGCTTCCGCAGCGCGCAACGATGCAACCGGGTCGAATGCCAGTGTGCGACGAGCGATCGAGAGAATGCGATCGGGCCGGAGACTGTCCGCGCTCATGTTCACGCGATCGAGTCCCGCATCGCGCAGCGGCTGCGCAAGCGTCGGCAGTGTCACGCCGTTCGTCGAGAGCGCGATGTCCGTCACGCCACGCACGTCGCGCAGCTGTCGCACCAATGACGTGAGCTGCGGACGAATGGTCGGTTCGCCACCGGTCAGTCGAATACGACGCAGCCCCAGCGGTGCCAACTGCGCGACCACCGCAACAATCTCCTCATACGAGAGGATGTCGGCCTTCGGCAACCACGGCAGCCCTTCCAGCGGCATGCAGTACGTGCAGCGGAAGTTGCAGCGATCCGTGACCGAGATGCGGAGATACTCGATGCTGCGCCCGAACTGATCGGTGAGCGTGACGTCCGTCATGTCGTGGCCTCCAACGGCGCCGCGTGCGCCGTTGGATCGACCCACTGCCAGTCACCGTCGACGTAGTGCTCGCGCTTCCAGATCGGTACGCGCCGCTTGAGTTCTTCGATGATGAAGCGCTGCGCATCCAGCGCCGGGCCTCGACGCGCGTGCGCGACCGCGATCGCCACGCTCACCTCTTCGAGATGGAGTGTGCCGATCCGATGCTCGACGACGACGCGAATGCCTTCAAAGCGCGCAGCCGCTTCATCGGCAACGCGCTGCAGTTCGTCGCTGGCCATCGCCGTGTACGCGGAATACTCGATGCCGGTGACGGCACGTCCCTCATTGACGTCGCGCACGGTGCCGAGGAACAGGGTGGTCGCCCCGGTCGCCGGTGATGTCACGGCGGTCAGCAGCGCCGAGGCGTCGATCGGCACGTCAACGATCGCGGTGCGGATCATCCACCGGCCACCGGTGGAATGACCGCGATTTCCTGACCGGCGACGACGGGTACGGCACCCGGCGTGTAGCGGCGGTCGACTGCCACGAGCGGAAGCGCAGGCAGCACGCTGCCGCCGGGGAGTTTGCGCAGTGCGCTGACGACGTCAGCGACGGTCGCCGGCTCGGGGACGGAGACCGTCACGGCGCCGGCGCCGAATGCGTCGGCATACGACGCAAAGAGCAGAACCTGAAGCTGGGTCATGGAGTTGTGTCGTGGTGTCACGAAAGGTACCGCGATCTGACTCCACTCGTTCCCAGGTGGGGACACGACGGCGGGGCGCTCTGCTGGCGCCCCGCGGCGCGCCGTCCGGCGCGTATCCACATGCGCGACTTCGACTTACTCGTCGAAATCGTCGTCATCGTCGGGAAAGCCGCCTTCCGGCACTTCTTCACCGGCAACAAGTGCCCGCAGTTCCTTCGACGGCTTGAACACCGGGACGGGCCGCGCGGAGACTTCGACCGGTTCACCTGTGCGCGGGTTGCGCGCCATGCGCGTCTTCCGCTGCCGGATCTTGAAGGTGCCGAAGCCGCGCACCTCGATGTTCTTCTGATCCTTCATCGCGTCTTTGATCGCGTCGAGAAACGCATCCACGACGCGCGCGCAATCCTTCTTGGAAATGAGCGGACCAGCCGTGCGAGAAATCTGCTCGGTGACCCGCTCCACCAGATCGGCTTTCGTCATGGACGCCCTCAAGGAGTCAACAGCCGGTAGGCACCGGCCTCGGGCGCGAAGCTAGCGACGTAGAGCGTTGTCAGTCAAGAGGTTGGCTATCTTCAGGTGCGTCGTCGAAGCGCTGCCATGAACTCATGGAAGACGGGGCGGGCGTCGTGCGGACCCGGCGCAGCCTCCGGATGGTACTGCACCGCGAAGACGGGCAGTGTCCGATGGCGGAGCCCTTCGATGGTGCCATCGTTGAGGTTCACGTGCGTCACCTCGAGGTCGGTCGATCCCGCCACGTGATTCTTGTCGCCGGCAACCGCAAAGCCGTGATTCTGCGACGTGATCAGGACCTTTCCCGTGGCGAGCTCCTTCACCGGCTGATTGCCGCCGCGGTGGCCGAACGGCATCTTCTGCGTGCGCCCGCCGAACGTGAGGCCGATCAGCTGGTGGCCGAGGCAGATGCCGAACAGCGGCGTGCCCGACTCGGCGACGCCGCGGATCATCGCCGGGGCATAGCCGATCGCGGCCGGATCACCCGGGCCGTTCGACAGGAAAACGCCGTCGGGCTTCTGCGCGAGGATCTCCTCGGCGGTGGTCGTCGCGGGGACGACGGTGACCTTGCAGCCCTCGTCAGAGAACAGGCGGAGCATGTTCTCCTTGATGCCGAAATCGACGGCCACGATGTGGTGCTGCGTGTTGTCAGCGCCGTAGACGTAGGCCTGCTGCGTCGCTGCGGTGGTGGCGAGGTCGGCGCCTTCCATGCGCGGGGCGGCCGCCAGTCTCGCGCGTGCATCGGGCGACGGTTCGTCGCCGACGCAGATCACGCCGAGCATGACACCAGCGCTCCGCAGGTGGCGCGTCAGGCGCCGGGTGTCCACGTCATGGAGGATCGGGACACCCGCGGCGGCGAGCCAGGAAGGCAGGTCGCCCGTGGCGCGCCAATTCGAATACGCGCGCGAGAGCTCGCGGACGATGACACCAGAGACCTGAACGCGACTGCTTTCCTGGTCTTCGGTATTCACGCCGTAGTTCCCGATCTGCGGCGTGGTCATGACAACGATCTGGCCAGTGTACGAGGGGTCGGTAAAGACCTCCTGGTAGCCTGTCATGTTCGTCGTGAAGACCACCTCGGCGACGGTCGGCTGAGTGCCCGCGCTGACGATTCCCCGAAACGTCGAACCGTCCTCGAGGAGCAGTACCCCGGGGACGGTATCGAAGGCGAGCGGCACGTTGCCGCTGCTCACTTCTTGGCGGGAGCCGGTGTGGTCGGAGCCTTCGCTGCGGGCGCAGCCGGTGTCAGCGGAAGCGCCGACGCAGGGGCCTTGCCGCCAGCCGCTGGGGCGGTCGACGGTGCGGCAGGGGCCGGAGCGGAGAAGGCGTTGTCCAGCACCGACTTCGGGGCGCGCTGCCGACTCGTCATGAGCTGCAGGACGAGCGACAGCAAGAGGAAAGCGCCACCGCCCCACCAGCTGATCTTGGTGAGCAGATTGCCCGCCTGACGCGTGCCGATCACGGCATCGGCCGACGACGTGGCGCCGCCGAAGCTGGCGGCCATTCCACCACCCTTGCCGGACTGCAGCAGGATGGCAGCGATCAGCACGAAGCTGATGATGATCAGAATGACGAGCAGGAACGTGTACATCGGATCGGATGGGTCGGAGACGTCTCGGAACTAGCCACCAAAGGAAGCGAATCCGACCCGTCGAATCAAGCGCGGACGATCGCGTTCCAGCCGTCGGCGTCGAGGCTGGCGCCGCCGACGAGCACGCCGTCGACATCCGGGGCGGCGAGCAGCGTCGTCGCGTTCCCGCGGTTCACGCTGCCGCCGTACAGGATCGGGATGCCCAATGCACGCTCGCCGATCGCTGTTTTGAGCGCGGCGACGATCGCCGTGTGGACCTGGCTGGCGTCATCGGGCGTGGCCGTCCTGCCCGTGCCAATGGCCCAGACCGGCTCATACGCAAACATCATTGAGGCGACCTGCGCGTCCTCGACCCCGTCGATGCCGGCGAGCAGCTGCCGGAGCACCGTGGCTTCGGTGTTGCCCGCATCACGCTCCTCGAGCAGTTCGCCGACGCAGAGCATTGGCGTGAGGCCGGCGCGGAACGCCGCCTTCACCTTCAGGTTGGACTGCGCATCGGTCTCGCCGAACACGTGGCGCCGTTCCGAGTGACCGACAAGGACGTGCGTGGCGCCGGAATCGCGCGCCATCGGTGCCGAGTTTTCGCCGGTGAAGGCGCCCTTGTCTTCCCAGTGGATGTTCTGAATGCCTGTGACGAGATCGGGTCGGTCGCGGATCAATTCGCTGACGGTGGTCACCGACAGCGCATTCGGGAAAAACAGCACCTTGCGGTCCTGTTGGCGCGGATAGTGGGCAAGAAAATTCTTCATGAAGGCCCGGGCGTCGCTCGGGCCATGATGCATTTTCCAGTTCGCGGCAAAGATCGGCAGCTTCAAGCGGTCCCCTTGTCATCGAGTGCGGCCACGCCGGGGAGTTCCTTGCCTTCGAGAAATTCGAGGCTGGCTCCGCCGCCAGTGGACACGTGACTCATCATTTCACCCAGGCCCGCTTCCACCACTGCGGCAGCAGAATCGCCGCCGCCGACGATGGTGATCGCGCCCTTGCCGGTCGCGGCTGCCATGGCCGTCGCGACGGCGCGCGTCCCGGCATCGAACGGCGGCTTCTCGAACACTCCCATCGGCCCATTCCAGAGGATCGTCTTCGCCGACAGGATGGCGCGCGCGTAGCTCTGCGCGGAATCCGGCCCGATGTCGAGCATCGCTTCAGCCGCCGGAATTGCGTCGCGCTTGACGGCGTGTGCGGTCTTCGGTTGATCCATCCCCTTGGCCACCGTCGCATCGTGCGGCAGGATGAGCAGACTTCCAGCGCGCTCGATCAGATCCTTCGCCATCTCGACGCGATCCGGTTCGACGAGCGATGTGCCGGTTTCAAATCCCATCGCCTTGTAGAAGGTGCACGCCATCGCACCGCCGATGAGCAGCGCATCGACCTTTGGCAGCAGTGCTTCGACGACGTCGATCTTGCCGGAGATCTTCGAGCCACCGAGGATCGCCACGAACGGGCGCTTCGGATCGTCGAGTGCACCACCGAGGTAGGCGAGCTCGCTCTCCATCAGCAGGCCCGCCACGGCGGGACGCAAATGCCTTGTGATACCGGCCGTCGAGGCGTGCGCGCGATGTGCGCTGCCGAAGGCGTCGTTGACGTACAGGTCGCCCAGCGACGCGAGTCGCTGCGAGAGCGCATCGTCGTTCGTTTCTTCACCAGGCAGGAAGCGCGTGTTCTCCATCAGGAGCACGGCGCCATCGGCGAGTGCCTTCGTCGCGGCGATGGCGGCGGCGTCGTCGGTCGTCGCACAGAAGGACACATCGACGCCCGGGAGCACGGCTTTCAAGGCCGGCAGGACGGCCGCCAACGTGTACCTGGGGTCCGGTGCTGCCTTCGGCCGACCAAGATGCGAGAGCAACACGACGCGCGCACCATGCGTGCGCAGCAGTTGTAACGTCGGCACTGCGGCGCGCAGGCGCGTGTCATCGCTGACGGCACCGCTGGCGTCGAACGGCACGTTGAAATCGACACGCACCACGACACGACGCCCGCGCAATTGCGCGGGCGTCAGATCCTTCACGGAACGCTTTTCCATCAGGTCAGCGAACGGCCGACGTACTGCAGCAGATCGACGCACCGGCTTGAATAACCCCACTCGTTGTCGTACCAACCGGAGAGCTTGACCATCGTCTTGTCGATGACGTTCGTGCTCTTCGAGTCGAGCGTGCATGAGAACGGGTTGCCGATGTAGTCCACGCTGACCAGTTCGACGGTGCTGTAGTCGAGGATGCCCTTGAGCGGGCCTTCCCTGGATGCGGCGAGGAACGCGGCATTCACTTCCTCGATCGTCGTGGCGCGCTCGACTTCCACCGTCAGTTCGGTGAGCGAGACATCCGGCGTCGGGACGCGGATCGAGATGCCGTCGATCAGGCCCTTCACTTCGGGGATCACGAGCGACGTGGCCTTGGCGGCACCGGTCGTCGTCGGAATCATCGAGAGTGCTGCGGCGCGCGCGCGACGCTTGTCCTTGTGCGGCAGGTCGAGAATCTGCTGGTCGTTGGTGTAGCTGTGAATCGTGACCATCGAGCCGTGCCGGAAGCCGAAGTTGTCGCGCACGACCTTCACCATCGGCACCAGGCAATTGGTGGTGCAGCTGGCGTTGGAGATGATGTGATGCGTCGCCGGATCGTACTTCTGATGATTGACGCCCATCACGATCGTGATGTCTTCGTCCTTCGCCGGTGCGGAGATGATGACCTTCTTCGCGCCGGCGGTGATGTGCTTGCGCGCCTTGTCGGCGTCGGTGAAGATGCCTGTCGACTCGAGGACGATGTCGGCACCGACCGCGGCCCATGGCAGGTTCGCCGGATCGCGTTCGGCCGTGATCTTGATCTCATCACCATCGACGATGATCGCGCCTTCCTTTGCGCTCACTTCGCCCTGATAGGTGCCGTGCACCGAGTCGTACTTGAACAGGTGCGCGAGCATGGCGGTATCGGTGAGGTCGTTGATCCCGACGAAATCGATGGCGACGCCCGACTTCTTGGCGGCGCGCAGCACGTTACGTCCGATACGACCAAACCCGTTGATGCCGACCCGAATTGCCATGGAACTACTCCAGGGGAGAACGGCGGTCGCCGATTGCGGGCGCCCGTCCGAATGTGACACAGCTTACGATGCGAGCACCGCCGTCCATGAGGGCGGCGGCGCAGGCGACAAGTGTGGCTGCAGTGGTGACGACATCGTCGACGAGCACGCAGTGCGCACCCTGCACGTGAGGGGCACCAGCCGAAGCCACGGTGAAAGCGCGAGTTACGTTCACTAGTCTCTCCCCGGGTGTCAACCGCGTCTGGCTTGCTGGCATCCGCATCCGAGCGAGCGCGGGGAGCATCGGAACGTTCCAGAGGGTCGCGAGCGCTCTCGCCAACTCCTCCGCCTGATTGTAGCCGCGCTCGCGCTGTCGCCAGGATGCGAGCGGGACCGGCACCAGCCATGCGCGTTCGCGCGTCACGTCGAGAGGCCAAGGCAGGCGTGCCATCTCCGCCGCCATACCCGTCGCGATCGTGCGCCAGCCATCGTACTTGAGCGCGTACACGAGTCGGCTTGCCACGCCGCGCGACGACATCCATGCGACTGAGCGCACTGCGCGCACGAACGGCGGGAGTGCGTCACACCACCGGCATGGATCGCCTGGTTCGGCGTCACGCGCCTGTGGATGACCGCATCTGGCGCATTGCGGGTGCGAGAGCCGTGCAATGCGACTCCAGCACAGGCGGCAGGCAGGCCCCGGCTGCGTGCCGAGCGGCGCGGTGCAGAGTGCGCAGACGCCGGGGAGCACCAGCTCGAGCGCGGCGGAGGCGGCCCGTCGCAGGGCGTGCCTGATGTCTGCACCTGCAAGCGTCATCGTTCGGCGCGCGCCGCGCGCGTCATGACGTCGATGTCGGGAGCAACGCCAAACCAGCGCTGCCATGATCGTGCCCCCTGACCGATCAGCATCGCGAGGCCGTCATCCGCTCTGCGGCCCTGTGCGCGCGCGAGCTGCACGAACGGTGTCGGACCGTGTCGCCGATACACGAGATCGAGGCACGCAGCGCCGGAGGCGAGCACGCCGGGGTTCACCGGAATCTGATCATCGTTCATGCCGATCGGCGTGGTGTTGACGACGAGATCAGCGCCGCGCACTGCATGCGCCATGAATTCCTCGACGGTGGTTGCTCCGACTGGGCCGAGTGCGACGAGCGCATCCGCACGCGCCATCGTGCGCGCCCAGATCGACACGCGCGCATCGGTCCACGCACTCACGGCGGCAATGACGGCGCGCGCTGAACCGCCCGCTCCGAGCACCGCGATCTTCGCGCCGACGGGAATATTGCCGAGCAAGTGCACAACCGCGTCATCGAATCCGCCGACATCGGTGTTGTCTCCGTGCAAGCGGCCGTTCACCGACCACCAGGTATTCACTGCACCAAGGCGAGCCGCGAGCGGCGTCAGTGTGTCGCAGATTTGCGCGACGCGTTCCTTGTACGGGATGGTGACGTTGCCGGCGGCGCCGTCGCGCACAAGCAAACGCACCGTCGGCTCGAGTGCCTCGTCGCTCACGTCGACTGCTTCGTAGCGCGTCGTGATTCCTGCCGCATCGAGCGCCGCGTTCTGGAAGATCGGCGACAGGGAATGCGCGACCGGATGGCCGAGCAGCACGAGCCGCCCGGGATACGGCATCACCGCGATGGCGACTTCCGGTCTGCCGCAAGTCGATCGAACGCACGTCCGATGAGTGTGTGCAGCTCGTCGAAGGTGTCGCGATAGACGGTGATGTCGCCGCCGATGGGATCGCTCACCGGCCGCGAACTTTCTCCATGCGTGGCAAAGGCGCTGAGGAGGTGGGCCTTGCCCTGCCCGCCCATACCATCGACGGCGAGCAGATGGCTCGGGCTCATCGTGAGGATCACGTCGGCATCACTGATCATTGCCGCCGTGACCTGCCGCGAGCGATGTCGCGAGAGATCGAGGCCATGCTCCATCGCGATGAGGAGCGACCCTTCCGAGGCACCGCTGCTGGAGTCGGCGGCGACACCGGCGCTCGACACACTGATGTTGCCGAGGTGTCGCTGACTCACGATCGAGCGCCCAATCACTTCCGCCATCGGGCTGCGGCAGGTGTTACCGGTACACACGAAGAGGATGCGAAACGGAGAATCAGGCATCGCCAAGCAGGTCAGGGACAGTCTCGCGCAGGGTTGCTGCGCTGATGGCGCCGGGCCGGATCACCCGCAATCGCCGTCCTGTGCAGTCTACCACCGTACTGGGCGGCGAGGGAGGCAGCGTACCGCCATCGAGCACCATCAGGAGGCCACGGTTGATCTCCGCGGTCCACTGGTCCACGACGTCGGCGGCGCGCATTGCTGGCGCCACACCGGGTCGGTTCGCCGACGTCGACGTGAGCGGTGAGCCCAGGGCGCTGATGAGCCGTTGCAGGCCCGGGTGCGGTGTCCAGCGCACCGCGATACCACCCTCGGGGCCACGCAGTCGTCGCGGCAGTTGCCCTTCACCGCCCGGGAGCACGAGTGTCAGTGGCCCGGGCCAATGGCGGGCCGCCAGATGCGCCGCCTGTGCCGACAGGCTGAGGCCGAGCCGGGTGAGCATGGCGCTGTTCGACACCAGCAGCAGGAACGGCTTCGCCGGCGGGCGACGCTTGAGCGCGACGAGCTTCTCGACGGACTCGAAATCGACCATCGTGCCGAAACCGTAGACGGTCTCCGTCGGATAGGCGAGCACGCCGCGCTCCTGCAGATGCATGACGACCGGCGTCAGCGCGGCGTGAATCTCATCCGGTGACCAGAACGGCGTCACCACACTCCGCAGGTTCATTCCTTCAGCACCGACAGTGACTCGGCGATCGCGAAATCATCCGCGTCGGTGACCTTCATGCCACGCTCGCTCCCACGCACGACGACCACGGGATAGCCGTAGTGCTCGCACAGCGCGGCATCGTCGGTCGCGGAGAGCCGGTCGCGGCGCGCACGCGTATGGACTTCGTCGATGATCGCGCGCGGGAACGCCTGCGGCGTCTGCGCGCGCCAGAGATTCGTGCGATCGACCGTCCGCACGATGCGACCCTCGGCATCCACTTCCTTGAGCGTATCGACGACGGGCAAGGCGGCGATCGCGGCGTGACCGTTGCGTGCTTCGCGAATCACGCGGTCGATCACCGTCGCGCTGGCGAGCGGCCGCGCGGCGTCGTGGATCACCACCGTCTCGATGTTCTCAGGCATGTCTTCGAGTCCGTTGTAGACCGACTGCATGCGGTCACGACCACCCTGACTCACGAGCATGCGATCGATGTCACACTGGAAGATCCACGGTGGCGGATCGGCAGCGTAGTCGCGCGGCAGCACCACGACGACCAGCGCGACATCGGGGCGCAACTGAAAGGTCTGGAGGCTGTGCAGCACCATCGGCTTGCCGGCGACCCATCGGAACTGCTTCAGCTCCGTGCCGCCAGCGCGCGTGCCGCTGCCGCCAGCCACGATCACGACGCCGACGTTTGGCGCTGCGGCCGGCGTGACATCACGCAGTTCAGCAGGTCGCGCGTCGCGTTCCAGATTCGCGGCCGCGCGTGGCCCGACATCCACGCCATCGTGCGTGTCGTGTGTGCCGTGATCGTGGTCGTCGTGCATCATGTGAAGATGGTGTCGAGCAGATCACGGACATTCGCCACGCCGATGACCTTGAGTCCCGCCGGCGCTTTCACTTTCGCCGACGTCTTCGCAACGTAGGCGCGCGTGAGGCCGAGTCGCGCGGCTTCGGCGAGTCGCCGCTCGAGTTGTGACACGGCGCGGATCTCGCCACCGAGGCCGATCTCGCCGAGGAACAGCGCGTCGGCGGGCAGCGGGCGGTCGTAGACTGACGAGGCGAGTGCGGCGGCGACGGCCGTGTCGCCCGACGGCTCTGTGAGTCGCATGCCACCGACGACGTTCACGAACGCATCGAGCTGTGCAAAGCCAAGGCCGGCGCGCTTCTCGAGCACCGCCAGAAGCAGCGCGAGCCGGCGCGGATCGTAGCCTGTGGTGACGCGCTGCGGCGTGCCGAATCCTGCTTTCGCAGCAAGCCCCTGAATCTCCACCAGCAACGGCCGCGTGCCTTCAAGCGGTGCCGTGAGAGCGCTGCCACTCGATGTCTGTGTACGATCGCCCATGAACAGCGCCGACGGATTCGCAACTGGTTGCAAGCCTTCAGCGTCCATGCGGAACACGCCGATTTCATCGACACTGCCGAATCGATTCTTCGTGGCGCGCAGCAGACGATAGTCGGCGCCGGATTCTCCTTCGAAATACAGCACCGTATCGACGATGTGCTCGAGTGTCTTCGGGCCTGCGATGCCGCCGCCCTTGGTCACATGGCCGACGACGAAGATCGCGGTGCCAAGCTCTTTTGCAGCGCGCATCAGTCGCGCGGCGCACTCACGCACCTGACCGACGTTGCCCGGTGCCCCTTCGAGATCTTCCGTATGAACGGTCTGAATCGAGTCGATCACGGCAATCATCGGCCGCGTCGCTTCGAGATGCGCGAGAATCGTCTCGAGATGCGTCTCCGGCAGGAACTCGACGTCGCCTGCACCCTGCCCAAGACGATCCGCGCGCAGCTTGACTTGCAGCGGACTTTCCTCGCCACTCACATACAGCGCCTCGTGTCCCATCCCCTGCAGTCGTGCGACGACCTGCAGCAGCAACGTGGACTTGCCGATGCCCGGCTCGCCACCGACGAGCACCATGCTGCCCGGCACGATCCCGCCGCCGAGCACGAAGTCGAACTCCGCGAGCCCGGTCTTCAGTCGCGTGGATTCCGTGCCACTGACCGCGCTGAGCTTCGCTGCGCGCACGGCGACCATGCCGCGTCGCGCCGTGGTCGCGGGGCGACCGACGACCTTCGGCGGTGCGCGCTCCACGATCTCCTCGACGAGTGTTGACCACTCGCCGCACGACTCACAGCGACCACCCCACTTGGGATACTCGGCACCGCAATTCGTGCAGCGATAAGCGGTCTTGGTCTTCGTGCTCACTCGCCCTGCACGCGTTTGGAGAAATTTTCGAAGCGCGTGTACTGCTTATGGAAGAACAGCGGGACGGTGCCGATCGGACCGTTGCGCTGCTTGCCGATGATGATCTCGGCCTTGCCTTCCAGCTCCGAGTTCTTCAAGCGCCCCGCCTCATCACGCTCGGCGTAGATCTCCTGCCGGAAGATGAAGAGAATCAGGTCCGCGTCCTGCTCGATGGCGCCCGATTCGCGCAGGTCGCTGAGCTGTGGGCGACCCTTCTCATCGCCGGCACGTTGTTCCGGCGCCCGCGACAGCTGCGACAGCGCAACGACCGGCACGCGCAACTCTTTCGCGAGCGCCTTCAGACCACGGCTGATCTGACTGACCTCCTGCTGACGATTTTCGGCGTTCGGGCCCGTCATCAGCTGGAGGTAATCCACCACGATCAATCCGAGCTTGGAATCCGGATCGGCTTTCAGACGCCGTGCCTTCGCGCGCATGTCGAGGACAGAGATGCCCGGGGCATCATCGATATAGATCGGCGCCTGGGACAGGATGCCGACGGCACGCGCAAGGCGAGGCCAGTCGTCATCGCGGAGGCGACCCGTGCGCATCGCCTGCGCGTCAAGTCGCGCCTCACTCGTGATCATGCGCTGAACCAGCGACTCCTTGCTCATTTCGAGCGAGAAAAACGCGACGCCGACACCTTCCGTGATCGCGACGTGCTGCGCGATGTTCAGTGTCAGCGCCGTCTTCCCCATCGATGGTCGGGCCGCCACGATGATGAGATCGGACGGCTGGAATCCTGATGTCAGCTGATCGAGATCGGCAAACCCGCTGGCGACACCCGTGACTGATCGCCCTTCCTTGGCGATGGTCTCGATGCGCTCCATCGCGGGATACATCAGTTCCTTGATCCGCGTGAAGCCATCGCCGCCACGATCCTGACCGACCTGCAGGATGCGCTGCTCGGCAAAATCGAGCAGATCGCGTGCGGGCTGGCGCGCTTCGAACGCTTCGCCGGCGATCTGCGTCGAGACTTCGATCAGGCGGCGCAGCAACGCCTTTTCCTTCACGATGCGCGAGTGGTGCTCGACGTTCGCCGCCGTCGGCACTGCATCGGCGAGGACGCTGAGATACTCACGGCCGCCGGACGCATCCATCTCGCCGCGTCGCTCGAGTTCATCGGCGAGCGTCACGACGTCAATGCCGCTGCCGCGCTCCATCAGCGCAATGATCGCGCGAAAGATGCGGCGGTGCCCTTCGCGGAAGAACATCGTGTCGTCGACGATCTCCGTTGCCGTCGTGATCGCCTCGGAGTCGATCAGCATCGCAGCCAGGACCGACTGCTCCGCATCCTCCGACTGTGGCGGTCGGCGGTCGCGGTACGGATCAGGCCCGGATGGTCGCGTCGAGAATTCGTCGGGCAAGTTTGATGTCTTCCCACGTAGGCCGCTTCCACGCTTCGTTGCGAAGCAGAGCAGCCGGGTGATAGGTGGCGATGAGGGGAATCCCCTGGTACCAGTGGAGCTGCTGGCGGAGTTTCCCAACGCCAAGTTTAGTCCCGAGCAACGACTGTGCGGCAAAGGTGCCGAAGGCAAGGATCATCTTCGGCTGCACGAGATCGATCTGCCGTTGCAGGAATGGCGCGCAGGCGCGTACCTCATCCGGCATCGGATTGCGATTGCCGGGCGGACGGTGCTTCAGCACGTTGCAGATGTAGACCGATTCGCGCGACAGCTGGATGGCGCCGAGGATCTTGTTCAGCAACTCGCCGGCCGGGCCGACGAACGGTTCCCCGCTCAGATCCTCCTTCTCGCCGGGCGCTTCGCCGATGACCATCACCTCAGCGTTCGGATTGCCGACGCCGGGCACGGGCCGTGTTGCAGTCTGCACCAGACCACAGGCGCGACACGCGGCAATGGCATCAGTCACGTGTGCGAGTGTGAGCCACTCGCCGCCGACGGCGTTCATGAGCACCGATGGTCGTTCGACGCGCAGCCCGAGCGGTGCCACGATGCCTTCCACGCGAAGTGTGCCGCTGAGCGGCTCGCGCGCTGGTTGCGACAATGCTGGCGATGTGTCGCGCGCCGCAGGTGCGGGCACCGGCGCGGCCGGCGGTCGCTCGGCGGTGTTCCCCTGCAGTGTGCGCATCACTTCACGCCAGTCATCCGATGCAGGCGGCGACGACGCAGATGTCGCACCGAAGACGACGCGGTCCTGCATGTCCGGCGCCGCCGGTGTGGCCGGCCTCGGCCGCGGTGCGTCCACGACGCGCTCAGGAGCTGGAACCGGACTGGTTGCGCCGCGCACCGTGTCCGTCGCCACGCCGCCCTGCAGCGCGCCGAGCATGCGCATCACGTCGTCGACATCGAGCGCGTCGAGGACCATCTCGGACTCGCCGAGGTCGCGACGCTGTTCGAGGTACGCGCGCAACCGTTCCTTGGCGTTCATGCGCGGGCACCGAGTGCGCGCGTGATGCGATCGAGCAGCACGTCGGCAAGATCGGTCTTCGGCATCAGCGGAAGCGACTCACGCGCACCATGCGCGTCAAGAATCACCACGCGGTTCGTGTCCGTCCCGAATCCGGCGCCCGCTTCAGTCGCATCATTGGCAACGATGAAGTCGAGCCCCTTGCGCGCCATCTTGTCGCGCGCGTGCGCTTCCACGTTCGTCGTCTCGAGCGCAAATCCCATCACGACGGCGCCAGGCTTCCGGCAGGCGCGCGTACTGACGAGGATGTCGTCGGTGTGTTCGAGCGCGATGCTCGGCGCGGTCTCGCTCTTCTTGATCTTCTGCACGCTGATAGCGGCCGCGCGGAAGTCGGCCGGCGCTGCGGCCATGATGAGCGCGTCTGCGCCGACGAGTGCCGCTGCGACGGCGTCGCGCATCTCGGCCGTCGTGGTGATCGCGATCCGGTCACCGCCGGCGGGCAGCGGAACTTCGAGGGGCCCATGGATGAGGGTCACCGTTGCGCCGCGTCGCCAGGCAGCCGCGGCGATCGCGACACCCATGCGCCCGCTGCTGTGATTCGTGATGAAGCGCACCGGGTCGAGTGCTTCACGCGTAGGACCGGCGGTGACGACGATGTGTCGTCCAGCGAGCCCCGTCGCAGTTTCGAGCAGCCGTCCGGCGTGCACGACGAGCGTCTCCGGTTCTGGAAGCCGGCCAGGACCGACCCCTTCGCCGAACGCGAGCGGTCCGATGTCGGGTTCGAGCACGGAATAGCCGATGTCGCGCAGCGTCTGCACGTTGCGGTATACGAGGTCGTGCGCCCACATGCCGTCATTCATCGCCGGCGCGATGAGCACAGGTGCCTTCGTTGCCAGCAGGACCGCCGTCATCTGATCGTCCGCACGCCCCTGTGCCGCACGCGCGAGAAAATCGGCGGTGGCCGGCGCGATCAGCACGAGGTGCGCTTCTCGTGCGAGGCGGATGTGCGCGAGTGCGTGTCCGGCATCGAGGATATCCGGGGCGATGGGGCGACCGGTGACGGCCTCGAACGTGATCGCGCCGACGAATTCGCGTGCGGCGCGCGACATGATCACGTCAACGACTGCGCCCGCCTGTGTGAGCAGGCGGGCGAGCGTGACAGCCTTGTAGCAGGCAATGCCGCCTGTCACCCCGAGGATGACGCGGCGGCCGTCGAAGGGGCGCATGGTGCTCGCCCCAGTCCGGTCAGTCGGGACGACGACGCGGCATCACGCGGTAATCGAAGTCCTTGCCGTGCAGGTCTTCGAGCGCACGCGTGGTCAGCTTCTTCTCCTTGCCGGTGGATCCCATCTTCGGGAACTCGTTCAGCACGCGCGCATACTTGGCCGCCACGAGGACGCCCAGATACTTGTTCTGCGACTGCTGCTGTTCGGTGATATCGCCGGGTGTGAAGACTCGCATTCGTGTTCCATCTCCTCGACGCAGGAGCGTCGTTGGGTGACCAACCAACGGCATGGCATGGGCCAGTCCGTCGTTACCGGACCGCGTCGCGCAGCTCGTTGGCGAGTGCCGTCACGCGTTCCTTCAGATCCGTCAGCCGCGTGCGTCGCAACGCCTCCGCATCGATGATGCTCAGCACCTGCGCCACCGCGTGCTCCAACTCGTCGTTCACGACCACATACTCGAACTGATCAATCGTCGCGAGCTCCGTCAGCGCACTGTCAACGCGTGTGGCCAACGTCTCACGATCTTCCGACCCCCGACCCGACAGCCGCGCCAGCAACTCCACCGCCGACGGCGGCAGCAGAAAAATCAGCACGGCCTCCGGGAACGCTTCGACGAATTGCACCGCTCCCTGCACATCGATGGTCATGATCGGGTTCCGACCAGACGCCATCAACCGTGCGATCTCACTGCGCAACGTGCCATACCGCTTGCCGTGGACCAACGCATGCTCGGCGAACTCGCCGGAACCGACTCGATCCTCGAACTCATGCCCAGCCAAGAAAAAGTAATCGACTCCGTGCTCCTCTGCAGGCCGGGGCTGCCGAGTCGTGCAGGTGACACTGAATCCGAGATCGGAGCGGAGGTCGAGCAGGCGACGGGCGATCGTGGTCTTGCCGGTGCCCGAGGGGGCAGCCAGAATCACCGGAAAGGCCGGTGTCGTCATTCGAGGTTCTCGACCTGCTCGCGCATCCGCTCGAGCTCTTCCTTGATCAGCACGACGTCCCGCTGCATGGCCGCATCGTTGGCCTTGCTACCGGTCGTGTTCGCTTCCCGGACCATCTCCTGCAGGATGAAGCCGAGCCGCTTGCCGACGGCCTCCGACCCCGGAGCGGCGAGCGCCACCCGGCACGCCGTGTTGTGCGACGCGAACCGGCTCAGTTCCTCGGCCACATCGACGCGGTCGGCCAGAATTGCGATTTCCTGCGCCAGGCGCTGTGGGTCCACGGCCACGCCGGCTGCCAGCTCCTGCACCGCGCTGGTGAGGCGGTCCCGTTGCTCGATCAGGCGCTGTGGAGCCCGAGCCGCCAGCCGACCGAGGGCGCCCTCGATGATCGTCAGCCGCTCGAGCAGGTAGGTCGCGAGGCGCGCTCCTTCCGCCTCGCGCATGCGCACAAACGCCTGAATCGCCTCGGTTACGAGAGCCAGAATGGCCGTGGGATCGATGTCGCCCATCACGTCATCCTCGCTGGAGCCGCTCGTGACGACGTCCGGCAACCGCAGCAGCGAGGCGATGTCCACGTGCAGGTCGATGCCGGCATTCGCTGGAATGGCACGCAATTGCGCGGCGTATGCGACCAGCCGCGCCACGTCGATCCGCGGACCGTCGACGGCTTCCCGTTCGATACGGACACTCAGCGTGACATGCCCGCGCGCCACGAAGCGACGCAGCAGTTCGCGGACGTCGGTCTCGAGGCGCGTGAGCGCTGACGGCAGCTTGATCGACGGCGTGAAGAAACGATGGTTCACGCTGCGGACTTCCACCGACAGGCGATGCGTCCCGATCACGCCGTCGGCGTTGCCGTACCCAGTCATGCTCTGGAGTGTGCCGATCATGCGTGCGCTCGGATCAATTCCAGAACGACCATCGCACACCGTACACCGTCAGCGGGCCAGGCATCAACAGTCCCGGGACAGTGGAATACGGTGTGTTGAGGAGATTGCGAAGCTGCACAGAAATTGTGGCGTCTTTCAGCGTGAACTCAGCGCGAATTCCGATCGGGGTCGCCGGGAACGTCGGCAAGGTGCCGACCGTCACCGAATCCTTGAGATACGGCACAAACGACGCCGTGCGGTACTCCACCTGACCGGCGAGCAGGCAATCAAACCCACCGGTCTTCGTGGCGCCCGTCCAATGATAGCGCCACGTCAGCTCACTGCGCGCCTCGGTCTGCGGCCGGTACAGGCCCGCATTCTGCCAGCGGATGCCGGTGACGTGCACCGACAACCCCTTGAACAGCGGCCCGACGATCGTCCCGGTGGCGCCATAGACGCGACCTTCGACGGTCAGCGGCGTCGTCGGATCGAAGATCGCCGGCGCGCGCAGCACGGCGCTGTCCCGCACGACACCACCGCCCTGCAACCAGAGATGCCCGATACGAATTGCGGCCTCGGCGCGCGCCGCCTTCGCGACCGGGAAGAAGACGGGCGCCGTTGCACCGGTCGAATCCACAGGCAGCACGAGCGATCCCGTGGTGCCGTAGGACGCCGCACCGGTGAGCGCCAACCACGGCACCGGACGCACGCGCACGAACGCGTCGCCGCTCGTGATCCTGCTGAACGGGTTGCGTTCGACGTAGCCGGTGATCGAGACGCGACCGAGATCGACACCGACGCGCGCCGACGGTTGGTTGTACGTCCCGCCGTCCACGCGCCGGAAACGATCGGTGACGGACAACCGCGCTCGCGATGACGACCAGCCGGCCGAGGCGACGAGCTGCGTACTGGTGCGCGTGGTGTCGGCGGAGTCGGCGGCGAAACCCGTGTTCACGCCGCGTTGCGGGCTGTTCTCGACGTGCTGGCGGGATGCGGCGATGAGCTGCAGCCACGGACCGCGGGTCACGTTGCCACTCGCGAAACGCAGGTAGAGCTCCCGCTGCACCTGCGAATATGCGGGCAGCGGCCGACCGGCTTCGAGGTAGGGTGTGCTGTTGATGAGTGTGAGCGATTGCTGCGTCGTCCGGACGCGCAAGAGCGTGGCATCGAGGCTCCACGACGGCTTTACGACGCCGAAGCGCGTGAAGATCGCGGTCGCATCGCCGTCGCCACCGAGGAGACGATCGTCGGTGCTGCGTTGTTGCAGCATGACCTGCATTGCGAAGCCGTTGTGCGCGCGCCGCGCAAGAAAGCCGCGGAACGTGTTGCTGCGATTGTCACCGGTGTACACGTCAGCTCGTGTCATCGCGCTGGCACGCAGCGGGCCGCGCCACGAGCGCATCAGCAGGCGCAATTCGTTGGCGCCGCGTTCGATGACGAGTTCGTCGAGCGCGGCGATCGGGAACTGCGAGAGTTCGGTAATGCCGCCCCCGCGCGAATCGAGTGCCTCGAGTTCGATGCCATCGAGGAACAGGCGAACCCGCGCGACATCGCCGTTGTAGGCGCCGACCTGCGGAGCGAGATAAAACCGTGCGCGCAAGGTCGCGAGACCCGGCACACGGTCGAGAAAGTCGGCGAGCGTGAGGGCGCCCGTCGAGAACAGGCTGTCGCGATTCCAGCGATGCGACATCCCGACTTCGGTCAGAAACGGAACCTCAGCCTGCGGCAATTCACCACGCACCGAATCCGCGCGCACGATGGAATCCGCGCGGGCCTTGAGGAGCGAATCGGGAGCGGAGCGAACCTGTGCACCTGCTGACGCGGCGACGCAGAGCGCCGCACACGCCAACAGCAAACGTCGCCAGTGACTCAGCTGATCCTCGCGCGCACAAACTCGACGAACGTCCCGACCGGCCGTCCGGTTGGTCCCTTCGGCAGCGACACGAGATCGGTTTCGGAATACGCCGTGCCGGCCACGTCGAGATGCACCCAGGGATACCCTTCCGTAAACACCTTCAGGAACAGTCCGGCCGTGATGGACCCGGCGGCTCGTCCGCCGGTGTTCTTGATGTCGGCGGTGTCCGACTTGATCTGCTCTTCGTAGTCGGCGCAAAGCGGCATTTCCCAGCCCGGCTCGGAGGCACGGGCGCCAGCCGCGAGCACATCCTTCACCAGCGTGGCATCGGTTCCGAACACGCCCATCAGCGAGTTGCCGAGCGCGATGACGATCGCACCGGTGAGCGTTGCGGCATCGATGACGGCGACTGGATCGTATTTCTTCGCATAGTGCAACACATCAGCGAGGACCAGCCGCCCCTCGGCATCGGTGTTGACGATTTCGATGAACGTGCCGTTCGACGCCTGCACGACATCGCCGGGGTTGATCGCGGTGCCTGACGGCATGTTGGTCACTGCGCCCACCAGTCCGACGACGTTGATCGGCAGCTTCAGCCGCGCGATGGCTTCCATCGCACCGAGCACGCCGGCGGCGCCGCTCATGTCGTACTTCATCCACTCCATGCCCGGCGCCGGCTTGATCGAAATGCCGCCGGTGTCGAAGCAGACGCCCTTGCCCGCCAGCACCACGGGCTTGGCGGTACCGGCGCCACGATACTCGAGAGCGATCAGCCGTGGTTCCTGCGGCGTACCCTGTGCCACGGAGAGGAAGCTGCCCATCCGCAACGCTTCCATTTCGCGGCGACCAAGCACCGTGACGTCGAGCCCGTGACGAGCCGCGATGTCGCGAGCCGCGTCCGCCAGCGTATCCGGTGTGCAGAGATTGCCCGGCATCATCTGCAGTCGCCGTGCGAACGCATAGCCAGCGGCGATCGATTCGCCGTTCACGAGTGCGGCAGCGGCCGCGGCTTCATCGTCGACGATGAGCGTGATCTCGGCGAGTGGCGTCTTCGGTTCAGTCGGCGGCGTCTTGAGTTCGCGGTATTCCCACGCACCCATCGAAGTGCCGATCACGACCTGCTCGATGCCGATCGCGTCGAGACCTGACGGCACGAGCAGGGCCAGCGAGGCGGTGTTCAGTCCATTCGCACGCCGACCTGCCAGCTGCGCCGCGCGCTTGAGTGCTGCCGGTCGATCGGTGACATCTCCCATGCCGACGAGGAGGATGCGCTCCGGACCCGACACGCCTCCGGACAGGTGAAGGACGTCATCACGTTTGCCGGCGAAGGCGCCCTTCGCGAAAGATCGCGAAATGGTGCCGCCGAGCAGTGTATCGAGTGACGCGAGTGAGTCGGGTGCGGTCGTGCCTTTCGGGCAGAGTACCGCCAGCGCTCCGACGGCCAGCGTACTGGCGTCGGCGCGGCGAACAGAGAAGGTCAGTGGCATGACGGAAGTTACGAGGTCAGAGCGACGGCGACACGGGCGCGAGCACTTTCGCCGTCCCATTGGCGCGGCAAACTAAGCTGCCCCGCCTGGCCAGCAAGCCGAGCGACCCCGGCCGTGACGAGCCCGTGCGATCGGTCGTCGTGATCGCATGCTGGCGATGGTCTCGCCCGGCCATCGCACTTCCGATCCAGAGTTCTCGTGATCTTCCGACGTCGTCCACCACAAACGCCACTGATCGTGACGACGAACGCGCTGCGCCGCGTATCGTCGCGGATGCCGGTGCCTCAGGCGCCGAGCATTCCGCTGAGCGACGTCACGCCGCGGCTCGGCGACACACCGCAAGCCGATGTCGGCGCCGCAGTGCGCGATTCGGGGACGGTGATCGCCTTCCTTTCCAGCGGCGGTACGCGTGCCTTCCTGACGACGCGGGTGCACGACGTGCTCACGACGGCCGAAGGTTGCGGGCTCACACGCGTCGGCAGCCTGGTGGCGTTCGCAGAACACTATTGCGACTCGGCTGACGGTCGTCGGCGCCTCGTCCAGACGCTCGCGATGCACCGGCCGGCCAGCGATCCGACCGCGCTGCTCACACGCATGGCGATCACGGCCTGGGTGCGCACGGTGGGTCTGGCGGCTCAGACTCGTGACCTGATGGACACGACCACGAGCGGCCTGCCGGCGTGGCACACCCCGGGGGACGTGTAGCGACGCAGCGCAGGGACCTTGTGACTTGCCTCGACTGAGACCAAGGTGGGGGCATGCCAATCACCACCAGAACTGTTGTGACGTGCGGCCCACTGCTCTCGGTGGCCGCACTCTTGGCAGGTACGCCGCTCGCCGTGTACGCGCAGCGGGACGCACCTCGGCCCGCTGCCGTGCAGTCGTTCGACAGCGCAGAGTGTCGTAACGATTGCGTCATCGATACGTTGACGATCGACATCGACCGCGGGCGCCGTGCACAAGCCGGTGTGATGACGGCGAGCCTGATTCTGATCGACACGCTGCCGATTGCAAAGCGTGGTGCACCGCCGTCGCCGAAGGATCGACCCGTGAACATCTGGGTCGTGTGCGATTCGTCGCCGTGCGGTGCGGCGATCGTGAGCGGACGCATCACGGACAAGCGGATTGATGACGCGCGGGTTGCACGACGAGTCGTCGGGGCCTGGGCGTTGCCCGCACCGCTGCTGCATCGACTGCAGCGCGCGACGGCAGTGAGCATCGTGGCGGATGGGCGCACGCATCAATTATCGAGCGCCATGATTGCGAGCACCCGCACACTCACCGAAAGCATCAAGAGTGCGCTGCCGAACACCCCGTACTCGCCGCGTATGACCCTCTATGTCGGGACCTTCGCCACATACGGTGTGCCGGCCGACAGTACGCTCGCGGAGGACGTTGGAACCGCGACCGAGCCATTGATGATTCCCGACGCGACGACCACGCCGCCGACGCGCGTCACGACGTTGACGATCGCCGGTCGCGGTGCGGATGCCATCCCCTTGCTCGTCCAGGATGACGGCACAGGCGCGGCCCCGATCTTCGGTATCGGCGAAACCGTCGTAGTCTCGCTCCCGGGCAAGGTTGGACGACGTGGTATCGTCGCTGGCAGGATTCTCGCGCGGCAGCGCGTCGAAGCAATGCGCGACGCCTGTCAGGGCATGAAGCTCTGGACATACCTCATCGCACTCTCGGCTGGAGACCTTGCAACCGCACAACGCAGTACGATTGCCTCACCGCGTCCGGGCGAGGCGATCGATCGATGGAATGGCACGGCGGTTCGCGAGCCGGTGGCGGCGAAGATGACAGCGGTCGAGCAGCGTGCGATCACGGCGAGCAAGGGCATCGTGGCGCAGTTCGTGAAAGAGTACGTCAACACGGGTATCAGGGACCGCGATGTGCAGGTGCTGGCCGCGTTGCCGAAGGCTGGTGGGCTTGTCACGAATTTCGGTGTGTTCGCGAAGGACGCCGGCGGGAACTGGCGGTTTCCATCGTTCAACCTGCGCCCGCTGCGCTGCCCGCAGTAGTTCGATAGTGAGTTTCGCCAATCACCTGCAAATCTGGCGCGATCTGTGTAAGGGTTTTGCTGACAGCGGTGTCCCGCGCCGCTGGACAGTCTCTTCGAAGCACCAACTACGCCACCGAGAACCGTGAGGGAACTGCATGAATGCTTCGATTTCGCAGTCTGACGATGAAGCGGCATCACTGGAGCGCAATGATGCATCGACGCGACCGACGGCCGCGATCGTCTCGGAAGGGGTGCTTGCCGGCGTGATTGCCGCGAGCGCGGTGGCGGTGGTCTTTCTGGTTGTCGATGTTGTCTCGGGACATGCATTCCGGACGCCACAGCAACTCGGTGTCATGCTGCTCTCGATGTTCGGTTCATCGGCGCCAGGCGACGTCGCGACCCCGCTTGCGCTGTACACGCTCTTTCACTTCATCGCCTTCATCATCACCGGAATTCTTGCGGCGTCGATCGTCCACGTGACGATGAAGCAGCCGATTGCGATTCTGCTGTTCGTCATCCTGTTCTTTGCGTTCGAAGTCGCATTCACCGGCTTCGTCGCGTTCCTCGATGTGACGTCCACGGGTGGCATCACACCGTATCAGGTCGCGATTGGCAACATCGTCGCCTCGATCGCGATGGCGGTGTTCTTCCGCGCGCGCCATCCGAAGCTGCGCACGATCGGCAAGACGCTCGATTCCGAGGAATAGTCGAGGGAGCGTCGCGACGCACGAGTGACGTTGACGGTCGCCGCGATCGCAGGCTCGAGATCTCTCGGTGACATGGTGGTTTGGAACAGGAATGAAAGCCGCCGCCTCCTGAGAATTCAGGAGGCGGCGGCTTATTCGTGCGATATTCTCAGACTTCTGCGATCACGCTCAGTTGAACGTGTAGCGCAGGCCGAGCTGGAGACGATACACGTCGCTCAGATCGGACGTCCGCTGGTACGACTGCGAAAGCAGGTTCGTACCGATGTTGCGCAGGCGGAACAGCGGAACACCCGCATTTGCGCCCGTCGTCGGCGTCGGACGGACCACCAGCGGCGTGTTCGAGACGAGGCGCTGTGCACCGCCCCAGTTCTTGTTGAGCAGGTTGCCGGCGTTCAGGATGTCGAGGCGGACCTGAATCTTGTTCCGCTGACCGCCGAGGTTCGCGAAGATGTCCTGCGTGATGCTGACGTCGGCACGGAACACCGTCGGCAGGAACACCGCGCCCTTCTGCGCGTACTCGCCGCGATGCTCGCGGAGGTACGGATCCTGATTGATGTAGGAATTCCATGCCGTCTGCTGCTCAGCCGCGGTGAACGTGCGCACCGCGGGCGCGCTCGTAGTCGGTGTACCGCCCGCTGCATTGACGCTGTACTGGTCGAACTGCATCTCGCCGAGGTTACGCGGGACGTAGATCAGGTCGTTCGAGTTGCCATCGCCGTTCAGGTCGCCCGAGTACAGGTAACTCGCATTGCCCAGCGAGCGCAGTTCCGAAAAGACCGAGATACCCGTTGCGCCGAAGCCGAAATACTTCTTCGTGTATGAGGCGACGACGAACGCGCGATGACCAGCCCAGTTCGACGAATACCCGACGCCCGGGTTGTTCGGGTCGCCCGAGATCGCGTTACTCGTCCATGAGCCGGCCGCAATCGATCCTGCATCGACGGTATTGCGCGACGAGCCGTAGCTATACGCGGCCTTCGCGTAGAAGCCACTCATGAACGACTTCTCGAGCGACGCGGCCGCGGAGTATGACGTCCCGACCGACTGATTGCTGAGAACGATGTTGTTGATGATGTTCGCGTTGATGCGATTCACCGTGCCACCACCAATCCAGCGCTGGCGCTGGTCCGGACCGACGAACTTGCCGTTCGGCGCGGAAAGGTTGGCGTTCGTGTAGTACGTGCCGTTGACGTCCTGGTTGTACAGGTACTCAACCGTGCCGATCACGCCCCACGGCAGCTTCTTGTCGAACGCGATGTTCGAGCGCCAGGTCTGCGGGAACTTGTAGCTCGGATCGGTGACCGCGAGTTCGTACGTCGGTGCCGGTGCGCCGGTGACAGTCGTCGGCTTGTACGCATCCGGATTCGGGTTGAACGGGCGCGTCGTCGTGTTGTCGATCTGGTCGAAGCCGGTCAGCACACCGTTGTTGCCGACCTGGTTCGAGACCCAGACGTACGCCGGGCTGCCGGTGAAGACACCGCTTCCGCCGCGGATCTGCAGGCTACGATCACCCTTGACGTCCCAGTTGAAGCCGATGCGCGGCGACCACAGCACCTTGGCGCCCGGCAGTCGGCCGGTGTCGTAGTTCTGTCGTGCACCGATGTTGTCGTTGAACGGCAGCGCGAGCGCCGCGCTGTTCGTGAGTGCGGTGTTCTTGAACTTGGGCACGTCAGCCCGAAGGCCGAGCGACAGGTTGAAGAACGGCGTGACGCGGACCTGATCCTGGATGTATGCGCCGGCGTACACGACGTCGAGTGGCTGGATCGGCTTGACCTGGCCCGGGATGTTGTTGTATCGGACCTGGAAGCGCGCCAGCGTCACCGGTGACACGGTGCGGCTCGGGTTGGCCACATAGTCGTTGGCGTCGGTATAGAAGTCGGCCAGCGAGTTATACACGTACACGCTCTGCTTGCCCGGGAAGAAGACGTTCTCCGAGCGGTAGCGCTGTGCAGTCACGCCGAAGGTGACGTCGTGCTTTTCGGTCGTGATTGTGAGGTTGTTCTGGAACTGGAACGTGTTGTAGCGCAGCTCATTGTTCGGCGTGAACGGCTCCGAACCGAACGACAGGTACGTCAGGCCACCCTGCTGGATGTCGACGAGCGGGAACAGTCCGCTCTTCGGCTGGCGGCTTTCGTCGTTTTTCGTGTAGCCGATGATCATGTTGTTCGAGACGCGCGCGCTGAAATTCGAGTTCCACTCGCCCACCAGCGACTTGATGTTCTCGAGGATCGCGTAGTTCGAGTTCTCGTAGCTCAGCGAGTTGTTGTTCGAGCGGCGGTTGCCGAGGATACCGAGCGAGCTCGAGTTGGATTCGAGCACGTCCGTCTTCGAGTCGAGCTGGATGTAGCGCAGCGAGAACTTGTTCGCGTCGTTCAGGTTGAAATCCAGCTTGCCGATGATGCGCTTGGACGGGGTGGCCAGGTTGTAGCCGCCGACGCCGCCCGTGTTGTAGCTGAACTTGTCCTTGAGGAACGTCGAGAGCGTGGTGACGTCCGACGCGAGCACCCGCGTCGTGTTGCCGGTATTCGGCTGCGTGCCATCGGTATTCGGCACGAACAACGTGCCCGGCGTCGTGTTCTCATCGGACTCGTAGTTACCGAAGAAGAACAGCTTGTTCCTGATGATCGGGCCGCCGAGGCGAGCGCCAAACTGATTGAACGTGAAGGTGCCAGGATTGACGGTCAGCGCACCGGCCTTTGTGCCAACGCCGTCCTGGTTGCGGTTGATGCGATAGACAGAACCCGAGAACTCGTTGGTCCCCGACTTGGTGACCGCATTCACGCCGGCGCCAACGAAGTTGCCCTGGCGCACGTCGAACGGAGCGACGTTGACCTGAATCTGGTCGACAGCATCGAGCGGGATCGGCGACACACCCGTACGTGCACCCGGCGCGGTGCCGAGGCCGAACGAGTTGTTGAAGTAGCTGCCGTCCACGGTGATGTTGTTCAGGCGGTTGTCCTGACCACCGAACGACGAACCGTTCGCCTGCGGGGTGAGGCGCGTGAAGTCGGAAATGTTGCGCGACACGGTCGGGAGCACTTCGAGCGCGTCCCGGCTGACCGTGGTGGCGGCACCGGTCCGGGATGAACTGAGCACACCGCCGCTCTGTGCGGTGACGGAGACAGCGGCGAGTTGGACGGCGGCCGTGGACAGCTGGAATGTCAATTCCGTCGTCACGCCAAGCTGAACGACGACGTTCTTCTCTTCCTGCGGTGCGAAGCCGATCGTGCTGGCCGTCACGGTGTACGGACCACCGACGCGCATGGCGGGGATCGAATACCGACCGTCGTTGCGGGTCAGGGCTTGGTATGCCGTGCCGGACGGCATGTGCACCGCGCGCACGCGGACCTGTGCCATTGCGCTGCCGGCCTGCTTATTCGTGACTCGGCCGGCCATGGAACCGGTTGTCACACCCTGCGCGGGCAACGTTCTCGCGACTGCGGCAAAGCTCACCGCAAGCAGCGCACTGACCAAAAATCTCTTCATTCCATATCTCCAGAAGTGAAAAACAGCACCCGCTGACCGTCGTTACAAACGTAGTCACGCCCAGCTATTGGACTCGCATATCGAGCATTCCAAACCGCGGCACGCCTCTGGACTGGCGCTGAGGTGTGTTCAGGGTGTCCGTCGGGAGCTCGCCGGGGTTGCGCCATGCTGATTTCGCGGCGCTCGGGCGATAACACCGCCTCACCGACGACAGGTAGATAGTCTGGCTGATGGCAGCCGACTGGCAGTTGCGACGCCCCGTGACTGAGGAGTTACAGACCAGTGCACCGGCGTCACGCTTCGTCGACATACGACAGCGCCGCGCGGGGGGTGATCCTGCTTCGAATCACCAATGCGCTCTACGACCGAGCAGTACCCGGGACGAGACTCGAACTCGTATACCCCGAAGGGTGGGGGATTTTGAGTCCCCTGCGTCTACCGATTCCGCCACCCGGGCAGGATGACCAGCGCAAGCTAACGTGCTCTCGTTCTGACCGCCAACCTGTTGCGTTGTATTGAGTTGCAGCACGCGCTAACGGCGGGCGGCACCCGGGCGATC
>JBBRLZ010000012.1:0-94569 GCA_038231095.1 Gemmatimonadales bacterium
CGCGGGCGGTGCTTCGCGGTTCGTGCGCTCGCACACCGCGACGCTTCGAAAATGTTTTGAGCACTGCAACTGACGCGCAATCCCAGATAAATCGGCTCGCCGTCTCGCAGAAGCTACGCGCAAGCGCACCGACCTTCAGTTGTTTTGCGGCTGTTCGCACTTTGACGTCTTCGCGGCTGCGCGTCGAAGCCGTCAAGTGCGAGGACGATGCGTAGAAACTGAGATCGCTCAATGGTGGTACGAGACAATAGCAGAGGCCGGTGACGGCTTTCGATATGCACCGTCTTCACGTGCTGGTCTGAATTAGCCATCTCTTATCTAAAGTAGAGCTCGCTTAGGATTGTCGCCGGAACAGCGCCACGCGTTCCTGCTGAGCCTGAGCGAGAGAAGTGCGAGGCCGAGACTATGCAGTGCCGAACCACCGGTCGTACGTGAACTGCGCAGGGTGTCGGATCCGACGGATCACGGGTGGCGTAGAGCCCGGGCGGCGGCGATTCTTCCCGTCTGTCGAAAAACGGCAGATGAGACCGTGCTTACCTCTTGTCGGGACCCGATGACTCACTCCCAACGCCGGGACGAGATCCTTCGCGCCGAACTGCCGCCAACGCTGCCGTTGATGGCGCTGCGCTCGACAATGGTCTACCCGCTGGGCACGATCGCGGTGCAGATGGGCAGCCCGGAAAACCTCGCTCTCCTGCGCGCATTCGATGAGCCCGGTGTCGTGGTCGCTCTGGTGGTCGCTGGCGGCGAACTCGAGGATGCGCCGGACGCGGAGGAATTCGTCGGTAAGATCGGTGTCGCGGCACGCGTGCACGAGCGCATCAACCTGCCGGGCGACACGGTGCAGATCACGCTGCAGGGACTGCGGCGCATTCTGATCCAGCGGATCGACCAGTCGGCGCCCTTCGTCGTTGCGGGCTGTGCGCCGGCCTACGACGTGCTGCCGGCGGCGTTCGAAGTCGAGGAGCTCGTCACGCGCATCGTCAGCGCGACCGAAACGCTCGCCAGTCTGGTCGATCGCATTCCGGCGGAAATCCCGGCGATCCTGCGCATGAACGTGTCTGATCCAGGGCGCTTTGCCGATCTCGCCGCGACGAACCTGAACTTCAAGATTTCCGACAAGGACGACGTGCTGCAGAAGCTCGACGTCGGCGATCGACTGCGCTTCATCCTCGGTCGGCTCGAGCGCGAAGTGGCACGGGCGCGCGTGATGGACGACGTGAAGAAGACGACCGAAGTGAAGATCGAGCAGCACCAGCGCGAATTCTTCCTGAAGCAGCAGTTGCGCGCGATTCAGACGGAGCTTGGCGAGACCGATCCCGGTGAGCGTGAGAGCACCGAGCTGCTGCGCCGCATCGACGAAGCGCACCTGCCGGAAAAAGTGTCGATCGAAGCGCGTCGTGAGTGCGAGCGCCTGCGGATGCTCTCGCCGGCGAGCAGCGAGTATCAGGTCTTGCGCACGTATCTCGACTGGATTCTGTCGCTCCCGTGGTCGAAGAAGTCAGGCGACCGCGACATCTCGCTGGACAAGGTGTCGTCGGCACTCGATACGCGGCACTACGGCCTCGGTGAAGCGAAGGAACGGATCATCGAGTATCTCGCCGTGCGGAAGCTGCGTGGCGGTGATCCGGTCGGGCCGATTCTCTGTTTCGTCGGACCGCCAGGCACCGGCAAAACCTCACTCGGCGAAGCGATCGCGACATCGATCGGGCGTGAATTTCATCGTATCTCAGTGGGTGGTGTGCGCGACGAAGCCGAGGTGCGCGGACACCGTCGGACGTACGTCGCGGCCATGCCGGGCCTGCTGATTCAGGCGCTCCGGCGCACTGGCGTGCGGGACCCCGTCGTCATGATCGACGAAATCGACAAGATGGGAACCGGCGGCGCGACCGGCGATCCGACGGCCGCGATGCTCGAGGTGCTCGATCCGTCGCAGAACAAGTCGTTCGTCGATCACTATCTGAATCAGCCGTTCGATCTGAGCTCGGTGCTCTTCATCTGCACGGCGAACAATCTGTACGACATTCCGGCGGCGCTGCGCGATCGTCTGGAAGTGATCCGCATCGCGGGATACACCTCGGAAGAGAAGGTGCAGATCGCGTGGCGCTATCTGATTCCGAAGCTCTGCGCGGAACATGGGCTGACGGAAGAGGACGCGGTGTTCACGGACGAAGCGCTGCAGTTCATCGCGGCCCGCTACAGTCGCGAGGCCGGTCTTCGCAATTTCGAACGTCAGGTTGCCGCCGTGCTGCGCAAGCGCGCGCGGCGCAAGGCGGAGGGGGAGATGGAGCCATGGACCATCACGCCACACAAGGCTGAGGAGTTGCTCGGTGTGCCGCAGTTCGCCGCGGAAGAGACCGAGCAGGAACCAGAAGTCGGCGTCGTGACGGGCCTCGCGTGGACACCGAATGGTGGTGAACTGATGCTGATCGAAGCGCTCAAGATGCCGGGCAGTGGTCGCCTGACGGTGACGGGGCAGCTCGGTGAAGTGATGCGCGAGTCGGTGGATGCGGCATACTCGTACGTGCGGTCACGAAGCAGCCTGTTGGGGATCGGCGACGAGGAATTCCGCGACACCGATCTGCACATTCACTTTCCCGCGGGGGCGATTCCAAAGGACGGACCGAGTGCCGGCCTGGCAGTCACGCTGGCCATTGCGAGCGTCCTGAGTGGACGGCGGGTACGACGCGACATGGCGATGACCGGTGAAGTCACGCTGCGTGGCAAGGCACTCGAGATCGGCGGCCTGAAGGAAAAGGTGCTGGCGGCGTATCGCGCTGGCCTGCGGGAAGTCATCGTCCCACAGGGCAACGCAAAGGATCTGCGTGACATTCCTGCCGAAGTGCGTGAGCGGATGACATTCACCTTCGTGCAGACGATGGATGAAGTGATCGATCGCGCAATGCTGCCGGTGGACGCACCCGTCAACGCACAGGCGGAGGATGAGGACGACGGCGCACAGGTGGTCCTGCCCTTCCCTGACCGGACGGCGGCCGCTCGCGGCGCGCAATAGTCCGATCGCACCGACCACTCTGCGAAACGCGCCGCCTGACACACTGACGGCGCGTTCTGCGTAGACTCCAGTAGAATGGCATCACACCTCTATCGTGAGTTCGCGCTCAACGTCGTCCTGCACAGCCTTGCCGGCGGCCTGACCGACACCGTCGCCGTGTGGATGCTCTTCAATCCGCACAAGCCGTTCCTCGGCGTGCAGGGCGCGATCCCGAAGAACAAGGCTCGGCTTGCCGCGAGCATCGGCAAGGTCGTCGGCGAGAAGCTGCTGACTCCGCAGGACATGCTGCAGGAACTCACGCACGGCGGCATTCGCGACGCGTTCAACGAGCGCGTGTCGTCCGTCGCGCAATCGCTGCTCGAGACGGAACGCGGCTCGCTGCGCAGCCTCGTGCCGGCGACCATGAGCGAAGAACTGGAGCGTGCGCTGCAGGGGGTCGCCGTGACCGTTGCTCAACGCGTGGAGCAATGGGCCGAGAGCGAGGCGTCGCTGCCGGCCGTGATCGCGTTCGTCGGGCGATTGCGCGGCGCGATCGGCGATCAGACCCTCGCCGACGTGCTGCCGGCGGCGCGACGCGCCGCACTGGTCGAGCAGGGCCGCGCGCTGGCGCTGACGCTGGCGCACAGCGACACCGTTGCCGATGCGGTGGCGAGCAGCGTGCGCGCGCAGGCCGAGTCGCTGCTGACGCGCGATGCACCGCTTCTGCAGACGTTACCGCCCGAGCTGAGCGCGATGCTCGACAAGGCCGTGGATTCATACATCCCGGTGGTGGTGGACAAGCTTGGCGCGTGGCTGGCGCAGTCCGAGAGTCGCGAAACCGTGAAGAAGACACTGCAGGGCGTGGTGTCGAAATTCGTGACGGATCTGCGATTCCACGAGCGCGTGCTGGCGCGATTTCTGGTGACGGAGCGCGCACTGGAGAAGGCGCTCGATGCACTGGGTGGCGAGGGCGTGGATGAACTGTCGTCGCTGCTGCGCGAGCCGGCGATCCGCGATCAGGTGACGCGCGTCGTGCGCGATGGTGTGGAAGCGCTGCTGCGGCGTCCGCTACGCGACATCGTCGGGGCGTCGGATATGACACGCGTGACGGCGTTATCGAACTCGCTCTCGAAGGGGGCACTCAGTCTGTTGCGAGCGGATTCGACGCAGACATTCGTCGCCAATCGTATCGAGGCCGCGCTGGAAGGCGTGGCGCATCGTCGTCTCGACGACCTGCTGAGCGGTGTGAGCGACGAGACGATCGCGAACTGGATTCTCGAAGCGATGCGCGGTGACGCGACGCAGCAGTTCGTGCGTGACACCGCCGCGTCAGTCGTTCAGAAAGCGCTCGACGCGCCAATCGGCCGGCCGGCGCGATGGTTGCCTGAGAAAGCGAATGAGCGACTCGCGGCGGTGCTGGCTCCCGCGATGTGGGAATGGATCGTGACGTCGCTGCCGGCGCTGGTGCAGAAGTTCGATGTGCCGGCGCTGATCGAACGCAAGGTGAACGAGTTCAGTACCGAGCGCGTGGAAGAGATCGTACGCGGCGTGACGCAACGCGAGCTGAATCTGATCATCAAGTTCGGTTTTGCGCTCGGCGCCTGCATCGGCGTCGGCACGTTCTTCATTTCGCAGGCGATTCGCGCGTTGCCCTAGGGAGGTATGCGGCGACTCGTTGTCGGCAGCGTCGCGACGCCGGTGCGCGGATCGAAGCGACTGCCGGCCGGGAGAATGTGCGTCGTGAGACCACTCGCGCCGAGCGTGGCGCTGGCGGGCGTGATCCGCGCCCGTCGCGCATCGAAGACGACCGCGACACTCGCGCCGAGCACGTGCCAGATGCCGTCGGGGCCGATGGCGAGCGCGGTTGATTCGTCGATACCGACGCCGAGCCGCTGTGCGCTTTCGAGCACGAGGCTGAGCAGCCGATTGCTGCGGCGACGGCGCACGAAGTGCTGGTCGACGATGGCGTTGGTGACGAACGCGAAGCCGTCTTGCGTGATGACGTCGTTTCGCGCGATGGTCAGCCAGTGGTCGGTGGAATCCGATGGAGGGCGCGCGCCACCGGGCACGCGTTCATCACCGGTGATCATCGGCGTGGAGAGTACGGCCGCACCGGCGGATGTCCCACCGACCACGGCACCGGCGACAAAGCGTGCGCGGATGGCGGCCAGCGTCGGCGTATCGCGCAGCACTCTCGCGAGGCGCACCTGGTCACCGCCGCCGAACCAGATGCCCGTGACGCTGTCGAGCAGATGCGCAGCGGAGTCCGTCGCGGCCTGTGCGTGCGTGAGCCAGACATTCACCGCCGCGGCGCCGAGTGCCCGCAGATCGGCAGCCTTCTCCTCGCCGCCGATCAGTCCTTCGTCGCTGGCCATCGCCATCACGGCAATGCGTGCCTTGCCGCGGCCGCCGGCGAGTCGCACGAATTCCTCGACCAACGCCGGCGGCTGCGGACCGCCACCGACGATCAGCAGCGTGCCTCGTGCGCGGACCTGGGCCTGCCCGACGCTTACGCAGGCGACCGAAAACGCGGCGACAGACGCAGCGCGCGCGAGTGTTGCCGCAAGTGCGCGCAGCGTCGAGGAAGCGTGCACAACGATCAGTTCGCGATTGCCTGGAAGCGTATGATGCTTGTCTTCGAGGCGCGCGTGCCGCTGGTGACGGCAACGGTGGCGGCCGAGGCGACCGAGACGCTACCCGAGGGATCCGTCCGGATACGGATCGCGATCAACTGCGTCGCGACCGGCAGCAGGATCCGCACATACGACGTGCTGCCGGTGGGCTGCACGAGCACCGTCTGAAACGGTTCAGCGGCGCTGACGGAGAGCGTTGCGGCGGTGGTGGCCGTCGGGACCTGATCGACGGTGACGACCGGTGCAGCGAACGAGGCGTCCGGTGTGGGCAGCGCCGCGCTGACCACCGTGAGCGTTGCTCCGGTGAGCTGGAAGTTGAGCCCCCCGTTCGTCACACCGAGGACGACCGGGTCGGTATTCGCCGACGACTTGCACGATACCACGCCTGCACACAGCAGCGGGATCGCGAGCCATCGAATGGTGCGCGTGGTCTGAAACATCGCAGCGGACTCCTTCGGCGTGAATACCACTTCGCGCGCGCCCGTTGGCGACGGTCGCGCGCGGTGACCCATCGGGGTCGTCAGTCCATCGCGAATTCGCGGGCGAACGCGACGTCGAATGCGAATGTCTTGGCACGACTGCGCGTCTCCATCATGTCCGCGACGCGCAACAGACGTGCCGGCACCGCCATGATCTTCTCCTGCGCCTTGCGCCCGATTTCATCGAGGCCTGTGACCGCCTCGAGTGCCCAGAAACGAATCAGTTCCTCGACGATCTTCAGGTAGTCACGCGGGCCATAGATACCGGCACGGCGCACGACATCCGCCATGTCGCGGAAGTGCGGCATCGCGATGCCCGGCATGTCGATCGACGGCATGATCTCAGCGGCCGACACCATGGCGGCATTCGGATCGCGCTCGAGCACGGCCTTGAAGATCGCGCGATAGAACGTGTAGTGACGCGCTTCTTCCTTCGCGACATTCGACAGTACCTCACCGATCAGTGGCTCCGTCTCACTGGCGAGCTTGCCGGTGTTGGCGTGGCTGACCTGCGTCGCGCGCTCCTGCAGCGACGTGTAGACGAAGACGCGATACGGATCGCGGTCCCACGCCGGGGCGAACCCGGCCTTCAGGTACTCGAACTGCATACGCTCGAGCACCGGATTGTCGAGAATGCGGCTGTCGTGCATGTAGTCGTGGAGGACGGCGCCATGCCGATCTTCCTCGGCGGTCCAGAGATTCGTCCACTTCGACCAGAACGACTCATTGCCGAGGTACACGGCGAGGAGGCGATGGAAGTGCGGCAGCCCTTCCTCGGTGAGCAGGTTCAGCGCGAGCGCGACGCGCGCCGGGGTGGAAATTCCCTTGCTGCGCTCACGCAGATCGCGGACGTACACGTCGGGGTCCGTGCCCGGTTCCGGCGCCAGCAATTCGCTCGGATACCAGAGGACGCGCTTCGATTCGTGTGCGGCCATCAGATCGTCGACCAGCGGCTCGAGATCCGCCAGCACTTCGACCTTCGCGAGGAGTTCGTTCGTTGGAGCAATCATGCACTGAAATATGAGGGATCAGCGACCGTTCCGGGGGCTCCGGAAAGCAAAAACCGGCCTGTTCCGGAGAACGCACAGCACAGGAAGAGAGTTCGAAACGTGCCCCGATTCCGGCCGGATGCCACCGCTCGAGCACGCAAAGACTGCCCGGAAAACCCTGACAGTCGTGCGAGGCTCAGCGCGCGGTGATCCGGATCGCCGCCGGCGTGAGGATCGGCCCCTTCGCCGCAACCGGCAGGTCCTCGATGATGGCCACGTCGCGACCACCGGCTTTCTCGGTGCGAATCGTGACGCGGCGACCACTTGCCTCGATCTCGCGATGGCCGCCGACGGAGACGACTCTGGCCTTGTAGTGCTTCGCCATGCCGTCTCCCATCGCTTCTGCAAACTCCTCGGCGTCGAGCGCCGTGTCCCAGACCGTCACCCACGCCAGTCCGTCGCCCGCGGCCGTGCCGATCGTGGCGTAGCGATCGCCATCCTGCCCGCGCGCGGCTGGCAGCGCGCGGCCCGTGTCGCCCAGCAGTTCGGACACGACCAGGCGCGTCTCGAACTCACCGAAGCTGTTTTCGTAGCGGATGCTGGCACCACCCGACGGCGTGAAGCGCACGACCTCGGCCGGATTTCCCCTGGCGCCGTAGCGTTCCTTATGCAGCAGCTGCGAAGTGCTGGTGGGGAGATTCGCCAGCAGCTGCGCGCTGGTCGCACCGTCACCCATGGCGTTGCGCACAAACTCGGCGCCACCGAGATACGGGAAGAGCAAGCCTTCGGCGATGAACGCCGGCGCCGCGCTGAAGATCGGACTGGCGGCACGCGCGTCGCGAATGCTCTCGCGCGCCTTGTCCCACGCAATCGTGCGCGCGGCATTCCCGATCATGATCACGGTGGCGTGCCCTTCAAGCACCGCCTGCGCCGCCTCGACGCGATCATCGTCGCCGAGCAGCGCCTGAATCGAGTCGAGATTCACATACTGATCCTGCAAAGCGTGCGTCAGCTCGTGCCGGATGACGGTCTCGCGTTCGACACCCGCGCGCCCTTCGACGACGTAGAGCGTCTTGCTTTTGGGGTCGTAGAAGCCCACCACCTGCTCGGTGAGCAGCTTCGTCAGCAGCGCCACGACATCAACCGAATCGGGCACGACACCGAGGCGTTTCCAGACCGCGATCTTGAAGTCGAGATCCTTGCGCACATCCGGCCGCGCGAACTGTGCGATCAGGAAGGTCTGCACCTGTTCCTGCGTCTGCGATGCGACCTTGGGCGGCTGCTTGAACGTGAGCCCCGAGGCCTCCTCGACCTTCGGCACGAGCGCCGCAACTTCGCCTTGCAGATCACCGGCTTTCGGCAGCGGCTTGCGGTCGCACGCGGCGACGGCGAGACAGGCGACTGTGATCAGAACGGAACGGCGCACGGAATCGGGGTCGGGGGCGCTGAAAGAAAATCAGTGCAGCGGCACACCCAATAACGTACCACCCCAGTCGAGCAGTGCATGGCCGCCGAGGAGCATGACGACGGCCGCTGGCGCAAGGAAGACGCCGAATGGAACGAGCGGCGGCTCGAACGCCTTGCCCTGACTCTTTGCGCGCATGTACGCGATCGGATACACGACGCAGAGGAATGCAGTTGCTCCAAGCGCGGCAGCCACGAAGACTGTGATGATTGCGCGGGTGGGTCCGATAGCAGCACCGACGACGGCCATCAACGTCGCGTCGCCAAAGCCCATCGCCTCCTTCTTCAACGCGACTTCACCGAGCCAGCCGATGATCGCAATGAAGCCGGCGCCGGCACACGCGCCATAGATCGCATCGACCGGTGCAACGAACCACTGCTCCGGCGTGGCGTTGAAGAACGCGATCACACTGGTGACGAGCAGGAACAGAAATCCGAAGACCGTGAAGCCGTCCGGGATCACATAGTGCTTGGCGTCGGTGAGCGTGATGCCGAGCATGATCGTGGCGAAGGTCGCGAGTCGCAGCGCATCGAGTCCGTAGCCGGCGAGATACGCCGAGCCAGCCCAGAGCAGTGCGACGGTCATTTCGACGATCGGGTACTCGATCGAGATCGGGAGCGCGCACCCCGCGCACTTGCCGCCGAGTCGCAGCCAGCCGAGCACCGGGACGTTTTCGTGCCACCGGATTTCGCGCTCGCACTTCGGGCAACGGCTCGCCGGTCGCACCACCGACAGCCCGGCAGGCCAGCGTGACACGCAGACGTTCAGGAACGAGCCGAAGCAGGCGCCGAAGAGGGCGTAGCCGAAGATGACGATGACGGTAGGGTCCACAGGACTCAGCGAAGGGCGAACAGAAGGATGCCGGTTGCGACGGCCACGTTGAGCGACTCGACGGCAGCACTGATTGGCAGTGCCACCGTACCAGCGACCAGCGACTGCGTTGCAGGAGAGAGGCCAGCCCCTTCGTTGCCCACCGCCAGCGCCCATTGGGATGGCACCCCGACCTCCGAGATCGGAGTCCCGGCCGCGTCAGCGCCCCAGAGGGGAATCCCGCGGTCCGCGAGGAACGGGGCAAGCGCTTCGGTGGTACAGGTCAGGGTTGGGTGCATGAAGTGGCTGCCCATCGCACTACGGACGACTTTGGCGTTCCAAAGGTCAACAGTTCCCGGCAATGCGATGGTGGCGGTGACCTCGAAGGCGGCGGCCGTCCGGAGAATGGTGCCGACGTTGCCCGGGTCCTGCAGCGCGTCGAGCACCAGCAACCGAAGACCTGTGGAGGGTAGCGAACCGAGGGTCCAGACCGGTGCGGTGGCCACCGCGAGCATCCCCTGCGGGGCCTCGGTGCCGGCCGCCGATTCGAACTCGCGCTCCGTGACCACCAGTATCGGCACGCCTGCCCCCGCAGCACGCTCGAGGAGCGCGGCGGCGCGCGGCGTCTCCGCCGCGGTTTCGCTCGCCAGCAGACCGTCGATCGGCAGCCGGCTGCGCAGCAATTCCTCCACCGTTCGCACACCTTCCGCCACGAACCGTCCGCTCTTTTCACGCGCTTTGCGCCGCTGCAAGTCGCGGGCAACGGTCAGCAAACTCACGAATGGCCTCTCTGGCTGTCCAACCGAAATGTCATGATGCGTAGCGATCGATTGCACCTCACGTCCACCATCATCGTCGCGGCTCTCGCGACGAGCATTGCCGGCTGCGCGAGCATTTCGCCGCAGCAGGAAGCGGACATGGGCCTCAACTACTCGAAGCAGATTAACGCGCAACTGCCGATCGTGCGCGACCCGGACGCGAACGCGTACATCAATCAGCTGGGCGCATCACTCGCCACGCTGGTGGACGATCAGGGTCGCAGCTGGCGGTTTGCGATCGTTGACGATCCGGCGATCAACGCCTTCGCGGTGCCCGGCGGCTATGTGTATGTGAACAAAGGCCTGATCATGAGGGCGCAGACGATGTCGCAACTCGCCGGTGTCGTCGGGCACGAGATCGCGCACGTCACGCAGCGTCATTCGGTGAAGCAGATGGAGAAGGGGCAGAAGGTCGGCATCGGCGCGACGCTCGCGTGCGTCGTGCAGCCGACGTTCTGCAACAACGGAGGCGGCAGTCTGCTCAACCTCGGCGCGACAGCCATCATGGCGAAGTTCAGCCGCGGCGACGAAGCGGAAGCGGACCAGTACGGAGTCAAATACCTGGTGCGCGCCAAGATCGATCCACGCGGGCTGCCTGAGATGTTCGCGATCATGCTCGCGGAGCGCGACACGAAGGGTGGCGGCAGCAGCGCCGGATGGCTGGCGAGTCATCCGGTCGAGGAGGATCGCATTGCAGCGACGCTCGCAGCAATTTCGGCCCTGCCTGCCGGCGCTCTGAATGGTTCAAGGCGCGACAGCGATGCGTTTCAGCAGTTCAAGTCGCGTCTGCGCTCACTCCCGCAAACACCCAAGCCCGCCGGCGCGAAGTAGCGACGCCGCGCTAAAGCGTCTGCACGAACGCGGCGATCAGTGACTGGAATCGACCGGCGGCATCCTTCGCGGAGTCCAGCACCTCGGCGTGATCGAGCACCTTGGCGGTGTAGCCGGCCGCCGCATTCGTGATCAGGCTGACGCCGACGCAGCGCATGCCGAGCGTGCGCGCCATGATCACTTCCGGCACGGTGCTCATGCCGACGGCATCGGCGCCGAGCTTTTCGAGCATGCGCACTTCGGCCGGCGTTTCGTATGTCGGCCCGAGCAATCCGCAATACACGCCAACATCGAGACGCACCTGCATCGTACGCGCTGTGGCGTCCAGCCTGGCCCCGAGCTCCGCGTCATAGGGCGCGGACATGTCCGGGAAGCGCGGCTCATCAGGCTGCGCCGGTCCAGCGAGTGCGTGACGATTCATCAGGTTGATGTGATCGTTGATGCGCATCAGCGTGCCGGGGGTGAACGTACGACGGATACCGCCTGCCGCATTCGACACGAGCAGTGTGCGTGCGCCGAGCGCGTGGGCGAGTCGAATCGGAAAGACAGCGACTGCGGCCGGGTGCGCTTCATAGAGATGAAAACGTCCGGCAAGACAGATGACGGGCTTCTCGCCGAGCATCCCCATGATCAGCGCGCCTGCATGCCCCTCGACTGTCGCGGGCGGGAAGCCCGGGACGTCGTGGAATGGCACGCGCACCGGATTCGTGATCTGGTCCGCGAGTCCACCGAGGCCCGAGCCGAGGACGATCGCCGCGACGGGCATCGGCAGCGGGCGTCCGGCGATCTCCCGCACCACGTCAGCGGCGTCCGTCGCGGCCGCAGCGCCGTAGTGCGCCTGCAACTCGGCGTCCGTGGGCGGCAGGAGATTTTCGCGGGAGCGATGGTCTGTCGTCATGCGCGTGACTGGTGGAGCGTGAGGCCCGAGATCATACCGGGTGGCCTGCCCGCAGCGCTTCGATCTCGAGGGCCATCTGTGCGACCATCGCGACCTTCTCGGCGTCCGGAAGAAAGCTGCTGCGGAATCCATCGAGTGCCATGCCCGCCAGCTCGTCGAACGTGCAGTCGCAACTCACGGCCGCGTGGTGATACTCGTCCACGAGCGTCGTATCGGACATCAGGCGGTTGTCGGTATTCAGGCAGACATTCATGCCCCGCGCGAGGAATTGCTTGAGCGGATGCATGTCGTATCGCTCGGTGACCCGTGTCTGCACGTTACTGGTCAGGCAGAGCTCGAGCGAGACTCCGCGCTCGTGCAGCTCGTCGGCCAACTCGGGATCTTCGAGCAGACGCGTGGCGTGACCGATGCGGTGGGCGTGGCAGTCATGCACCGCCTGTCGGATCGACTCCGCGCCATCGCCTTCACCCGCGTGACAGGTGCAGGCCAGGCCGTGTTCAGCGCAGTACGCGAAGGCGGCGGCATGGCGCGACGCCGGGTTGCCGAGTTCACCGCCTGCCAGATCAAAGCCGACCACACCGCGATCCTTGTACCCGACGGCGAGCTTCGCCAATTCGAGCGAGAGTGCGGGATCGTAGTGTCGCAGACTGCAGACGATCACGCGGGCCGTGACTTTGGCCTCGCGCTCGGCTTTCGCGATGCCGCGCAACGGCGCCTCGATCGCCTGCGCCAGTGAGAGGCCCTGCAGCGTATTGAGCGGCGGCGCATAGCGCATTTCGATGTACCGCACACCTTCGGCCGCGACATCGATCGCGAGTTCGTACGCAATGCGCTCGAGCGCCTCCTCCGTCTGCATCACGGACAGCGTCGTGTCAAAACGCAGCAGGTAGTCCTCGAGATTGCGTGCGTCGTCCACGCGCATGAACTCACGCAGTGCATCGGCGTCATCGCGCGGCAACACAACCTTGTACTCCTTCGCCAGCTCGATCATCGTCTGCGGGCGCACCGAGCCATCGAGATGGCAGTGCAATTCCGCCTTCGGCAGCCGCCGCAGCAACGACCGATCGGTCGCGACGGGCGTCGGACTCACGACACGTCCTCGGCGTCCCGCGTGCGGCTGGACACCGTCCGATAAATGACACCGCCGTACACCGGCGTTTCAGCCGGCACAGGCAGGCCGCGGCTGTCGGTGATGGCGCGCGTTCCGGCCGACACAGCATTGGCTTCCACGCTGTCGGCAACACGCACGGCGTCGAGCGCGGTCGCGTCGGCGGGGACGTCGTAACCGCGGGCATTCACGAAGACACGAACGATGGACATGATCAGGGAGTGACGGAAACGATGCGATCGACGAACGGTGCGACCACGCCCTGCGGGCGGGCCTTCACGTACGCGACGAGAGCGTCGAGATCGACGATGTTGGTGGCGCGCGTTTCGAGCGCGACGCCGGCGAGTCCAAGGCCGTCGCCGCCGGTGACCATGAAGTCATTCAGCGTGACGGTGTAGGTGCGTTTGGGGTCGATCGGCTTGCCGCCGACGGTCACGTCGGTGATCCGATCGTCGGCGGGGCGCGCGCGATCGTAGCGCAGTTGCACGCCGCTGACGTGTGCGCGCGGCGCAGTGCCGGCGACCAGTCGGGCGAGATACGCGCGGAGATCCGAGCCGCGCACCGTGAGTGTGAAGAGCGTATTGCCGAACGGTTGCACTTCGTACAGTCGCCCGAAGTTCGCGTCGCCGGCCAGCAGATTCGCCCGGATGCCGCCATTGTTCATGACCGCGATGTCGCTGTGCGTCGCTTCGCGCATCGCATCGGCCACCAGGTTGCCCAGCGCGTACTGACTGCCGTCGCGGCGCATGTCGGTGTTGATGTGTCCCACGGGCTGCGCGATGATCGCCGCCACCGCATCCACGGCGGCCTTCGCAATACGTGCCGCCTGCGGATCGGGCGGGATAGTGTCGCTCATCACGTCCAGCACATCGGCACTCAGCACACGCGAGGTACTGATGTCGCCGGCGCGCTTCTCCGTCGTGTCGCCGACCGCAAGATCCACGATGTCGATCGCCTCGCCGCGCGAGCGCGCCTGCACGATCGGCACGCCGCGAAGACGCGTGTTCACATACGAGTGCGAGTGCCCGCTGACCACCACATCCACCGGCGTGGTGAGGCGATTCACCATCTCGAAAATCTCACCGTCGCACACACCCTGCGCATTGCAGAACCCACCGACATGGCCCGTGACCACGATCACATTCGCACCGCGTGCGCGCAGCAGCTTCGCGCGTTCGCTGACGATCGGCGCCGGATCGAGGAAGCGCAGATCAGTGACATTGATCGCGCGCGTGGTCTTCGGTGTTTCGATGGTGCTGATACCGATGATGCCGATGCTGAACGGTCCGCGCGTGACGATCGTATCCTGCTGAATCCACGACGGTACGTTGCCGAGTGAGTCGCGCAGGTTGGCGGACAACACCGGATACGAGGCCTGCCGGATGCGCGCACGCAGCGTGTCCTGACCGTAGTCGAACTCGTGATTGCCGAGGGCAGCGGCGGTGAGGCCGAGCGAGTCGAACAGTGTGACGACGGTGCGACCGTAGGCGAGGTTCGAGGCCGGCGTACCCTGGAATTCGTCGCCACCGTCGACGAAGATCGAGTAGCAGCCCGGCGGCGTGCACGACGTCTGCGCGCGGCGGATCGCCGCGGCGAGCGATCCGGCGCCACCGAACGGCTGACCGCGCGCACCGATGCGCGATTCGAATGCGCCGTGGAAATCATTGATCCCGATCACGCGCAGGCGCGGGCCGGTCGTCACGGGCCGTGCATCGCCGCCGCTGCGCAATGACGCCCTCGCCGCGGCCTCGGCCGCTTCCGGCACGATGCGCCAGTTGCTGGTGGCCCACGTCGTCGGCTCGAGCTTGCCTGCGGCGCGCACCGCGTCGATGATCATCTCACGGATGTCGGCCTTCGATTCGTAGACCAGCGGCGCGCCGGCGAGCATGGCATATCCGCCGCCGCCCGTCTGCCGATAGTTGCTGAGCGCGATCGTGACGGATTGCGCGTCGGTCACCGGGGCGTTGTGCATGCGCAGGTTCACGATGCGCTGACCGACGGGCTGCGTCAGGTCCATGTCGTACGACGCGCCAACCACCATGTCGAAGTTGTAGCCCGGTACCGCCGGATTGACGAGCGAGGCCGTCGAACCGGGCGTATACGTCTTCCAGTACTTCGCACTGTGCTCGAGAAACGCCTTGAGCTGTGCGCCACTGATGCGCACCGCCCGAAGTGTGTTCTCGAAGGGATAGAGCTTCGCGATCTCGGCGACTGTGACCGTGCCGCTGTCGATGCGCGCGTCGAGCGTGAACGCCGGGCTCGCGGCGAGTTGCGCGCCCGAGACCGTGCGCATCACGTCGCCCACGAGATCCGTGATCGGCATGTCCACGGCGCGCGCGAGATCCGAGCGCCAGGTGGTCCGCGTCACGCCGATCGATTCCGCCACATACGCCAGCGTCGTCCGGTGCACGGCGTCGGTCACACCCAGCACTGCCGGCGATTCCCTGTGCCCCGCGACTTTCACCGATGCGCCCGACGACGACGTCACGCGCCAGGTGCCGCCTGCTTTCGAGAGATTGAGCGTCGCCACGCCAACGGTCGCGGCATAGTTCCGCGCCTGCATGAGGCGCACGCCATCGACCATCGTGTCGATCATCTCGCGATGCGAGTGGCCGTATACCACCAGATCCAGACCCTTCACTTCCTTCGGAATCCGCCGCACGACATTCTCACTCGGCAGACCGGTGGACACCGTGTCGTAGCTCGCGGGACCATCGAGGCCGGCGTGCACCACGGCAATCACCACATCTGCACCGGCCTTGCGCGCCGCGGCTGCCGCACGCTGCAACGCGGGAATGATGTCGCCGTAGGTGACGCGACCCTTCACGTTGTCGCGGTCCCAGACCATCACGCCCGGCGTCGTGGCGCCAACCACGCCAACTGTGACGTCGCCGCGCGTGACCAGCGCGAAGCGCGCGAACGACTCGGCGCGCTTCGCAGTCGTGGCATTGGCCGACAGCAACGGGAAATGCGCCTGACCGATCGCGCGCCGGAGCAGCGGCACGCCATAGTTGAATTCGTGGTTGCCGATCGCTGCGGCGTCGTACTGCATCGCGTTCATGGCCGCGATCACGGGATGGGCGAGGGGTGCTCCGCGGCGCGCGGCGACGCTCGCGAGCGGGTTGCCCTGCAGCATGTCACCCGCGTCCACCAGCACGACATTGCCCGGATGGGCGGCGCGGATCGAGTCGACGATCGTGGCGGCGGCGGCCAGGCTGTGGGCGCTGTCCGGGCGGCTGTCGTAGTAGTCCCAGGCCCGCAGGCGGCCGTGGACGTCAGTGGTGGCAACCACGAGGAGGGATCGCGTCTGCGGACGCCCCTGACCTGCCAGTGCCCCCGCCATGAGACAGTGCGCCGCCAGCGTCACCAGACGCCGGGTGCGCGATGGCATGAGTTTCATGGAGGGAACCTAGTCCCCTCCGGCCCCCCTCGGCACCGGACGGGGCCCTGCCTCACGCGGGTAGATTGGTTTGGACGTTCGCGCCGCCATTCCGGGTGCGCCGATACGGAGTCGTGACCGAATCATCACGAATTACAACACAGTCACGAATGAGCATGTAGTCGTGACGAAGGAGGGGTTTTGCCGAACCGCCCGCTGATGATCGGAATTGCCGGGGGCACCGGATCCGGCAAGACCACCGTCGCCCGCCGGGTGGCGGCGGCACTGGCCGATTCCTCCATGGCCTTCGTGGAGATGGACTCGTACTACAAGAGCCACGTCGGCCTGACGATGCGGGAGCTGAACCACCTGAACTGGGACCATCCGGACGCGTTCGACATCGACCTGTTCGTCGCGCACCTGGACGCGATGTCGAACGGAGAACCGATCGAGAAGCCGATCTACGACTACGCCGTCCACGCCCGGAGCGCCGAGACGGTACGAATCGCCAGGGTCGATGTGGTGGTCGTGGATGGGATCCTGTTGTTCACGGACGAGCGGGTGCGGCAGCGGCTGGACGTGAAGGTGTTCGTGGATGCGGATGCCGACATCCGACTGGTGCGGCGGATCAAGCGCGACATGAAGTCGCGTGGTCGGCCGCTGGAGGAGATTCTGGAGCAGTACGTGAATACGGTGCGCCCGATGCACCTGCAGTTCATCGAACCAAGCAAACGCTGGGCGGACGTCATCGTGCCGCGCGGTGGTCACAACACAGTGGCGATTGAAATGATTCTGGCAAAGATCCGGCAGCGCCTCGCCCTGAGCGGCGCGCCGCACATTCCGATGGTCGCCGACGAGCAGCACTTCGTTGACGGATCACATACGCCGCTCTCGTCACAGGCAATCATGACGCAACGGGCAGGACACACCGTATGACCAGTCCAGCGCAGCATGTGCAGGAACGCATTCTGGTGGTTGACGACGAACCGGATATCGTCGCACTCGTCGCCTACCATCTGGCGAAGACGAACTACCGCGTCTCCACCGCATCCAACGGAACCGACGCGCTCTCGATCGCGCGTCAGGAGCGCCCGTCGCTGCTGGTGCTCGACCTGATGCTGCCCGGCATGAGCGGATTCGACGTGCTCGAACACATCCGTGCCGAGGAGAGCACGCGGCACATCGCGGTGCTGATGCTCACGGCACGGAAGGAAGAGCAGGATCGCATCCGCGGCCTGTCACTCGGCGCGGACGACTATCTCACCAAGCCGTTCAGTCCGCAGGAGCTGGTGCTGCGCGTCGGCGCGATTCTGCGCCGCACCACCGGTGCGGCGGAAGTTCCGGCTGATCTGCTGCAGATCGGACCGATCAAGATCGATCGCGCAGCACACCGCGTTGCGATCGAGAATGACGAAGTGGAACTCACGCCGACCGAGTACAAGCTGCTGATCACGCTCGCCGAACGCCGCGGGCGGGTGCAGGCGCGCGGCCATCTGCTCGAAACCGTGTGGGAAGCCGCGCCGGACATCCAGACGCGCACCGTCGACATGCATATCCAGCGCCTGCGCACCAAGCTCGGTGACGCCGGTGACCTGATCGAGACGGTACGCGGCTTCGGCTACCGGATGCGCGGCGCCGCGACTCGCTGACGTCGCGACGCCGGCAGGCGGCACGCCGCTAGTTTCCGCGTGTGCGTCTCACTACCCGACTCCTCCTCGGCCTCGTCCTCGGCGTGTCGCTGCTGCTGGCAGCGGTGATCGCCGTGCTCGATCGACGGCTGTACGCACGCATCGGCGAAGAACAGGTCGCACAGTTGCAGAGCGAGGCGCGTCTGCTGGCGGCGCAGTGGACGATTCCCGCTGAGGCAGACGCCGTCGCGGACGCCGCCGGCCGCGCCACCGGTCACCGCGTCACGCTGATCGACAGCGGCGGCGTCGTGCTGGGCGATTCGGAATTCGACAAGCCACGGATTCGGATGCTCGAGAACCATCGCACGCGCCCCGAAGTGCGTGATGCGCTGGCGAGTGGCTCCGGTCAGGCGCGCCGCGTGTCGGCGTCCGCCGGCGACGAGGAGTTGTACGTCGCGGTGCGCATGCCGCTCGGAATTTCTCGCGTATCGGTGAAGACGCGGCGGGTGGACGAGCTGTTTGCACGATCGCGGGTCGACATCGTACTCGTCGGCGTCGGTGCGATCTTCGCGGTGGCCCTCTTCGGCTGGTTCTTCTCGCGCTCGATCACGCAGCCGATCATCGAGCTGCGTGACGTCGCGCAATCGCTGGCGGCGGGCGATCTGTCACGCCGGCCGGCGTTGTCGGCGCCAGGCGAAGTCGGCGATCTCGCGCGCGCGGTCCATCGGCTGGCCGAGCAGCTCGGCGCACGTCTGGCGACACTCGAGGCCGAGGAATCGCTGCTGACCGAGTTGTTCGATTCGCTGACCGAAGGCGCGATCGCGGTGGATTCCGGCCGACAGGTGATGCGCATCAACGACGTCGGCCGCCTGCTGGCGAAGGTGGACGGCGAAGTGCCATTCCCCGTCGAGCGGCTCCCGACGGACGAGGCGCTGCGTGATGCACTGCAGCGGGCACTGTCAGGGCAGATCATCGAGCCACGCGAGATGATGCTGTACGACCGTGCGATTTCGCTGGTGGCTCGTCCGCTCACCGATGGCGGTGCGGTGCTCGCCATGTACGACCTGACGCCGATCCGACGACTCGAGCAGGTGCGCCGTGATTTCGTGGCGAACGTCAGTCACGAGCTGCGCACGCCACTGACGATTGTCGGTGGCTACGCCGAAACGCTGGTGGACGATGGCGACATGCCGATCGTGAGCCGTCAGGCATTTCTGCAGACGATCCTGTCGAACACGCGACGCATGCAGCGGATCGTGGATGATCTGCTGGATCTCAGCCGCATCGAGTCCGGCGGCTGGCGGCCGAATCCGGTGTGGAGTCGCGTACCGGACACGGTCGCCGATGTGATGCTTGCCGCGAAGCCTGCTGCAGAAGCGAAGAGCGTGGTCGTTCGCGCCGACATCGCACGCGACGCGGAGCAGATGTTCGCCGATCCAACGGCACTGCGCCAGGTGCTCGGCAACCTGGTCGAGAATGCGGTACGTCATACGGCCGAAGGAACTGTCCGCGTGGTGGCGCGTCGCGAGGGTGACACGATCACGCTCGCCGTCTCGGACACCGGGATCGGGATTCCAGCGGAGCACCTGCAGCGCATCTTCGAGCGGTTCTATCGTGTCGATCCGGCGCGCTCACGCGAGCAGGGTGGAACGGGGCTCGGACTCGCGATCGTGCGTCACCTCGTCGAAGCGCATGGCGGGCATGTGACGGCGGAGAGCGAAGCCGGCGTCGGGACGACGATCTTCACGACCTGGCCGATTCCATCCACGGCGGACTGATCACGCACGACCGGCGTGCGACGCGAATGAAATCACCGGAACGTCGCATGTCTTCGTCCACTTTCCTTCGGACCCAAATGACCAGCCGCACACGTCTCGCCGTTCTTGCCGCATTCGCTGCACTCGGTGCGTGCAGTGCTGCTCGCCGTGACGACGGCGCAGCGAAGGCGCACACGCCATCGCTGACTCTCACCGGTGCAGGCGCCACGTTTCCGTATCCGCTGTACACGCGCTGGTTTTCACATTTCGCCGAGACCGGCGACGCACGGATCACCTACGAGTCAATCGGCTCCGGTGCCGGCGTTCGCGCATTGCTGGCCGGCACGCTGGACTTCGCGGCGACCGATGCGCCGCTCGATGCTGTGCAGCGGCAGGAACTCGCGACGCAGCGCATCCGGCAGGTGCCGCTCGCCGTCGGCGGCGCCGCGGTGACGTACAATGTGCCCGGCCTCACGCGACAGTTGCGCCTCGACGGGAACGCGCTGGCGGAGATTTTCCTCGGCCGGATCGCGATGTGGAACGATCCGCGCATCGTCGCGCTCAATCCGGAGATCGCCCTGCCCGCGCACGCGATCACGGTCGTGACGCGATCCGATACCAGCGGTACCAGCTGGATTCTGACCGACTATCTCTCGCGCCAGAGCGCCGACTGGGCACGGGGACCAGGTCGCAGTCGATATCCGGCGTGGACCGTCGGTACCGGCGTGCGCGGCAACGAAGGCGTCGCGTCGGAGCTCAAGGCAACGGAGTATTCGATCGGCGTCGTCGAGGCGGTGTATGCGATGCAGAATCATCTGCCGGTCGCACGCATGCGCAACCACGCCGGTGCGTGGGTCACGCCGCAGACGGGCGCGCTTCGCGCTGCCGCGAACGCGATGCTCGGCTCGATCGAGGACACCGTGGAATTCGCGACCAGCATCAGTGACGCACCGGGAGCGGACAGCTATCCGATTGCATCGCTGTCGTGGCTCGTCGTGCCGTCCGCAGGCCGCGACTCGGTGCGCGTGACGGCGGTGCGACGATTCGTCGCGTGGGCCCTGCAGCACGGTGAGGACGACGCGCTGGCACTCGGCTATGCTCCGCTGCCCGAGGCGATGCGCGCGACGCTGTTGCGCTCGTGGGCGCCGCCCGCACGCTGACACGCGCCAACCCACGAGGAGGCGCTGGCTACCGCTGGCGAATGTGACCGGTAACTTCACGCCAGTTCGCTCCTCCGACCCAGAGTGCATGCCAGCCCGGTCACCGCGTCGCCTGACACCCGTTGCACCGCTGCCGGCTGTGAGCGCGACACCACCCCGACGACCGACGCCAGGATTTTCGGCGGTGATTCCCGGCGCATCGATCGATCCATCGGCGCCACGACCGCGCCGCATCGCCGCGATCGACATCGGCTCGAACTCGATCCGCGCGATTGTGGCGGATGTGAGCCCGACGGGACAGATCCGCACCGTCGACGAAATGAAGGCCGCGCCACGTCTGAGCACCGGCGTCGATGAAACGGGGCATCTCTCGGTGGAGAGCGCACTGGCCGCGATCGAGGCGCTGCAGCGGATGGTGACGCTCGCCAAGCAGCTCGGCGCAGAACGCATCGAGTGCGTGGCCACGAGTGCCGTGCGCGATGCGACGGATGGCGCGGCGTTCGTTCGCCAGGTGAAGAAGCTCGCCGGCCTGACGGTGCGCGTGATCTCGGGCGAAGATGAGGCGCGCCTCTCGTTCCGCAGCGCGCAGGCGCATTTCGACGTCGGGCACGGCCGGATGGTGACATGCGATATCGGCGGCGGCTCGGTGGAACTCGCGCTGTCGGCGGATGGGCTGGTGGAGCGCCTGCTCTCGATGCCGTTCGGCGCCATTCGTGCGACGGAGGTGTTCCTGCGCAAAGGCACACGTCGCAGTACCGTGAACAAGCTGCGCAAGGCGGTACGCGATGAGATCCGCGAGCGCTTCGCTGTCAAGGAATGGCGTGGCGCCGGCATGATCGGCTCCGGTGGTACGTTCACCAACATCGCCGGCATGCTGCTCGCGCAGCAGCGCCTCGCACCGGCGCGCACGGTGCACGGCAAAGTGGTGTCACGCGGAGAGCTGGAGCATCTGCTCGATCAGCTGATCGAACTCTCACCGGCCGAACGTCTGACGGTGCCCGGGCTGAACCCCGGGCGCGCCGACATCATCGTGGCGGGCATGGCGGTGGCCGCCGAGGTGATGGCGTTCCTCGACATTCGCGAATTCAACGTATCAGCGTATGGCATCCGCGAAGGGCTGCTGCTTGAAGCGGCAGAAGTCACGCCGCAGGCGACCGATCCGGGTGAGGGTCGGCGGAGAAGCGTGCAGGCCTTTGCCGAGCGCACGCAGTACGAGGAATCGCATGCCGTACATGTGCAGAAGCTGTCGTTGCAACTGTTCGACGCGATCGGTGTGCGCATCGGCTGCTCGCCGGAGGATCGCGACACGCTGCGTGATGCGGCGCTGCTCCATGACACCGGCTATCACATCAGCTACAACCAGCACCACAAGCATGCCTATCATCTGATCGTGCACGCCGACCTGCTCGGTGTCTCACCGGAAGAGCAGGTCGTGATGGCGAACGTGGCGCGCTACCATCGCGGCTCGCCGCCGAAGGTGAAGCATCCGACGTTCGCGCAGCTGACGAAAGCGCAGCAGCTGCGCGTGCGGCGACTGGCGGCGATCCTGCGTGTGGCGGATGGTTTCGACCGCGGACACATCGGCGCAGTCCAGCAGATCAAGGTGCGCTGGACGGAGCGCGCGTTGCGTCTCACGCCGGTGCCGGATCCGCGTGCGCGCTCAACGCGGCTGGAATTGTGGGGCGCGAGCCGCAAGAGTGATTTGCTCGAGAAGCTGATCGATCTGCCGGTGCTGGTGATCGGTCCCGACGGCAAGCCGGTGGAGTGGGACGACACCGACTCGGTGGACTGAGACAGGTCACACCCGTCCCCATGCATCCCTGAGCAGCAGCGCATGCGTCCCCCGCTCAGGCTCATCACCTTCCGGGTGGCGTTGCACGTACGTTCCGTCGGTCTGCAGGATCCAGGCCTGCCGATTGTCCTCCAGGCACACGTGCAGCAGCGAGTCGATGCGCGCGTGAAGAATCGGGTCCTCGATCGGCGCGACGGTCTCGACACGGCGATCGAAGTTGCGCGGCATCCAGTCGGCGGAACCGATGTAATACTGCGGCTCGTCGGCGTTGCCGAAGTAGAACACGCGCGAATGCTCGAGAAAGCGACCGATGATGCTGCGCACGGTGATGTTGTCACTCACACCCGGCACCCCGCTGCGCAGGCAGCAGACACCGCGCACGATCAGGTCGATCTTCGCCCCCGCCGCTGACGCGCGATACAGCGCCAGAATCGCATCCGGATCGACCAGTGCATTCATCTTCGCGATGATGCGGCCACCGCGACCGGCACGTGCATGCTCCGCCTCGCGATCGATCATCTCGACCAGACGTGCGCGCATGTTCGCCGGGGCAACGAGCAGCTTGCGATACAACTGCTGTCGGCTGAAGCCCGTCAGCGCGTTGAACAGGTCGCTGACGTCCGCGCCGATGCTCGGGCTGCAGGTGAACAGACCGATGTCGGTATAGAGCCTGGCCGTGCGCGAGTGGTAGTTCCCGGTGCCGATGTGCACGTAGCGCCGGATGCTGTCCGCCTCACGCCGGACGACGAGCGCCGTCTTGGTGTGCGTCTTGAGCCCCGGCACGCCATACACCACATGCACACCGTAATTCTCGAGCGTCCGCGCCCAGGCAATGTTGTTCGCTTCGTCAAAGCGCGCCTGCAGCTCGATCAGCACCACGACTTGTTTGCCACGCTCCGCTGCTTCGATCAGCGAGCGCACGATCGCCGTCTCGCCTGACGTGCGGTACAACGTCAGCTTGATCGCCAGGACCTGCTCGTCGACCGCCGCGCGTTCGAGGAAATGCTCGACCGTTTCGCGGAAACTCTCGAATGGATGATGAACGAGAATGTCACGCTCGCGGATCGCGTCGAAGATGTTCGCCGCTTCCGCCAGCTCGGTTGGAATGCCCGGTGTGAACGGCTCATAGCGCTCATCCGGCAGATCGATCGCCGCCGCGAGGGACATCAGGTCGCCGAGATCGAGCAGCGTTCCCGGCTCGTCGACGTCGCGCTCCGTCAGCGGCAGCGCCACGATCAGTGCATCCTCTTCATCGCGCAGCTCTTCCATCAGGAGCGTCCGGAGGTCGTCCGGCATGCCGCTCTGGACCTCGAGCCGCACCACCTCGCCGAACTTCCGCTCGAACACCTGACGCTCCACCACCGACAGCAGATCGTCGTCTTCCTCGACGCCGGTCAGTTCGAAGTCGGAGAAGCGCGTGATGCGGAATGCATGCCAGCTTGCGACTTCCATGCCGGGAAAGAGCGCGCCGAGATTCACACCGATCACTTCCTCGATCGGCACGAACAGTCCCGGACGACCCGCCGGCACCCAGCGTGCGAGCGACTTCGGCACCTTCACGCGGGCAAAGTGCTCGACCCCGCTCTGCGGTTCGCGCACGCGCACGGCGAGCGACAGCGAGAGGTTCGAGATGTACGGAAATGGATGCCCAGGGTCGACGGCCAGCGGCGTCAGCACGGGGAAAACCTGCGACTCGAAGAAGGCATCCACCACCAGCCATTCCGCTGGCGTCAGGTCGTTCATCCGCACGAGCTTCACACCCTGTGCGTCGAGCGCCGGCAACAGATCGTCGGTGAGACAACTCCGCTGTAACTGCAGCAGCTCGTTGACGCGCTTCTCGATGGCCAGCAGGAGTTCTGCCGGCGAGAGCCGTTCCTGCGGATAGCCGCTCTGTCCGTTCTTCACCTTGCGACGCAGTCCGCCTACGCGGACCATGTAGAACTCGTCGAGATTCGAGCTGAAGATGGCCAGGAACTTGAGGCGCTCGAGCAGCGGCGTGCGCGGATCACGGGCTTCATTCAACACCCGCGCATTGAATTCCAACCAGCTCAGCTCGCGACTGAAGAACAGATGCGCTTCACCGGCGGCGCCGACCGAGCCCATGGCATCGGCATCGGCGTCTCCTCCGCGTCGGACCTGCTTCCGTCGTGTTGCCATGCCTCTCCCAGCGGTGTCGGTCGGCACCCGAGTGCCCGACCGTCATCCGGCAATCAGGCCGGACGGCCGATTACCACGATGGCATTCAAAATGAGCGCGCTCAACGCAGCGAGCAGCCCCGCAGCCGGAATCGTAACCACCCATGCCCATACGATGTTGCCGGCGAGACCCCAGCGCACAGCGCGCACACGGTTGGCCGCGCCCACCCCGACGATCGCACCGGTGATCGTGTGCGTCGTGCTGACGGGAATCCCGAACTGCGACGCCGTCAGGATCACGATCGCCCCTCCTGTCTCGGCACAAAAGCCACCGACCGGACGCAGTTTCGTGATCCGCGTGCCCATCGTATGTACGATGCGCCACCCACCGAAGAGCGTCCCGAGCGAAATCGCGGTATAGGCCCCGATTTCGACCCACAGCGGGATCGTGTCCATGTTGGGCACGAACAGGTTGCTCAGGATTCCGGTGGTGTACGGCTCGAACAGCTTCCGAACGCTCGGCGCCGACAACAGCGAAACGATGATACCCATGGTCTTCTGGGCATCGTTGCTGCCATGCGCGAGCGACAGCAATCCCGAACTCGCCAGCTGTGCCGGTCGGAAGAACCGATCGACTTTTCCAGGCGACGTCTTCGCGAACAACCGGTAGACGAGCGCCATCAGCGACAGACCGAGTAACGCGCCGAGCGCGGGTGACAGCACGATCGCGGTCAGCGTCTCGATCCACTTCGGGCCCCAGTGCAGCGCGGCGAAGCCCTTACTCGCGACGGCGGCACCGGCGAATCCTCCGATCAGTGCGTGCGACGAGCTGGATGGGATGCCGAACCACCAGGTGATCAGGTTCCAGATCACGGCGCCAAGCAGCGATGCCGCGATGACATTCGCAGAAATCGCATTCGCATCCACATAGCCGGAACTGATCGCCTTCGCGACGGCCATCGTCGAAAAAAACAGCGCAGCAAAGTTGAACGTCGCCGCCCACAACACCGCCTTGAACGGTGTCAGCACGCGCGTGCCGACGATCGTCGCAATCGAGTTGGCCGAATCGTGGAATCCGTTGATGAAGTCGAAAACCAGCGCGACCACCACGATCCCAATCACGTACGCAATCACGGCAACTCAGCTGTTCTTGAGCGAGATACTCTCGAGCGCCAGCGATACATAATGGCACTCATCAATCGAGGTCTCGAGCGAGTCGTACAGGTCCTTCCACTTCATCACCGTCAGCGGATCCGGCGTGCCGGCAAACAGGTTGCCGAGCGTTTCGTGATAGATCGCATCGGCCTGCTCCTCGAGACGCTTGATGCGCACGCCATGTTCGTACACCTGCTGCGGCTTCTTCATCGCCGCGACCGCTTCGCGGATCTGCACGCACGCTTCGCCAAGGATCGAGCACAATCGGATCGCCGGGTCACGAGGCTCGGTGATACGGTAGATCTGGGCGCGCCGGGCGCAGCCGTCGATCAGGTCCACCACGTTGTCGAGGCGCGTGACGAGGGTATGGATATCCTCGCGATCGAGCGGCGTCACGAACGTCGTGTCCACCTTCCGATTCGCCTCGGCGGTCAGCCGGTCGGCCTGATGCTCGAGGTTCTTGATGTTGGTCTGGAACTCGTCCAGACGGGCCGGGTCGGCGAAAAGCTCTTGCAGTGTATTGGCCGACTGCACGAGAATGCCGGCCATTTCGGCGAACAGATCGAAGAATCGATCATCGCGGGGAATCAGACGCACGGAGGGAGAGCTCCACAAGAAATGGGGCACCGGCGACGCGCTGCCGGCACGACCTGCTGAGGGAAAGTTAGAAGATCAGTGCGCCGTTACATGAAATCGACACGCGACCGTTACAAGTAAGCGCGCGCCCCGCCGGCGACCTGACGTGACAGTCGTCGCTCGAGTCGGTCGGGTAACGAAAACCGCCTCACCAGCAGGACGCCGGCGACGAATCCGCCGACGTGCGCCCAGACCGCCACACCGCCGGACGGATCGGTCTGCAGCATGGTCAGCTGCGGCAAACCGGCCAGCAGCTGCAACGCAAACCACCAGAGCAGCACCAGCCACGCCGGAAAGTGGAAGAAGAAGATCGGCGGGAAGTACATGCGCACGCGATGCCGCGGGAACAGGACCAGATAGCCGCCCATGACCCCCGAAATCGCTCCGGAGGCACCCACGGTCGGGATCGGGGAGGCCGGTGACAGCGCGACATGCAATGCCGCCGCTGCCAGTCCGCACACGAGATAAAAGGAGAGAAAACGCCGCGGCCCCATGAGATCTTCGACGTTGTCGCCGAACACCCAGAGGAAGAGGGCGTTGCCAAGCAGATGCCCCCAGCTGCCATGCAGGAACATCGACGTGAGCGGGGTCAGCCAATTCACGGCGGATCGATCAACCAGACAGGCCCAGCCGGCACCCATCGGCACGGCTTGGCCAATCGGCGCCATGCGGGTCACTTCACCGGGCACCAGCCCGAACTCGCAGACGCTCTTGATGAGGGCCGTCCCGTCGGCACCACCGCCCTGCGCGAGGAGCCAGATCACCACCATCGCAGCGAGGATTGCCCACGTCATGACCGGGCGATTGTCTGTGGGATTTTCGTCGCCGATCGGAAACATGACTCGCGGGTGGGAGGCGGTGGGACGGTGAAACTAACGCCTCCCGGATTTGGACGCGTGGCTGCGCTCGCTCAGGCAGAAGTACAAACGCGAGCCTGCCATGCCTTTCGTCCACTTCTGCCTTTTCGGCAGAGATTGAGGGTCCTGCTCTTGCTCAGAGAATGGTCACGTCGATACGCGCAACTGCACCGCAGCGTGCCGACGACGACGGCTCCGGCTTCCTGCCATGGAGCGCGCACGTTGAATACGTCAATCAAGGACGCAGACGCATGGCTGATAAGGTGATTGGTATCGATCTCGGGACCACGAACTCCGTGGTTGCCGTGATGGAAGGTGGGGATCCGGTCGTGATCCCGAACGCCGAGGGCGGTCGCACGACCCCGTCGGTCGTCGGCTTCTCGAAGGACAATGAGCGACTCGTCGGTCAGATCGCCAAGCGTCAGGCCGTGACCAACCCCACCAACACGATCTTCTCGATCAAGCGCTTCATGGGCCGCAAGATGTCCGAGGCGACGGCCGAAAAAGGCCGCGTGCCGTACACCGTCGTCGCCGGTCAGAACGATCTCGTCACCGTCGAGGTTCAGGGCAAGCGCTACACGCCGCCCGAGCTCTCGGCGATGATCCTGCAGAAGATGAAGCAGACCGCCGAGGATTACCTCGGTCACGCCGTCACCAAGGCCGTGGTAACGGTGCCGGCGTACTTCAACGACTCGCAGCGCCAGGCCACCAAGGATGCCGGCAAAATCGCCGGCCTCGACGTGCTCCGCATCATCAACGAGCCGACGGCCGCGGCGCTCGCCTATGGCCTCGACAAGAAGAAGGACGAGAAGGTCGCCGTCTTCGACCTCGGCGGCGGCACGTACGACATCTCCGTGCTGGAACTCTACGACGTCGATGGCTCGCGTCAGTTCGAAGTGAAGTCCACCAATGGTGACACGCACCTCGGCGGCGATGACTTCGACCAGCGTGTGATCGACTGGCTCGTGGCCGAATTCAAGAAGGATCAGGCCATCGACCTCTCGAAGGATCCGATGGCGCTGCAGCGCCTCAAGGAAGCGGGCGAAAAGGCGAAGATGGAACTGTCCTCGACGCAGTCGACGGACATCAACCTGCCGTTCATCACCGCCGATGCGAGCGGCCCGAAGCATCTCAACTACTCGCTGACGCGTGCGAAGTTCGAGCAGCTGGTGGACGACCTGATCTCACGCACGATTCCGCCGATGGAGAAGGCGCTGGCGGACGCGGGCCTCAAGCCGGGCGAGATCGATGAGATCCTGCTGGTGGGCGGCTCGACCCGCATTCCGAAGATTCAGGAGATCGTCAAGAAGTTCTTCGGCAAGGATCCGAACAAGGGTGTGAACCCGGACGAAGTGGTGGCGATCGGTGCCGCCGTGCAGGGCGCCGTGCTCACCGGCGAGCAGAAGGACGTGCTGCTGCTCGACGTGACGCCGCTGTCGCTCGGCATCGAAACGCTCGGCGGCGTGATGACCACGCTGATCCCGCGCAACACGACGATCCCAACCAAGAAGTCCGAGACGTTCAGCACGGCCGACGACAACCAGACGCAGGTGGAGATCCACGTGCTGCAGGGTGAGCGTGACCTGGCCGTGTATAACAAGACGATCGGCAAGTTCCAGCTGACGGGCATTCCGCCGGCAGCGCGTGGTCAGCCGCAGGTGGAAGTGGTCTTCGATATCGACGCCAACGGCATCCTGCACGTGACGGCCAAGGACAAGACGACCGGCAAGGAACAGAAGATCCGCATCGAAGCGTCCAGCGGCCTGTCGGACGGTGAAGTGGATCGCATGGTGAAGGACGCCGAGAAGAACGCGGAAGAGGACAAGAAGCGTCGCGAGGCGATCGACACACGGAACCGTCTCGACAGCATGACGTATGATGTCGAGAAGAACGCGAAAGAGTGGTCGGACCGCTTGGCGCCCGAGACCAAGACGAAGCTGGACGAAGCCGTGGAACGCGCCCGTAAGGCGTTGCGCGGTGAAGACCTGGCCGAGATCAAGGCAGCGTCGGACGATCTGAGCCGGATCTACAGCGAAGCCGGTGCCTCGTTGTACGCGCAGGCTGGCGCGACGGAAGCCGGCGCCGCACCGGCATCGGAGCCGACCGCCGATACCACGGCGAAGGCCGAGGATGTCGTCGAAGCCGACTACGAGATCGTGGACGACAAGAAGTAACGCATGACGACGGCAGGACCGGCCGGCCTGCTGAAGGCCGACGGCCGCTCGACTGGCAGGACCCCGCCCTCATTCCGGCCTCCGGAATGAGGGCGCTGCAATCCATCGCGTCGAAACCAGGGTTACGATCCAGTGTGGCCGGAACGCGAAAGCCGGAACACTGAGGAAACTGTTGTGGTTCTGTTCGGGTACTGACGAATGACTCTTCCCGGATCTGTGAGCACGCTATGAGCATGATGACACGCGCAAAGATTGTTGGCGCCGTTACGGCGGCATTCGTTGGTGGTTTGGGCATTGCGACGGCGTTCGAGCTGCCGCAGTCGAGCTTTGCACAGTCCGCGCGCGCGGTGAAAGCCGCCAGCGGTCCGCGCGATGATGGTGGCGCACCGGGTTTCGCGGATGTGGCGGAGCGCGTGACGCCAGCCGTCGTCTCAATTCAAGTCGAGAAGGACGCGCCGAAGCGTACGACCGCTCGCCGCCCGACCAATGTCCCGCCCGGCATGGAGGAATTCTTCAATCAGTTCCAGGGTCGTCAGCCGCGACAGCTGCAGGAAGGCAGCGGCACGGGCTTCATCATCTCGGCAACGGGCTACATCCTCACCAACAATCACGTGGTGGGCGATGCAGATCGGATCAAGGTGATTCTCACCGACCATCGCGAGTTCACGGCAAAGCTGATCGGGAAGGACCCCACGACCGACGTCGCGGTGATCAAGATCGACGGCAGCGGCCTGCCGACCGTCGCCTTTGGTGACGACAACACTGCGCGTATCGGCAGCTGGGTGCTCGCGATCGGCAATCCGCTCGGCCTCGACTTCACCGTCACCGCCGGCATCATCAGCGCGAAGGGGCGTGGTGGACCGCAGCTCTCACGGCCGCTCGAGAATCGCTACGCGATCACAGACTTCATTCAGACCGACGCCGCCATCAACCCCGGCAACTCCGGTGGTCCGCTGGTGAATGCGCGCGGCGAAGTGATCGGCATCAACAGCATGATTGCCAGCGAGACCGGGTATTACAGCGGCTACGGTTTCGCGATTCCGATTTCGCTCGCGAAGAACGTCTCCGATGACCTGATCGCGCACGGTCGCGTGCGTCGTGCGGTGCTTGGCGTTGCGATCCGCGAGGTGACCTCGGAAGAAGCAAAGGCGGCGCAGCTCTCCTCGATCGCCGGCGTGACCGTCGGTGATTTCTCCAGCGATGGCAACGCGCCCAGCCCAGCCAAGACGGCTGGCCTCGAGCCTGGCGACGTGATCGTCGCGATCGACGGGCAGACCGTGGATCGCGTCGGCGTATTGCAGCGCATCGTACGCATGAAGAAGCCCGGCGACGTGGTCTCGGTCGACGTGATGCGCTTCGGTGATCGGAAGACGTTCAAGGTGAAGCTGGCCGAGGCACCATCGGAGCAGGCGGTCGCTGCCGCCGACGACCCGAAGCAGGACGTCGGCGCTGCCGATGAGGGCGTGAAGCCCGCATCCGTGTCGGCCGACAAGCTCGGCATCACCGTCGAGCCGCTCACGTCATCGTTCGTGCGCGACGCGAAGGTTCCGGCATCGGTAACGGGTGTGCATGTCTCCGATGTCGAAGTGACGAGCGGTGCGCGTGGCAAGCTGTTCGACAGCGATATCATCACCGAGGTCGTGTATCCGCGCCCTCGGCGTGCGGTGACCAGCACCGCCGAGCTGCAGGCGGCGATCAAGGGCCTCAAGGCCGGCGATGTGATTTCACTCGGTGTCTACAACGTCCAGCAGAAGGCGACGCGCATCGAGACGATCCGGATCGGCGGCAACTAGTCTGGTACCAGGCCAGACGGAGAACGCGGCGCACGGAGAGGGATCCGGGCGCCGCGTTCTTTTTGCTGTTGATGCAGAAGCAGGGAGCAGTGCAATACGGTTCTCCGCGGCACGGGGTCGAACCGATCGCAGTCGTCGGCTAGATTGATGAGGTGCGCCGACGTGGTGGAATTGGTAGACACGCCAGACTTAGGATCTGGTACCTCACGGTGTCCGGGTTCGAGTCCCGGCGTTGGCATCGCGCGTCACGCTGGAACCGACGTCAGCAACGGCTGGTAACTCTTGCCCGCACACGTGCCCATCACTTACGATCTGGTGCGCTCGCGCAAGCTCATCTGCGTGCGCCGGCGCGACGCAGTTCCCGCTGCGCCCCCCTCTCCACATTCCGGTCCGCGCCAATGTCCTCCATGACCGTCCTGTTCTATCTGATCTTGATCGTGCTCGCGGCGATCATCGGCGATCACTACGCCCGACTGCAGAAGTTTGGTTGGGCGCCGAAAGTCGAAGACCATAAGCAGGGCCGGTCGCTGTTGGATCCCGCCGGGTCGCTGTTGGGGGAGCTTGGACGCGCGGACATGCCGTACAAGCTCTTATCCGGTCTCTTCGACCTGATCGGCAAGTTCAGCGAGTTTGTTTATGCCCCGATCGGAGCCGCGCTCGGCGCCGTCGGCAAGGCCTTCGAGCTCATTTTCAAGCCAATCGGCGCGGTTCTCGGCGCCATCACTGGCTTCGGGCTGAAGAATTGAGGCGTAGGTAACGTCCCGGGGCCTCCCGCCCGGGAGGCCTGACCGGGTACCTTGTGCATTCAAGGGGCTGAGTGTCGGCGAAGGCACTCGGCCCCGTGTTGCCTCGCGCCGGAACTTCATGCTCCAGCGCGCGTTAAGCTGCCAGTCCCGGCCGGCATCGTTGCTCACCCCTGACCCGCTGTCCCGCGATGAGTGAACGTGATGCGCAGGTCTGTCAGAGCGTGGTGCGTGAGCACGCGCGCACGTTTCATCTGGCCAGCGTCTTCCTGCCACCGCACAAGCGTCGAGCGGCCTTCGCACTGTACGCATTCTGTCGCGTTGCTGATGACATTGTGGATCGCGTGGATCAGGCGCGCGTCGAGGGCGTCGAAGCCGACCCCGCCGTGGTGGCCGCTCTGTCTGCCCATGAACAGAAGCTGAAGGACGCGCTCGCCGGCACGCCCACCGATCCCGTCTTCCGCGAGCTCGACCGCGTCATGCGTGAGTTCGGTGTGCCGGAGTCTGTGCTGCGCGAGCTGCTCGATGGCGTGGCAATGGATCTTGGCCCGGTTCGCTATGACACGTGGGCCGATCTGTCAGCCTATTGCGAGGGCGTCGCCAGCTCGGTCGGCGAAATGTGTACCTACGTGTTCGGCGTGCAGGGCGACGACGACCGCCGAACCGACGCACTGCGCTATGCCCGCACACTCGGCCTCGCCATGCAGCTGACGAACATTCTCCGCGATGTGGGTGAGGACGCGAAGCGCGGCCGCTGCTATCTGCCGGTGCAGGATCTGGCGGCCTTCGGTCTGATGGCCGAGGAGATTCTCGACGGCTCGCTGGTCGCAACCGATGTGCGCTGGCAACGATTCATGTCGCAGCAGATCGCGCGAGCACGCGGGTTGTATGATGCTGCGATGACTGGCATTCCGCTGTTGTCCGTTGACGCACAGCGTTGCGCCTGGGCGTGTGCCATCGGCTACAGCGGTATTCTCGGCGCGATCGAGCGGATCGGCTGTGACAGTCTCACACAGCGAGCGCGCCTCGACACGACCGAGCGCGCGGCCGTGCTCTGGAAGGTGTGGCGCACGCGACCGGTGTCGCAGCGTCCACATCCGCTGTCGTCGGGACCGCAGCTCGAATGGGCGCCGGTTGAAACAACGCAGCCTGATGAACTCGTTCGGCTGGCGTGACTGCGATTGACCTGAGTGACGAGCGTTTTTTGCGTGACATGCTGACGTGCACACCTGCTGCTTCGACCCGAGGGACCGTACGGTGACGACTGCGACTGAATTGCCACAGGACGACGACACCTCGCCATTGATGCGTGTTGCCGTTGCGTGCCTGATCGCACATTGTGCGTTGACGATTTTTTCCGGCATCGCGTTCGCGACGTTTTTGTCGCCGCCGATTCCAGATTGGCTCGGCACACCGGCAAACCAGCGCATCATGGCGTTCGGCTTCAAGTGGGGCGGCCAGACGACGGTGGTCTTCGGCGCGCTCGCTGGCTTGCTGCATTCGGTGCGCAGCTTTGGTCGGCGGACAGCGCTCTGGGTGTTCCTCGCCAGTTTCAGCATCTCGCTCGGCTCAGAATTGCTTGGCACGAGCACTGGTCTGCCGTTCGGTCCGTACAGCTACACGAATCAGCTCGGCTACAAGATTCTCGGGCTGGTGCCGTTCAACATCCCCACGTCGTGGTTCTTCATGCTGTATTGCTCGCTCGCGATCTGCGGGCGTCTGCTGCCGGCGAAGAATGACAGTGTGAGCCGCTGGTGGTGGGCACTCGTTGCGGGCTTTGTGCTGACCGCGTGGGATGTGTCAATGGATCCGGCGATGGTCGCGAGTGTGCACTGGTTGTGGCACCTGCCGTCGCTCGAAGGGATGCCGCTCTGGCAGAGCATTCTGATCGGCGGGCACTTCTACGGCATGCCGCTGACCAATTGGCTGGGCTGGTTGTTGACGGGCATCATCGTCGCGCGTGTGATGCTGACGATCGTGCCGCCTACGACGTGGGCCGAGCGCGCGTCGCCGTCGAATTTTCCGCTCGTACTGTACGGCGTTGCGATGGTGTTGCCACTCGGTATCTGTGTCGGCCGCGGCATGTGGTTGGCTTTCGTGCTCGGCGCGATCGCAATGGCGATTCCGCTTGGACTTGCGTTGATGAAGGGACCGCGCACGGTGGACAATACGTCACGCGCGTCCGGGTCGATTGGCGACATCGCTGTCGCCGGTCGCTGACCGGGTCCGGCGCGAGCGGTGCTCGACTGGTTGCGCGCGCCGGCGCTGTACGATGCCATCCTCGCGATCCTGGTGATTGAAGGAGCGGTACTTGCACGTCTGACCCGTCGCACCGGTCGCGGCATGCCGCTGCCGCAACTCGCCTCATTCCTTGGCGCCGGTGCCGGTTTCACGCTCGCCTGTCGCGCCCTCGCGGCGGGCTGGCCCGCATGGACGCTCGCGCCTGCACTGACCGCCGCGTTCATCTGTCATCTGTTGCACCTGCGCGCGAGTCGCTGAGCGCCGCGCTTATCTGAGAGTCCGTCGTATGCGCATCGTCGTGATCGGAAGTGGATTCGGTGGGCTGTCCGCCGCAATTCGGCTGCAGGCGCAGGGCCACCAGGTGACGATCGTCGAGAAGCTCGACAAGGCCGGCGGCCGTGCCTACGTGTTCGAGCGCGAGGGTTTTCAGTTCGACGGCGGCCCCACGATCATCACGGCGCCCTGGATGATCGACGACATCTTCGCCTCCGCCGGCAAGCGCACCAGCGACTACGTGCAGATCGTGCCGATCGATCCGTTCTACAACGTGCGCTTCGAAGACGGCATGGTGTTTCACTACAACGGCGAGCGCGAGAAGGTCCTGAGCGAAATCCGGCGGTTCAATGCCGATGACATTGCCGGCTACGAAGCGTTCTTCGCCGAGACCGAGAAAGTCTTCGCGGCCGGCATGTCGCTTGTCGACCAGCCGTTCAGCACCGCGGGCAGCATGCTCAAGGTCGCTCCGAAGCTTGCGATGCTGCAGGCGCAGCGCTCGGTGGTGGGGTTCGTCAACAAGTACATCAAGGATCCGCGTCTGCAGCAGGTGTTCAGCTTCCATCCGCTGCTGATCGGCGGGAATCCGTTTCAGGCGAGCTGTCTCTACACCCTGGTGCACACGCTCGAACAGAAATGGGGCGTGCACTTTGCGATGGGCGGTACCGGCGCGCTGGTTCGCGGGTTGGTGCAGTGTTTCACCGACATCGGCGGCACGATCCAGATGAACGCGGAGGTCGCGGAGGTGGTCGTCGATGCCGCCACGCGCCGCACCACTGGCATTGCACTCACGAGCGGTGAGCGCATCACTGCCGACGCCGTGGTGTGCAACGGCGATGTCGCGATGAGCTACATGAAGCTCGTGAAGCCTGAGTATCGCCCGAAGAACACCGACCGGCGCCTGAAGAAGCTGAACTACTCGATGTCACTTTTCGTCAGCTACTTTGGCACCCGCGGCACGCGCGGCATGTGGCCCGACATCGCGCATCACGAAATCCTGATGGGCCCGCGGTACAAGGGTCTGCTGGCCGACATCTTCGACAAGAAGCATCTCGCCGAGGACTTCTCACTGTATCTGCACCGCCCCACCGTCACCGATCCGTCGCTGGCGCCTGATGGCGATGACGCGTGGTATGTGTTGTCCCCGGTCCCGCATCTCGGAGGCGACACTGACTGGGCCGCGGTGCATCAGAAGTACACCGACCGCATTCTCGACTATCTCGATGCGCGCTATCTGCCGGGGCTCAAGTCACGCGTCGTAGTCGAACACCACATCGATCCGCGGTATTTCCGCGATACGCTGAACAGTCACTTGGGCAGCGCGTTCAGCGTCGAGCCGACCCTGCTGCAGTCGGCCTACATGCGACCGCACAACGTGAGCGAGGACATTCCGAACCTCTACTTTGCGGGTGCGGGCACGCATCCCGGAGCCGGACTCCCGGGCGTGATGGGGTCGGGCAAGATCGTGGCCGACATGATCGGGCTCGCGGCCGGTGCGCGACTGCGGGGGTCGAAGTCGAAGTCGGCGCGCGAGGCTGTTGCAGAGCTGATGTCCGTCTAGTGATCCGCTCTCGTTCTGACGTCTCACACGGACAAGCGGGGGCGGGAGAACACCGAGAACCCCGAGTAGCGTGGCTATCGTCAATCATCGCAGCGCGAACCACGGTTGCTCATTGAAACTGCTGTTCACAAAGAGAATGCAGTGCGCGATGCGCAGAGCACGCGTGGATGGCGCACTCAGTGTTCTCGGTGTTCTCCCGCCCCCACGTGACAGCAGTGAGCAGGAGCGAACCAGCGAATCAGGGCGCTTTGATTACGGCGAGAGGACGCAGCAAAGCACGCGCCGGTGACGCCTCATGTGCCGCGACCTTGATCGGCAGGATGATCAGGTCGTAGTCGCCAGCGGGCGCGGCACGGAGGTCGAGGCCTTCGACAACGGGGATGCCTTTCCCCAGCAGCGCACGATGCGCGAGCGGCGCGGGGGCGGCAAACTGCTCGGCGGAGATATAGTCCACGCCGATCAGCTTGACACCGGCATCAGCCATCAGCTGCGCGGCATCACCAGCGACGTATGCGAAGTCGCGATGGAAGGTCGACGAGTCCATCCATCCCTTCGATGAACTTCGCGTGCGGAACAGAATGCGCTCGGCGCCCTTCCAGTCATGCCGATTCAGTTCAGCGGCAGTGATCGCCTGCACGCTGTCGGCGATCACGATCACACGTGCGGGACCGATCAGGGTTTCGATCTTCACCTGATCGATCGACGCACCATCCTTGATGAAGTGCATCGGTGCATCGACATGCGTGCCGCTGTGCGCACCGAGATCGTATTTCGACAGCGTCAGCCCGTCACCCTTCTGCATGTCCTTGAGGAAGGTGAACACCATCGGTGCATCGCCTTCGTACACCGGCGTGCGGCCCGGCGCGAGCGTGGCGCTGACATCGATCCAGCCATCGACTGGCAGCCGCACAGGCGGCACCGCCATCTCGGCCGGCGGTGTGGTCTTCGCTGTGCATGCGGTGAGTGCGAGTGTGGCGGCGGCAAGCAACGAACGACGGTGCAGCATCAGACCTCCAACGGTCGACGGACAGGAATGGCGACAGCTGAGAATTTACACGACGGTACTGAGCAGTAACGTGAAGAACAGCGCGGCCACACCGACGATCGTCTCGGCAACGGTCCATGTGCGCAACGTCTGCGGCACGGTCATGTTGAAGAACTCCTTGATCAGCCAGAACCCCGAGTCGTTCACATGCGACAGGACGACGGCACCGGCACCCGTCGCGATCACGAGCAACTCCGGTGACGTCCCCGGCGTGAGCACCGCGATCGGTGCCACGATTCCGGCGGCCGTCGTCATCGCCACGGTCAGCGAGCCGGTCGCGACACGCAGCAGCGCCGCCACCAGCCACGCGAGCAGCAGCGGCGAGAGATGCGCCGACGTGGCGACGGCGGCGATCGCGCGCCCAACGCCGCTCTCGATCAATACCTTGTTGAAACCGCCTCCGGCACCGATCAGCAGCAGAATCGTGGCCGTCGGCGCGAGACAGTCATTCGCGAACTTCAGCATCTCGCCACGCGTGATGCCCTGCGCCGTACCGAGTGACCAGAATGCAAAGAGCAGCGCGATCAGGAGCGACACGATCGGGTTGCCGATCAGGGCCACCGCGTGTCGCACCGGACTCGCCGCATCGAGCGTGACTTCCGCAATGCTCGCGGCGAGCATCAGCAGCACGGGCAACATCACCGTGAACAGCGTGAGGCCGAAAGTCGGCAGCGGGCGATCGTCGTCTGCCACGAACTGGTCGGCGAGTGGATTGTGCGTCGGCAACGTGATGCGTGGCGAGACCCACGACGCGAAGACCGGCCCCGCGAGCATCGCGCTCGGCAGCCCGACGATCAGCGCATAGACGATGGTCTTGCCGACGTCCGCCTTGAATGCGAGAACGGCCAGCATCGCAGCCGGATGCGGTGGCACCATCCCGTGCACGACAGAGAGACCGATGCCGAGCGGGATGCCGACCTTCACCAGCGACGTGCCGGTCTGCCGCGCCACAGTGAACACGAGCGGCAGCAGCAGCACGAACCCGACCTGGAAGAACACCGGGATGCCGACGATGAACGCCACGAACATGATCGCCCAGTGCACGCGCGACTCACCGAACAGGCCGATCAACGTGCGTGCAATGCGTGCGGCACCGCCCGATTCCGCCATCATCTTCCCCAGCATCGTACCCAGGCCGACGACGATTGCGATGAAGCCAAGCGTGGTACCGACCCCGTCCTGCAGCGCCTTGACTACCGCGGCCAGCGGCATGCCTGCGGCAATACCCATCGCGATGGAGACCGTGATCAGCGCGACGAACGGATGCAGCTTTGCCTTCGCGATGAGCACCACGAGCACCACCACTGCCAGCAGCGCGTAGAGGAGCAGCAGCGTGTCGGAGGTACCCGGTACGGCCATCATGCGTGCGCACTCGCGTCGTCGCGTGCAAGCCGTGCGACGATCGCCGACACGATCATCTCGGGTGATTCGCGTGCGTCGAACGTCCAGGCGCGTTCATCGGCATCCGGAAGCTCCAGTGTCGCCAGCTGACTGTCGAGGAGTGTCACTGGCATGTAGTGCCCGGTGCGTGCGGCCAGTCGCGTGCGCAGGAGCGCAACCTCGCCAGTGAGCAGAATGAAGCGAATCGACTCGTCACCAGCGCGTAGCAGATCGCGATATGCCCGCTTGAGTGCCGAGCAGGCCAGCACGACGCCGTGTCCCTTGGCGCGTGCGTCGCGCAGCTGCGTCGCCAGTGCGCGCAGCCACGGTCTGCGCGTCTCGTCTGTGAGCGCAATGCCGGCAGCCATCTGCGCGACATTCTCCGGCGGATGAAACGCATCGCCTTCGAGAAACGGCACGTCCAGAGTTGCCGCAAGCGCTGAACCGATGCGCGACTTCCCTGCCCCGGCCGTGCCCATCACGACGAGCACGTGGCGCGGTGACTCAGGCGCGTACGGCGACACGGTCAGACGGCGCCCTCAGCGCGCAGGCGGCGACGCCAGATCAGGTACGCCGGCGCACCCGCAAGGACCACGGCAATGCCAACCGCCGCCTGTATCGGCCGCGAGTACATGGTATTGAGCACGATCACCGCCGCTGCGACCACGAACAGGATCGGCGGTAGCGGATAGAACGGCACCTTGAACGGTCGTACCGCGTCAGGACGTTTGATGCGCAGCGCAATCACCGCCGCTGCGCCGAGCGCATAGAAAATCCAGCCGATGAAGACCACGTAGGTGAGCAGCTGCTCAAAGGTGCCCGTCAGTGCCAGCACGATCGCCCAGGCGCAGCTGGTGATGATCGCGAGTGCCGGTGTGTTGTATCGCGGATGGATCTCGGTCAGACGGCGGAAGAACAGGCCGTCCCGCGCCATGGCAAAGTAGACGCGCGGCACCGTGATGACCGTGGCATGCGCTGCGCTGTACATCGAGACGATGATCACCGACGCGATCAGCCAGCCGGCCGCCGGCCCCATCACCTGCGCCACGGCCTCACCGGCAACCCGATGCGAGGCGGCCACACGCGCCGGACCCAATGCGGCGAGATACGCGAAGTTCGCAATCAGGTAGATCGCGATCAGCATCAGCGTGCCGATGGTGATCGCTCGCGGCAGCGACTTCTGCGGATCCCTGGCCTCGGCCGAGACGAACGTGACGTACTGCCAACCCTCGTACGCCCACAGCACTGAGATGATGGACAGCCCGACGCCGGAGAACGACGCTGGCGTGACCGTGTGCGCGACGACGACCAGCGTGCTGCCCTTGCCAAGCACGAACAGCACCGCACTCGTGCCCAGGATCGCCAGCACCTTGATGCCAGTGGCGACGTTCTGCACCGTGGCGCTCTCACGGGTGCCGCGGACGTTGATCACGGTCATGAGCAGGATCAGCGCGACTGCCACCACGTTCTTCTGCATCGGTGCCATGGGCATGAACTGCGTCATGTAGTTCGCCGCGGCGACCGCCAGCGTGGCGATCGTACCGGCCCCGATCACGAAGAACAGCGTCCACCCATACAGGAAGGCCGGGAATGGGCCGAATCCGTCACGGATGAAGGCGTAGAGACCACCGCCGTTCCCGTCCGACTGCATCGCCCCGAGTTCGCCGTAGCTGAGCGCACCGAGCAGGGAGAGGATGCCGCCAAGCAGCCAGACAGCCGTCGCGATGGGGACGGACTCGCCGCTCTGGGCGAGGACGGAGGACGGCACGAGGAAGATCCCCGAACCAATGACGTTGCCGACGACGAGGAGCGTCAGGTCGCGGGTGCCCAGCGTGCGCGCGAGGGTGTCGGCCATGTGAGGGCGAAAGGCGGGCGGGCAAAGGGACGTCGGTACCGCAACGTATCGCTCGGCCTGCTCGGCGGCAGCGCAACCGGGGCGATCACCTCTGTGACGGTCCGGTCACGGCATGTGGTCAATCGCAACCCGTCCGTTACACAACCATGACAAGCCGCGAATGTAACGAAGCCAACTTTCACGTTCGCGATTGGCTCGTGCGCATGTCACCCCGCAGATGGGGGGCGGCGCCGGCGAAACCGAACCTTCTGTTACAAACAAAATGAAGCTCATACGACGATCGTCGTTGCTGTCTGTTGCCGCCCTGCTCGTGTCGGCGGCGTGTACTCTGCAGGGTCAGGCCGCTGGTACAGGACGCATTGTGGGTCGCGTGATCGACGGTGCCACCGGCGTCGCGATCACTGGCGCGGCCGTTCAGCTGGTTGGTACGACGCAAGGAACGATGACCGGGGTTGATGGCCGTTATGCCATCACAGGTGTGCCAGCGGGCACGGTGTCCATTCTCGCGCGGCGCATCGGCTACGCGCCGAAGACGGTGACGGGGCTGACGATCGCCGCCGGCCAGAGCATCGAGCAGAATGTGTCGCTGGTCACGGCCAGCGTCTCGCTGCAAGCGGTCACGGTCTCCGCCACGAAGGAGCGCGGAACGGTCAGCGAAGCACTGAACGGGCAGAAGAACGCCCAGGGCGTGGTGAGCAGCGTCACCGCCGAGCAGATCGCGAAAAGCCCCGATGCGAATGCAGCGCAGGCGGTGCAGCGGGTAAGCGGTGTGACGGTGCAGGATGGCAAGTACGTGTTCGTGCGCGGCCTCGGCGAGCGCTACACGACGGCGTCGCTCAACGGTGCACGCGTGCCGAGCCCGGAGCCGGAAAAGCGTGTCGTCCCGCTCGATTTGTTTCCGTCCGGACTGCTGCAGAACATCACCACGATCAAGACGTTCACGCCGGATCTGCAGGGCGACTTCTCGGGCGCGCTGGTGGACATCCGCACGCGCGAATTTCCGGCGCGCCGCAGCTATACGCTGAACCTCGGCAGCGGCTATGAGCAGGGCGCGACGGGTTCCGCGCTGTTGCAGGCCGCGACGGCCGGCGGTGAAAACTTCGCGAATGTCGGCAACAGCCGCGCGCTGCCCTCGCTGCTGCGCCAGGTCGGCAACTTCCAGAACTACAACCTGAATCAGGGCGACAAGAATCTCCTGATCAGCCAATTCCGCAACTCGTGGTCGCCGGCGTCGGCCACCGGGTCACCGCTGGCGAACGGATCACTGTCGTTCGGCGGTAACGACCCGATCCTGTTCGGCCATCGTATCGGGTATCTGTTCTCGGGCACGTACTCGAATGGCAGTGACGCGAAGAACGCGCAATCCCGCGCGCAGGCCGATCGTGGCCCGGTACGCGGTGAGACGATCGAGATCGACAAGTTCAGCGGCTCCACGGCAACGCGCAGTGTGCTGTGGGGCGGCCTGACGAACATCGGCACACAGATCGGCGAGCACTCGCGCCTCGCGTTCAACGGTATCTACAATCGCTCGGCAGACAACACCGCACGCGTCGAAACCGGCGTGTTCTCGAGCGACCAGACGACGGCGAAGATCACGCGCCAGCAGTATGTCGAGCGCGCGATCCGTTCCGCGCAGCTGACCGGCGATCATCAGTTCGGCAATCATCACGTCGAGTGGTACGGCACGCTCAGCGGCGTACGTCGCTACGAGCCGGATCGCTCGGAATTCGTGCAGATCCTCGAGCAGGACACGCCGACGTCCACGCCGGTGTATCGCTGGTTCAACGGCGGCAACGGCGGCGCGGTGCGGACGTTCACGGAGCTGAATGAAAACAGCCGCGAAGGCAACGCGAAGTACACGTTCTCGTTCGGGGCCCCGGGAAATCAGTCCCTGGTACGAATCGGTGGACTGTACCGCAGCACCGATCGCGATGCCGACAACCGTGCCTTCAGCATCAGCGCGCGCGGCATCAGCAACGCCGTTCGTGAGTTGCCGGCCGAGCTGTTGTTCGACGGCCGTCTGACGACGCCGACGGCGCAGGTGCTCGACATTGGTCCACTGTCGCAGGGTGGCGCGTACACGGCGACGGATCGGCTGTCGGCAGGTTTCGCGATGTTCGACGTACCAATGGGCAGCTCGATCCACGTCATCGGCGGCGCACGGTATGAGGCCGACAAGCTGCAGGTGAATGCAACGACGACGTTGGGCAGCCCGATTGTGACGAAGAAGAACTGGAACGACGTGCTGCCATCGCTGGCCGTGAACTGGAAGGTGAGCGAGCGGCAGCAGTGGCGTTTCTCGGCGTCGCAGACACTGGCGCGGCCCGAGTATCGCGAGCTGTCGCCGATCATCAGTCGCGACGTGGTGGGCGGCGATGACATCGCCGGCAACCCGGATCTCAAGCGCTCCAACATCGCCAACGGCGACGTCCGCTGGGAGTTCTACCAGAACCCGGGCGAGATCATCAGTGTCGGTGTGTTTGCGAAGCACTTCACGAATCCGATCGAGCGTGCCTACCGCGCCTCCTCGAGTGCGCGGCAGATCGTCTATGTGAATGCGACCAGCGCAACGAATTACGGTGTCGAGCTCGAAATGCGGAAGAATCTCGAGTTCATCAGCCGGGCGCTGACCAGCTTCTCGGTCTTCACGAACGCGACCGTGATGCAGAGTGGCGTCACACTCGACACGACCAACGGGACGAGCCAGACCAATTCGAATCGTCGGATGGTCGGCCAGGCGCCATACGTGGTGAACGCTGGCTTGACCTACACGACGTCGGACGGCTCGACGTCGGCAACCGTCCTGTACAATCGCGTCGGCGAGCGGATCGATGCGGCAGGCGAGTCACCGCTGCCGGACGTGATTCAGAAGCCGCGCAATGTGATGGACATCTCGCTGCGGTGGGGCTTTGCCCGCTCGGCGTCGCTGCGCGCCGACCTGCGCAACGCGCTCAACGCACCGTACCAGACCGTGCAGGGCACAGTGAGCCGCGAGTCGTATCTGACCGGACGGACGTTCACGGTCGGTTTCCGGTTGCAACCCTGACATGCCGCCCTGTGACTGCGTGACAACGCCGTGACAGGAAAGAGATAGAACGCGGACAACCTGGTTTTTTCTTTGGACGGCGAGGCATTCGTGCTTCGCCGTCTTCGCGTTTCGACGCTTACTCCTTAGTTACCGAGGCTTTGCATGTTGTTTTCCCGTCTGGCGAAATGCACCGCGCTGGCGATCGTTGCCGCTGCGGTCACCGCTTGTGGCAAGGATTCCACCGGACCGACTGCTCCGAATCCAATTCTCGGCGCTTCCGCCAGCAGCACATCATCGGTGGCCGCGTCGGTCACCTTCGTCAGTGTCGTCGGCGACAACAGCTACCTGATCGAGCGCGCGGAAGGCTCGGCGGGCACCTTCGCGTCGGACACCACGATCACCGCACCGGCGACCGCCGGTCCCGTGACCGTCGTTCGCGCCGGTCTCAAGCCGGCCACGCTCTACCGCTTCCGCATCACCGCGACACGCGGGACGCTGAGCAGCATTCCATCGGGCGAATTCTCCGCGACGACGCTGGCAACCGGCTCGTTCACGGCAGACATCACCACGGACATCACTGCCAGCCGGACGCTGTACACGGATACGACGTACACGCTGAAGGGCTTCATTCACGTTGCAAATGGTGCAACGCTGACGATCCAGCCGGGCACGAAGATTCAGGGCGACTACAACACGCTCGGGTCCACGCTGCTCGTCCTGCGTGGCGCAAAGATCCAGGCCGTCGGCACCGCTGCCCTGCCGATCGTCTTCACCTCCTCGCGTCCGGCCGGCACGCGTCAGCCGGCCGACTGGGGTGGGCTCTACCTCATCGGCAATGCACTCGACAACCGCAGTGGCACGGTGAACATCGAAGGCTCGGGCACCGATGGTGCCGCGGTCGTCGGTGGCAAGAACTATTTCGTGCAGTACAACGGCGGCACGGTCGCGACCGACAACTCCGGCACGCTGAAGTACGTACGCGTGGAATTCGGCGGCTTCGCGACGCTGGTCGATCAGGAGTTCAACTCCTTCACGTTCGCAGCCGTCGGTTCGGGTACCCGCGTGTCGTATGTGCAGGCGCTCGCCGGACTGGATGACTCGTATGAGTTCTTCGGCGGCGGTTTCGACATGGATCACGCCGTAGCCTATGAGACGGGTGACGACATGTACGATATGTCGGAAAGCTGGAGCGGCCGCATGCAGTTCCTGATCGGCTACAACTCCGTGCAGCTCGTGCCGCGCACCGGTGGTGGCTTCTACTCGGTGGACATCCAGGGCATCGAAAACGACGGCTGTAACGGTACCGGCTGTGACCTCGGCTTCAACTCGACACCCTTCACGATTCCGCTGGTCGCGAACTACACACTGATCGGCTGCGGTGACGTCACCTGCTCCGGCACGGGCGGTGGGTACGGCATGATGCTCCGCCGTGGTACGGGTGGCTACTACGTGAACGGTGTTCTCGGGCGCTGGGCGCGCGGCGGCATCTCACTGCGCGACTCGTTGACGTTCGTCCGCGCGGCGCGCGCCGCCACGCCGGACCTCGCCACGACGGATCTGGCAGTGCTCAACAACTACTTCGTCGAGACGCCGAACGTCTTTCAGGCCGTCACAGCGCCGGGTGTGGCTGTGCAGCAGAATGCATTCGACCTGACCGGGAACAACCTCACGCTCGCCGCGGCTGGCACCACCACGGCATCGCTGTTTACGCTCCTCCCAGCGACTGGCGTGGCTCCGACTGGGGTGGCGTCCTTCGACTTCACACCGGCGGCGGGCTCGGCGATCGCAACCGGCGGTCGCGCGACCTTCACCGGCAGGATTGCAGCGCAGGCTGGTACGTTCGTGACCGGTACGGCCTACCTGGGTGCGGCTGACCCGACCGCTGGCGCCGCGAACAACAAGTGGTGGACGGGCTGGACCGCGTACGCACGTAATTGATCCTCCCGCAGGTGCAAACGGCCGGCGTCCGAAAGGGCGCCGGCCGTTTGTGTACTGCTCCCTCTGCTTTCCGATACTTTCCCGCTCATGTCACGCTTGTCGCCTCTGTTGCTCTCGCTCGTCCTCGCTGCGGCATGTTCGCGCGACCACGCGGCCGGTAACACCCCCGTGGTTGCCTCGGCGACATCGGCTATCGATTCGGCGCGTGTGGATTCCATCGCACGTGTCCGCCAGGATTCCGTCAATCGTACGCTGCCTGGCTACGTGATCGACTCCATCCTGCCTGTCGAGGAAATGCTTCGCCGCTTCAAGCTGACAGTTGGCGGCACACCAGTCACGACGCTGCAGCATGCAAGCGCAGCGCGTGACGCGCTGGTCGCGCGATTCATGACGGCGGTTGCCGCTGCCGACTCTTCGGCATTGCGCGATATGTCACTCAACGCACGCGAGTTCGCTGATCTCGTGTACCCCGAAGGCCCGAATGCCAAGCCGCCGTACAAGGAAGATCCGGCTCTGATCTGGCGAACTATCTCGAATTCGAGCGAGAGCGGTTTCATCCGCCTGATCCGACGTCGTGGTCAGATTCCGACCAAGCTTGTCGACTACAGCTGCACCGGAAAGACGGAAACGCAGGGCAAGAACACCTTCATTTCCGGCTGCATCGTGCGCGTGATCGACACGACTGGCGAGACGACATCGCACCGTTACTTCGGCTCGATCATCGAACGCGGTGGCCAGTACAAGATCGTCAGCTACCGGAACGAGTTCTGAGTCACTTCTCCCGCTTCACGCGCGCCATCGTCCGCCCACCGGCCCGCAACTTCGCCGACGGCCTCACGACGGTCGATCTCGGCACGCCGGATATCGATCGCGCGATCGAACAGCACGCGGCGTACTGCGCGGCGCTCTCACGGCACGGATGCGAGGTCGTCACACTCTCGGCTGACGATCGCTATCCCGATTCCACGTTCGTGGAAGACACCGCGCTGATTCTTCCAGGCATCGGCGCGATCCTCACGCGACCCGGCGCCGAGAGTCGCGCTGGTGAAGTCGAGGCGATCGCGGCCGAATTGATCGCAGACTTTCCGACGCTCTCGCAGATCGGCGCGCCGGGCACGCTCGATGCCGGCGACGTCTGCGAAGCGGGTGACCACGTGTTCATCGGCATCTCGCACCGCACCAACGCTGCGGGGGCTGAGCAGCTCGCGACCTGGCTGCTGCAGTTCGGCATCACGTCGAGCACGGTCGATATCCGGAGCATCGACAGCATCCTGCATCTCAAGAGCGGCATCGCGGCGATCGAGCCGACCCGGCTGGTGCTGATCGATGCACTGGTGGAGCATCCGGCCTTCGCCGGCTACGACGTGGTGCGGGTGCCGGCCGGCGAAGAGTACGGCGCCAACTGCGTGCGCGTAAACGACGTCATCTTCGTCTCGGAAGGCCAGCCGCAGTTCGACGATCGACTGCGCGCCCTTGGCTACACGCTCGAAGCGCTCGATATGAGCGAGTACCGCAAGATGGACGGTGGGTTGAGCTGTCTCTCGCTGCGGTTCTGATCTATGGGCGCACCGCGAGATGCCCGACGACCGGAATCACTGTCGTCACCAGCCCCGTGCCGAGCAGCACCAGTGCCGTAAGCAGCGCCCACTTGAGTGTGAAGCGCTGGTGCTCATCGAAGTCCACACCAGCGAGCCCCACCAGCAGATAGGTGGACGGCACGAGTGGGCTGAGCAGATGCACCGGCTGGCCGATCAGCGACGCGCGGCCCATCTCGGCCGCACTGATGCCGTACGCCTGACCGGCCTTGGCGAGAATCGGCAGGATGCCGTAGTAGAACGCATCGTTCGAGATGAAGAACGTGAACGGGATGCTCAGCACACCGGTCACGATCGACAGATATGGACCGAGCGATGACGGGATCACGTGCACGACGCTGTCCGCCATCGCATCCACCATCTTCGTGCCTGCGAGGATGCCAGTGAAGATGCCAGCGGCGAAGATCAGCGACGCCACCGCCATCACATTCGCCGCGTGCGTGGCCAGCAGATGTTTCTGCTCGGCGACACTCGGGTAGTTGATCATGATTGCGATCGCAAATCCGATCATGAACAGCACCGGCAGCGGCATTGCGCCAAGCACCAATGCGACCATCAGTGCAACGGTCAGCAGCGTATTGATCCAGAGCAGTTTCGGGCGGCGCGTGTCCACCGCAGATGCCGTCGGACCGATGAGCGCGGTTTCTTCGTCGAAGTGCTGCACACCCACTGCGGCAATCCGTGTGCGTTCGTTGCATCCCATGCGATACGCGGCGTAGATCACCCACGTCGCCGCCACCAGCATCGACGGAATCATCGGGACGAACAGCACGCTGGCGTCGACGGCCAGTGCGGTCGCAGCGCGCGCGGTCGGACCGCCCCACGGGAGGATGTTCATCACACCGCCGGCCAGCATCGTCACGCACGCCAGCACCAGCGGGCGAATGCCGAGTCGCCGATAGAGCGGCAGCATGGCCGCGGCGGTGATCATGTACGTCGTCGAGCCATCGCCATCGAGTGAGACGATCAGCGCCAGCACCGCGGTGCCGACGACGACCTTGACCGGATCACCGTCGACGATTCTCACCAGCTGCGTGACGACCGGTTCAAACAGTCCGGCGTCGATCATGATCGCGAAGTAGAGAATCGCGAACATCAGCATGATGCCGGTCGGCGCGAGCTTGACCACGCCGGCGAGCATCATCGCGCCAAGGCCGGCGGCGAATCCGCCGAGCAGTCCGAACACGATCGGCACCAGGATCAGCGCCGTGAGCGGCGCCATTTTCTTCGTCATGATCAGCGTCATGAAGACGATGACCATGCCGAACGCGAGGAGCGTGAGCATGCGGCTGAACCTATGCCAACGCTACGTCGGTGCCTCGATCTCCTCAGGCGTCACGGGTCGGAACGCGACGTCGAACGTCAGCCATGCGACCTTCGCGAACGGCAGCAGCAGCGCCGGTGCGAGCGCAATGCCAAGCGGCATCGCCCAGGTGAGTGTGTCCCACGGCACATTCGGCCACGACGCAATCAGCGAGACGCCGAAGACCACCGCGAACAGGCCTTCGGCGACGGCCAGATTCGCGAGCATCGCGCCGGAGAAATACGAATCGCTGCTGCGCGTGAAGCGGAAGCCGCAGTGGCTGCAGTGGTCGAGCACAATGGCCCATGGCCGCACCACGGCGCCGACGCCGCAATTCGGGCAGCGCAGCCGCAGCGCGCGTCCCATCAACCGGACGAGCTGCGTGAATGACGGGACCTCGAGCGCCGATTCGGTCGTGGTCGACCCGGGGCCGGGCACGGCCGGCCGATCAGGAGCCGGCCGCGCCGGCGGACGACGATCCGGGTCGCTCAGTTCCGGCGGATATCTCATGCAGGACAATCTACCCCGCACGGTCCTCCCGAGCGGACGCTGGCTGGCCAATTGTCCGGCGTTTGCCCCTGCGCGTCCCCGCCCTTGTCCGGTTAGGTTTTCAGGAATCCGCCGCCGTGTCCTGGCGGCGATTCCGTTTCTTCCCGATTCCGATCCGACGATGTCGTTTGAAATTGCCGTCAAGAAGGCCGAAGGGGTCGAGCGCCTCCTCGGCGTGACCGTCTCCGTCGAGACCGTCAAGGCCGCCGAGGAGAAGGCCGTCAAACGCTATGCCTCCGCTGCCCGCATGCCGGGCTTCCGGCCGGGCAAGGCGCCGCTCCACCTGATCAAGAAGACGTACGCCGCCCAGATCCGCGAAGAGGCGATGGAAAGCCTCGTGCAGGATGCCTGGAAGCAGGCCCTCGATCAGGAGAAGCTCGAGCCGATCGCGCAGCCGCACGTCCACGACCTGAAGTTCGAGGACGGCCAGCCGGTGACCTTCGACATTCACCTCGAAGTCCGCCCGGAGATCGCCATCGAGACGACCGAGGGCTTCACCGTCTCGCGTCCGTCGGAAATGGTCACGGACGACATGGTGGCCGAGCAGCTCGAGACGCTCCGTGAGCAGCGCGCGGCGTTGATCCCGGTCGAGGACAAGCCGGCCCCGGGCGATCAGGTGAAGGTGCAGATCGCATCGCAGGAGGAGGGCGGCGAGATGCCGGAGCAGCGCGAGTACCCGCTCGAGCTCGGCAAGGGTCAGGCGATTGCCGGCATCGAGGAGCTCATCATGGAGGCCACCCCAGGCCAGACCGTCGAGCGCCCCGTCCGGTGGCCGGATGATTTCCCGGACGAGGCGCAGCGCGGCAAGGCCAAGCTGACTCGCGTCACGCTCCTCGAAGTGAAGCGGAAGTCCCTGCCCGCCCTCGACGATGCGTTCGCCCGCGAACTCGGTGATTTCGAGACCGTTCAGGCCCTCACCGACGCCGTTCGCAAGGACATGGGCGAGCACGTGAAGCGCGAAGCCGACTCGGCCGTTCGCGAACAGCTGCTCGATCAGGTGATCGCCGCGAACCCGTTCGAGATTCCGAACGCCTGGGTTCAGCAGGTGATGGGCGCCTACATGCAGATGTATCAGGTGCCGGATGGCATGCAGGATCGCTTCGCCGGCGAGTTCCGGCCGATGGCTGAGCGTCAGGTCCGCCGCGACGTCGTCATCGACACGATCGCCGAGAAAGAAGGCCTGGTCGCCAGCACGTCCGACGTGGACGACAAGGTGGCGGAGATGGCGAAGGAACGAAGTGTCGAGACTGGTCAGCTGTACGTGCAGCTGGAGAAGAGCGGCCGGCTCAAGGAGTTGGAGCGGTCCGTGACGGACGAGAAGGTCTTCGGTTGGCTGATTGCACGGAACACGGTGAATCAGGTAGCGTAAAGCAGCAGGAGTTCTCATCGGGTTCGGCCCGGTGCCATAACCTCAGCAGGAAGCCCGAATCATGGCCAGCATTTACGCCCCGTACGTGATCGAACGGTCCAGCCGCGGCGAGCGGTCGTACGATGTCTTCTCGCGGTTGTTGATGGATCGCATCATCTTCCTTGGCACGCCGATCAATGACGACGTTGCGAATGTCATCATTGCCCAGCTGCTTTTTCTGCAGGCTGACAACGCCGATCGCGATATCAGCTTGTACATCAACTCACCGGGCGGCAGCATCTCGGCGGGCCTGGCGATCTACGACACGATGAACTTCATGTCGGCGCCGGTGAACACGATCTGCATGGGCATGGCCGCCAGCATGGGCGCGTTCATGCTCAGCGCCGGTCGCAAGGGCAAGCGTTCCGCGCTGCCGCACAGCCGCATCATGATTCACCAGCCGAGCCAGAACGGCGGCGGCGGTACGGCGTCGGACATCGAGATTCAGGCGCGCGAGATTCTGTACCTGAAGGGCAAGATGAACGAGCTGATGGCCAAGCACACCGGTAAGCCCGTGGAAGTCATCGAACGGGATACGGATCGTGACCGCTTCATGAGCGCGCAGGAAGCACTCGACTACGGCATCATCGATAACATCGTGACCAGCCGCACGGAGCTGAATCCCGAAACCAAGCCGGCAGTAGTTGCCGCGGGCTGAGCAGGCGAACGTGACGTGATGGTGGTGCGACACGTGTAAACGGTTGTCGTGCCGAGACTTGGCTGGGGCTGCACCGACCGCGGTGTGGCCCCTTGCCATCTGCGGAACCCCGGATCCTGCATTGCGATCCGGGGGCCGGGTTATAGCTTCTGAAGTGAGGCCGAGTCCCCATGCGGGGGACTTGCCGTGCTCTCTGCCGGGTCTTGCATGTCGCACGACAAGCATCTGCGCTGTTCATTCTGCGGAAAGTCCAAGGACGCTGTCCGGAAGTTCATCTCCGGACCGTCCGTGTACATCTGCAATGAATGCATCGCGCTCTGCAACGAGATCCTCGCCGAAGACGAAGAGCGCGAGGTGGCCGAGGCGATCACGCAGGTCCCGACGCCGCAGGAGATCAAGGACATCCTCGATCAGTACGTGATCGGGCAGGAGCGAGCCAAGAAGGCGCTGTCGGTGGCGGTCTACAACCACTACAAGCGCATCAACCTTGGCGCCTCCCGCGACGAGGACGTGGAGCTCGAGAAGTCGAACATCCTGATGATCGGCCCCACCGGCGTGGGCAAGACGCTGCTGGCGCAGACGCTGGCCAAGATCCTCGATGTGCCGTTCACGATCGCTGATGCGACCACGCTGACGGAAGCCGGGTACGTCGGCGAGGATGTCGAGAACATTCTCGTCCGTCTGCTGCAGGCTGGCGATTTCAACGTGCAGGAATGCGAGCGTGGCATCGTCTACATCGACGAGATCGACAAGATCGCGCGCAAGAGCGAGAACCCGAGCATCACGCGCGACGTCAGCGGCGAAGGTGTGCAGCAGGCGTTGCTGAAGATTCTGGAGGGCACCGTTGCCAGTGTCCCGCCGCAGGGTGGTCGCAAGCACCCGCAGCAGGAGTACATCCAGATCAACACGAAGGACATCCTGTTCATCTGCGGTGGTGCCTTCGACGGGCTCGAGAAGATCATCGAAGCGCGCGTCGGCAAGCAGCGCATCGGGTTCGGTGGCGCCGACAAGGCGGTGCTCGAGCGCACGGCGAAGGAACCGTTCGCCGACGTGGAACCGGATGACCTGCTGCGCTTCGGCATCATTCCGGAACTCGTCGGACGTCTGCCGGTCGCCGTGCCGCTCGAATCGCTGGACGAGGATACGCTGGTGCAGATCCTCCGCGAGCCGAAGAACGCGCTCGTGAAGCAGTATCAGAAGCTCTTCGCACTCGAAGAAGTGAAGCTCGACTTCGAAGACAGTGCATTGCGCGCTGTCGCCGCCAAGGCGCTCAAGCGCGGCACTGGTGCGCGTGGTCTGCGCGCGATCCTCGAGGAGATCCTCATGGACGTGATGTTCGACCTGCCGAGTCGCGAGGACGTGACCGAAGTGCGCGTCATCGAGAGTTGCGTCACCAGTCGTGCGCAGCCGCTGCTCGAGATCTCCCCCGCACGTCGCAAGAAGGAAGCATAGCCCTGAGCCCGGTTTTCCGGCGCGATGGGGACAAGATCGAAACGCCGGAGCGGTTGCCTGTAGTCCCGCTGCGCGACGTGGTCATCTTTCCTCACGTCGTCATGCCCCTGCTGGTCGGCCGCGCCGCCAGCCTCGCCGCGCTCGACACGGCTGTCGCCGACGACTCGCTGGTGCTTCTTGTCGCGCAGAAGCACGCCGACACCGAAGATCCAGGCAGCACCGATCTCTATCGTGTCGGCGTCGTCGCGCGGATCCTGCAGATCTCACGCTTGCAGAACGGCACGACGCGTGTGCTGGTGGAATCGCTCGCACGCGCGAAGGTCACGCGCTACGCGATGGCCGGCGCACACCTGAAGGCGAATGTGCAGCCGTACCCGTTCGACGCGGTTCCGCTGAGCGAGGACGAGGAGCGTCAGGCGCGACGCACAATCGGCGCGTTCGAGGAATACGTCGCGCTGCATCGCCGATTGCCGGATGAAGTCGTGCGACTGATCGGCGGGGCCGAAACGCACGAGCAACAGGCGTGCCTGATCGCAGCGCACCTGAATGTGAAGCTCGACGTGCGCCAGCGCCTGCTCGACGCACCGACACTCGGCCTGCTCTTCGATCAGCTGGCGATGACGCTCGCGGGTGAGGTCGAGCTGCTGCGCCTCGAGCGCAAGATCGAAGATGACGTGCGCGGTGCGCTGTTCCAGAATCAGCGCGAGTTCTACCTGCAGGAGCAGTTGCGCGCGATCCATCGCGAACTCGGCAACGAGGACGGCGATGATGTCGCGGAGATCGAGGCACAACTGATCGCCGCACAGTTGCCGGAGACGGTGCTGACACGAGCGCGGCGCGAGGTGCGCAAGCTGCGCCGAATGGCGCCGCTGAGCCCTGAGGCGACCGTCAGCCGCACCTTCCTCGACTGGGTGCTGGCGTTGCCATGGCATGCGCGCACCGAGGACACGCTCGACGTGTTGCACGCGAAGACGGTGCTCGACGAGGATCACTACGGGCTCGAGGATGTGAAGGACCGCATTCTCGACTACATCGCGGTGCTGAAGCAGGTCGGCCGGATGGACGGCCCGATTTTGTGTCTCGTCGGTCCGCCGGGTGTCGGCAAGACGTCGCTCGCGCGTTCGATCGCCGGTGCACTCGGCCGCAAGTTCGTGCGCATGTCGCTGGGTGGCGTGCGCGATGAAGCGGAGATCCGCGGCCATCGTCGCACCTACATCGGTGCGATGCCCGGCCGGATCATTCAGGCCATGCGCCGCGCCGAGAGCGTCAATCCGGTCATTCTGCTCGACGAAGTGGACAAGCTGGGCGCGGACTGGCGCGGTGATCCGTCGGCGGCGTTGCTTGAAGTGCTCGATCCCGAGCAGAACACGGCGTTCAACGATCACTACCTCGAGATCGACTACGATCTGAGTCAGGTGCTCTTCGTCACGACCGCGAATTCGCTGAGTGGCATTCCCGAGCCGCTGCGCGACCGGATGGAGATCATTCGGCTGAGTGGCTATCTCGATCAGGAAAAGATCGCCATCGCGAAGCAGTATCTGGTGCCACGCACGCTGAAGGCCGTCGGGATCGATGCGAGTGAGGTAACGTGGGATGCGGACGCGCTGCGCACGATCTGCCGAGGCTGGACGCGCGAGGCGGGTGTGCGCGACTTCGAGCGACGTCTGGCCCGCGTCGCGCGGAAGCTGGCGCGTCAGCGTGCCGAGTTGAAGGAGACGAAGAAGGGACCACCGCCGCTGGCCGTGCACACGAAGGACCTGACCACCCTGCTGGGGGCGATGCAGTTCGATCCGGACGACACGTCGCTCGAGGACAAGGTCGGCGTGGCGACCGGGCTCGCGTACACGACCGTCGGTGGTGAGACGCTCGAGATCGAAGTCAGCGTCGTCGAAGGACGGGGACGCTTGCAGCTGACCGGCACACTTGGCGACGTGATGAAGGAGTCGGCGTCGGCGGCGATGAGCTACGCGCGTCAGCGCGCCGTGCAGCTTGGCATCGCGCCCGACTTCTACAAGACAAAGGACATTCACATCCACATTCCCGCCGGTGCGACGCCGAAGGACGGACCGAGCGCCGGCATCGCGATCGCGACGGCGGTCGTCAGCGCGCTGACTGGCGCCCCGGTGCGCGGCGATGTGGCGATGACCGGTGAGATCACGCTGCGCGGTCGCGTCCTGCCGATCGGTGGTGTCAAGGAGAAGGCGGTTGGTGCACATCGGGCCGGTATCAGCCACGTGCTGCTGCCGAAGGGCAACGCGCGTGACATCGACGACGTGCCGCAGGAAGTGCGCGATGCGATCACGTTTCACACGGTTGGCAGCATGGACGAAGTGCTGGCGCTCGGCCTGCGAAGCCCGAGCACGGGCCATGCGATCGTGACACCGACGGGTGGCGGACCGCACTCGGTGACACCGGCCGCCGTACCGGCACGTCGCGAACGCGGGTCGCGTCGCGCGCCCGTGCATCCGCACTGAGCCTCTGACTGAGATTGCGTGACCGATTCTGACGGGCCGCAGGCCCAGAGCGGTGCCCCGAAGCCCGACCCGCTGGTGATCCGCTCGTTGACGTTTTCGGGTCCGATGGCGAGTGAGAATGGCTGGCGTCCCGAACCACAGTTACCGGAGATCGCGTTCGCCGGCCGCTCGAACGTGGGTAAGAGTTCGCTGCTGAATGCTCTGGTGCGTCGAAAGGCGTTCGCGCGCGTCAGTCGCACACCAGGTCGCACGCGCGAGATCAATTTCTTCCGCGTCAACGACGTGTTCATGCTCGTCGACCTGCCGGGCTACGGTTATGCGAAAATCAGCAAGGATCGCAAGGCGGCGTGGCGCCCGCTGATCGAAGGGTACATGCGCTTCAGCCCGTATCTGCGCGGTGTGGTGCAGCTCCTCGACATCCGTCACGATCCGACGGCAGACGATCGCGTGATGCTCGAGTTTCTCGCGGACCTCGGTGTGCCGACGTTGATCGCACTGACGAAGGTGGACAAGCTCGGCAAGGTGGCACGCGCGAAGCGCATCACCGAGCTCTGTGCAGCCTACGGCGTGGACGAAGACCAGGTGATTCCATTCAGTGCGCACGAGAACATCGGGCGCGACGATCTCGCGGAAGCGCTGGCGTCGCTCATCAGCGCCGGACCGTGGCGCGAAGAGCCGGTGTATGTGCCGCGCGCGGAAGGGGCCGCCGATGCGCCGGTGTACGTCGAGATTCCGTTGGACGACGAGTCGCAACCCGAAGAGTAGGTCTCGTTCGCGACTGCGATCATTTGTGGTGCGCGCAGCGTCAGTGGCTTCACGGGGGGCGGGAGAACATGGAGAACACTGAGTGGCGTCGTGTGCAACCTTTGGTGCATCGCCACCATGCACTTGTTGTTGTTGTGCTCTTTACCAAAGCAACGGATGATGCGCGCTACGACATCACCTCGCGATCCGAGCTACTCAGTGTTCTCCGTGTTCTCCCGCTCATCACGAAGTCACGAATGCCGAGAGGTGCGCGGGACGTTGCAACGGTGGGCAATTCAAGGTACGAGCAGCACGTCCTCGACCGCACCAGCATCCCGACCGTTACGGAGCAGATGCTGGATATGTGAGAGTGCTTCGCGTTCCCGCGGCCATGCGCATCGCTCCATCGCCGACGCGAACGGAAGCCACTCGAACGCATCGTGTTCCTCGCCGATGACCGGGTCGAGGGTTGGCGGCACGATTGCGCAGAAGACCACGCTCAGGCTCACCACGCCATGCTGATGCAGGTAGAACCCACCGAGCGTGATGTTGTAGAGGCGCTCGAGTGTGAGACCGGTTTCTTCATGCAACTCGCGACGCGCCGCAGCTTCCGGGCGCTCGCTGCGCTCGATTTTCCCGTGCACGATCTCCCATGCACCGGTGCAGCGCGTATTGGCGGCTCGGCGTAACAGCAGTGACTCGAGGCCGGAGGCGCCGAAGCGTACGACGACCACGTCCACGATACTCACGCGCACGCTGACGACCTCTGGTTCCGTGCTCAGAGAATTCTCCAGAAATCGCGCGTCAGGTCCATCGAAAACAGCCAGCGCCCGTCGCGCAGACCTCGTGCAACGTCCACGCGCAGCAGGTTGAAGAGGCCGATTCCGGCCAGACCGACCGCAGGATATGCACCGCGCGAGACGCCCGTCGGCGACGACGTTCTGCCATCCGTCCAGGCGACGACGGCGTACGGTGCGAGCGTAATCTGACCCGGCACGCGACCAAATCGGCCGAGTGGGATCGACGGTCCCGGCACGGCGTGCTGCCACTCGATACGCTGCGACACGCCGACGTGGCCGCGCACGGACGCGTACCCGATGCCAGGCAGTGTGATTGGGCCGCCAAGCCACGTTTCGTACTGCAGCGGAATCTGCGACCCGGCGAACGCCGCTGATCCGCCGGCAATCGTGCGCAAAACGAGCCGATCGCGCCCGATTGGCCGCTGGATATCCACGTCCACGATCGCCCGTCCGAACGTGGACGCCGCAGCAGCGGAACGGATCACGTCCACCGACGAGCCGATCGTCAGCTCGCTGCCGAACATCGACAACGCTGTCGGCCGACGTGCGTAGATCGACGCGCGTTGAATGCGATCGCGCTGCACGTCCGGCGTCAACTCGTATGCACCGAGTGCCGGCGTGGCGTGTATGGTCACGCTGGAGTGCCGCTCGATTGCCGCCTCCGCGCTCACACGCCAGCGCCGTTCGAACACCGGTGCGAGATCGGCGCGCAGCACCAACTGACGACGCTGGAATGGACTCGTCCAATCGGCGCCGAACTCCTGCGCCGCTATCGAGTTCTTCACCATCGAGCCTTCGGGCACGATGCCGATCTCACCCAGCTGACGCTCGGCGCGCAGCGACAGGCCGGCGCCTGAGGCTCGCTCCCACGCCACCACGGCACTGCCGCGCACGCGCTCGTCGGACAGACCGTACCGTGCGGTTGCGCTGACGCGCACGCCGGCACCAAGCCGCTGTGTCAGACCCGCGCCGAGCGCGAGCCCTTCGACGCGATTCACGCGCACCAGATCGGAGAGCCCGCGCGCCTGAATTGCCGTCGCACGCGTACGCTGCAGCGCCTGCGCCCGCACCATTTCGCGCGCCGCATCCTGCACCGCGCGCACGTCGCCATCCGTCACCGTGCGCACATCGGGCGGAAGCCCGTCGAGCAGTTCACCCTTGAACGCGAACGCGGCCTGTCGATCCGCAGGCGCCTGCTCGATCTCGGCACCGGTGAACAGCGAGGCCGGCAAACCGGTGTTGACGTCGTAGTCGCGAATCTCCCAGCGGCCGCGAATGATGCCGCGAAACGGGAAGTCGAGCCACGTGCCGGTGCGGCGGATCTCGATCTGCTGCCGACGCGGAAGCCAGTACCGGTCCTCGATCAAGCCGTTCTCGAGAATCACGGATACGTCCTCGAGCGACTGATCCTTCAATGCCACACGCGTGAACGAGAACGCCATGCGCACGACCTGCGCGGTGGCCCGCTCCACGAACACCGCACCCACGGCGCGTGGCTGCCGATCGTTCTTCGGACGCAGGCTGAGCTGAAAGACTTCGATCGTCCGATCCGCCAGCTTGATCACCAATGAGTCGGCGATCCGGAAGTCGTACTCCACCATACCGCGCGGCGAGAGCGGATGCGGCACATCCATCACCTCGTCGCCATCCCCGAGCCTGATGATGCCGGGGAAGTTGTTCTGGATGATGCCGAGGTGATCCCGGTGGTAGCTGATATCGGTCGGCAACAGCAGCGTATCGCGACGGCCGAGAATGCGCTGTTTGCTCTGGTCGGGCGAGCGCCAGAAGATCTCGAGGCCGAGTTCATCCGCCTTCACGACCTTCGGCGGCTCGGTCAGGCCCTCGCCGGACTGCGCGAGAAACGTCACGTAGCCGCGTGCACGCGCGCTGTAGTCCTTGAGGCTGGTGTCGGCGAGCTGCGCGGAACGGCGGACGGTGGCCCGCTGCGCGAGGTCGAGCGCGCGTGCATCATTCCATTCTGCCTCTTGGCCGAGTACGGTGCGGGGGTGGAGCATGATGAGTAGCGGCAGCGTTCTGCTGAGGTGGTGCATGACTCGTCGCATCGCAGCAATCTCTCCCTCGCCGGCCGTACGCGGCACCCACGTCCCCAAGCCCTGTCTGAGTGTCACTGGTCACGTCGTACACCGCTTTCCGCGCCATGGCCGCGCCAGGACGTCTGGTACCGGTGTGGCACGACTGTCTGCTCGACCTGGACACGCCGGTGTCGGCGTTCGCCAAGCTGCGCCGCGGCCCGTTCGCGTTTCTGCTCGAGTCGGCGCCCGCCGGCAGCGAGACGTGGGCGCGCTACACCTTCCTCGGCACGGAGCCGCGTGCCGCGTGGCGGCTCACGGACGGGACGGTCGATCGCTGGACGCCGGACGCTGGGTGGCACGGCGCGACACCCGTCGCCGATCCGTTCGAATCGCTGCGCGCCGAGGTCTCGCAATACGAGCCGGTCGTCGTGCCGGAGCTGGGCGATTTCTGGGCCGGCGCCGTCGGGTTCTTCAGTTACGACCTGGTACGGCACATCGAGCATCTGCCGCTGACCAAACCGCGCGGTGTTCCCACACCTGATGCGTTGTTCGTGTCCACGCGCACGCTGGTCGTGATGGACAATCTGAAGTCGCAGGCGCGCGTGGTGACCGCCGTGCCAATCGACAGCGATGACGAAGCGACCCTCCGCGCCGCGTATGACGCCGCGGTTGCTGAGGTGCGCGACACGATCGCGCGATTGCAGGCGCCCGCGACCTTGCCGTCGCTCACACTGGACGACACGGCACCGATTGCGGAAGGTCGCTCGAACTTCACGCGTGACGCGTTCAGCGCTGCGATCGATCGGATCAAGGAGTACATCGTTGCCGGCGACTGCTTCCAGTGCCTGATTGCGCGACGCATCACCGTCCCGCACGACTTCGACGGCCTGACGCTCTATCGTGCATTGCGTGCGCTCAATCCGTCGCCGTACATGTACCATCTGATTCTCGATGGTATGGAGCTGGTCGGCAGTTCGCCGGAGGTACTCGTGCGCCTGGCGGGCGGCACGGTGACGGTGCGACCGATCGCAGGCACACGTCGTCGCGGCAGCACACCCGCCGACGATGCGCGACTGATGGACGAGTTGCAGACCGACGAGAAGGAACGTGCCGAGCACGTGATGCTCGTCGATCTGGGCCGTAACGATGTGGGGCGCCTGGCGAAGTTCGGCACCGTCGAGGTCACGGAGTTCATGATCGTCGAGAAGTATTCACATGTACTCCACCTGGTGAGCGAGGTGATCGGCGATGTCGGCAAGGAGACATCGGCGCTCGATGTGGTGCGCGCGACGTTCCCCGCCGGCACGATGACCGGCGCACCGAAGGTGCGGGCGATGCAGATCATCGACGAACTCGAGCCGGACAGTCGCGGACCGTACGCGGGCGCCGTCGGCTATCTCGCCGCGGGCGATCGTCGCATGGATCTCGCGATCACGATCCGTACGTGCGTGATCGCGGGCGGCGAGGCGAGCGTGCAGGTGGGCGCCGGCATCGTGTACGACTCGGTGCCGGCGCACGAATGGCTGGAGACCGAGAACAAGTCAAAGGCCATGCTCACCGCGATCGGACGTGTGCGCCAGGGATGAGTACTCTGCCAGACGCCGTCTCTCCATTTGCCGGGTCGCCGATTGCGTCACCCGGCGGACTGATTCCCGACGGGATGTACCCGTCAGGCTACATCGAGAAGCGGTTCCGAGACGCACGGATCGTCTCGCACGGTGGCATGATGAAGTACTTCGACGAGATGCTGACGGCGCACCGCACCCTGTATCAGTGGGCCTCGACGCGCACCGACGCTCGTGTGATGCAGGGGCGGCATATCGCATATGCGGTGCCGCTGCCGGGCATGGATGTGAACGTGGTCGTGCGGCACAGCAATCACGGCGGTCTGCTCTCTCCGCTCACACGTGATGTGTTCCGTGAACCGCGTGCGCCAACGGAGCTGCGCATCAGTTGGACGCTGCGCCACGTCGGCATTCCAACCCCGCGCGTACTCGGCTACGCGTTGTACCCCACGATGCATGCCACGCTCTGGCGTGCCGATGTCGTCACGCGCGAAATCACGGATGGCGCGGACCTCGCCAAGGTGCTCTCGAGTGATGGCGGTGAGTTCGACCATGCGAAGAGCATCGCCGCCACGGTCGTGCTGCTGCGGCAGCTTGCGCGCACCTGGGCGTATCACCCGGACCTGAACGTGAAGAACATCCTGATCGCGCCCGACGAACAGGGTGAGCCGATGGCGTACGTGCTTGACGTTGACACGATGCGCTTTGCGGAAAAGAACGCCGAATGGATGAACGTCGCCCGACTGCTGCGCTCGGCGCGCAAATGGCTGAACCGTGAGGGCAGCCCGGCGTTTGCGACGCTGATCGAGCGACTGGGTGGCTGACATGATCGAGCACGAATATTCCGGCGCGAGCGTGCGCGCCTCGCTCGATCGGGTCTGCATCGTGATGATGTCGGCGGTCGGTGACGCCGTGCATGTGCTCCCGGTGCTGACCGCGCTCAAGCGGTATCGTCCGGACGCGCAGGTCACGTGGATCCTGCAGCCCGGGCCGGCAACACTCGTCCGCGGCCACCCCGACATCGGTGACATCCTGCTGTTCGAGCGGACGAATGGCTGGCGCGCCTACAACGATCTGCGGCGGCAACTGTCGCGCCGTCGATTCGATCTCGTGTTGGCATTGCAGGTGTACCTGAAGGCCGGCATGATCACGCGCATGGTGAAGGCGCCGGTGAAACTCGGCTTCGACATGGCACGCGCACGCGACATGAACTGGGTGTTCACGAACGCGCAGGTGCCGGCGCACGAGATGCAGCACGTGCAGGATCAGTACTTCGAATTCCTCGACGCGCTCGGCGTGCCGCATGGGCCACCGGTGTGGAATCTCGGGCCATGGCCGCACGAACTCGGTCAACAGCGCGAGCGTCTGCGCGTGTTCGATCGACCGATTGCGCCGATCGTCGTGGCGACGAGCAAGGCGCAGAAAGATTGGCTGCCGGAGCGCTGGGCAAAGGTGTGTGACGCACTGTATGGCGACTTCGGGCTGCAACCGGTGCTCGTCGGAGGGCGCTCGGATCGCGAGATCGCCGCCGAGCGCGTGATCATGCAGCAGGTGAAGGTACCGGTCGTGAGTGCGCTGGGGAGCGGGTTACGTGGCCTGGTGCAACTGATCGATGGCGGCGCGCTGATCCTCAGCCCCGATACCGGTCCCCTGCACATCACCGTCGCACTCGATCGCCCCGTCGTGAGCCTGATCGGCTACTCGAATCCGAAGCGCGTCGGACCCTACGCCAGGTTTCAGGATCTGATGATCGACGCGTACGGCGAGTCGGGCGAGAACTATCCGATCACGATGGAGAACCGCATCAATCGCATGCCGCGCATCAGCGTCGACGATGTGCTCGCGAAGGTGCAGCACTGGCGGTCGCACTACGCCGCGCAATTCGGCGAGCGCAGTGCACAGGCGAATGTCGTGATGAACAGCTGACGACGGGTCCTCGTCGGGTGCATCAGGTGAGCGCGGCCACGGCCTTCAGCAATGCGGGATCCGTCGGCGGCGGCTTGGGATCCAGTCGTTCGAGATGCTTGACCAGCAGCGACGCGACGAGATAGTCTCGCACCGGCTTGTGATCACCCGGCACGAGATACCATGGCGAGTCCTTGCTGTTGCACTTCCGGATGATGTCGTGATACGCCCGCGTGAATCGCGGCCACGCCGCGCGATCGCGCAAGTCACTGACCTGCACCTTCCATTGCAGTCCGCCGTCGGACGCACGATTGCGGAAGCGCTCGAGTTGTGCATCGCGACTGATGTGAATGAACAGTTTCACGATTTGCACGCCCGAGTCGATCGCCTCTGCCTCGAAATCGTTGATACGCTCGTAGCGCGCCTTCCAGATCTTCGGTGGCAGCGTGCGATGCACGCGAGGAATCAGGATGTCTTCGTAGTGCGAGCGATTCCAGACGCCGACCTGTCCGAAGGCAGGAAGTTCGCGGTGCAGCCGCCAGAGAAAATCGTGCGCACCTTCCTCCGGCGTCGGCACACTGAAGCTGCTCGCCTTCACGCCCTGCGGGTGCAGCGCGGTGAAGACATGGCGCAGCAGCCCATCCTTGCCCGACGCGTCGCGCCCCTGCAGCACGAACAGCAGCGCGCGCTGGCGTTCGGCGAAGAGCATGCCTTGCAGCGTTGACGCACGCGACAGCAACGCGCGTGTCGCGGTCGCAAGCTCGTCATCGCCAGGCACCCACCGGGGTGCGGCCGCGTCGCGATCGTGCAGCGACGGCGTCGTGCCGGGACGCACCGGCTTCAGCGACTCAGCCACGACGCAACGGCCCGAACTGGTACGACACACCCATTTTTTCGGCGAGCTGCACGATGGTCACCAGAGAAAGTCCCATGACGGCGAAGTAGTCGCCTTCGATGTGTTCGACGATCGTCGCGCCGAATCCCTGAATGCCATACGCGCCCGCCTTGTCCATGGGTTCGCCGGTATTCACGTAGCGCGAGATCGTCTCGTCGTCGAGCGCCCGGAACCGGACGGGCACCGTCACCACGTGCGACTGCACATCGTCACCGATCGCCACGGCCATCGCGGTGCAGACCTCATGGGTGCGCCCGCTCAACCGCCGCAGCATCGCTCGCGCATCGGGAATGTCGGCGGGCTTGCCGAGAATTGCGCCATCGATGACGACGATCGTGTCGGCGGCGATCACGAGCGCGTCGGGTGCGCGCGCGGCGATCACCTGTGCCTTCGCACGCGCGAGCCGCTCCGTATGCGGAATCGGCTGCTCGTCGGGCCACGGCGTCTCGTCGATGTCGGCTGGCTGCACCTCGTGCTCGATGCCGATCAGGGAGAGCAGTTCGCGGCGACGAGGCGACTGCGAAGCGAGTATCACGCGCATCAGGTCAGCGTTCCAGCCAAAGGGTGACGGGACCATCGTTGAGGAGGTCCACCTGCATCATTGCGCCGAATTCGCCGGTCGCCACCTGCAGACCACGCTCGCGCAACAGGACAATGAATCGCTCGTAGAGCGGAATCGCGACGTCGGGACGCGCCGCGTCGATGAAGCTCGGCCGACGCCCTTTGCCGGCGTCGCCGTACAGCGTGAACTGGCTCACGACCAGAACCGAGCCACCGACGTCGGCGAGGGCCAGGTTCATCTTGTCGTCCGCGTCCTGAAACAGTCGCAGCCCCACGATCTTGTCGGCCATCCAGACCAGTCGCGCCTCGGTGTCGTCATGGGTGATGCCCACAAGCAGCAGGTAGCCGCGATCAATCCGACCGGTGATCCGGTCCTCGACGCGGACCTCAGCGCGTGTCACGCGTTGCAGCAGGACTCTCACCAGGCGCTCATCGGGCTCTCATCTGTCGGACAGGGGTGGCTCACGGCTGCCGACAAAGTTGACGCGCCGCGCTCCCCAGACCAGACTCACCGTACGCCAACCCCAATCGTCATGCGGCGCCAGCCGGATTCGTCGCGCGGTGACATCGCTGTTGCCCGGAGAGCACTGTCGTGAGAGTTCTGGTCATCGATGTCGGCGGGACCCACATCAAGGTCGCTGGTTCGTGGGATCGCCAGACGCAGCGCATCCCATCCGGTCCCACGATGACCGCCGCCGACATGGCGCGCGCCGTCCTCGAACTCACCGCGACGTGGGAGTATGAAGCCGTCTCCCTCGGCTATCCGGGGCCCGTCAAGGATGGGCGTCCCTTCCGCGAGCCGATCAACATCGCCGGCGGCTGGACGACATTCGATTTCCAGAAGGCGTTCGGCAAGCCGGTGAAGTGCATCAACGACGCCGCCATGCAGGCGCTTGGCAGCTATGCCGGCGGCCGCATGCTCTTTCTCGGACTTGGCACCGGGCTCGGCACCGCCATCGTCGATCACTGGCGCGTCGAACCGCTCGAGATCGCCCACCTGCCGTATCGCAAGGGAAGGAGCTACGAGGATTATCTCGGTGATGCCGGCCTGACCAAGTTGGGCGACGAACGCTGGGAGCGGCACGTGCACAAGGTGTGCGACCTGTTGCGCGCGGCGTTGCTCTGCGACGGCATCGTGCTTGGCGGCGGCAATGCGCGGAAACTCGTCACGCTTCCTGATGCGGCGACGCGTGGTTCCAACGAGAACGCGATTCAGGGTGGCGTGCGCCTGTGGGAGCGCGTCGCCGAATCGACGGCGCCGGAGTTCGTCGATGCGAAGACGGCGATGGAAACCCTGGTGAATCACGGTGAGCGTCGCGTGGGTCCCCGCCGCACATCGGATCGCGACGCCGCAGCGCTGCTGCAGCACGCGATGCCGGACACGACGCTCGACGAGTTGACCAGCACGCTCGAAATGCCGGTCGCAGTACCGGGCCGTCGCAAGTCGGCCGCACGCAAGCCGGCCGCACGCAAGTCATCCGGATCCGCGCGTACCAAGACCGCGAAGACCGCGGTCGTCTCGCGCGTGAAGGCCCAGGGTCCGGCCGCGAAGTCCACCACCGCCACGCGCACACCCACCGCATGACATCCGCGATCGTCCGACGCACGCTGACCCTGCTCGCGTGCGTCGCTGCGACGCTGCGAGCGCAGACTCCTGCCACACGCGCTGACGAACGCGCCGTGCTCGCCGCGCTGGTGAACATCAATTCCTCCAGCGGTACCGCGGGCGTGGCAACCATCGGCAAGCTGATCGCCGTGAAGCTGCGTGCCGCAGGCTTTGCGGCAGCCGACGTGCGGTTGCTCGGGCCGACGCCGAATCTCACCGCACTCACCGTGCGCTATCGCGGAAGGTCGAAGACGCAGAAGCCGATTCTGCTGATGGCGCACATGGATGTGGTGCCGGCGCTGGCGAGCGACTGGTCGCGCGCGCCCTTCGCATTCGGCGAAAAGGATGGCTGGTACTACGGTCGCGGCGTCGAGGACAACAAGGCGGGCCTCGCGGCAATCGTCGCGACCTTCATTCGCTGGAAGCGCGCCGGATGGGTACCGGAGCGCGATCTCATCGCTGTACTGAGTGCCGACGAAGAGACCGACGGCAAGTCGATTCGCTGGCTGCTCACGAATCACAAGGAACTCTTCGACGCCGAGTTCGCGCTGAACACCGATGCGGGCGGCGTTGGGATGGACAACGGTCGTGCGATCGGTGTGACGATGCAGGCGAGTGAGAAGGTGTACGCCGACTTCACGCTCGAGTCCACGAACCCAGGCGGTCACAGTTCGGTGCCACGCGCTGACAACGCGATCTACGAACTCGCAGCCGGGCTCTCGCGTCTTGGAGCGTTTCAGTTTCCGGTGCGACTGAACGAAGTCTCGACCGCATTCTTCCGCGAAGGCGCCGTGTCGCAGACGCCGGATCTCGCGAAGGTGATGCGCGCCGTGGCTGCGGGTCAGACAGATTCGAGCAACGTGGCGGTGCTCGCCGCTGTGAATCCGTATTTCAATTCCGTGTTGCGTACGACATGCGTTGCGACGCGACTCGCCGGTGGACACGCCGACAATGCGCTCCCGCAGCGTGCGACGGCGCTCGTGAACTGTCGCATGTTGCCCGATGATCCGGTCGATTCCGTGATGGCCGTGCTGCAGCGCGTCGTCGGACCGAAGGTGAACGTGATCCGCACGCGTGAAGTCGTGCCAAGCCCGCCGTCGCCGTTGCGACCGGATGTCGTGAGCACGATGACGGCCTTGTCGAAGACCTTCTTCGGCGCGGCGCCGGTGATTCCGGAAATGTCCACCGGCGCGACGGATGGTCTCTTCACCCGCAACGCCGGCATTCCGACCTACGGTGTCGGTGCGCTGGCGTTCGAGCAGACGGAGCCGTCGCGTGCGCATGGGCGCGACGAGCGGATCGGCGTGCAGAGCTTTCACACGTCGGTTGCGTTCTGGGAGCAGTTGGTGCAGCGCCTCGCCGGACCGGCCGCGACCGTGCCCTGATGTGCATCAAATCGCGTCGCGCCGTCAGATCGGTGCGATGAGATCCATGCTGCCGGTGCGAGTGCAGGTGGTCGCATCGGGTTCCGGGCACAGCGGCCGCCCCGACGTGAGGAGCTCTCGTATGGCGGATTCCGCGAGTGGCTTGGCGAACAGGTACCCCTGCCCGAACTCGCACCCCATCGCCAGCAGCCGCTCACGCTGCACCTGATGCTCGATCCCCTCGGCCACCATCGCAAGGCCCAGTGATTCACCAAGGCCGATGATCATGCGCGCGAGCGAGGCGTCCTGCACACCGCCGTCGACGTTGTCGACGAAGCTCTTGTCGACCTTCAGCACGTCGATCGGGAACTGCTGCAGATAGCGCAGCGACGAATAGCCGGTTCCAAAGTCGTCCACGGCCAGACGAATCCCCAGCGACTTCAGTGCGTGCAGCACACGCAGCGCCGCGTTGCTGTCCTTCATCAGCACCGACTCCGTGATCTCGAGCGTCAGGCGAGACGCCGGCAGGCGATTGGCGGTCAGCGCGGCTTCGACCTCGGTCAGCAGGAACGAGTGCAGCAGTTGACGGCCCGAGACATTCACGCTGATTCCGATGTCGTGGCCGTCGGCGCGCGTGGGCCACGACGCCGCTGCTCGGCAGGCAGCGTCCAGCGCCCAGTGGCCGAGTTCGAGGATCACACCGCTCGACTCGGCGAGGGGAATGAAGCGCGACGGGCTGATGGCGCCACGCGTCGGATGCGTCCAGCGCAACAACGCCTCGACACTGACCACCGTCCCCGTGTCGAGCTGCACGATCGGCTGGAACACGAGCGCCATCTCACCGCGCGCCATTGCCAGCGCGATGCCCTGCTGCAGATCGAGTTCCTCTTCGGCGGCCGCGACGAGTTCCGGATCGAAGACGACATAGCGTCCCTTACCCGCATCCTTGGCACGGTACATCGCGGCGTCCGCGTTGCGGAGCAACTCGGTGGACTCGGAGGCCACGTGCGCGAATGCGATGCCGATGCTGACACCGACGCGCGCCTCGCGCGGGTGCGCGTCGTCACCAACTGACACCGCGGTCCGCAGCGATGACGTGATGCGATCGGCCACCACGTACGCGTCGTCCGCCGATCGCATGTTCTCCAGCAGCACCGCGAATTCGTCACCGCCGAAGCGCGCCACGGTGTCGGAGCCGCGTGTGGCGTTGAGAAGCCGACTCGAGACCACGCGCAGCAGCTGATCGCCGGCATGATGCCCCAGTGAATCGTTGACGGTCTTGAAATTGTCCAGATCGAGGAAGAGCACGGCAACGCGCGGATCATCGATCGCATTGGCCGCGCCGCGCGTCACGCCGACCTGCTCACGTTGCAGCCGTGCCAGCGCATTCTCCACGCGATCGCGGAAAAGCACCCGGTTGGCCAGTCCTGTGAGCGGGTCGTGCAGTGCCTGCCGGCTGAGCGCAATTTCGAGTCGGCGCCGCGCCTGGAAGCGCCAGAGTTGGATCAGACCGAGCAATGCGACCAGCGCGCACGACAGCTGGAACCACCACGTGCGCCAGATCGGCGGCGTGATCACCAGTGCCAGCGCGGCACCCTGGTCGTTCCAGACGCCGTCGCCGTTGCTGGCCTTCACGCGGAGCTGGTAGTGGCCGGGCGTGAGGTTGGTGTATGAGGCCGTGTGCTGCTCACCGACGTACTGCCAGTCGCTGTCGAAACCGATCAGCTGGTAGGCGTACCGCGTCTTCTCCGGTGCGCTGAAATCCAGCGCAGAGAACTCAAAGGTCATCACATTCTGCGTGTGAGACAGCGTCAGTTCGCTGGTCTCGTACAGCACGCGGCGCAGCGGCGTGGCGCCTGTACTCGGCGTGACCGGCTTGTTGAAGAGCAGCAGGTTGGTGAACACCACCGGCGGCGCCCGCAGGTTCTCGACCAGGCGCTCGGGGCGGATGACGCTGAAGCCGTGATTGCCGCCGAAGTAGAGCGTGCCGTCGCTGGCGCGGAACGCTGAGCGCATCAGGAACTCGTTGCTCTGTAGCCCGTCGAGACGCGTGAAGGTGCGTATCGTACCGCTCACGAGATCGTAGCGACTGAGGCCGTGATCGGTGCTGATCCAGAGCCTGCCCGCGGCGTCGGCGACGATGCCATCGATGTAGATGCTTGGCAGACCATTGGCCGTGCCCATGTGCGTGCGGCGCCCGGTGTTCAGGTCGAGCCGGTCAAGACCATTCTCGGTGCCCACCCACAGCACCCCGGGCGAACTCTCGTACAACGCACGCACCGAGTTGCTGGCAATGCCGGTGGTGGAGTCGGCGCTGGCCATGAAATGCCGTTGTGCGCCCGTGCGCGGATTTAGAATCGCGAGGCCGCCAGTGCGCAGGCCAGCCGCCAGCGAGCCGTCGGCGAGTTCGCGCAGAATCAGCACCGACGAGGGGGCCGACCCCGCCGCCACGACGGACGACTGTCGCGTGAATTTCCGCGACGCACGATCGAGCGTGGCAACCACGCCCTCGTCCGTGCCGACCCAGACCTCCCCGGCGCGATTCACGAGCACTTCGTACACGTTGTCGTTCGGCAGGTCGCTGTTGGCGGTGGTGAACGGCGTGAAGCGGCGCTGCTGTTCGTCGAAGCGCGCCAGCCCGCCCCCCCAAGTCGCGAACCAGAGCGCGCCGTCGCGATCCTGGGCCATCGACAGCACCGCATCCACCGGAAGATTCGAGTTCCGCGTCGTGAATCGCTCAAAGCGCGCCGTCAGCGGATCGAAGCGATTGATACCGCCACCGTCGGTCGTCACCCAGATGTTGTGATTGCGATCCTCGCCGAATCCAGGCACGGCATCGTAACTCAGGCTGGCCTGATCACCGCCCACCGACTGAAAGAGCTGAATCGCCTCGCTGTTGCGCATCGAGACATCGAGTCCGCCCGAGAAGGTGCCAACCCAGAGCAGCCCGCTGGCATCCTGATAGAGCGCCCAGATCGAATTCGATCGGATGCTCATCGGATCGTTGGCGTCGTATCGGTGGTGCGTGAACGACTCCGTCTGCGGATCGAAGTAGTCGATGCCAGCGTTCTCCATGCCGACCCACATTCCGCCACGGGTCCGATCCGCGAACAGCCGGATCACGCGATTCCCGCTGAGCGACCGCGGGTCGTCGGCGATGTGCTGCAGGCGCGCAAGGCGTTTCGAGCGGGGATCGATCCGCGCAATCCCACCGCCGTCCGTCCCGATCCAGATCCGACCCGATGCGTCCTCGGCAATCGTCCGGACGCGCGCGCCTGGGAGGCTGTCCGCAGCCCGTGGATCGGCCGACCAGTAGCGCGGCGCGCGCGACCCGGTGCCGAGCGCGTACAATCCATCGCGCGTACCGATCCACAGCCGCTGACCGCGATCCTCGAAGATCGTCGTGACGCTGCGCCGTTCGCCTTCGGTGCCGGTCGCACCAAGGGTCAGCACCTGTGCCTTCCCGGATTCCCGGTCGAGCACGTAGAGGCCCACCGTCGTGCCGACCAGCAGTCGCCCCAGATGATCTTGCAGCACGCTGGTGACCTCCGGATCGCCAGGGAGCGCGTCTGTCGCACCGGCAGCACCAGTCACCGTCCGCACCGAGCTCTCGCGTCTGTGGCGCGTGATCGCGGCGGCAGAGTAGGTGATGAATCCGTCGATCGATCCGTCGTAGCGACTCAGGCCTGCGGTGGTGACCACCCACAGCACCCCGGCGCGATCCTCATACAGGTGATCCACGAGGCCCACCGGGAGCGTATGCGCGCTGTCGCGCATGGGCGCATAGGTCTGGAAGCGATGGCCGTCGTAGCGGCTCACGCCGTGCGCGGTGCCGATCCACATGAAGCCGCGCCGGTCCTGCAGCACATCGCTGACCAGCGAGCTGGGAAGCCCGTCGTCGATGCCGAGATGCCGGAACTGCATGCGCTGCGCCGTCGCACTGGTGGCGCCGAGCAGCGCCACGAGGGTCAGGGCTCCAGCGAGCAGGCGCCATGGCGAGTGATGCAGGGCGCGTCGGCCGGGACCGAATCGCCGGAGTCGCGGAACGACGGGAGACATGAGCGTCAGTATCGGAAGCGAGGCAACGAAACTGGTATGTCAGGCCGCCGGGAATGCGGTGCGCGGAGTCGGTACGCCGACGTCACGCACAGAGTGGTCGATCATCGTGCCGCCGTATGTCCGCGCGGTGACCGTGCGATGGTGCGTTGTCGGCGCACGGTGGCAACGTCAACACGCGGCAGTCGCTGACGCTCGCGCAGGCTGGGCTGAACGGCTTGCCGCTGCGAAATTCGGGAACCGCTTGCATGCACTGGAGTGATCTGATACTGTGAGACTGTGGCAAATATCACAGTTACCGTGCCCGATGATGTTTACGACGCCGCGCGCCGACGCGCGGCCGAGGCCCGCACGTCCGTCTCCGCGCTGGTCAGGGAGTATCTGATTCGCATCGCGAGTCAGGGCAGCACGTACGAGCGGCTTCTGAGTGATCAGGAGGAGCTCTTGCGGCGTGTGCACGAGCGGCCGACCGGCTATTCGGCGCACGACCGCATGAGCCGGTCAGACGTTCACGATCGCGATGCGCTTCGTTGACTCGAACGTCCTGCTGTACGCGATCAGCATCGATCCACGGGACGAGCAGAAGTCGATTGTCGCGCGCGCGCTGCTGACGGCGCCGGATCTCGTCCTGTCCGTCCAGGTGCTCCAGGAATTTTTCGTGCAGGCAACGCGTACGACGCGCGCTGAGCGGCTGCCGCATCATGATGCCGTCGCGCTGATCAATTCGTGGCAGCGGTTCCCGGTACAGGAGCTGAATATCGGCGTCGTGATGCGCGCGATCGACGCCGCGGCGCGATGGCAGATCAGCTATTGGGACGCGGCAATAGTCGAGTCGGCGCGCGCGGCGGGATGCCGCACGCTGCTCAGCGAAGACCTGCAGCACAAACAGAACTTCGACGGCGTGCAGGTCATCGACCCGTTCCACTGACTCACGCGCGCCGGGCAGCGACGTCGTGCGCCAGAGTTGCGTGGACGCCGCCGTGCGTGACAAGGGGCCGGACCCGATGTCAGTCGCGCACGTCGTGGCAGCGACGAAGGGCGCGCCCGGGACTCCGGACGCGCCCTTCTCCGTTCACTCGCGATCGGACGCTCACTCCACCGTCACACTCTTCGCCAGATTCCGCGGCTGATCCACATTCGACCCGCGCTTCACCGCGATGTAGTACGCCAGCAGCTGCAGCGGCACGCTGGCCAGCACCGGCGTCAACATGTCCAGCGTTTCCGGAATGCGGAACTCGTAGTCGAGCAGGCCTTCCAGGGACTCTTCGTTGCGCGTCGTGACCGCGACCACAGTGCCCTTGCGCGCCTTCACTTCCTGCACGTTGCTCACGACCTTGTCGAACACGGCGTCATGCGGTGCGATGAACACAACCGGCATCATTTCGTCGATCAGCGCGATCGGCCCGTGTTTCATCTCCGCCGCCGGATAGCCCTCGGCGTGGATGTAACTGATTTCCTTCAACTTGAGCGCGCCTTCGAGCGCGCTCGGGAAGTTGTAGCCACGGCCGAGGTACAGAAAATTCTGCGCGCGCTTGAACTCTTCCGCGACCGCCTCGACATCGGCGGCACGCGAGAGGATCTCCGCGATCTGGTCCGGCAGCGCCGACAGCGCCGCAATCACCTGACGGCCCTGCAGAATGCTCATCGTGCGCAGGCGTCCGATCTTGAGCGCCAGCAGCGTCAGCGCGATCACCTGACTGGTGAACGCCTTCGTGCTCGCGACACCGATCTCCGGGCCGGCGTGCAGATAGATGCCACCATCCGCTTCGCGTGCGATCGTCGACCCGACCACGTTCACCAGACCGAGCGTCTTCGCACCCCGTGACTTCGCTTCGCGCAGCGCGGCGAGCGTGTCGGCTGTCTCGCCGGACTGTGAGATCACGATGCACAACGTGCGATCGGTGACGATCGGATTCTTGTAGCGGAATTCGGACGCGTACTCGACCTCCACCGGAATGCGCGCGAACTCCTCGAGCAGCTGTTCGCCGATCAGCGCTGAATGCCATGACGTGCCACAGGCGGTGATGATGATGTTGTCGATCTTGAGCAGTTGTTCGTCGGTGAGATTCAGGCCGCCGAGCTTCGCCGTGCCCTCTTCCTGCAGCATGCGGCCACGCATCGTGTTCATCACGGTCGTCGGCTGCTCGAAGATCTCCTTCAGCATGAAGTGCGCGTAGCCGCCGCGCTCGATCTGGTCGATGTCCCAGTCGATCTTGCTGATGACCTTCGTGACGGCGCTCTGCGAATGGTCGATCACGCGGAAGCCGCTGCGCGTCAGCACCGCGACGTCACCGTCCTCGAGATAGACCACGTCGCGCGTGTGCGCGAGAATCGCCGACACGTCACTGGCCACGAACCATTCATCCTTTCCGACGCCGATCAGCAGCGGGCTGCCCTTGCGGGCGGCGACGATCTTGTCCTTGTCGCGGCTCGAGACAACCGCGATGCCGTACGTGCCTTCCACGCGACGCAGCGCCTGTACGACCGCATCTTCGAGACTCCCCTCGAACAGTTCTTCGATCAGGTGCGAGATCACTTCTGTGTCGGTGTCCGACGCGAAGACGTGCCCGCGTGCTTCGAGCGACTTCTTGAGCGACGACGAGTTCTCGATGATGCCATTGTGCACAACGGCGATCGTCTTCGCTTCATCCATGTGCGGATGGGCGTTGCGTTCCGTCGGCGGACCATGCGTTGCCCAGCGCGTGTGCGCGATGCCGACCGTGCCGTGCGTCGGATTGGCGGCGATCAACTGTTCGAGTTTCACGATCTTGCCCGCTGCCCGCCGCATCTCGACACCGGCGCCGTTCATCGTCGCCACACCCGCCGAGTCGTAGCCGCGATACTCGAGGCGCCGCAGCCCTTCGAGGAGCAACGGCGTCGCTTCACGGTTTCCGACATATCCGACAATTCCACACATGGGATCAATCCTTCGAGTCTGACTTTTGAGTCGTGCGCTCAGCGCGCAGAGGCGCGCACGAGCTGGTCCAGCGGTTCACGCGACTGCGACACCAACGCCTCCGCCTCGGCCCGTGTCGGCGCCTCGGCAATGACGCGCACGATCGGTTCGGTCCCCGACGGACGCACATGCACCCACCGATCGGGCCACGAGAGCCGAAGACCGTCCTGCGTATCAACCGAGGCGGTCGGGAAAGCGGATCGAAGCGCCGCGTAGACGTCACCCAGCGGTGCGTCCGGCCGATCCAGCTTGTCCTTCACAATCTCGTACTGCGGCGATGACGCCTTGAGCTGCGAGGGCGTCTTCCCTGTATCACACAGCAATTGCAGCACCAGCGCCGCGCCGGCGGGCGCATCGCGCCCGAGATGCAGGTCGGGGAGGATCACGCCGCCGTTCCCTTCCCCACCAATCGCAGCGTGCTCGGCCTTCATGGCCGACACGACGTTGGCCTCACCCACCGGAGCCAGAATGCACCGCGAACCGGCCGCAACCGCTGCATCCTCTACTACCCGACTCGTGCTGAGATTGGTCACCACCACACCTGTCGTCCTTCGCAGGACGAGTGCCGCGGCAAACGCCAGCGTGTAGTCCTCACCAATCGGGATGCCGTGCTCATCCACGATCGCCAGGCGGTCCACGTCGGGATCAACGGCGAGGCCGATATCGGCGCCAGTCTTTCGGACGAGCTCGCTCAGATCGCCGAGATTCTCCGGGATCGGCTCAGGCGCGTGCGGGAAGCGGCCGTCAGCCTCGGTGTGAATCGCGATCACTTCACAGCCGAGTGCCTCGAGCAGCGACTGCATCATCGGCCAGCCGGCGCCGCGCACGCAGTCGAGGGCAACCTTCAACTTCCGGGCCCGCAGCGCCGGCACGTCCACATACTTGAGCGCGAGGATCAGCGCGAGGTGCCGCTTGATTGCGTCGGTGTCGACCGTGGTCGAGCCAAGCCTGTCCCAGGTGGCGCGGGCGAACCCGGCATCGGTGGCCGCGCGAAAGCTGAGGCTGTCGGCCTGGTCGAGGAAGAGCCCCGACGATCCGATGAACTTGAGGGCATTCCATTCGACCGGATTGTGGCTGGCCGTGATCGCGAGGCCGCCCGCTGCGTGGTGATGCTCGACCGCCAGCTGAACCGTGGGCGTGGGCACCACGCCGATGTCGATCACCTGGCAACCCACCGACTCCAGCGCGGAGAGCACGACGCGATGAAAGAGCGGTCCTGAGACTCGGCTATCGCGTCCGACGACGATCGGACGGCCCGGCAGGCGGGCGATTGACCAGGCGCCGAAGCCGGCGGCGTATGTGGCGACCACTTCTGGCGTGAGCCCTGCGCCGACCCGGCCACGAACGCCGGAGACGGAAACCATCAATCCTTCAAAGGATGCCATGGAGTGCGTGAGGAGTACGTGAGATGCGTGAAGCGAGCCCTGCGCTGTGACACGCGGGGGCGGCGGAGTACGTTCCGCGCCGACCGGTCGTGTACCAGTCGCGAAACTTCGCCCCGAGCCGACGCATGAGCAATCCACTCAGTGTGCTACCGCTGGCCCTGGCCGCGCACGGTGGTTCGCTCGATGCGATGCCCGCCGCACAATTGGTCGCAGCGGGACTCGCATTGCTCCAGCGCAGCGCTCCGCTTCCCCGCGCGCTGTATGGCAAGCGCGCCGCCATTCTGCTGCCGACGGGACCGCAGTTTCTGATCGCGCTCGCCGCCTGCGAGGGCCGTGCGGCGGTGTTGCTCAATCCGCTCGCATCGCCATCGGAACTGGCGCACCAGCTGGACGACAGCAACGTCGGTGCGGTGTTCACGATTGCAGCGCTGGCCGACAAACTGCCGACGACGCTGCCGATCGTGCTGCTCGATGATGCGCCGCAGCATGCATCACTCCTGCACAACGGCACTGTCAGTGCAATCGATCTCGGTTCGCACTTTGCGCTCGAGCTCGAGGGCGATGCAGACGTGGATGGCATCGACGACGAAGCCGCCGTCGTCTACACCTCCGCGATGAGCGGACAGCCGCTCGGCGCAATTCTGACGCATCACAGTCTGCTCTCGAATGCGCGCGCGACGGTCGATGCGGCCCAGATAACGCAGAACGATCACGTGCTCGCGGTGCTGCCCTTCAGTCACCTCTTCGGAATGACGGTGACACTCACCGCCCCGCTGCTGGCCGGCGCGCGCGTGACGACAATGGGCCGTTTCAATCCGATGAAAGCGGTCGACGCGCTGGTCGCCGACACCGTGACGATGTTCGTCGGTGTACCCGCCGTGTTCATCGGGATGCTGACGGCCATCGAACGACGCGGCGGCACGATCGACGTGCCGGCGTTGCGGGTCTGCATCTGCGGAGGTGCCGCGCTGCCGGTGTGGGTGCAGCGGAAATGGGAGACGGCGACGGGATGCGCGCTGCGACAGGGCTATGGGCTGACCGAAGCGTCACCGGTGTGCCTGTTCAACCGCGTCGACCAACCGAACCGGCTCGGCTCCCTTGGCGTAGCGTATCCGGATGCAGACGTCACCATTCGCGACCCGGGTACGAATGCAGAACTCCCAGTGGGTGCCAGCGGCGAGATCTGTGTGCGCGGACCGCTGGTTGGTCCCGGCTACGTCACAGGCGATGATCGCGGACTGCAGCGTGTGGACGGCTGGCTGCACAGCGGTGATCGCGGCCACATCGATGCCGATGGCGTCGTGACCTTCGAAGGACTGATCAAGCCGATGTTCACGCGCAACGGTTTCAACATCTATCCCGAAGAGCTGATGCGGGTGATCGGTGCGATGCCCGGTGTGACGCGCGTCGAGGTATCAGGCGTGCCGGAGCCGACGAAGGAGCACGAGATCGAAGTCACCGTACACGGCGACGTGGACGCCGAGTCGGTGCGACGCTGGTGTGAGACGGAGCTTTCAAGTTACAAGCAGCCGAATCGCATCGCGATCGTGGCCTAGCCGTGTTTACGGGATGCCAAGCGCGGGTTCCGCGACCGCAACGCCGTCGACGATTTCGCTGACGCATCCGCCAATGCTGCTCCCTGCACTGCTCCTCGTCGCGGACTCGCTGACCCGTCCACTCGGCGCGCTCCCAGCCGGCATCACTGACGGCTATGCCGCCACCCGACGCGGCGAGTCGTTCGGCTATCACTCGGCGCATCCGACGCAGCGCGCCTCGCTGCTGGTACGCTCGCTCGACAGCACGAACGCCGCACGGTGGAGCACGGCGCCGATCACAACGGACGGCGGCGACACGCGACATGTCGCATTTCTCGCCGCGATGGACGTCACCGATCCTGGACAGACGCCGGTGCGCTTCTGGGTGACGGTCAATGGCGCGCATCGCTTTGCGCTGCCGCAACCGTCGACGGACGCTGATCGATGGGACCTGCATGGTGCCGACGGCATCGTGCTGCATTTTCGCCGATTGCTGATCGACAAGTTCGGTGACGTCCATGGCGTGTTCACACTCGACGTGCCGGCGGCCATCGCGCCCGTCGGTGCACCCATCACGCTGCAGGTGCAGGGTGAGAATCTCGGCCGCATGACGTGGTTCATTCTGTATACGGTCTCGATGCAGCCGACAATTGCAGCGCACGCCGAGCAGATGCTCGCGCGTTCTGGCACGGCGCGACTGCAGACCGTGCGGTTTGACGTCTGGAATCCGTTCGACACCACAACCGTGTCAGTGACGTCGGCCTCGATGCCGGCAGCGTCCGAACGCATCACGTCCGGCTCCGCCGTGTTCCGCGTGTATGTCCCGGCCGTGAAGCGTCCGACAACGATTGCCCTCATGGCGACGGCCACCGTCGGCGGCGTGCGTTCGCAGGCGATGTTCCCGGCCGTGCCGCTGCTGCCCGTCGTACCACGCGAGATCTACCTGATCAATCACAACCATCTCGACATCGGCTATACCGACGTGCACGACAAGGTGCGCGACAAACACTGGCGCGCGATGGACAGCGCGATCGTCTTCGCCGAGCGTTCGCGCGCGAGCGCCGCCGGTGCACGGTTTACATGGAATGTCGAGGGGCTGTGGCCACTCGAGGCATATCTCGCGCAGCGCAGTGCCGCCGACACCGCGCGTCTCCTGGCGTCGGTGCGTCGCGGTGACCTGACGCTCAACGCGTTGTACGCGAACCTCATGACCGGGCTGTCGAGCGGCGAAGAGCTGATCCATCTGCTCGACTACACCCGGAGTCTGCGGCGCAACGATGGCGTCGGCATCACGACCGCCACGAGCAGCGATGTCCCCGGTTTCACGTGGGGCCTGGTGCCGGCGCTGGCGCAGCAGGGCGTTCGCTATCTGTCGAGTGGCCCGAACTACATGCCGGGGCCGTCGCAGGATGGGGATCGTATCGGTCACACGCTGGCTGCATGGGGTGACAAGCCCTTCTGGTGGATCGGCCCGAGTGGTCGCGACAGTCTGCTCGTGATGACGGCGGGCCGAGGGTACTCGTGGGTCGGAGGATGGCCAGCGGGTCGCATCACGTTGACCGACGCGAATGTGATGAGCGAGTACATGGATGATCTCGTCGCCCGGAAGTATCCGTGGGACATCGTGCAGGTGCGCGTCGCCATCGGCGGCGACAACGGCTATCCTGACGCGCAGTTGGCCGAGGTCGTGAAGCAATGGAATGCGCGCTTCGAAAGCCCGACACTCGTCATCGCGACGTTGCCGCAACTGTTCGCCGCGATGCAGACGCGTCACGGCGCGAAGTTGCCGCGGATTCGCGGCGACCTGACCGGTTTCTGGGAAGACGGCGCGATGAGTTCCGCACGTGAGCAGGTCATGAACCGCGCGAGTGCCGCGCGCATCGTGCAGGCCGGAACGCTGGCGTCGCTGCGTGGTCAACAGTTGCCTGAGCGCGATCGCAACGCGGCCTGGCGCAGCGTGTTGCTCTGGGATGAGCACACCTGGGGCGCCGATCGCAGCATCAGCGATCCCGATTCGCCGGAATCGCTCGCGCAGTGGGCGCTCAAACAGCGATTCGCACTGGACGGGGACTCGGCGAGTCGCGCGTTGTTGCGACATGCATCGGCGACCGGGACCGCGGTTCCAAACCGCGTCGACATCTGGAACACCCACGAGGCGGCGCATGCGGGTGTCACACTCATCCCCGACTCGTTGAGTCGCGGCGGCGAGCAGGCACGGGATGCGCGGGGCCGCGCACTGCCGTCGCAACGCTTGCATGACGGATCGCTCGCCGTGCTGCTGTCACTGCAACCGATGGGCGCGACGCGGGTCACGCTGATCCACGGCACTTCGTCCATGTCGGCGGTTCCCGGAAGCGCACACGCCGCTGGCGACTCCGTGTGGAACGATCGCGTCGTCGTCCGCATCAATCGTGAAAGCGGAGCGATCGCAAGCGTCCGGTGGCACCAGCGCGAACTCGTCGACGTCTCACGGGGAGGATGGAATCGATATCGCAGTGTGTCGGGTCGAGACACGAGTCGCGCAGCGGATGCAACGCGCACGCGCATCGAGGTTCTCGACGACGGTCCGCTGGTCGCGACGCTGCGCATCACGAGTGACGCGCCAGGCGCGCGATCGCTCGTGCGCGACGTGTCACTTCATGCGGGAAGCGACGCCGTTGACGCGATCACGCGCCTCGATAAATCAGGTGTCCGCGACAACGAAGCAGTGCACATCGGTTTTCCGCTGAACGTCCCACGGGGCACTGTGCGCATGGAGCAAGGGCTGGCGATCGTTCGCCCCGACCTCGATCAGGCGGATGGCGCCAACCGCAATCTGTACCCCGTGCAGCGCTGGCTCGACGCCAGCAACTCGGAGTACGGCGTCACCATCGTCACGCCGGATCTTCCGCTCTGGCAATTGAACGGGCTGACCGCCGAAGCGTTCAAGCAACCAGATGGACGGGAAGCGTGGCTCTGGCATTCACTGCCTGGCACAGAACTCGTCGCGTACGCGATGAACAACTACTGGCACACGAATTTCAAAGCCGATCAACCCGGACCGGTGACGTTCCGCGTGACACTCGTGCCACACGGTCCGTTCGATGCCGCCGCGGCAACGCGACTCGGCGTGATGGCCAGCGAGCCACCCGTCGTGATACCGTCGGCTGACAATAGCGCGCGTGCGCCGATGTTCAGCATCGATAGTCGCCGCGTAATTGTCTCGAGCGTGACCCCGAGCTCGGATGGCGCGGCGACGATACTGCGATTGTGGAATCCCGGCGCCAATCCCGCGGCGACCACCGTTCGCTGGAATCGCGCAGCAAAGCCGAAGATCTGGATCAGCTCACCCAACGAAGATCGCGGCGACGCTGTGTCAGGCCGCGTGACGTTACGGCCGTTCAGCTCGATCACTCTCCGAATCGAGGCCACCCGGTAGCCCGCCCTCGCCGGACGTGCGCGCAGAACGATCCTTGTCGAGAAGCTGCGACATGAAGCGCTGTCCCTCGCCGATCCGCTCCACTTCGATCGCAACCGCATCGACGGACTGTTCGAGTCCCGTCAGGCGGTCGGCCATCGCGGCGGAAACTCCGGAGATCGCCACGTCGTCACGCCTCCCGAACCTGTTCGGGAACTGAGCCGATGCAAGCCGCCACATGAGGTATGCACCCAGCAGCGTCAGGGCGGCGTGAAGGCCGGCGTGCATCGACTCGCCGAGTGCTGCGGCGTACGCTCCACCACCGAGATTGATGATGGTGAAGAGCCCGGCTCCGGCCAACAGGAACTTGCCGCGTGCGGTCATGAGGACATCCTCCGGTGATCGGCCTGTGTCAACGCACTCGAGGCCGCCTCGCGAACGCATCCAGGCGACGCCTCGACGCGTGAGTACTGCGGCAATGGATCCTACGGAGCACGTCGGCCGATGGTTGCAACGGCGGGGACCCGCCCGCAACAGGCGATCGTGGTGCGATCACGCCAGCAGATCCGTCCTCGGCAACAACACCACCTCACCACTCTCGATCGCGTCGAGAAACGCGGTGACGCAATTCGCATCGAACTGCGTGCCTGCGCAGCGCCTCAGTTCCTGAAGCGCGTCAGGCAGCAGCTTGCCACCGTCGTCGCGGTAACGTCGGCCGCTCGTCATAGCATCGAAGCTGTCGGCCACCGAGACGATCCGCGCTTCGAGCGGAATGTCGTCGCCGACCAGACCATCCGGTAATCCGGCACCATCCATCCGCTCATGGTGGGAGCGCACGATGTTGAGCAATTCCGGCTGATCGATCACCATGGCCGACAGAATGCGCCAGCCGACGATTGGATGCGTCATGACGTGCGCGTACTCATCCGGCGTGAGCCGGGCCGGCTTGGTCAGGATCTCCTCGCGCACGCCGATCTTGCCGATGTCGTGCAGCCGTCCGCCGAGCGTGACCGCGCGGATCACGTTCTGCGGCAACTGCAGGCGAGTCGCGATGGCGGTCGCGTACTGACTCACGCGCACGCTGTGGCCGTGCGTGTATGGATCCTTCGCTTCCAGCGCTTCGGCGAGTGCCTGCACGCCACCAAGGAACTGCTGTTCGATGCGACGCGCCTGCGCCTGCACCTTCTGTTCGAGGCGCGTCTGATACTCGCGGTTCTCGAGCACGAGGCGACGGCGTTCGAGCACCGACGTGATGCGCGCACGCACCTCTTCGAGATGAAACGGCTTGGTGAGATAGTCGAGCGCGCCGACCGACAGGCAGCTCACGGCCGTCTGCACGTCGCCATTGCCGCTGATCATCATCACCGCCGCATCGGGCCACCGCGAGCGGAGTTCGCGCAGCAGCGAGAAGCCATCCATCTTCGGCATCTCGATGTCGGTGAGGACCAGCGTGGACGGATGCGCTTCCATCTGCGCCAGCGCTTCGTAGCCGTTGCTTGCCTCGTCGACGATGAATCCGTCGGCGCGCATGACTCTCACCAGGATCTGGCGGAGCCGCGGCTCATCATCCACCACCAGACAGCGGGGTATGGCGGCGGTGGAGAATGGATCGAGCCCGGCCGAGGCCGTGAAATCGGTGCTCAGGATCGAGCTCACGCGGCGTCCCACGGGCCGTCGTGCGAGGGACCCGACCCGCCGTTACGATTCCCCGGACCATTTTCCCGACTCCGATGACCCGCATTTTCGAAACCGACCTGCGCGATGGCCCGTCCACGCGCGCGATTCACGCCGGACAGAAGCCGGATGCTGTGAGTGGCGCCATCATGACGCCCCTCTACCTCACGAGCACGTACGTCCACGAAGAGTTTGGCGTGCATCGCGGCTACGAGTACGCTCGGGGAAAGAACCCGACCCGCGAAGCGCTTGAGCGGAACGTCGCCGCGCTCGAAGGGGCCACGCACGGCTTCGCCTTCGGCAGCGGCATGGGCTGCCTGACCAGCATCATGATGCTCTTCAAGTCCGGCGATCACATCATCGTCGGCGAAAATGTCTACGGTGGGACGTACCGGCTGTTCGACAAACTGCTGCAGCAGTTCGGCCTCACGTTCACATACGTCGACACGCGCGATCCGCAGCACATCGCCGACGCGATCACCCCGACGACCCGCGCGCTGCTGCTGGAATCGCCGACGAATCCCCTGATGCGTCTCACCGATCTCGCGGCGGCCGCGGCGATCGCGAAGCGTGCCGGTGCGCTCACCATCGTGGACAACACCTTCGCGACACCGATCTTCCAGCGTCCGCTGGAAACGGGCGCGGATATCGTCTGGCATTCCAGCACCAAATACCTCAATGGGCACAGCGACATGATCGGCGGCATCGCGGTCACGTCCAACGAGGAACTGGCGACACGCCTGCAGTTCATCCTCAATGCGGCGGGCGCCGTGCCAGGACCGTTCGATGCCTGGCTCTGCCTGCGCGGCACCAAGACGCTCGCGATCCGGATGAAGGCGCATGACGCGAACGGGCGCCGCATCGGTACCTGGCTCGCCGACCGCCTCGGACACGAGCGGGTGATCTACACGGGACTCGAATCGCATCCGCAGTACGCGCTCGCCGTGCGGCAGATGTCGGGCTTTGGCGGCATGATTTCCATCGAGCTCGGCACGCGGGAGCGGGTCAAGACCATGCTCGACCGCATGCGCCTGTTCAGCCTCGCCGAGTCGCTCGGTGGGGTCGAAAGTCTGATCAGTCATCCGGCCAGCATGACGCATGCCTCGGTTGAGCCGGTACGGCGTGCCACGTTGGGAATCACGGAAGGGCTCGTTCGGCTGTCGGTGGGCGTCGAAGACGCGGACGATCTGCTGGGCGATCTGGAGCAGGCGCTCACCGGCCTCTGACCGCACGAGCGGCGCGGCTGACACCGGCTCGCCTGTCGGCCCGTAGGGCGGATTGTCCGTCCTGCGGATGCTGCCGGATCGCGTTCCCCTGCCCGAACGAGTGTCGGAGGGAGCGCCGTGCGGCTTCACTACGCGTGTGCCATGTGTTCGTGGGTTACAAACGGTCAATAGTCCGCTTCCCGAGCGACGAGGTTCGCCATGTCAGTGACACCCCTGCCCCAGATCGCCTCCACGGCCTGGGAGCATCCCGCCGACCGCGCCGCGCTGAACACGCTGCGTGGGCTGCCGGGCTTTGACGACATCATCCGCAAAATCGCCAGCTTCTTCGGCGAACGTGGACTCCGGCATCTCTTTCTGGCCAACGCCGTCCGCACCGGCCCGACGCAGCATCAGCGCCTCTATTTCATGCTGCGCGAAGTCTGCGAGGTACTCGACGTGCGCGACGTGCCCGACCTGTACGTCACCCAGACACCGTTCATCAACGCCAGCGCCATCGGCTTCGATCGCCCGTTCATCGTGCTCAATTCCGGCACGATCGGCGGCCTGACCCCGGAGCAGCAGCGCGTCGTGCTGGCGCATGAAGTCGCGCACATCGCGAGCGGGCACATGACGTATCGCACGATCGCCGTCATCATGAGCACGATCGGCTTCAGCGCGCTGCCGTTCCTCGCCGGCCTCGCACTGCTGCCGTTTCAGCTCGCGCTGCTCGAGTGGAGTCGCAAGGCGGAATTGAGCTGCGATCGCGCATCGCTGCTCGCGGTGCAGGATACCACGGTCGTGATGAGCACCTTCTTTCGCCTCGCTGGCGGCTCGTCCGAATCGAGTGAAGCCGATCTCGACGCCTTCCTGCGCCAGGCCGCCGAGTACGAGAGCGAAGGCGGTGCGTGGGACACGCTGCTGAAGGTGATCTACGCTGCGACGCGCGAACATCCGTTCAACACGGTGCGCGCGGCCGAGCTGCAGCGCTGGGTCGCGAGCGGCGCGTACGCGAACATCATCGCGGGCGAGTATCCGCGTCGCGATGGCACCGGGCCGCAGCAGACGTATGCGGACGACGTCCGCGGCGCGGCGGACTACTACGGGCAGCAGGCCCGCGACGCGTTCGGCAAGGTCGGCGACTCGTTCACGCGGGCGGCGGACGCCTTCCGGCGCAAAGCCGGCGGCTGAGCGCACCTGACGCTTCATGGCGCGGCTAAATTGCGCGCCATGAAGCTTCTGCTCGTCGGCGGCGGTGGCCGCGAACACGCGCTCGCGTGGCGCATCAAGTACGAACAACCGGGCGTGACGCTGATCGCGGCGCCCGGCAACCCAGGCATCGCGCAGCACGCAACGTGTGTCCCGATCGGGGTCACCGAAGTGCCGGCGCTGATTGCGCTTGCGCAGCGCGAGCAGGTCGACGCGGTGATCGTCGGCCCCGAAGCGCCGCTCGCGGCGGGCCTCGCTGACCAGTGCCTCGCGCTCGGCATCCCCGTCTTCGGACCGACGGCCGCCGCAGCGCAGATCGAAACGTCGAAGGCGTTTGCGAAAGCGTTGATGCACGACGCCGGTGTGCCGACCGCGCGCGCGTCGATGCACACCTCGGTGGCGGCGGCGAAGGCCGCCGCGCGCGAGTTCGGCGCGCCGGTGGTGATCAAGGCGTCAGGGCTCGCGGCCGGCAAAGGCGTGGTCGTCGCGATGACGGTGGACGAGGCGGATACCGCGATCACGTCAATGCTCGAGGACAACATCTTCGGCGACGCGGGTGCGGAAGTGCTCGTCGAGGAGTTCATGACCGGCGAAGAGCTGTCGCTGTTCGTGCTCACCGATGGCGAGACCGCGGTACCATTGCCGGCGGCACAGGATCACAAGCGCGTTGGCGAGGGTGACACAGGCCCGAACACGGGCGGCATGGGCGCGTACTGTCCGGCCGACGCAGGTGATCCGTCGTTCGCGTGGCATGACGGGACGCTGCCTGCGGGTATTCAGCATGTGCTCGACATCATCGTTGCGCCGACGTTGCGCGCGCTGCGAGAGCGGGGCACGCCGTTCAAGGGCTTGTTGTATTGCGGCGTGATGCTCACACCGACAGGACCACGCGTGGTGGAGTTCAACTGTCGTTTCGGCGATCCGGAGACGCAGGCGGTGTTGCCGGCGCTCGACAACGCTGCGCCGCTCTTACGCGTGATGCTGCAGATCGCGCGTGGTGAGCGGATCGATCCGGTGCCGGTGTTCGCACCGGCGTCGGGTTGGTTCGCCGTCGCGACTGTCGTCGCTGCCGAGGGCTATCCCCTCGCGCCGCGCACCGGCGATCCGATCACCGCACCAGAGGCCGTCAGTCCCGTTGACGAGTGGATATTCCATGCCGGCACTGCCGTGCGCGACGGTGTGCTGGTGACGAGCGGTGGCCGCGTGATGACCGCGACGGCCATGTTTCATACGCTGGCCTCGGCGCAGAATCTTTCGTGCATGCTGGCGTCCGCAGTGAAATTCAACGGCGCCTTCTTCCGCCGCGACATCGGGTGGCGCGCCATCGCACGCGGTGCCTGAGCTTCCAGAAACGGAAACCATCGCGCGCGACCTGCACGGCATGCTCGCCGGCGCGCGCATCCGCAGCGCCAGCGTCACACGCCCGGACGTGCTCCGCAGCGTCACCGCGCGCGAATTCGTCAATCGGCTGCAAGGCGCCACCATCACGCGGTCATGGCGCCGTGCGAAGCTCATCATTCTCGATCTCGACTCGCACGACGCGATCGTCGTCCAACCGCGCTTCACCGGCGCGATGCTCGTGGAAACCGAGCCTGGCGACATCACCGATCGCGACCGGCGCTACATCACGCTCACTGTGTCGCTCGACGATGGCCGGCTGGTGCATTACCGCGACATCCGGCGACTTGGCACCGTCGCGCTGCTCCGCGCCGAGCAGCTCGCGGACTATCTCGCGCCATTCGGTCCCGAGCCGCTTGACCCGGCGCTGACGCATGAGCGATTTTCGGTTTCTCTTCGGAAGTCGCGGCAGGCCATCAAGAAGGTGCTCATGGATCAGCAGGTGCTGGCTGGCGTCGGCAACATCTACGCGAACGAGGCGTGCTGGATCGCGCAGATCGATCCGTCGCGCGCAGCCGATTCCCTGACTGACTCCGAAGCCGACACCCTGCTCGATGCAATTCGTGGCGTCCTCGCCGCGTCGATCGCCGTTCGCGGCACCAGCTTCCGCGATTACGTGGACGCGAGCGGTGGCCGCGGCGGCTTTGTGCCGCATTTGCAGGCGTACGGTCGTGGCGGATTGCCGTGCACTCGTTGCGGCACGCCACTGGTGGACACCAGCGCGATCGACGGGCGCACGACCGTGTTCTGCTGGCGGTGCCAGGGATGAAGGCGGTACCGGCCGACCAGCGCGATCTGTTTGCGCTCTTCGGCGTGGCGCCATTGCGTGGGCGGAGCGATGAGCGGCTGAGCGTCGAGCGGGCAGTCACGCTGGCCGAACTCGAAGCCGCGAAGGCTGCCGCCTCGCCACTCGGCGACGTGGATATGAGCGTCGCGGTTGACGTGCTGCTCGACGACACGAGCGACGGTCCAGCCACCGCGCGCAAGCGGAAGGGCAAGCGGAAGCCGGTCACCGATCTCGATGCGCTGCGCGAACTGGTCAAGGCCGGGACACAGGATCGCCCCGGCACGTATCGCTTCATGGGCAGCGAAGGGACGGTTCTGTACGTCGGCAAGTCAAAACAACTGCGCACGCGGTTGCTGAGTTATTTCCGCGCCGAGTGGCCGCACGACAAGGGTGCGCGGATTCTGTGGCGTGCGGCGCGCATTGAGTGGGAGTATCACCCGAGCGAGTTCGCGGCCCTGCTGCGCGAGCTGCGGTTGATCAAGCAGCTGCGACCACGCTACAACTGGATGATGAAGCGCGATGCGCGGCACTACTGCTTCGTGAAGCTGACGCCGGGTATCGCGCCGAAATTGATGGTCACACGTGATGCCTCGGGCGACGAGCGTGGCATCTACTTCGGTCCGTATCTGAGCGCGGGTCGTGTCGGCGATGCGTTGCGCGAGCTCGGCGATGTGCTTGGCCTGCGCGACTGCGGCAACGACGTGCCGATGCACTTCCGCGATCAGGCGGAGCTGCCAGTGCTTGCGACGCCGCGCACACCCGGTTGCATCCGTCACGAGATCGGCAAGTGTCTCGGCCCCTGCGTGGCGGCGGTGACAGAGCAGGCCTACAACGCCCAGCTGCTGCTCGCACGCGCATTTCTGGACGGCAGCAGCGATGGCCCGCTCGACGATCTGCAGGCGCGGATGCAGGCGCACAGCGATGCGCTGGAGTTCGAGCGAGCGGCGCACATGCGCGACAAGCTGCAGCGACTCGAGCTGCTGCGTATTCAGCTCGAGAAGCTGCGCTTCGCCGTCGAGACGCTGACGTTTGCATATCCCGTCACCGGACATGGCAATGAAACGCGGATCTACCTCGTGAAGCGCGGTACGGTACGCGCGGATCTGAAAGCACCGGTCACGCGACGTGAACAGCTCGAGTATGCAGAGTGGAGCCGTCGCATTTTCGACGCGAAGGATCGGCCGACGCGTCAGGTGCAGACGCACGAGATCGACGAGCTGCTGCTGCTCTCGAGCTGGTTTCAGCGAAACCCCGAGGAGTTTGCGCGCACGCTGAAGCCAGCGCAGGCGCTGAGCGAGTTCGGCACATGACATTCTTCGACCTGCCGCGCTGGGCGATTGCGCTCGAAGTCGTGTGGGTGATCGGCATGTCGTGCTACATCCTGCTCGAACGCCGCCCGCCGCTGGCGACGCTCGCGTGGATCGTCGGGCTCGCCTATCTGCCGATTCTTGGATTTCTCGTGTACTACTTTCTCGGTCCGCGCCGCCTCAATCGCAAGCGGCGGCGGCGCGTCACGGCGCGCACATCGAAGCGATCGAGGGCGAGCGGCGCGCTGCCTGATCGCAAGTCGGCGCTGGAGACACTCGGGCTCACTGGCGCACGATTGGCGGCCGTCGCCGCGGGCACCGAGCAGTCGCCACCGCTGCCGGCAACCGATGTGCAGTTGTATGACCTCGGCAGCCACGCGTACAACGACATCATCGCAGCCATCAGCGCGGCGCGGCATCATGTGCATCTCGAGTACTACATCCTCAACGATGGTGTGGTTGCCAAGCGAATCCGTACTGCGCTGATCGAGCGCGCGAACGCCGGTGTGCAGATCCGGCTGCTGTTCGATGGCCTCGGTACGTCGCGGCTGGTTGCCTATCTGCAGCCACTGCGTGACGCGGGCGTGGAAGTCGCGCGATTCGGCCCGCGTATGCGACCCGGGTTCGTGAACTTCCGCACGCATCGCAAGATCGTGATCTGCGACGGCACGACCGGGTTCACCGGCGGGATGAACATCGACGACTGTCACGATGAGTCGGTCGTCGGTGTCGAGAACGGGTGGCGCGACACACAGGTGCGCATTCGTGGCGACGCGGTCGCACCGCTGGCCCTCGCGTTTCTCGAAGACTGGCAGTACGCCACTGATCTCGTGCTGGATGGGCCCGAGTACCTTCCGCCGCTCGATGAACGTGGCGACAAGCTCGTGCAGATCTGCGCCTCAGGGCCGGACGCGAATCCGCAGTCGATCCACGCGCTGTATTTCACCGCGATCACGAGCGCGCGGTCACGCGTCTGGATATCAACGCCGTATTTCGTGCCAGATGAGTCGATGCAGGATGCGCTGATCGCGGCGGCACTGCGCGGTGTCGATGTGCGCGTGCTGGTACCCGGCACCAGCGATCATCGCCTTGTGGACGCCGCAGCGCGCAGCTACTTCCCCGAGCTGCTGAGCGCCGGTGTGGCGATCCATGCGTTCGGACCGCCGGCACTGCACGCCAAGACGATCGTCGTCGATGATGACGCGGCGATCGTCGGCACCGCAAACCTCGACAATCGCAGCCTCCGGCTGAATTTCGAGGTGGTCGCCGTCTGCTATGGCCTGCCGGCGGTGAACGCGTTGGCTGAGATGTATGAACGCGATCTGACGAAATCGCGCCGGATCACCAGCGACGAGCTGGCGCACGACTCGATCGGGGCGCGCCTGTTTGTCGGTGCGGCGCGATTGTTCTCGCCGATGTTGTAGAAGGACACAGTTCCCCTGTTTGACGCCGCGCCCGAGCCTCCCCAACTTGCCCGGTATGAATGACCTCACCCAGGGCTCCGTCGCACGCCATATCGTCAAGATGGCCCTCCCGATGGCGTTCGGGATGCTGTTTCAGACCGCGTACCTGCTCATCGATCTGTACTTCGTCGCCGGTCTCGGTGATGCTGCGCTGGCCGGCGTCAGTTCGGCCGGCACGCTGCAGTATGTCGTGATGGCCGTGACGCAGGTGCTCGGTGTTGGTACGGTGGCGCTGATCGCACAGGCCAGCGGACGACGCGACCGCGACGATGCGACGTTGGTACTGAATCAGAGTCTGTTCCTGTCGGCGATCGGTTTTATCGCGACACTGGTGCTGGGCTTTGCGCTGATGGACTCGTATCTCCGCATGATGGCCGCTGATGCAGCGACAGTCGAGGCGGGGCGACGCTACCTCTACGCGTTCATCCCCGCGCTGGCAATGCAGTTCGCGCTCATCACACTCGGTTCAGCGCTGCGCGGCACCGGCGTCGCCAAGCCAGGCATGCTGATTCAGATCGGCACCGTGTTTCTGAATGCCATTCTGGCGCCGGTGCTGATCGCCGGTTGGGGTACCGGGTATCCACTCGGTACACTCGGCGCGGGACTCGCCTCGGCGATCAGCATCACCGCCGGCGTGATCGCCGGATGGATGTATTTCCTCTCGGGCGACCGGTATGCGAAGCTCGACGTGTCGCTGATGGCGCCGCAGCGTGCCGCGATCATGCGGCTCCTGAAGATCGGATTGCCGTCAGGCGCCGAATTCCTGCTGCTGTTCATCCTCACTGGATTGATGTACTTCATGATCCGGCCGTTCGGTGCGGCGGCGCAGGCGGGTTACGGGCTCGGCGCACGCGTGATGCAGTCGATCTTCCTGCCGGCGATGGCCGTGGCGTTCGCCGCGTCACCGGTGGCGGGACAGAATGTCGGTGCGGGGAACGCGGCGCGAGTGCGTGAGACGTTCAGGATGGCGGCCCTGATCGGCAGTGTCGTGATGCTGATTGCAACAATCGTTTCGCAGACGCAATCGGACAGACTGCTCGCTCTGTTCACAAAGGAACCGGCCGTGATCGCCGTCGGCGCGACGTTCCTGCACATCGCCGCCTACAACTTCATCGCGCAGGGTCTGATCTTCACCTGCTCCGGCATGTTTCAGGCGCTCGGCAACACGATTCCGTCGCTGATCAGTGGCGCCGCACGCCTTGCGACCTTCGGCTTACCGGCACTGTGGCTGTCGCGGCAGCCGGGATTCAGCATGCAGCAGGTGTGGTGGCTCGGCGTGATCACCGTCACGATGCAGATGTTGCTGAGCGTGTGGTTGTTGCTGCGTGAGATGAGCAGGCGATTGCCGGCGGCTGGCAGTGTGCCGCTTGTGACGTCATCAGCGATGCCGGGCGCGATCAGCGAGTGACGGCGAAGATCCGCTGTGCGTGAGGCGCGTTCGCGGGCGCTGCGAGTCCGAGTTCCGGCTGGACATCAGCCACATCCGAACTCCGACTGAGCCTGGGCGGGCCTGTCACGTCCGTCCAGACGTCTCATCCGTGACATGCCACGGCCCTGACGCTCCAGATCCGACGTCATTCGCTCAACAAGCGCGGGTGAACAGACGGCCTCTGCCACGATCGGGCACGCCGAAGGTGTCGCTGATCTCATGGATATGACGTTCAACCTTTCATGAGACACCGTGTGCAACCGGAATCAGCGATGACGACGAAAAGCTGAGGCCGATGTCGCAACGCGCGCGCATTCGTCGTTCATCACAACACGAGGAGTGGTCTACTACGATCCTATGCCGCGGAATCGGAAACATCCGACGGACAGCCAGCCGTCGTCCTCACCATGCACGGCTCGGCCACTGATCGCGCACGCGCCTGCCTGACTCAGCAAGTCACGAACGCAGTTGTCGCAGGTTGACTTTCCACTGAGGAATACCATGCACACGCTCCCTCGAGCGTCACTCGCCGCTCGTGCTCTCGCAACTGATTCCACTCGTCGCTTTCGCGACGCTGCTCGCCGCCTGCCAAGGGACCGATCGGCCACTCGCACCGTCGCTCGACCAACGCAGCTCGGACGATGACGGACTCAAAGGCCGGATTGTCTTCCACAGCGGCCACGACGGAGATATTGCCCAGATCCTCGTGATGAACGCGGACGGCACTGATCAGACGCACCTCACGCACAGTGCCGACTACAAATTCGACCACATATGGTCGCCGAACGGTAAGCGGATCGCGTACCTGAGCTTCGCAGCCATCAACGGCAACCAGCAGATTTTCGTGATGAACGCCGATGGAACCGGGATCACTCCACTGACCGACGACAAAAGCCAAAACGGCCAATCGGCGTGGTCGCCTGACGGCAAGCAGATCGCGTTCCACAGCAATCGAGACGGCACTGACGACCTTTACATCATGAATGCGGACGGCAGTAACGTGCGACGGGTGACGACGAATGCTTTTGTGGCTGTCGTCTGCTCCTGGTCGCCGAATGGCAAACAGATCGCGATCAGCAGCTATCGTGACTATATCCTCTACGGCGGTTCCGGGGATCTGGAGATCTTCTTCGTGAATACCGACGGCACAGGTATGACGCAGATCACCGACAACAACGACGACGACGCGGGCGATCACGCCAGCTGGTCGCCCGACGGCAAGCTGTTCACATTCAGCCGCCGAGCCGGCAATGCTTTCGGCGGCGGCAAGTACAACATCTTCGTTATGAATGCAGATGGGACCCATGCCAGGCAACTGACAGGCCTCGGTGGCGACGCCTCGGTTAACGACACCTCCGTCTGGTCCCCGAACGGAAAGCGCATCGCGTTCAACAGCACGCGTGACGGCGACGAAGAGGTGTACACGATGAAGCTCGACGGGAGCGACCTGAGAAACACGCGAGCTACGACGCCGCGCCCAGTTGGACATCACGGAAGGCCAACTCAGGCGAGAACGAAAGAGACTGACGGCGAACACGCATTACGGTACGGGGAAAGCTCTGCAGAATTGGTCCCGAATTCTGCAGAGCGTGCTCGAGAAGCCAACCCAACGGATCCACCTCTGCGGCCGATTCCGCCCGACGATGTCGCTGATTTGACGGATTTCTCGTGAAACCTTGCAAGGCCGCAGCTCCAAGCGGATGCAGCTCCACTCTTGCGAAAGGGTCTCACAATGCGACATCACGCTCCGCTCGTTCACCCTCGTTGGGCAGTACTGATCGGAGGGCTCCCCTCGGCCATTTCGCGCGGCGGTGCGCTGCTTGCGGTCGCATCGGTGACCGCGTGCGGTGGCGACAAAAAGGAAATTCAGGGTCCACCACCGCCAGAAACAGGAACCATTGCCCTCGCGCCGTTGTCGGACACCCTGGAGTTACGCGGGGACTCGCCCATATGGTTCGTCGCGACGATTACGAGAGCAGGTGGCTTCACCGGACCTGTACAGCTTTCCGTCGCGGGAATTACCCCCACTTCCAGCGTCAGCGTCCAAATCGTGCCAAATCCGATACCACCCGGGGCAACCACGAGCGTGGTGACGATGAGGGAGACGCCGACCTACAGCGATCAGGGCCCCTCGAATTTTCCGGACGCAGGCCCATTTACCATCAGCGCCCATGCTTCGGCTGGCGTGACCCCTGATAGTAAAACAGTGCAGTTGCTGACCGGGCTGCCCCATCTTGGTTTCAGGGCGACACCAGCATCGCTCACCATTCAGAGCGGATCGAGTGGTACCATGACGCTCTGGATGACGCGTGAGGAACGCACCGACTTTCTGCCGGTATTTCTTAATGCGCTTTCCGCGACTGAGGGGTTTGCGTTCACGTTCGATCAGTCGGTGACGACGGCGCCCTCAGCAATCCTGACGATCGCCGTGGCCGCAACCGTGCCAGCGGGGGCGTACACGGTGCAGGTACGCGCCATTCAACGTGTTGGAGAGAGCAAGATCCTGACCGTTCCAGTGACGGTAACGAAGTAAGAAGATTGGCGAATGTGACGGCCTGAGCCAAAAACGGACTATGCACCGCGCGCACCAGTCTCCAATATCTGATCCGGCTTGACTCTCGCGTGGAAGAAGACGCAGCATCGTGACATCCTGCCCGGAATTGCCGGGCAGCATGCCCGACGACGCAGGAGAGTCGATTGAGCGCCAAGCAGACGGTGCAGACGGTGCGTCAGTCAGAATCAACGCGGTGATTGCGCATCACGTCGCCGAAGCTGATACTCTTCGCGCCGGCGTCGGTCTGTGCTTCGTCGCCAGCCCGCCCTGATTTTAAACTCAGTGTCAGTTACACCGCGTAGAGTTCGCCGGCGGCACGTGCGACATCTTCGTCATGAATGCGGATGGGACTAATGCCAGGCGACTGACGGGCCTGAGTGGCGACGCATCGGTTAACGACGACTCCGTCTCGTCCCCGAACGGAAAGCGCGCCGCGTTCAACAGCACGCGCGACGGCAACGACGAGGTCTTCACCATGAAGCCCGATGGGAGCGACCTGAGAAACCTGACCCGCAGCGCAAGCAATGACGCCGATCCCGGCTGGACATCCTGAAGGGTCCGGACTGCCGAGCACGCAAGAGACTGACGGCGAGCGTGCAGCACGGCATTCTGCGGATCGTGTAAGCAACCGCGGCACACACGCACCGATCCTTCCGCAATGATCTGAGTCCCGATAGGCGCGGCCCTGCAATCGGGGGCCGTGCCTATCGCGTCGCCGTCATCCGCTCGAAACGCGGCATTCCCCTGAGCGGGCGGAACGTGGGATCGAGCCGTAGCCACGCCGGCGTCATGTCGCTGAAGTTCGTGCTCAGCAGCGGCTCGAGCAGCTCCATCGCGCGATTGTATGCGCCCGACTGCACGAGCACGCGCGCCACCTGGTAGCGCACGTACGGCCCAGTCGAAGCGTCGAGGGCCGTCTCGCGCATCTTGAGCGATCGCTCGGCCGCCTCGATCGCCTCCGCCTTCCGTCCCGCCAGCGCCAGTGACCGCGCCAGCAGTTCATGGATCTGCGCATCATAGGGGAACTCCGACAGTTGCGACGCGGCAATCGTCACCGCGGTATCACCATACGCGCGTGCCTTCGCCTCATCTCCCAGCAGCGCCCACGCGCGCCCGACCTTAAGCGCCCACTGCTGGCGATTATTGCGGAATTCCGCAGGCCGCAAGGTCGTCAGTCGGCGTTGCAGCGGCACTGGGAGTGTCCAGATCATTTCCTGGTAGAGAGCAAAATACGCGATCAGTTCGTTCGTGGCCGCCTTCGCCTGCAACGCGGCCTGAATCGCGTGCGTGATGCCGGCGGTGTCTCCCAGCGACACGTAGTTGATGACCTGACTCTCCACCGCGCTGATGTTCGCCGGTGATATCGCGATTTGTTTGGCGATGACCGTGTCTGCCTCGGCAAAGCGCCGCACCGCACGCAGCCCGCTGGCAAGTCGCGCGAGCACGGCTGCGTTGCGGGGATCGAGCGTCACGGCACGGCGGGCGTGTACGATCGAGCTGTCGTATCGCGAGAGCGCCGATTCCACGCGCGATACCTCGAGGAGCACATCGGTGCTGCTGGGCATACGGCGGAGCGCCGAGTCGAGCAGCGCGGCGGCGCCTTCGAGGTTTTTGTCGACGAACCGCGCAACCTGCGCGCGCGCGCGAAGCGTCATCGCGTCGTTCGGCGCGAGTTTCGCGGCGCGCGCCGCCGCTTCGTGCGCCAGATCGGCGGTGACGCGCGAATACGTGAGCGTCGCGTTGTTCGCATGC
>JBBRLZ010000013.1:0-90477 GCA_038231095.1 Gemmatimonadales bacterium
TGCGCGACAATTCCGGGCATCACTGGATGCACCGTGGGGTCCCAGTCCGGCGCGTAGAAGAGACTGTGCAGCTGCGACTCGGCGAATGCGATGCGCACGCGCGGCAGATGGATCGGCGTGACGCTGTCGAACGTCACTGGCGGCGTACCGGCCGCCGATGCTGGAGTGCTCGGGTAAAGCCAGGCCGGCACCGGCACGTCGCTGACCGAGAACCGTGGCGACACGGCTGGCTGCGCGGCAAAAACCAGCGGACGGAATGCCGTTGCTGCACCAAGCATACAAACCGCGCCGACGACGAATCGGCCGATGGTGAGGCGCATCTGATGCTGGCTCGCTGTGGTCGTGTGTAGGGCGTGTGATGCGCTCCCGATCAGAGGGCGCGACTCGGAACGTATCAGGCGGTCACGACACGCGCATCACGGACGGCTGAGCGTGATGCCATGAAGAGCACCACCACCAGCACGGCGCACAACAGCGGCATTGCATACATCGCATCGTGCAGACCGAGCGCACGACTCTCGGCCGCTGTCACGCCGGTCGCGAGCGCCCGCGCGGCCATCGCATCGCTGAGCTTTCCGAAGACGATCAAGCCGATCGCCGTGAAGATGTAGAACACGAAGAAGTAGACCGACATCGCCATGCCACGCATCCGTGCCGGCACCAGATCGTGTATGGACGCGTAGACGGTGCTGTAGTAGAGATAAATCGCGAGCACCGCCGCGAAGAGGTAGCCGGCGAAAGCCGCGGCATCGCCACGCGGCTGCTCGAGCGCGAGCCAGAACATCGGCGCCGCGATCAGCGCGCCAAGCGTCGCCAGGCGCAGGCGTCCCGCCGTGCCGCGCGTGCCGGCGCGATCACCAAGCCAGCCGCCCAGCAGCATGCCGAACCCGCCGCCCGCACCGAACACCAGCGCGTTGAAGCGATTGGCATAGTCGATATCGAGACCGTGGTAGCGGATGTAGAACGACGTCGAGAACGCACCCACGGCATACATCACGAGATTCATGAGTGCACCCGACGCGATGATCCACCACATCGTGCGGATGCGCAGCACGTGGCGAATACTGTCCATCGCAGACTCCGTCGCGTCCCGCGCGGCAACGGGCGCGCTGCGGGCCGGCTCCGGGAGGAAAAGTGCCAGAATCGCAAGCACGAATCCGGGAACCGCTGCGACGTACAATGCCGGACGCCAGCCGCCGGTCGCCTTCGCCACCAGTCCGCTGATCAAGTAGCTAGCGCCCAGACCGAGCGGCAATCCGAGCATGAACACACTGATCGCGCGCGCGCGCTTCTCCGGCGGAAAGAGGTCGGCGATCAGTGAATTCGCCGTCGGTGCGAGACTCGCCTCACCAACACCGACACCCATGCGATACAGGAAATGCGTGACGAACGATCCCGCCGCACCCGACAGCGCCGTGAAGGCACTCCATACCACGATGCCACGACTGAGGACGAGTTTCCGCTTGCCGGTATCGGCCAGTCGTCCGAAGGGAATACCAACCAGCGCATACAACAGCACGAAGGCGGTGGTCAGACTGCCGAGTTGTCCATCGCTGAGTTGCCATTCCTGCTTGATCTTTTCACCGACCGCACCGACCACCTGGCGGTCGTAGAAATTCATGAAGTTCAGTGCGAACAGCACCGCCAGTGTGTATGCGAGCCGACCAGCCGAGAGGCGTGACTCAGTGTCAGAAGTGCGTGGCACGCAGCGTTGGCATCGTTGAGAAGGTGAGATCAGTCTGACGCGATGATCGTGCAACGCACGTTCGGCTCGGTGTGCACGCACAACCTAGGCGCACGACGCACCGCAGCCAACGCGCTGCCTGATACACTTGCGACGTAAGCGGCATGCCGCCGACAGGTCCTGCGCTTGGTCAGTCATGCTCGCTGCCGGGTGGCCGCTGACCGCACGCCCGCGGCAGGCAGCACAATCACCTGCGGGTAGAACCGCTACCGGGCCGGCCGGAACCAGGCCCTCCGGTGGCACGCGGGAACTCCCGGCGCCAATGTGACATTTCCGCCTGTCACGAAGGACTCGTAACCCGTGATCTGGAGTTCAAACGTGAACGGATCGGAAGGACAACGCCTGGACGATGACACGCGTCGGTTGGTGAACTGGAAGCGCTGGGGCCCCTACTTGTCCGAGCGGCAATGGGGCACCGTGCGCGAGGACTACTCGGCAGACGGGGATTGCTGGGCGTACTTCCCGCACGACCAGGCGCGTGGCAGGGCATACCGCTGGGGCGAGGACGGACTCCTCGGGATCAGCGATCGGCAGGGACGACTCTGCTTCTCGATTGCCTTGTGGAATGGTCAGGATCCGATCCTCAAGGAACGCCTCTTCGGCCTCACCGGTCCAGAGGGAAATCACGGCGAGGACGTGAAGGAGTGTTACTACTACCTCGACGCCACGCCGACGTCGTCGTACCTGAAGGCGCTCTACAAGTACCCGCAGCGTGCGTACCCGTACTCCGACCTCGTCGAAGAGAATCGGCGTCGCGCCAAGCACGAGCCGGAATACGAGCTGCTCGATACCGGTGTGTTCGACGAGAATCGGTACTTCGATGTCGTGGCCGAGTATGCCAAGGCGGGACCGGAAGACGTACATGTTCGCATCTCGGTCCACAATCGTGGTCCCGAGGACGCGGAGGTGCATGTCCTGCCGACGCTCTGGTTCCGCAACACGTGGGCCTGGGGGCGGGACGGTGAGAAATATCCCGCGAAGCCGACGATCACCGTCTCGGAGCGCGGTGGCGTGCTCGCCGAGCACGAAGTGCTTGGCGCCTACGTGCTCGAGGCCGATTCTGCGTCCGGTGGCGAGCAGCCGACCTGGTTGTTCACCGGCAATGACACCAACACCGAGCGCCTCTTCGGCGGTTTGAACGAGACGCCGCACGTGAAGGACGCGTTTCACAACTATGTCGTGCACGGTGATCATGCGGCGGTGAATCCTGATGGTGTCGGGACGAAAGCCGCCGCGCTCTACCATCTGACAGTTCCTGCCGGCGGTTCGCGGACGATCCAGCTCCGTCTCCGGGCGCTTTCAGAGCAACACGAGCCAGCATTTGGACCGGCCTTCGCGGACACGATCGCGCAGCGCGTGCGTGAGGCCGATGAGTTCTACGCCGAACGGATCCCGCATGCGTTGAACGCCGAAGAGACGCGCGTGGCGCGCCAGGCGTACGCCGGCCTGCTCTGGTCAAAGCAGTTCTATCACTATGCGGTGGGCGAGTGGCACGACGGCGATCCGTCGCAACCCATGCCGCCGTCAGAGCGCATCGCGGGGCGCAACAAGGAATGGCGACATCTGTACAATTCCGATGTCATCTCCATGCCCGACGCGTGGGAATATCCGTGGTATGCGGCCTGGGATCTCGCCTTTCACGCGCTGCCACTCGCGCGTGTCGATCCCACGTTTGCAAAGGAGCAACTCCTGCTGCTCCTGCGCGAGTGGTACATGCATCCGAATGGCCAGATCCCCGCGTATGAATTCGCCTTCGGCGACGTGAATCCACCGGTGCACGCGTGGGCGGTGTGGCGCGTGTACAAGATGAGTGGCGCGCGCGGAGAACGGGATCTGCTGTTCCTCGAGCGGGCCTTCCACAAGCTGATGCTCAACTTCACGTGGTGGGTGAACCGCAAGGACCCGGACGGCAAGAACGTCTTCTCGGGTGGATTTCTTGGCCTCGACAACATCGGTGTCTTCGATCGCTCGCAGCCGTTGCCAACCGGTGGGCATCTCGATCAGGCTGACGGGACGGCATGGATGGCATTCTACTGCGCCACGATGTTGTCGATGTCTCTGGAACTCGCGCTGCACAACCCGGCGTACGACGACGTTGCCTCGAAGTTCTTCGAACACTTCGTTGCGATCGCCGACGCAATGAATACGCTCGGCGGCACCGGACTGTGGGATGAGGAAGACGGCTTCTACTACGATCAACTGCATCTCGACAATCGCAGCATCCCGCTCAAGGTACGGTCGATGGTCGGCCTGATCCCGCTCTTTGCCTGCGAGATTCTGGAAGAGGACTCGGTGCACCTCCTGCCAGCCTTCACCAAGCGCATGCGCTGGTTCCTCGAGAATCGGCCGGACCTGGGCCGGCACATCACGTACATGGCGGCGTCGAACGATGACGGCACGACGACGCACCACCATCGGCTCCTCGCCATACCATCGCGCGAGCGGCTGGAGCGCGTGCTCCGCTATGTGCTCGACGAGAATGAGTTCCTGTCCGACTTCGGCATCCGGTCGGTCTCCAAGGTCCACGACGACGCACCGTACGTCTTCCGAGTCGGCGACCAGGATCATCGTGTCGCCTACGACCCCGCAGAATCGACCTCGGGATTGTTCGGTGGCAACTCGAACTGGCGCGGTCCGATCTGGTTCCCTCTGAACTACCTGCTGATCGAGGCGCTCGAGCGATACGGGCATTTCTATGGCGACACGCTGCGCGTCGAATGCCCGGTGGGTTCAGGAACGATGCTGACGCTCGAAGAAGTGGCGCGTGAGTTGGCGAGTCGCCTGACGCGGATCTTCCTGCCCGCCGCTGATGGACAGCGTCCGGTGCACGGCGATGAGTCGCGGTATGCAACGGATGACGCATGGTCCGACCTCGTGCTCTTCTACGAATACTTTCACGGCGACAGCGGCCGCGGCGTCGGCGCCAGTCATCAGACGGGGTGGACCGCGCTGGTCACCCGATGCCTCGAAACCGTTGCGGCGGATCGGCACGCTAACGCCCCCGTCGCAACGCCGCGCTCCGCCACTGCAACCGCGCACGGGAGCTCGCTGTGATGCCCGCCGCCGAATGGTTGGAGACCGACGGAATGGGCGGATACGCCATGGGCCGATCAGATGGGATCCGCACGCGGCGATACCACGCGCTGCTGGCGGTGTCGCGCAAGCCACCGACCGAGCGGATGACGCTCGTCAACGGCATCGACGCGTGGATCGAAACCGAGGACGGCACGTTCGCCATCAGCAGTCAGCGCTATACGACGGACGTCACGCAGCCTGACGGGGCCGCGCGCCTCGTGTCGTTCACGACCTCGCCGTGGCCCACCTGGCGATATCGTCTGCCAAACGGACTCGAGGTCATTCAGGAGCTGGTCATGTTGCACGGCTCGCCGCTCGTCACGCTCGCGTGGACGCTGTCGGCGCCGATCGCGGCAACGCTGATCGTTCGCCCGCTGCTCTCGGTTCGGGACACGCATTACTCCACATACGAGAATAGCGCGTTCGACTTTGCCTCCCAGGTCACCGGAAAACGGATTGATTGGCGCCCGTACGACGGCCTGCCTTCCGTGACCGCGGTGTCGAGCGGCGAGTTCGTCGCGGATCCGTTGTGGTACCGGAACTTTCAATACGATGAAGAACGTGCGCGCGGCCTGGAGTTCGTCGAGGACCTGGCATCACCAGGATACTTCCGCTTCGGCCTTGGCGACGAGCGAGCGGTTCTGGCATTCGGGAGTGACACCCCGGGCGCATCGCACCTGCTCGGGACACGCGCGCTGACGCTGTGGGAGCAGGTCGCCAAAAGAGAGCGTGCGCGCCGAGCGCGCTTTCGCTCGTCGCTGCATCGCGCGGCGGATGCGTATCTGGTGCAGCGTGGCTTGCAGGGCGGTCGCACGATTGTCGCGGGATATCCGTGGTTCACGGATTGGGGCCGCGACACGTTCATCGCGCTCCGCGGTATCTGCATCGCTGGAGACCGGCTGGCGGACGCGCGCGCGATCCTCGTCGAGTGGGCGCAGCACGTGAATGAGGGGATGCTGCCGAACTTCTTCCCTGAGGGTGGTGCGCAGGCCGAGTACAACTCCGTTGACGCGTCGCTCTGGTTCGTGGTCGCAGTGCACGACTATCTGCGGGCTGCCGATGCGCACGGACTGTCAGACGGGATGGACACCACCACGCTGGGCAAGGCAGTCGCGGCCATCGTTGCAGGCTACGCGTCGGGGACGCGATTCGGCATTCGTGCGGACAGTGATGGCCTGCTGTCCGCCGGCGTTTCTGGTGTCCAACTGACATGGATGGACGCGAAGGTCGGAGACTGGGTGGTGACACCGCGGATCGGGAAGCCAGTCGAAATTCAGGCCCTCTGGATCAACGCGTTGCGCATCGCCGCCCGATGGGAGCCACGGTGGCTCGCGCTGGCCGACATGGCGCAACGATCTTTCGTAGAGCGCTTCTGGGATGACGAGTCGGGCTACTGCTTCGACGTCGTCGATGTCGATCACCGTCCTGGTGTCGTCGATCGCGCCCTGCGCCCGAACCAGCTTCTCGCAGCAGGCGGGCTGCCGTGGTCGCTGCTCGACGATGCCAAGGCGCTTCAGGTCGTCGTGCGCTGCGAGTCACAACTCTGGACACCGGCGGGACTGCGATCATTGGCGCCCGATGATGCAGCCTACGTCGGACACTATGGTGGTGACACGCGCCGGCGTGACGGCGCATATCATCAGGGCACAGTCTGGCCCTGGCTCGCGGGAGCATTCATCGACGCATGGGTACGTGTGCACGGCGGTACTGCCGTAGCGAAGCGTGAAGCGCGCGAGCGCTTCCTCACACCGCTACTGGCGCACTACGAGCACTCGGCACCGGGCCAGCTTGGCGAGATAGCTGACGGCGATGCCCCGCACGTGCCAAACGGGTGCCCGTTTCAGGCATGGTCCGTTGGTGAGGCATTGCGCCTGATGGAGTCGCTGCAGGAAGCACCGATCGCAGAGCAGACACCACGAAAGGTGCGGCGCCGCGCATGACACATCGGCCGTGCACTGCCGCGATGGAGTGCCTGTGACGGTGCGGGTGCGCGCGCTCCATTGGCGCGAGTACGGTATCGAGGCCTTTGCTCTCGGGTGCTTCATGATTTCCGCGTGCAGCTTCGGCACGCTGATTTTCCACCCTGCGTCACCGGCGCACGGCGTTTTTGAGCCACCGTGGGCGCAGCGGGCCGCCATGGGCACGCTGATGGGGTTGACCCTCGTGGCACTGGTGTATTCGCCGTGGGGACGACGGTCCGGCGCGCAGATGAATCCTGCATTCACGCTGACGTTCTTCCGACTCGGCAAGATTTCCACTGTCGACGCGGTTGGTTACGTGGTCGCGCAGTTTGTCGGCGGGACGCTCGGGGTGTGGGTGGCGGCGCGCGTGCTCGGCGCCGCCCTCGCGCATCCGATGGTCCACTACGTCGTGACGCGGCCTGGCGACGCCGGCACCGCTGGCGCTTTCGCCGGTGAATTCGGGATCAGCATGTTGCTGATGCTGATCGTGTTGACCGTGTCGGCTTCGGCGCGGTGGAAGCATCTGACCGGAGTGTGCGCCGCAATTGCGGTGGCCACGTTCATCACGCTCGAGGCACCACTCTCGGGCACGAGCATGAACCCGGCGCGCAGCGTTGCGTCTGCAGCGACGGCAGGAGACTGGCACGCCATCTGGATCTACTTCGTGGCGCCAATGCTCGGTATGGGCGCCGCGGCATGGGCGTACACGCAGGTGTCGGCTGCGGCCGACGTCCCCTGCGGCAAGATGGTGCACTCGCTGCCGTGCATCTTCTGCGAGCATGTGGCTCGGCGACGTCAGCGTGGCGCCGCCGCGTCCACCAGCGACTCGACCGCGGATCACGCCGCGTAGCGACAGTCGGTCACGGCGACAGGTCTGCCGATCGCGATTCCGCGTATCGCGCTGATACGAATCCGGCGCGGGAACTCTTCACGCCAGACCGTCATTACAGCCGCCGCTCGGGATCGTTCGGTCACTCACGACACCATCCGGCTCATGGCACACGATACACAGTACGACGTCATCATCATCGGCAGCGGAGCCGGTGGCGGCACATTGGCCCATTCTCTCGCGCCCACCGGCAAGCGCATCCTCGTTGTCGAGCGCGGCGACTATGTGCCGCGCGAGCCGGAGAACTGGAACACGCTGGAGGTCAACAAGAATGGCCGCTACGCCACGAAAGAGGTCTGGCGCACCAGCAAGGGTGAGCCGTTGCATCCGCACACGAACTATTTCGTCGGAGGCAACACGAAGTTCTACGGCGCGGCGCTCTTTCGCCTGCGGCGACAGGACTTCGGGGAACTCCGGCATCACGGCGGCACGTCACCGGCATGGCCGATCGACTACGACGCCCTCGAACCGTACTACACGCAGGCCGAGCACTTGTACGGCGTGCACGGAGCGCGCGGCGTCGATCCGACGGAGCCGAATGCGTCCGCGCCATACCCATTTGCGGCGATCAGCCATGAGCCCCGCATTCAGCAGCTGTCTGATCACTTCAGTGCACTCGGGCTGAAACCGTTTCATACGCCGCTTGGCGTGCGCCTCGATGAAGGCAACCGGCGCATCAGTGCCTGCATCCGCTGCGCGACGTGTGACGGACATCCGTGCCTGGTGAATGCGAAGTGCGATTCACAGATCGTGTGCATCGACCCGGCGCTCGAGCATACGAACGTCACCCTGCTCACCAACGCGAAGGTGACGCATCTCGAGACGTCGCCGTCGGGGCGCGAGGTGCGGAGTGTCGTCGTCGAGCGCGATGGGCAGGTCGAGCGCTATTCGGCCGATATCGTCGTCGTGAGCGCCGGCGCGATCAACTCCGCCGCGCTGCTGCTTCGTTCGACCAGCGACCAGCATCCCCGCGGACTCGCCAACGCGTCGGATGTCGTCGGCCGGCACTACATGGGACACGTGAACTCCGTACTGATGTCGATCTCCAAGTGTCCGAATCCGACCGTGTTCCAGAAGACGCTGTCCCTCAACGACTTCTACTTCGGGTCGGACGACTGGCAGTTCCCGATGGGGCACATTTCGTTCGTCGGGAAACTCGACGCCGCAACACTGTCCGCAGGCGCACCGGCAATCGCGCCGAAATGGACGCTCGATCTGATGGCGAAGCACTCGCTCGACTTCTGGCTGACGTCGGAAGATCTCCCGGATCCGGCCAACCGGGTCACGCTCGACCGCGACGGAAACATCGTCCTGTCGTACACGCCGAACAACGAAGAGGGGCACCGCCGGCTGCGGAAGAAGCTCGAGGAGCTGATGCGGCGGCAGCCACCCTGCCCGGTGCATGGCGCGGAGTGTCATGAAGGGATGTTCGCGCGAAGCCTGTTCCTCGGACAGCAGATTCCGCTGGCGGGCGTTGCACACCAGAACGGCACGATCCGTTTCGGTTCGGATGCGCAGACCTCAGCACTGAACGCCAACTGTCAGGCGCACGACGTCGACAACCTGTACGTCGTGGACGCGTCGTTCTTCCCGTCGAGTGGTGCCGTGAACCCGGCGCTCACCATCATGGCGAACGCGCTGCGCGTTGGTGAGCACTTGAAGGAGCGACTCGGCGTGCACGCGACGCACGCGCGGCCAGCCACGCAAGCGCCGGTCGCGTGAGAACCGCGATGACGTGTGTCGTCCGCGGGACGCGTGCGTGGCTCCTGTTGCTGGTTGTGTCCGGCGGTGCGAGCGTCGTCACTGCGCAGGCCACCAGCTCGCGTCGGCTGTCGCAGGCCTCTGCGTCAACCGACACCGGGATGGTCGGTGTCGAGGCACTCCCCGTCGTCGGGATGACGGTCAGCGACATGGATCGCTCGATCGCGTTCTATCGCGATGTGCTGACGTTTCAGGTGACGTCGGATGTCGAAATCAGTGGCGACGAGTTCGAGCATCTCTCGGGCGTGTTTGGCGCGCGTGTGCGCGTCGTCCGCATGCGACTCGCGGACGAGTCGATTGAGCTGACGCAGTATCTCACGCCGCGCGGCAGGCCCATCCCGCTCGATTCCCGAAGCAATGACGGCTGGTTCCAGCATGTCGCGATCATCGTGAGCGACATGGATGCGGCATACCGCCGCCTTCGCGCTCAGCGCGTGGAACACGCCTCGACAGGACCGCAACGGCTTCCGGACTCGAATCCGAATGCTGGTGGAATCAAGGCGTTCTACTTCAAGGACCCGGACCAGCACGTACTCGAAGTGCTGCAGTTTCCGCGCGAGAAGGGGTCAACGAAGTGGCACCGACAGGCCGGCGACACGCTGTTCCTGGGAATCGATCACACGGCGATTGTGTCACGCAGCACCGAAGCCAGTCTCGCGTTCTATCGCGACCTGCTCGGCATGACGGTGGCCGGGACCAGTGAGAATTTCGGGACGGAACAGGAGCACCTCAACAACGTGTTCGGAGCGCGTCTCCGCATCACTGCACTACGCGCGGCGAGCGGCCCAGGGGTCGAACTGCTCGAGTATCTGGCGCCGAGCGACGGGCGACCGTTTCCGCCGGACCTGCGATCGAATGACGTTGGTCACTGGGAGACGACTCTCACGGTGCGCAGCGCCGCGCGTGCGGCCGAGCAACTGCGGCGGGCCGGTACGCCGACGGTGAGCTCTGGCGTCACAACAGTCACCGATGCGTCACTCGGTTTCCGCACGGCGTTCCTCGTGCGCGACCCGGACGGCCACGTCGTGCGCCTCGCCGAACGCCGATGACCAGCGTCAGACTCGATTGCGCGCGTCAGCTCGCGCCCGCACCGCGCATCGCGTTCCCGCGATACGCGCCACACCACCGTACAACGGAGCCGATGTCCATGTCCACCTTCGTCCGGCTTGCCCTTGCGTCCATCGTGCTGGGCGCAATCCCTGTGCATGCGCAGATCGCCACGCGCCACGCGCTCACACTCGATGGAGCGCATCGCGTCATCGCGGCCGCCACCGCCGAAGCTCGTCGCCTCAACACCACTGGTGTGATCGCCGTGGTCGATGAGGGCGGAAACCTGATGGCGCTGGAACGGATCGACAACACGTTTGCCGCCGGTGCCAACATCTCCATCGGCAAGGCGCGGACAGCGGTCCTGTTCAAGCGGCCGACCAGATTTTTTGAAGAGCTCATCAAGAACGGGCGGACCGCGATGGTGGCGTTGAATGACTTCACGCCGCTGCAGGGTGGTATCCCGATCGTGGTGGATGGTGAAATCGTTGGAGGCGTCGGTGTGAGCGGTGCCGCCAGCGCACAGCAGGATGAGGAGTTGGCGATTGCCGGTGCCGGCGCATTCGGTGCACCCGCAATGACGGCGGGAGGTGAGCCCGCCGCACCGCGCACTACAGGCGCCGGCGGCGTTCACTTCTGGTCACGCGAGCAGGTCACTGCGGCGTTCGCGAAAGGAGCTGTGCTCTACGATGGCGAAGGCACGCGCAACTACATGGTGCACGCCAGTCGGCGGGAAGGGCCAGGGATGGTCGAAGTCCACACGCGTGACACCGACATCATTTATGTACTCGACGGCAGCGCACGTCTGATCACCGGCGGCACTGTCGTCGACGGCAAGAGCACCGCTGCCGACGAGCTGCGTGGGGTGCGCATCGAGAACGGTGAGACGCGCCAGATCGCCCGTGGCGACGTCGTGATCATTCCGAACGGCACGCCGCACTGGTTCGAGTCGGTCAAGGGGCCGCTCACGTACTACGTCGTCAAGGTGCGATAGCCGCATGTCAGCCCGCTTGCGTGACATCCAGGCGCTTTGTACCGGCGCGCAGCATCGCATCGCTGTCATCATGTGTGCGATCACGGCGTGCGCGGCGATGGCGCATGCGCAATCCACGTCCGACGCGCCACTTGGACGCCCTGCGGCAATCGTCGATCTGCGTACGTCGGAAGGTGCCGCATTGATGAACGCCAGTTGGCGGTACCGCGATGCGGAGATCGTCCCGATTGCATTTCGTGCGGTCGGACCCGATCTCAAGCCGTCGGGTGCACCGAACCAGACCTTCGACATTTCTCCGAAAGCCGGTATTTCAGGATACGACGACACGCAGTGGCTGACGATCCCCGCGACATCGCTCGAGGAGCGGCGTTCCAACGGACGCTTGTCGTTCGCGTGGTATCGCGTGGCCGTCACGGTGCCCGCGCGCGTGGGGACGCTGGACCCGACGGGTGCGACCGTGGCGTTTGAAATCGTGGTCGACGACTACTCGGAGGTCTGGGTGGATGGTCGTCTGATGACGACGCTGGGCATGACCGGTGGCGGAGCGATCCGCGGCTGGAACGCGCCGAACCGGGTCGTGCTCACACGCAATGCGCGGCCGGGGCAGACGTTCCAGATCGCCATTTTCGGCGCCAACGGTCCGCTCTCCGATCCCCCCGCCAACTACATCTGGATCCGGTCTGCGACGCTGGAATTCCATCGCCGTTCCGCAGCTCTCGCAGGTGAAGGCCGCGTCGAGCGATTGCGGCCGGCCGTGGATGCAATTGTGCCCGCCGACGCCCGGATCGAAAAACTCGCCGGCGGCTTTGACTTCACGGAAGGTCCCATCTGGCACCCCGATGGGTATCTGCTCTTCAGCGATCCGAACACCAACACGATCTACCGGTATTCCAATGATGGGCAGGTGTCGGTCTATCGAGTGAAGAGCGGCTATGCCGGCGTCGACATCGGCGAGTATCACCAACCCGGCTCGAATGGCCTCACGCTCGACAGCGCGGGACGGCTGACGATCGACGAGCACGGACGGCGGCGAATCACACGCCTCGAGAAGAACGGCGTGATCACCGTACTCGCGGATCGCTTTGCATCGAAGCGGCTCAACAGCCCGAATGATCTCGTATACAACTCTGATGGCGCGCTGTACTTCACCGATCCACCGTTCGGACTCCCGAAGGTGTTCGACGACGCGCGCAAGGAATTGCCGTTCTCCGGCGTGTTCCGGCTGGCAGGCGGGAAGCTGACGCTCATCACGCGCGAACTGACTGGACCCAACGGCATCGCGTTTTCGCCCGACGAGCGCTGGCTCTACGTCAGCAACTGGGACGTCACGCGGAAAGTCATCATGCGCTATCCAGTGCAGCGCGACGGGTCAGTCGGCGCAGGTTCGGTCTTCGTCGACGTGACCACATCGCATCCTGGCGAACAGGCCTGGGACGGTCTCAAAGTCGATCGCGACGGGAACGTCTACGCCGCCGGTCCCGGCGGCATCTGGATTCTCGCGCCCGATGGGACGCACCTCGGCACGATCAGCCCTCCGGAGACTCCCGCCAACATGGCGTGGGGAGATGCGGACGGCCGCACACTGTACATCACTGCGCGCACCGGGCTCTATCGCATTCAGCTGAACATTCCCGGCGTGCGCCCCTCCCCCACCAGCGCCGCGAGAAGTTCACCGTGACGACCCCGCATCACCCGATCGCCAACACGCCCGAGCGTTCCTCGACCACGATGCAGGCCGTGGTCGTCATTCCCGGCACGCCGGACAGCATTCATCTCCGTACCGTGCCCCGACCATCGGTGGCTGACATCCCCGATGGCCGAGGCGTGCTGGTGCGCGTGCTGCGCGTCGGCGTCGATGGCACCGACAAGGAGATCAACGCCGCCGAGTATGGCAATGCGCCGATCGGCGACGACTTCCTCATCCTCGGGCACGAAAGCTTCGGCGTGGTTGAAGCAATCGGGGAGAATGTCATGGAGGTAGCCGTCGGTGACTATGTCGTGGCGTCGGTGCGTCGCCCGGGCAGCAGTGTGTACGACCAGGTCGGGCTGCAGGACATGACGACCGACGATACGTACTTCGAACGGGGGATCAATCTGAGGCACGGCTTTCTGGCCGAATATTTCGCAGACAGCGCGGAGTACCTCGTGCGGATCCCGAAGGAATTGCGCGGCGCCGGCGTGCTGATGGAGCCGACCAGCGTCGCCGAGAAGGCGATCGCACAAGCCTACGAAATTCAGCGTCGCTTGCGTGTGTGGCGTCCGCGTCGCGCGTTGGTCATCGGGACCGGCACACTCGGCCTGATCGCAGCCGCGATCCTGCGGCAGCGCGGACTGGAGGTCGTCGCCATGGGACGCACGCGACGACCCTATCTCAATGCAGAGCTGCTCGACGAACTCGGGGTGACCTATTGCTCCACCCAGGACATCAACTTGCGCGACGTGTCGGCGCAGCATGGCCCGTTTGACGTGATCCTCGAAGGAACCGGTTTCTCGCCACTGGTTTTCGAAGCAATGGACGTGCTGGCAAAGAACGGCGTGCTGCTGATGGTCAGCGTGACCGGAGGAGAGCGCGTCGTGGAAATTCCGGCGGATCGCATCAATCTCGGCTTCGTGCTAGGCAACAAGGTTGCGGTCGGAAGCGTGAATGCCAGCCTCGCAGACTTCGAACGCGGTGTGCAGGACCTCTCCCAGCTCGAGTTGTCACATCCAGGATGGCTGTCGCGGCTGCTCACGCACCGCGTGGATGGCCTCGCGAATTACCGTGAATTGATCGACACGCTCACGATGGGCAAGGGCGCGATCAAGGTGTATTGCGAAGTTGCACCGCTCACCTGACAGCATCGTGACGAACGAAACTGCAACCTGCCCGTTGTGTGATCGCGCCGAGCGGCGGAGCGTACTGGCCGAAGCGGGGTGGATCGACGCGGCCACCGCGGAGCGTCTTCAGTTACGCCGCGCGCACTGGCAGACCCGCGACGGTGCCTGTCCAGCCTGTGTGCAGCAGGCATTGCTCGCCGTCCTGCTGGCGAAGGGCGAACGTGTGCTTGGCCGCGTCGTGCAGGATGTCTGGCCGCTCGACGCGGAGTCCGCCTTTGGTGCGCTGCCGACGCCACTACGCATGCGGGCCGATCCGCGCTTCACCGGTGACGGCGTGACGATCGCAGTGATCGACGCGGCGTTCTACCCGCACGACGATCTCGTACGTCCGGTGAACCGCATTCGTGCCTGGGTCGACGCGTCGGAATCGCGCCTTCACACTCGCCACTTTGGCGCCGACGACGTTCCCAGCTGGCCAGGGAGTGACGCCCGCACGCCGGCTCAGTGGCATGGCCTGATGACCAGTGCGGCGCTCGCCGGAAATGGGTGGCGCAGTCACGGCCTGTATCGCGGACTGGCGCCCGACGCGTCACTCGTGCTCGTGCAGGTTGCGGGCGCCGACGGGCGCATCGGCAGCACGCGATTGGTGCGTGCGCTCCGGTGGATTCTCGACAATCATCAGGAATGGCAGATCCGCATCGTGAATGCATCGCTCGGTGTCGCTGCCGAATCGCCGGATACCGAGCGCGAGGTCGACGAGCTGATCGCGGCGTTGGTGGCGCACGGGGTGTCGGTCGTCGTCGCATCAGGCAACGACGGCCAGCGCGAGTTGTCGCTGCCGGCGACGTCACCGGCGGCGATCACCGTGGGTGGACTGGACGACGGCAACACGATTGATGCGCGCGGGTCCATGCTCTGGCACAGCAACTTCGGCGTCGGGTCCGACGGTCGTGGCAAGCCGGAATTGGTGGCCCCTAGCATCTGGATCGTGGCGCCGATCATTCCAGACACCGATCTCGCGCGTGATGCGATGCGGTTGTTCGAGCGTCGCGGAATGGGCGACGCGAGCGTCGAAGCACGCATTCGCGACTTGCGCCTCGTCACACCGCACTATCAGCATGTTGAAGGTACGAGCTTCGCCGCGCCAATCGTCAGCAGCATTGTGGCGTGCATGCGTGAAGCGCATCCGGCATTGCGCGCATCCGACACGCTCGAGCTCCTCGAACTCGCCTGTCACGAGGTTGCCGGGGCCACGCGGGATCGACAGGGCGCCGGCGCGATCGATGCGGGACATGCGGTCGCCACCGCACTCGCCCACGCCGCAGGTGAGAGCGTTGGCGCGGTCCGCTCGCCGCGAACGGACGAGCATCCGCCAACTGTGTGGCTGCGCGACTTCCGGGCGCGGTCGGTACACCTCGTCGGGAGCTGGGATGGCTGGCGCCAGCCAGGCAGCGCCGCAACGTCGGAGGGACCGGGGCTCTGGCGCGCGTCGCCGGGACCACTCGCTCCCGGCTTTCATCACTACAAGCTCGTGATCGACGACGCGCGGTGGACTGCCGACCCGTCAAACGATGAGCGCGTCAGCGACGGCTTCGGTGGCTGGAACAGCGTCCTTCGCATCGGACCTGCGCCCTGGCCGTGATGCACGGTGTGGGATGCGACCTCGCCTGAGGACGGCGATCTGTCATCGCGGGAACCCGTCGGTTCCATGCGGCATTACAGCCGCCCACGGGTTCGTTCACTTGGACGGATTCGCTCTCCTATCCGAAGCGGCGGCATGACGGTGATTGCATGAGTGGGACGAAGGAACCGGTGCGGGTGGTGATTCTGGGTGGCGGTTTTGGTGGGCTCGCTGTTGCACGTGAGCTGGAACGCCGACTGCCGGACGATGGCGCGGTGCAGATCACGCTCGTGAATCGGGAGAACTATTTCCTCTTTACACCAATGCTGCACGAGGTCGCAGCGTCCGACCTCGATCTCACTACGATTGTGAATCCGCTGCGCAAGATGCTGCGGCGGACGTCGCTCTTCACCGGTCTCGCCGAGTCGATCGACACTGACGCGCGCACCGTGCATGTCACACACGCCGACGGCACCCATGCGCACGACCTGCGATACGATCATCTCGTGGTCGCACTCGGAGCGGTCACCAACTTTTACGGCATCAAGGGGTTGCAGAGCCGCGCCGCGACGATGAAGACCCTCGGTGACGCCATCGCGCTCCGCAACCAGCTCATCGGCCATCTCGAGGAAGCAGATTTCGACTGCAATCGCGACATCCGTGTGCCGCTGCTGACCGTGCTCGTCGCCGGCGGAGGATTTGCCGGTGTGGAAACTGTCGCAGCGGTCAACGACTTCCTGCACGCCGCGGTGCGGTTCTACGGAAATGTGCGCCAGGCGGACGTGCGCGTCATGATCGTGCATCCGGGCGACTATCTGTTGCCGGAGCTGGGCGAGACACTCGGGCGCTACACACAGGCGCAACTCCGCGCGCGTGGCGTGGAGGTGATCCTGAACGCGAAGGTCGCGGCGGTGGATGGCGATCGCGTCCAGCTCACGAACGGGCGCGAAATCGACACGCGCAACCTCGTCTGGACCGCCGGAACATCGGCCAATCCGCTGATTGACGGAGTGCCGTGCGAGAAGGTCCGCGGACGACTGCGCGTGGATGAGACGCTGCGCGTGCCTGATCACCCCGGGTTGTGGGCGCTCGGCGATTGCGCGTCAATCCCGACACCGGAGGGCGGCACGTATCCGCCAACCGCGCAACACGCCATGCGGCAGGGCACGCGGCTGGCTGCGAACCTGATCGCGTCGATGCGCGGCGAGCCGCTCGCGCCGTTCCGTTTCAAGACGCTCGGCCTCCTCGCATCCATCGGGCGGCGCACCGGTGTCGCGAACATTTTCGGCGTGAACTTCTCCGGGTTCGTCGCGTGGTGGCTGTGGCGCACCGTCTATCTCGCGAAACTTCCACGCCTCGAAAAGAAGGTGCGGGTCGCGCTGCAATGGACCCTCGACATCGTCTTCACGAAGGACATCGTGCAGTTCGCCACGCGCCACGCACCAACCATCTCAAGTGCTGAAAGTGACGGGACGCTGGAGTCCGGGAACCATTTCAGGCCAACTGGCACTATGCCGCGCGACACGGCGCACGGTGCGCCGACGTCACACACACCGGAGACCGCATAATGCGCAGAAATCTGATAGTGGGAGCGGTGTTGGCGGTCGGAGCTGTCCTCTGGTTCGCCTTCCGTCCGGAGCGACTGTTCGTGAATGCGAAGGTGAACGAATCGCTCGCGTCGGTTCAGGGCGACGCGACAAAAGCCGCGACTGTCGCCGCTGGAACGTTTCACGCTGTACACCACGAGACCAAGGGCATGGCGACGATTCTTCGCCTCGCTGACGGCAAGCTCGTGTTGCGCCTGTCAGGGTTCGAAACATCGAATGGTCCTGATGTCCGCGTGTATCTCGTTGCATCGGGTGATGCGACAGATAACGACACCGTCACCAATGCCGGTTTCGTCGAGGTCGGTGCGCTGAAGGGGAACATCGGCGACCAGAACTACGACGTCCCCGCAACGATCGACCTGACAAAGTATCGCACCGTCACCATCTGGTGTCGCCGCTTCGGTGTGAACTTCGGCAGCGCCCCACTTGCCGCGAGCTAGCTCCATTCGTCCGTCCGCTGTATCAACCCACTGACTTTCTGAGGAATTCGTCACAATGTCCGCGCTGAAGACCGTTGCTTTCGCTGCTTTGCTTGCTCCTGCATCACTGTTCGCCCAGTACGCCACCGGTCGGGAAGTGCAGTTCACGGTGCGCGTGGAGAATGTGTCCACGCCGATGACGCTCAAGTTGTCTAACGGCACGACGGCGCCTGCACCGACTGCGCCGATTCTCTGGACCGTGACGGATGCGGGCAATCCGCTGTTCACGGCCGGCAAGAAGGATCGCGGCTTTGGGCTGGAGCAACTGGCTGAAGATGGCAACCCGGGCGTCCTCGCTGATTACATCAAGGCCAACGTGCACAGCGTCGCGTACAGCGGTGTCGTCGCGATGCCGGTTGGCGAGACCATGGCCGGCCCGATTCTTCCAGGCAAGGCGTATGAGTTCAGCTTCCCGGCAGCCCCGGGACAGCGGCTCACCATGGCGATGATGTTCGGCCAGTCGAATGACCTCTTCTACGCACCGGGATCCGCAGCGATCAAGCTGTTCGACGCAAATGGCAAGCCGCTCACGGTCGACATCACCAAGCAGCTGCAGTTGTGGGACGCCGGCACGGAAGTGAATGAGGAAGCCGGGCTCGGTGCGAACCAGGCGCCGCGTCAGCCCGCGCCCAATACGGGCCCCGCTGAAAACGGAGTCGTCCGGCTGGTGCACGATCGTTTCCAGTATCCGCCGGTGACTTCTGTGATCCGCGTGACGATCCAACCCACGCCGATGAAGTCGGCAGCGCACTAAGCGTCGTGAACCGGCATCCTCGCGCATTCGCGACCTGATCTTGCAGACGACGAACAGCGCTCGAGCCTGCGTGCGGGGCGAACGGAACGCAAGAAATCCTCAGCCCTCTGCCCCGGCGCGCGCTGAACTGCGCCCGCCGGGGCAGCGGTGCGTTGCGACATCCGCCGTCGGTCTCGGGAGCGTTGTCGCGAGCGGGGCGTGCAGCCGATTCCCTTCGAGATCGCGCGCGGAATTTTGGTGGATGCGTTCCCACAGCCGTCCGGTTTACGACGCGATCACGCGGCGCGCTGGCGACCACATGCTTAATACACCCGAGGAGTTCTGCAAGCGGACGGCGTTCTCCGCCACGCCTCACAGGCTGGATTGCTCGCTCGAGACGAACTCACGTTCTCGTTTGCAGCACCGCAATCCCTCGCGACGACGATCCCTACGAACGCTGATGATGCCTTGTCCTCGCACGCATGTGGTTGATATTTCAAACGTCGCGCCAGCGGATCAGCTCGCACGACGCCTGTCTGACCTTCCACTCGTATTTCCTTGGAAATCGTTCCGCCGACCGACGGCCCGGAAATTGGCCGCGTCCACGCAAGCACGCCATTTCAGTTCGAGCAGGCACTCGCTGCGATGGTCTCGCCGGCGTACGGCTATGCCCTTCGACTCACGCGAAATCGCGCCGACGCCGAGGATCTTGTGCAGGAAGCAGCGCTGCTGGCCTGTCGAGGACGCACCGGCTTTGAAGAGGGTACGAACTTCAAAGCCTGGTTCTTTCGCATTCTGACCAATTGTTTCTGGGGGATGCATCGTCGCGAACTTCGTCGCCCGTCAACAATCGACTTCGACGATGCACCCGGCCTCCAGCTCTATCACCGGTCGAGAGAGGTTGGGCTGCAGGTGGACGGTGCGGATCCGGCGTCGGAGTTGCTCGAACGCATCGGGGCCGAAAAAGTTGCGGAGGCCCTGGCGTTACTTCCGGAATCCTTCGAAGTCGTCTGTACGCTGTACTTCATGGAAGATTTTTCGTATCAGGAGATTGCTGAGGTCCTGAGTGTCCCTGTTGGGACGGTGCGGTCTCGCCTCCATCGCGGACGCAAGATGCTGCAGAAGTCGTTGTGGCATGTCGCCGTCGATGCCGGCATCGTAAACAGCAATTCGGGAGATGAGCGCATGGTGAGAGAACGCAGACGATTTACCTGCGAAGAGGCGTTCCGGCGTCTGGACGACTATCTGGACGGCGAGCTCTCGGGACCTGCGCTTGAACTCGTCGTCGAACATCTCGAGTTGTGCGATATGTGCGCCCGGGAGTTCAACTTTGAAGGCAGTGTTCTCGAGGGAGTGCGATCCAAGTTGCGTGAGGTCGAGGTGCCTGCGTCTGTGCTCGCGCGATTCACGGCGCTTATGACCGGCGGCGCGCTGTCCCGCGATGCTGGCCCCCCTCCTTAAGCGCTGACATCTGATCGCGCCGCGAGGCTGCCCTCATGCCGCAACAACCGGCACAACTCCGGCGTGATGCCGACGTGCTGGAGAAACGCGTCGGGAAGTGCGTTGATGCAGTTATCGAGAGTCCACAAATCGATCGACGATGGATCCCCGTAGCACAGGGCGTCGAGGCCCTCGACGCCCTCGAGGCCGGTCACGCGTGCGACCACCGTTTTTGACCACAGCGCCCTCACCACGTTCGCCCCGGTCAACAGACAACCGTTCAGGTTCGCGAATGTGAGGTCTGCCCCGCGCAGGTCTACGCCGCTCAGGTTACACGCGGTCAGGGTCGCACCGACCAGCGAGGCGTTCGCCAGTGATGCGCCGGACAGGTTGCAGAACGACAGGTCGGCGCCGGTCAGATCAGCACCGCTGAAATCGCTGGCCTGAAGGTTGGCGCGCGTGAAGTCGGCTCGATGCATGATGGCATTCGTGAAATCGCAGCCGGTAAGGTTGGAATGCTTCAGCGTGGCGCGCGTGCAATCCGCGCCCCGGAATCGCGTTTCGGCCGGGCCGTTGCCGACACGATTGATCGCCTGTAAACGCGCGTCGTCCAGCGAGGCCCCGTCGAAGCTGGCGCCGCGACAATTGCTCAGCGTCAGGTCAGCGCTCGTGAGCGTGGCGTCAGACAGGTTCGCGCGACGAAGATCCGCGTTGCAGAGATCTGCACCGCGCAGCTTTGCACTCGCAAGATCAGCGTCTGCGAGCGACGCAAACGCAAGTCGGCCGCCGGAGACTTCTCGTGGTGACAACGCGTGCTGCGTCGTGTGAGGCAAAACGTGCTCGCCACTTGTCTCCTTAATGCCTGCCATCGGAACGCTCGATGTTTGATGCCTTCGGAGAACAGCGTGCTTGATCGGCAATTGGGTCACATTGCGGCGTGAGTGCTGCGGCCCTTCGCGTGCATTGCCATCACCGATTCGCATGGTGGGCTGCGGACTCACTCGCGACGGACGGATTATCCGGAGTAGAGTCTGATGGTTCCCGGCGCCAAGAGCGGATTCGTCACGCACTTGGTACGCACGGTAGCAGTCAAGTGAATGGTCGAGGTGCGGCAGGCGACTCCGCGCGCGGGCCGGTCGGACTGATCGGCGATGCACCGCACGCTCCCTAGATTGTCGCCAGCGGGAGACGCGCTCCCGTGTCTTCGGCACTCGGCGCACCGGTGACGGCGCGCCTCCACGCATGTGTCCTCATCGACCGAGTCTCGCCATGAAGAAACTCGCCGCACCGCTCGCCCTCGTCGCGCTCTGCAGCACAGCGCTCGCTGCACAAAGCGCACTGAGTGAATGGCCGCAACACTCACTGGAGCGACCGCACCCGCGCATCGTGCAGCCCGGCGCGGAACACTCCGTCGCGCCGCCAAGCGATGCGGTGGTGCTCTTCAACGGCTCGTCGCTCGACAAGTGGACGTCCGGCAACAGCACGCCAGCAAAATGGAAGGTGGTCGGCGGCGCGTTCGAAGTCGTGCCGGGCAGCGGGCAGCTCAGCACGCGTGACGCATTCGGCGACGTGCAGCTGCACATCGAATGGACGTCACCGAAGCCGGCGAAGGGTACCGGTCAGGATCGCGGCAACAGCGGCGTGTTCATGGCGGACGGACGCTACGAGGTGCAGGTGCTCGACTCACGCGACAATGTCACATATGCCGACGGTCAGGCCGGCGCACTGTACGGACAGTTTCCGCCGCTCGTGAATGCCACGCGCGCGCCAGGTGAGTGGCAGAGCTACGACATCGTCTATCACCGCCCACGTTTCAAGCCGGACGGCTCGCTGCTCACCGCCGCACGCTTCACCGTCTTCCTGAACGGTGTGCTGATCCAGGACAACATGGAGCTCGTCGGCCCGACGGCGAACGGGTCGCGCCCGCCGTTTACCATGCACGCCGATCGTCTGCCGATCACGCTGCAGGACCACGGCCATCCGGTGCGCTACCGCAACGTCTGGCTGCGCGATCTGGAGAAAGGGCCGTAAGCCCACACGATCGCGGTCGTTCGCGCGGACCTCATGACGCTGCCCGCACAGCGGCAATGCGGAGCGTTGTGCCCCACGGATCCCGCGTCACCACGTCGTCACCGACAAGCTCAGCGGAGTAGGCGTGTGCGCGCAGGCTGTCGGCCAGCTGCTCGACCTCGGTACGCGTTGGCAGCTCCAGCACCCACTCGAGCAGCTGTGGGGCATCCAGCTCTGCAGGCCTCGCGTCCGGGCCGGCCCAGGTATTGGTACCCAGATGGTGATGGTAGCCGCCGGCAGCCATGAACAGTGCGCTCGGGTACGACCAGACCATCCTGTCGAATCCGACAGCCTCGGAGTAGAACCGCTCGGCCTGACCCAGATCGCCCACATGCAGATGCACATGTCCGATCCTCGCGCCGGCAGGCAGGCCGGTCCATGGCTCGGTGCCGGCTGCCGCTATTAAAGCACGCAGGTCCAGCGGATCCGTGGCCATGATCAGCTCTGCGTTTCGATGGCGCCAAGTGCTGCGCGGCCGATCTGCGTAGACCTCGATCCCAAGGTTGTCGGGATCCTGCAGGTAGAGGGCTTCGGAAACGAGATGGTCGCCCGCACCGGCTCGCACACCGGTGAGCTCGAGGTGCTTCAGAAAGCGACCGAGGTCGCCACGCGTCGGCAACAGGATGGCGATGTGGTAGAGGCCGAGGGTGTGCTTGGGCGTGCGGCGTGCGCCAGCCGGGTTCTCGATCAGAGTCAGGAGCGGAACGTTGCTGTCAGCGGCGCCGAGTGTCACCATGCCGGACTCGACAGTGATCGGGCGGAAGCCGAGCGTGTTCTCATAGAATGTGCGAGAACGCGTCAGGTGGGACACCTGAAGGGTGACAGCGCGAATTGTGGTGGCGTCTGGTAACCGATAGCTCGTTGGGCGGAGGCCGTACGCGTTGTCGGTCGCGGACCGCACGATTGCGGCGTCACCGGAGAGTGCATTCGGGTTGTCACCCATGTCTTCCTCCTCCATGTAGCGTTGATGCCTTGTTAGTGCGTTGATGGGAATTACGAGTGCGCGGTGTGTCTGAGAGCCTATTCGCCCGAGCAACCGCGCGCTGGCACTTGTCAGCGGATCATGCGAACCGAGGTCGTCAACTCGATCGGCGACCGAACGCGATCCTCTGACATGCGCCCCAACCACGGTGTTCGTCACCGTCCGATTCGCCGACGAAACTCCTCCAATCGCCCGCCGTATGGTCTTCAACGCACGCTTCGTCAGTCCCCGGAGGGACACCACGATGTTCGGACTTCTGGCAATTGCCGCCAGCACGGCGGCCACTTTCATCGGCTACACACAGGCTCGCAACTTCGTCCGCGAGCGCCTTCGCTTCGTGACCGCCGCGCAATCGTTCTGGGCGCCGATCCTCGCTGGCGCCGGCGCCATGGCCATCGCCGCACCGGTCGTCGCAATCCTCCCGATCGTCGGCGCCGGCACTGCTGTCGCCTTCGGCGTCAGCGTCGCGTTCGGCGTGATGAACGGACAGCGCGACATCCGCCGCTCCCTGTCGTCAGGCTACTGACCGAGAGCGTGCGACGCCGGCCGGACGCCGGCGTCGCACGACCCGCGGCGTCATAGACACGGCACATCAGCTCGACCACGCGCCTCGACCTGCGACCATGCAGGTCGGGGCGCGTTCCATTCGCGGCCGCCCGCCATGTACGTTCGGCCATGGATCGACGACACTTCCTGCGCGCCTCAGCCGCCGCATCGCTGCTCGGTGGGCACCAGTTCCGCACCGCCGATCGCCGCGCGTGGCATGTTGCGCCGACAGACGACGCTGGCCGCACTACGACCGTGGCGCGCCCGCGTCCCTCACGCGCGCAACTCGCGTGGCAGCGCGATGAGCTCGCGATGTTCGTGCACTTCGGCGTCAACACATTCACCGATCGTGAATGGGGCGACGGCAACGAATCGCCGACGATATTCAATCCCGCCGCGCTCGATGCGCGGCAGTGGGCGCGCACGGCACGCGCGGCGGGATTCAAGTCGATGATCCTCACCGCCAAGCACCACGACGGTTTCTGCCTCTGGCCGACGCAGACCACGATGCACAGCGTGGCGTCGAGCCCGTGGCGCAACGGGCGGGGCGACGTCGTGCGCGAGTTCGTCGAGGCCTGTCGCGCGGAAGGCCTGAAGCCCGGACTCTACCTCTCACCGTGGGATCGCAACGCATCGGTGTACGGCGATTCAGCGCGATACAACGACTTCTACATCGCGCAACTCACCGAACTCCTCACACGATACGGTGCACTGCAGGAAATCTGGTTCGACGGTGCGAACGGCGAAGGGCCGAACGGCCGCAAGCAGCAGTACGACTGGCCGCGTGTGTGGGCGACGGTGCGCAGGCTGCAACCTGACGCGGTGATGTTCTCCGATGCCGGCCCCGATGTGCGCTGGATCGGCAACGAGCGCGGTGCCGCCGGAATCACGAACTGGTCCACCGTCGACCCGACGATCGTCACCGTGCCAGGCATGAGCGGCGATGAGGTCATGCGCTCGCTGCAGGATGGCGATCGTGACGGCACGGCGTGGCGTCCCGGTGAAACCGATGTCTCGATCCGGCCTGGCTGGTTCCACCATGCATCGGAAGACGTGAAGGTCCGATCAGCGGACGACCTTGTCGCGCTCTACTTTTCATCGGTCGGGCGAAATTCCAAGTTGCTGCTCAACGTACCGCCGACACGCGACGGCCTGCTGCACTCGAGTGACGTCGTGAGCCTGAACGCGATGCGCGCACAACTGGACACTCTCTTCGCCACCGATCTTGCCGCCGGCGCCGCACGACACTTCCGCCCGATCGGCGAACGCACGGCCGAGCTGTCGCTGACAATGCGCGCGCCCGCAGTGGTGCGCGTGATCGATCTGCGAGAGACCATCGCCAGCGGGCAGCGCGTGGCGCGCTATCGCGTCGAAGGTTTCGTCGATAGCGTATGGCAGCAACTCTGCGCCGGCACGACAATCGGCGCGCGCCGCCTCGAGCGCGTCGCACCGGTGCGGTGCTCGCGCCTGCGCGTGATGATCGATGATTGCGCCGAAACCCCGCTGCCAATCGCGGTCCGCTGCTTTGCGTAGACAGCGACACTCTTCTCACTCGCATTGACTGATGGAAAACTATCGTCGCCTCTTCGCCAACAATCGCGCATGGGCCAAGGAAATCCGCGAGACCGATCCGACGTACTTCGAGCGTCGCGCCGAGTCGCAGGCTCCGCAATTCTTCTTCATCGGCTGCTGCGATTCACGCGTCCCGGCCGAGATGCTCACCGGGTCGAAACCGGGCGAGGTCTTCACGCATCGCAACATTGCGAATCAGGCGCACCCGACGGATCTGAGCATGCTGTCGGCGCTCGAGTACGCCGTCGAGTTTCTCGACGTCAAGCATGTGCTAGTGTGCGGGCACTACGGGTGCGGCGGCGTGAAGGCCGCAACGCTGCCTCAGGGCCACGGTGTGGTGGACCACTGGCTGCATGTCGTCCGGGACGTGTATCGCTGGAATGCCGAGGAGCTCGCGGCGCTGGAGACGGATGAGGCACGCGAGCATCGGCTGGTGGAATTGAATGTCATCGAGCAGGTGTTTCAGCTGTCGCGCACGCCGGTGGTGCGGCGCGCGTGGGGAAAGGGTCGGCGTCCGATTCTGCACGGGCTCGTGTACGACATTCATGACGGCATGCTGAAGGAACTGGTGACCGGTCTGGATGGTGAGGACAGGGCGCGGCAACTGCGCGCACAGGTCACGGGGCCGGTGTCGGCCGAGAAGCCGCGTGGGCCGAGCGGTGACTACGCCGCGTTGCCGGAGGTCTGACACGCAGCGGGGCGTCAGCCTGATCTGCTGACGCCCCGCGTGCATCATCACGTAGTCACGGCGCGGCACGACATGACCGTCAGGCGCTCTTCATCAACGCCACGAGTTGATCGAATGCGGCGCCCCAGCCCATCTCGAAGCCCATCTCGGCGTGTTTCTGCCGGCTGGCGACATCGCCGTGCATGACGTGCGCGGTGTACTTCGTGCCGGCGCCGTCAGGCTCGATGGTGACGACGGCGGTAAAGACGAGACCAGCAGCGCCAGTCTGCGCCACGTCCACGGGCCGGAATCCCGCATGGAGCGCATCGGTCCAGATCAATCGCTGGCCGGGCACGACTTCCAGGTAGCACCCCTCGTTTGGAAACTCTTCGCCTTCGGGCGAACGCATCGTACTGGCGAAGCGGCCGCCGGGACGGAGGTCGATCTCGCACGCACTCACGCCCCACGGCTTCGGGCAGAACCACTGCATGAGCAGCTCCGGCGTGGTGTACGCTTTCCAGACCAGCGCCGGCGTGACGTCCACCACGCGCACGAGCCTGAGGTCGAGTTCAGGGTTGAAGGGAATTTCCGGCAATGCCGTCACGCGCCACGCTCCGTGAGTGTGATGAGAAGGTCGTCGAGTTGATCGAAGCGGCACTGTCACGGCTCGCGCTGCGGTGGTCCGCCACTAGCATTCCAGCGAGCTCTGGCGACACAGCATAGCATGTCGATGTCAGCGCTGCGTAACAGAGTAGCACACCTCGCATCCGGAGCCGCTTCATGCGTCGTGCCTTCTTCGCCGTTGTCGCGACAGTCGTCGCTGCCGCCAGCGTACCCGCGCAACGCATCACGTACGACATCGTCATCCGCGGCGGTCGCGTGATCGACCCCGAGTCGCATCTCGACGCCGTGCGGCACCTGGGCATCCGCAATGGGCGCGTTGCAGCGATCAGCGCCACGCCGTTGCGTGGTCGGCAGATCATCAATGCCGCGGGCCTCGTCGTCACCCCCGGCTTCATCGATCTGCATGCGCACGGTCAGGACGACGAGAACTATCGCCTCTTCGCACTCGATGGCGTCACGACCGCGCTCGAGCTCGAGGCAGGCACGGCCGATGTGCCAGCGTTCTACGACTCACGCGCGGGCAAGGCGCTGATCAACTACGGCGCCGCCGCCAGCCACATCAAGGCGCGCATGACCGTCATGCACGATGGCGGCATAGCCGCCGGCACACTGCTCCCACTCGACTCGGCTGGCCACAGTCTGGCGAGTTTCGAGCAGATCGCGGCAATGCGACGGTTCATCGACGCAGGACTCGACGCTGGTGGACTGGGCGTCGGCATGGGATTGCAGTACACACCGGCCGCGACGAAATACGAAGTCCTTGAAGCGTTCCGCAGCGCCGCGCGCCGTCATGCACCAGTCTTCGTGCATACGCGCTCGTGGGGCGAGACCGATCCCGGAAGCTCTGTGGAGTCGTACATGGAAGTGATCGCCGCCAGCGCGATCAGCGGCGCGCCAGTGCACATCGTGCATCTCAACTCGACCAGCCTCGCTGCCACGCCGCGCACGCTCGCACTGATTGCAGAGGCGCGCTCACGCGGGCTCGACGTGACGGCGGAGGCGTACCCCTACATCGCCGGCATGACGGAACTCGCGTCACCGTTGCTGGACCGCTACGCGAACGGGCCTGACAGCCTGTTCGGCACACTGATGCTGGCGCGCACCGGCGAGCGACTCACGCGCGCGACATTCACGGCGAACCGCAAACCCGGTGAAGTGGTGATCCTGTTCGTGAACACGCCCGAGATGGAGGCGATGGCGATCACCAGCCCGTTGACGGCAATCGCGAGTGATGGTCGCATCATGAAGGGCATCGGTCATCCGCGCGCCGCGGGCACCTTTGCGCGCGTGCTCGGGCACTATGTACGTGACACGCATCAACTGTCACTGCCCGACGCGATCCGCAAGATGACGTTGATGCCGGCGCAGCGACTCGAGCGGCTGGCACTGGTGTTCAGGAACAAGGGCCGGCTGCGCGTCGGCGCCGATGCCGACATCGCCATCTTCGATCCGGCGACGGTCACCGATCGCTCGACATATCAGCAGCCCGCGACGCCGTCGGTTGGATTCAGGTATGTACTGGTCAACGGCGTCTCGGTGGTGCGCGACGGCGCGATCGTCGACGGCGTGTTTCCCGGGCGTGGGCAGCGGGCACCGACGCACTAGCAGTGCACGTCGGAATCACCATGCGCCCCGCTCCGACGTGGGCGGCGCGTACCGGCGTTCGTCGAGATATGTCAGCACGCAACAAACGCTGCGGTGATATGCCATTCTCCTGTGGCAATGCGCACGATGATCGGTGTCCGAGTGTGGTAGAATGCGCACCGACGCCGCACCGCACGCGATGCGCGTGCCCTGAGCGCGGCGACGCTCGAGACCGATCGATCCCAACCGAATGACAACCAGTTTCACGCCCAGCCGAGGGCAGACAGCAGACGGCATGCTCGACACTCCGGCCGCCCGCGCGCAGGCCGCGGCCGATTTCGTGCGCAAGTATCGCTGGCTGATTCTCCTCGGCCTGATCACCGCCGCGATCATGGAGGTGCTCGACACCACCATCATCAACGTGGCGCTGCCGCAGATGGCTGGAAACCTCGGCGCGACGCAGGAAGAGATCGGTTGGGTGAGCACCGGCTACATCCTCGCGAACGTGATTGTGCTGCCGATGACGGCGTTCTTCGCCGCGCGATTCGGTCGCCGTCGTTATCTGACGGCGTCGATCCTGATCTTCATCGTCGCATCGCTGTTCTGCGGCACGTCGCACTCGCTGATCGAACTCGTCTTCTGGCGTATTCTGCAGGGCGCCGGTGGCGCGGCCCTGCTCTCGACCGCGCAAGCGACACTGCGTCAGATCTTCCCGGTCGAGGAACAAGGCCTTGTGCAGGCCGTCTTCCTGCTGGGCATCATCGTCGCACCGACGCTTGGCCCGACTCTCGGCGGCTGGATCACCGACAACTATACGTGGAACTGGTGCTTCTTCATCAACATCCCGATCGGCATTGCGTCGGTGTTTCTCGTCACCGGCTTCCTGCGCGATCCACCAGACCAGCAGAAGAGCAAGGCAGAAGTTGACTGGACCGGCATTGCACTGCTGACGATCGGCATCGGTTGCCTGCAGTACGTGTTGGAGGAAGGCAACTCGAAGGACTGGTTCGACGATCCACGGATTCTACGTCTCGGAATTCTTGCCGGACTGTCGCTCGCCGCGATGTTCTGGTGGGAGCTGCATCCGAAGAACGAACATCCCGTGGTGGACTTCCGGGTTCTCAAGAACCGGGCGCTGTCGGCGTCGCTCTTCCTGTTCGTGGCGCTCGGCTTTGGACTGTACGGCGGCGTGTTTCTCTTTCCACTTTTCGCGCAGGGCATTCTGCACTTCACGCCGACCGAAACCGGTCTCGTGATGTTGCCGGGCGGCGTGGCGACCGGAGTCTCGGCCATGTTGTGTGGAGCGCTGCTCAACGGCAAGCAGCCGAAGGGCGATCCGCGCGTCATGATCGCGTGCGGCGTGGTGCTGTTCGCGCTGTCAATGTGGATGATGGGCCACCTCACCACGTCGGCCGGCGAGAGCGACGTGCGTGTGGCACTGTTGGTACGCGGCTTCGGACTCGGATTGTTGTTCGTGCCGATCAATGCGGTCGCATATTCGAGCATCAAGCCGCAGGAGGCGCAGCAGGCGGCTGGCCTGATCAATCTCTCCCGCCAGCTCGGCGGCGCGTTCGGCATCGCCGTGCTCGCGAATCAAGTCGCCAAGCGCACCCAGTTTCATCGCATCGACCTGATCGGATCAGTGACATCGGGTGCGCTGCTCACCGATGAGCGGATGCGCATGCTGACCAGTGGATTTCTGTCGCGCGGTATGGACCCGGCGACCGCGAAGCAGGCCGCGCTGACGCTGCTCAGCCGTCAGGTGCAGCAGCAGGCAACGTTGCTCAGCTTCAACGACGCGTGGATTTTCGTCCTGGTGGTGTTCGTGCTGGTGTCGCCGTCGATCCTGCTTCTCCGGAAGCCAACGCGCGGCGCGAAACCGCCGGCGGACGCGCATTAGGCGACGCGCAGTGCCGTGGTGATCGGGTGCCTGCCTGGTGCGCTTCACGCCAGCAGGCGAGGACTCTCATGCGGTCACCGTTCGCTCCACCGCCGGCACCGCAGTCATGACGCCGTTAACGCGCGCGCCGCGAGCAGTCTGACGGCCTTCGCCAGCAGGTAGTTCCGTTCGGGCATGCTCGACGTGCGCGCCGCGGCCTGCTGCAGATGGATCGCCGCGCGTTGTGCATCACCGGTCATGGCGTACAGGTGGCCACGTACGGCATCGATGCGATGGTGCGCCTGTATCCGCGGATCGCTCCCGAGCGCATCGATCGCTGCCAATCCTGCCGCGGGCCCGCGGACCATCGCAATCGCCACCGCACGATTGAGCAGCACGATCGGATTGTCCTCGATGTCTGCCAGCACCTCGTAGAACGCGAGAATCTGCGGCCAGTCGGTCTCCGCCATCGTGGCCGCCTCGTCATGGATCGCGGCAATCGCGGCCTGCAGCTGATACGCACCGATGCGCCCCAGTCTTAGTGCTGCCGACACCAGTGCGATCCCTTCCGCAATTGCCTCGGAATGCCAGCGCGTGCGGTCCTGCTCATCCAGCGGAATCAGTTCGCCGTGCGGTCCCACGCGTGCGTCGCGACGTGCATCCGTGAGACGCATCAACGCCAGCAGACCGGCCACTTCGGCATCATCCGGCAACAGGTGATGCAATGCGCGGGTCAGCCGGATCGCTTCGGTGGCCAGTTCGACGCGGTGGACATCTGCGCCACTGCTGCTCGCATACCCTTCGTTGAAGATCAGATACAGTACGCGAAGCACCGAGGTCAGCCGATGGGCGCGTTCAGCGGCACTCGGCATTTCAAATGACACCGCCGATGACGCGATCGTCTGCCTGGCGCGACTGATGCGCTGCGCCATCGTCGATTCCGGTACCAGAAAGGCGCTCGCTATCTCTCGCGTCGTCAGTCCTCCGACGGCACGCAGCGTCAATGCAATCGCCGTGGGTTCACTGAGCGACGGATGGCAACACATGAACAGCAACACCAACGTGTCATCACCGCCAAACATGATGCCATCTGCGACCATCGGCTCACTCTCCGTGGCGACGGGGCTTTCACGCGCGACGACTGCCTCGCGCTCGCGACGCGCACTGTTGCTGCGCGCCTGATCAGTAAGTCGCCGCAGCGCAGTCTGATACAACCAGCCGCGTGGATTCTGTGGGATGCCGTCGATCGGCCACTGGGTTGCGGCCGCGAAGAGTGCGTCCTGTACCGCGTCTTCGGCATCGGCGAAATCACGGCACCGCCGCATGACGCCGCCGAGCACCTGCGGCGCGAGATCACGCAGCAGGTGGCTGAGCGTCCGTCGAGCGGGCGAGGTCACCCTCTCGGCGGCGGCGAGCTCATGATCTGTCGCACTTCGATCGCCATGCGAAGTGGCGCTCCGCCCGGTCCGGGCGCCATCGACGCTTTCGCCGCGAGATCCCAGGCACGCTGCTCACTCTCGACGTCGATGATCCAGTAGCCGGCGAGAAACTCCTTCGTTTCGGCGAACGGGCCATCGGTGATCGTCTCCCCGGTCGCACCACCACGCACGAGCCTCGCGGCACCCGGTGGAGAAAGCCCCTCGGCGGCGACGAACTCGCCGGACGTGAGCAACGCATTGTTGTAGTCGTGCATGAACGCGATGTGAGCCTTGAACTCGTCCGGCGTCCAACTGCCGATCTGATATTCGCCACTGGCGCGCGGGGCATGCATCATCAGCATGAACTTCATGGTCTCAGCTCCATTGAAATGGGGCGCCGGAATGGCGCGTGTATCCAGTAGTCGGAGCCACGCGCCGATTCTCGACATCGGGTGCTGAAAGGCCGTCAGCGCGGCCCGCGGAAGTCGATCCGGGAGAGCCCCGCATCCGGGTTCTTTGCGAACCAGGCCTTTCCGTATTGCAGCACATAGAGCCGTCCATCCGGCCCCATCTCCATATCGATCGGCGCCGAGAAGTCGGTGTGCTGCATGACCGGCTCCATGGCGTCGTAGTCGCCATTCGGCCGGAGCGTTACAGCCATCACCCAGTGACGGATCCAGTCGTAGATGAACAGCTTGCCGTCGTAATACTTCGGCAGTGCGGTTTCACGCGCGCTCGCAAATCGCTCGGCGTGATAGACCGGCCCCGCCATCGCGGTGCGACCGCCTTTGGCCACCTGCGGAAAGTCATGCGAGTCGCCGTACGGATACCAGATGAACGCAGCCTGCGCCGGCGGCAGGGCGTGCAGGCCGGTGGTGTTGCGCGAATCGTTGCGCGGCGTGGCGGCATCGTACACGGGCCCACTCGCGCCCGTGGCGTAATTCCACTGGTGATACGCAAAATTGTCGCCGACGAACAGCGGCCAGCCGAAGTTACCGGCGACGCGCGCCTGATTGATCTCGTCATAGCCGCGCGGTCCGCGCGTCGCGAGCGTGTCATCCGCGGCATCCGGGCCAACTTCGCCCCAGTACAGAAATCCGCTCTTCTGATCGACGCTGATGCGATACGGATTCCGGTTGCCCATCACGAAGATCTCAGGCTTCGTCTGCGGCGTACCGGGCGCGAACAGATTACCGGGCGGGATGTCGTACGTGCCATCCGGCTTGATGTGAATGCGCAGGATCTTTCCGCGCAGATCGTTCGTGTTCGCCGACGTGCGACGCGCATCGTACGGCTCATGGCCCGGACGATCGTCGGTTGGAGAGAAGCCGTGGCTCGCGAACTTCTCATTCTTCTCGTCGAACGGCGTCGAATTGTCACCAGCCGAGATGAACAGCAGGTTGCCCGGCCCGAAGGCGAGCGATCCCCCGGTGTGACAGCAGATCTCGCGCTGCGAGTAGAACTGCAGGACGATCTTCTCGCTCGCCATACGCAGCGAGTCGCCGGTGAATTCAAACCGCGACAGCCGATTCACCGATGTATCGGCCGGGCTGTAGAACACGTAGACGAACTTGTTGTGTTCGAAATCCGGATCGATGGTCAGGCCGAGCAAGCCTTCCTCGACGTTCGCGCCGTTTTTCGCTTTGGAGTATACGGCCAGCTTGCCGACGGGCTTCACGGAATGATCGCTATCGCGATAGAGCACGATCTCACCGCCACGCTGCGCGATGAGCACATCACGCGTTGGCAGCACCGCCATTTCCGTCGGCTCGGCCAGCGTGCCCATCGTGAGGTCGGTCTTCGTGAACAGCGACTCGGCCGGCACCTTCTGGGTGGTGGCCTTCGCGTAGTCCAGCGGGCGGCGCTCCCCGATGGCGTACTTGATTCCGCCGAGCACGTGCTTCACGAACAGTGAGTCGCTGTAGCTCTCGACCGTGTGGCCCAGTTCCGTGTACCAGGCGCGGCCACCATCGAAGTCGTGGTACCACGCCATCGGATGCGTCGCACCATTCGTCCCGCCCTTGTAGCTGCCTTCGTCGATGGTCAGCAGCACGTGCAGGTCGGGCGCAAGTGATTTGAAGTTGTACCACTCGTCCTTGCGCTTCCATTCCTTCGGCAGATGTGCAGTGGATCCGTGCGTACCATCGACGACGTTCAGGGTCGCTTCCTGCTGCTCAGGATGACTGGTGAAGTACCCGCCGACGAGACGCCCATACCATCGCCAGTCGTACTCGGCATCGGACGCGGCGTGGATGCCGACGTAGCCGCCGCCCGCCTCGATGTAGCGCTGCAGATCGAGCTCCGACGCGCGATCGAGCACGTTGCCGGTGGTGTTGAGGAACACGACGGCGGCGTATTTCTTCAGCGAGTCTTCCGTGATGCGCGACGCATCCTCGGTCGTGTCGACGGTGAAGCCGTTGGCCGCGCCCATCGCGATCAGCGTCTTCCGGCCAATCTCGATCGACTCGTGGCGGTAGCCGGCCGTCTTCGAGAAGACGAGCACGCGGGCCGGAGCGGCGGGTTTGCAGGCGGCGATGGCGACGAGCGCCACGACTGAGCCGATGAGACGTCGAGTGGATCGCATGGGCAGGCTGAAGACGAAGGGAAGACGGCGGCCCGGGCAGCTTGTATCGCGTGCATCGGCCGCGCAATGCGCCGAGCTCGCCACGCGGACTTCGCGAAGGCGGATCGGGTGGCCGTGAGACGTATTGTGGCGAAACCGCGCGTCTAAGGTAGGACGGGCCGGATGGCCTGTTCATCCAAACCCACTGTCCACACTGATGAGGTTATGATGCAGCCCAATCCGCTCCGTCCTTCGCAGGGCTCCACTGTCGCACTGGGCATGCGACGTGTGTCTGCGGTCGCCGCGCTGGCGTTCGCCGTTGCCGCCTGCAAGGGAAAGTCGGACAGCCCGACGCAGCCGCCGGTCGTCATTCCGGTCACGTCGCGGTCCACGTTCGTGCCCACGTCCGCGTCCGGCTACGTGGAGGCGCGCACCTCGCAGATCGTCTCCAACGGCGCACTACCGGGCGAGGTGTTCGATGATTTCACGTTCACCGGCAGCGGCACGATTCGCACATTCGGCTGGCAGGGCATCTACTGCGTGCAGCAGGTGAACGCACCGGCTCCGGCCCCCACCGCCACCGCATTCCGCGTCAGCATCTACACTGATGTCGCTGGGCGCCCGAATGTGACGACGCCGGTGCAGACGTCGACGTACACGCTGGCGCAGGTCGCGCAGACCTTCGACAAGACGGTAACGGGCCTGACTTGTGGCACCGCCGCGAATACCACCTGGCCGTTTTATCGCTACTCCGTGACGCTCGCCACGCCGTTCGCGGTGACCGCCGGCACAAAGTACTGGGTCAGTGTCCAGGCGCTCACGCCGTCGTACGATGTGTACTGGGGCTGGCGCGATGGTACGCCGGACAACAACTCGTCGCTGCAGCTCTTCAACGGCACGTACACGACATATGCGATCGACCGCGCGTATTCACTCGCGCCCTGAGTTGGACGTCAGCCCGCAGGCTTGACCGCACGGACCATCGCGTTGCGCCTGAGATAGTCCACACTCTCGCGCAACGCGTCAAACACATCGGTGGCCGTCCTATCCATCTCGATGACCAACCACTCCGCATGTCCGTTCGACGCACGCACGATCGCCGGAAAGTTCTGCGTGCCCTTTCCGACCGCCGTCATCGGGTCGGGATTGTCGATCGCGAGTTTGTCGTTGTAGCGCGCCGGGCCGTCCTTGATGTGCAGCAGTTGCGCGCGCGCACCCAGCCGGCGGACGATCGCCGCCGGATCGTGACCGGCGACTTTCACCCAGTACGTGTCCACCTCGAAGAAGATGTCAGGATCGATCTCCTCGAGCAGCACCTCGAACACATACTTGCCACCGACCGTGTTGCGATACTCCCACCAATGGTTGTGCAGGCCGAATCGCAATCCGTGGTCCTTCGCGAACCGATTCGACTGGTTGTAGATCGCGGCCAGCGCCCTCGTGCCTTCGAGTGAGCTGTAGCGCGGGTCTTCCGGCCAGCCATGCCAGATCATGCGCGTGGCATTGAACGCCTTCGCCGTATCGAGCATCACCTGCCGTGTGTCGCCGATCGGCAGTGCGATGTGGCACGAGCTCACCGAGAGCCCGGCGTCGCGCAGCGCGTTGCTTGCCTGCGTGAGCGTGACGCCCTCGGGCCAGAACGCCGTCTCGACTCCATCGAAACCGAGTGCGGCGACGCGCCGCAGCGTGCCCGCGAAGTCCGCCTTGACCTGATCGCGCAGGGTGTAGAGTTGCACACCCATCTTCGCGGTCGCAGCAACGTCAATGCCGACCTGTATCGCGAGATTCGGCAGCAGGCTCGCGCCGAGCACGCCGGCCGCCGCCGACTGCAGAAAGTCCCGGCGCGTCAGGTCGTGCGATTCGCTGTCGATGTCATTCACGATGCGACCCATTCTGCTCCCCGTCAGTTGGCTACCGGCGAAATGCCGATGGCCGTCAATCAGCTCAGACTCTCACGATACGCGCGCCGTCGACTGTTCCACCGTACCGAACCATCCGCGCGACTGCGCCGCGGCCAGCCGGGCCTCGAGATACACCCACAGCGCTGGGCACCCATTCTCGATCTGCGCCCGCACACGTGTCACCACACGCTCATGCGTGATGCCGTTCTCCCGCCAGCTCTGCCCATTGTTTGCGAGATTGAGCAACACCGGCATCGCGCGATCGGCAGCATTGGCAAACCGTGAGTCGGTGGTGTCGCCCGCCTCGAACTCCGTCCACAGTGCGAGATAGCGATCGCGCAGTACGTCCGGCAGCAGGCTGAAAATCCGCGTCACCGCCGCCAGCTCCGCCGCCTTGCGCTCTTCCCAGCCACCGATGGCGTACGCGATCGTGTCACCGGTATCGATCTCGCCGATGTCATGCACGAGCAGCATCGCGATCACATGATCGATGTTCACCGGTTCCACCGCGTACTGCGCCAGCGACGACGCGAGCAGTGCAATCTGCCAGCTGTGTTCGGCCGAGTTCTCCTGCCGATCGAGCCCCAGCGGCCGCGTCCTGCGCGCGACACCCTTGAGCTTGTCGATCTCGAGGATGAAGTCGATGATCTGTTGCATGGGTAGCGTCACCGCGACGGGAGCTTGACCCACTTCCCGCCCTTCGCCGACGACGACACGACCGCTTCCACGAACGCCACGCCTTTCACGCCGTCAACGACCGTCGGGAACTGCACGGTCTTGTCGAGCTTCGGGCCTTTCCTGCGACGACTGCGAATAGCGTGACCGATCTCGCTGTACAACGTCGCGAATGCTTCGAGGTAGCCTTCGGGATGGCCGGACGGAATGCGCGTCACGCGCGCCGCATCAGCGCCCGCCGCACCGGTGCCACGCGCAATGATCCGTGTCGCCTGACCGAACGGGGACCAGTACAACTGATTCGGCAATTCCTGACGCCATTCGAGTCCGCCTTTGCTGCCGTACACGCGCAGGCGCAGGTTGTTCTCGTTGCCCGGCGCGACCTGACTCGACCAGAGCGTGCCGCGCGCGCCGTTCGCATAGCGCAGCATCACATGTGCGTTGTCATCCAACCTTCGACCAGGCACGAACGCCGTCAGCTCCGCCAGCAGCTCCGTGACCTCGATGCCAGTGACGTAATCCGCCAGCTGATAGGCATGCGTCCCGATGTCGCCGATGCAGCCGCCGACGCCCGCTTTCGCAGGATCAGTGCGCCATCCCGCCTGCTTCTGTCCGTCGGATTCGATCGGCTCGGTGAGCCAGTCCTGTGGATACTCCACCTGCACCACACGGATGTCGCCGAGCTGCTTTTCGCGCACCATCTGGCGCATCTGACGCACCATCGGGTAGCCCGTGTAGTTGTAGGTCACCGCGAACAGCAGATCGTGCTTCACCGCCAGCGCATGCAACCGCTTCGCATCCTTCGAACTGGTCGCGAGCGGCTTGTCGCAGATGACGTGAATACCCGCGGCGAGGAACGCTTCGGCCACCGGCGCGTGCATGTGATTGGGCGTCACGATCGAGACCGCCTCGATCCCGTCTGCGCGCTCCGACTCGGCCGTCGCCATTGCCGCATAGTCCGAGTAGATGCGGTCGGCTGACAGGCCAAGTGCGACGCCGCTGCGCTGCGCCTTCTCCGGACTCGACGCCAACGCGCCCGCCACCAGCTCGAACTGATCATCGAGGCGCGCCGCAAAGCGATGCACCCCACCAATGAACGCCCCCTCACCACCGCCCACCATCCCAAGCCGGATCCGTCGCGGTGTCACCGCCGCTGCCCCAGCCTTCGCTTCGATCGCCACGCTGCAAATCCCCCTGTCGTCAGTGATTCAAAACGCTGTGGTGCAACAAAAACATCCTCGATGAATCGCGCCGCTCGAAACGCTGCCACGGTCACACTCAGTGTTCTCCGTGTTCTCCCGCCCATCACGAAGTCACCGCTGCCCCGAAATACGCGGAGTACAGCAACGGTCGCAAATCGAAGAGCCCAATCAAAGCCCGAGCATCCGCTTCAGTTGCTTCGGATTCGTCTCGCTCCCCGCGAAATCATCGAACGCCTTCTCCGTCACACGGATGATGTGATCAGCAATGAACGTCGCCCCCTCCGCCGCCCCCACTTCGGGATGCTTGAGGCAGCACTCCCACTCCAGCACCGCCCAGCCGTCGTAGTCGTATTCGGCGAGCTTCGAGAAAATCGCCTTGAAATCCACCTGCCCATCGCCGAGTGACCGGAACCGGCCGGCGCGCTTCAGCCACGGCTGATAGCCGCTGTAGACACCCTGCTTTCCATTCGGCCGGAACTCGGCGTCCTTCACGTGAAAGGAGCTGATGCGCTCGTGGTAGAAGTCGATGAACTCGAGATAATCGAGCTGCTGCAGCAGGAAGTGTGACGGATCGTAATTGATGCAGCAGCGGGGATGATCCGACACGCGCTCGAGCAGCATTTCGAACGTCACACCGTCATACAGATCCTCACCCGGATGCAACTCGAACGCCACGTCGCATCCCGCGTCGTCAAAGGCATCGAAGATCGGGCGCCAGCGCTTCGCGAGTTCATCGAATGCCATCTCGATCAATCCGTCCGGACGCTGCGGCCACGGATACAGATACGGCCACGCCAACGCGCCGGAGAAACTCGCCATCGACGTCAGGCCGAGATTTTTCGACGCCTTCGCGGCCCACATCAGCTGTTGCACCGCCCACTTCTGTCGCGCCTTCGGATTGCCCTTCAGGTGATCCGGTGCAAACGCATCGAAGGCTTCGTTGTAGACCGGATGCGCGGCAACCAACTGTCCCTGGAGGTGTGTCGCGAGCTCCGTGATCGCAACACCGTTCTGCGCCGCAATGCCCTTCAACTCATCGCAGTACGTCTTTGACGATGCGGCCTTCTTCAGGTCGATGAAACGCGCATCCCACGCGGGGATCTGCACGCCCTTGAAGCCCAGGCCGGCGGCCCACTTCGTGATGCCATCCCATGTATCGAACGGTGCCGCGTCACCCGCAAACTGTGCGAGGAATACGCCCGGGCCCTTGAGATTCGTCGGCACGTCTGGTCTCTCCTGACTGCGGTCAGAGGTAACTGTTGATCAGATTTTCCAGGTATTCCTGCCGCCCTGATACGGGCTGCGGTTCGACGCCTCGCTTGTCCACAGAGGCGGCCAGATCGGCGAGGCTGCGCTTGCCCTTCAGGATTGCCTTCCCTTCCTTGCCGTCCCAGCCGGCGTAGCGCGCGGACACGTGATCGGCCAGCGCGCCGTCATCGATGATGCGTTCGGCGATCAACAACGCGCGTGCACAGAGATCCATCGCACCGGCGTGCGCCGTGATCAGGTCATCGGGATCGATCGACTGCCGGCGCAACTTCGCATCGAAATTCACGCCGCCGGTCGTGAATCCACCGCCACGCATGATCTCCAGAAACGCGAGCACCATCTGCGGAAGGTTGTTCGGGAACTGATCCGTGTCCCAGCCCAGCAGCTCATCGCCGCGGTTCATGTCGACCGAGCCGAAGACGCCAAGGGCATTCGCGAGCGCAATCTCGTGCTCGAAACTGTGGCCCGCGAGCAGGGCATGATTCTGCTCGATATTCACCTTGACTTCCCGTTCCAGCCCGTGCGACTGCAGGAACGCGTACACATTCGCGACGTCGTAGTCGTACTGATGCTTCGTCGGTTCACACGGCTTCGGTTCGATCAGGAGCGGGCCCTTGAAGCCGATGCGATGCTTGTGCTCCACGACCATCGTGAGGAATCGGCCGAGCTGAGCCCACTCGCGCCTGAGGTCCGTGTTGAGCAGCGTCTCGTACCCTTCGCGGCCGCCCCACAACACGTAGTTCGCGCCATTGAGTGAGTGGGTGAGCTCGAGCGCCGTCTTCACCTGCGCCGCAGCATAGGCGAAGATTTCCGGATCAGGATTCGTGGCCGCACCCGCCATGTAGCGGCGGTTCGAGAAGAGGTTCGCGGTGCCCCACAGCAGCTTCACGCCGGTCACCTCGATCTGCTGTGCGAGCCGCTCGCCGATGCGCTGCAGATTCGCGTTCGTCTCGCGGAGCGTCGCACCTTCCGGCGCCACGTCGCGATCGTGAAACGTGAAGAACGGCACGTTGAGCAGGCGAAACAACTCGAAGCCGATCTCCACTTTCGCTTCCGCCTGCAGCATCGGATCGCCGCCGGCGGCGTGCCACGGTCGATTGAACGTCTCGCCACCGAATGGATCGCTGCCCGGCCAGACCAGTGTGTGCCACCAGCAGACGGCAAAACGCAGCTGATCCTCCATCCGCTTGCCCATCACCTTGCGATCGGCGTCGTACCATCGGTACCCGAACGGGCGGCGTGATGTCGGCGTGTACTTCGGGCCTTCGTGCTTCAGCGGCTCCGTCTGGCTGAACCAGCGTCCTGCGGCGGCGCCTGCCGCTGCGGCTCGGGATCGGGCCATGGTCTCGTGGGCGTGAAGGGCGTGAATGGAGGTGCGTGACGACGCCGATCAGCCCGCGGGCTGCCGGAATGCACGCGACAGAGGATACAGCTGCTGCCACTGCCGGTGTCGCACCGCGTGCCGCGCGACCTCGTCGCTGCGCGGCGTGAACGTCGCCAGTCGCATGGGTTTCGTGGCCACGCGGGCGACGGTCTCTGCGCCACCGCCAAGCTTCGCCATCGCCGCCAGTCGTGCCGCACCAACCGCGCATCCAATCTCGCTCTGTGTCACCACATGCAGCGACATGTCGAGGACGTCAGCCATCAGCTGCGCCCAGAACGGCGACCGCGCGCCACCGCCGAGCAGATCGGCGTCCGTCAGCCGCGTGCCGGCCGCCGTCAGCGCGAGCTTCGCGTCGCGCATCGCATACGCGACACCTTCGAGCACCGCCAGCGTCAGGTCCGCGCGCGAGTGCGACGCATTGAGCGACGCGAAACCGGCGCGGACCTGAGCATCGTTGTGCGGCGTTCGCTCACCACTCAGATACGGCGCAAAGAACGCCGTCGTCCGCGCGCCCGCCGCCAGCTCAGACAGCAGCGTCGGCTCGTCCCGACCCGCAATGCTGCCCCACCAGCTGAGGCATGACGCCGCGTTGAGCAGCACGCCCATCTGGTGCCAGGTGCCTGGGACTGCGTGGCAGAACGCGTGGACCGCGCCGGCCGTGTTGGGCGCGAAACCGGCGGTCGTGGACCAGAGGACGCCTGACGTGCCGAGCGAGACGAACGCGTCGCCGGGATTCACGGCGCCGACCGCTACGGCACCGGCCGCGTTGTCGCCTGCACCGCCGGCGATCAGCACCGGCCCCGCCATGCCCCAGCGCGTGGCGAGTTCAACCTTCAGCTGGCCGCCGGCCTGATTGCCTTCCACGAGGCGCGGCATGTTCGCGGTGGTCAGGCCGCAGACCGCGAGCGCCGTCTCGTTCCAGCGGCGCCGGGCTACGTCCAGCCAGAGCGTGCCGGAGGCGTCGGACATCTCCTCGATCGATTCACCGGAGAGTCGCCAGCGGAGATACGCCTTCGGCAGCAGCACCGTCGCGACCCGAGCGAAAATGTCTGGCTCATGGGCGCGCACCCACAGCAGCTTGGGTGCCGTGAAGCCAGGCATGGCGAGGTTGCCGGTGACCTCGCGTGACGCCGGCCACGCCGCCTCGAATTCGGCGCACTCAGCCGCACTCCGCCCGTCGTTCCAGAGGATGCACGGCCGCAGGACGTCGCCGCGCGCATCGAGTAACGTGGCTCCGTGCATCTGCCCGGAGAGCCCGATCGCCTCACATCTGGCGAGCTCAGTCGAATGGCTCGACTTCAGCGCGTCGCCGCAGGCGAGCATCGCGTCCCACCACTGCTCCGGATCCTGCTCGCTCCAGTTCGGATGCGCGCGTTCGACCGTCAGCGACTGGTTGGCGCTGGCGATGACGCGGTCACCGGCACCGGAATGCTCGACGAGGGCAACCTTGACCGCTGACGTGCCGAGGTCGATACCGAGCGTGATCATCGCTCGTCCACGGTAACGAGGCGTGGCGCGGCCTGGTGTCCGCTCACATTCCAGCCCTCGAGAACCGTCGCAGGTCTGCCTTCGGGTGCGATGCCATAAATGATGCTGATATGCGTCTTTCGTTAACAATGGACAACCGCGGCGGAGCGAGCCCCATGCGACTCGGCTTCGCGACACGCTGGCGTCGCCTGAGTGACAAGTGGTATCTGCCAATCTGGAGTGGCGAATACGTGTTGTCAGCAGCAGCGCTGACGGGCGCCGGCTGATGGCGCCGATCGTCGTTCGCTCACGCGAAACAGGCGAAGCTCCCCGAGTGCCGCTCCCCACCGGCGGCGAACCGCTTGTCTCACACATCGGGAGTGTTCATGTTGCAAAAGGCGGGTTCGGCGGCGCATTCGCGGTGCCACCGCCGTTCCGCCGCCATGTGACCACGCTGCGCTCCTTCAATCCGATACCGCGGACTGCCGAGGCTGTTGGCAGAATGCTGCCCTCGTTTGCCGGCTCACGTCTCCGGACTGTGGGGATGAAGCTGGCAGGTTTCAACATCGGGCAGTCGACGATGTTCTGGGGCTGGCCGACCATTGCCGGCACCGGTGATGTCCGCGCGCTCCTCCACATCGGGGATTTTGCGGGGTTCAACGTGCGCTGCTACTTCGAACTGGAAGACGAGATCCGGATCGGCAATCACGTCTCGGTCGGGCATGAGGTGATGTTCCTCACGCGTGGCTTCAATACCGGGAACCGTGCGCGGCGCGCGGGGACCCCGAGGCCGGCGCCGGTGATCATCGAGGATGGCGCGTGGCTTGGCGCGCGCAGCGTGATCATGCCGGGGGTTCGGGTGGGAACTGGTGCCGTAGTCGGGGCGTCAGTCGTCGTGACGGAGGACGTGCCCGAGCACACGCTCGTGATGGGTACGCAGAAGATTTCACTGGCACGCTGGCGTTAACCGAAAGACAGGAGCAGTTGAAGATGAGTGACATCGATCACGCGACGGCGCTGGCCGTCGTCAAGACCGCGCTCCATGACCTGCTGACGCAGAATGGCGATGAAATTCCGACGCCGTTCGACGAGAGCGTCGTGCTCGTCGGGAAGGATGCGGTCATCGACTCACTCGGCGTCGTCTCGCTGATCGTCGAGATCGAGCAGTTGCTCGAGACGGAGCATGACGCGTCGATCACGCTGGCGAACGATCGCGCGATGTCCGAACGCAACAGTCCGTTCCGTACCGTCGGAGTCTTGGCCGATCATGTGATGAGTCTCCTTGCACAGGCCCAGGACGAGGCCAAGGCGGCATGACGGATCGGCAAGTCGTCCTGATCACCGGGTCCCGCAAAGGGATCGGTCGACATCTGGCGGAGCACTACCTGCAAAAAGGCTACATCGTGGAGGGATGCAGCCGCGGAGATCTCGATCTCGGCGACAGCAACTACACGCACCACCATGTGGACGTGTCGGACGAAAAGCAGGTGCGCACGATGATTTCGAGCATCAACAAGCGTCACGGTCGTCTCGACGTGGTGATGAACAATGCCGCGATCGCGTCGATGAATCACGTGCTGCTGACGCCGGCTGCGTCGGCGAACCGCATGTTCGAGGTCAATGTGACGGGCACGATGCTTGTGTGTCGCGACGCCGCGAAGGTCATGATGCGTCGCCGCTATGGTCGCATCGTGAACTTCACCACGATCGTTGCTCCGATCGCGCTGGCCGGCGAAGCGGTGTACGCGGCATCGAAGAGCGCCGTGGTGACGCTGACGCGCATTCTGGCGTTCGAGCTGGGGCAGTGGGGCATCACCTGCAACTCGTTCGGTGCCACGCCCATCATGACCGACATGATCAAGGGCGTGCCGAAGGAGAAGGTCGATGCGGTGGTGAACAATCTCGCGATCAAGCGCCTCGGCACGTACGAGGATTGCTCGAACGTCTGCGACTTCTTCATCAGCCCGGCCAGCGACAACATCACCGGACAGGTCATCTACCTCGGCGGCATCACCTGATGTCCGAGGCGCGCGTGTGGCTTCGCGAGCGCCTGACCGGATGGGGAGACACGCCAGCACTCGTCTGGCGTGGCCAGACGTTGTCGTACCCTGCGCTGCTGGGGCGCGTGGACGAGTGGACGACGGAATTCCGTGCGCGCGGTGTCAGCCCGGGGCAGGTCGTGCTGATCGAGGGAGGTTTTTCAGTCAACGCCTGTGCCGTGCTTCTGGCGCTGTTCGAGTTGCGGGCGATCTGCGTTCCATTGACGCCGATCATGGCCGTGCACCGCGAGAAGTTCGCCGAGACCGCCGAGGCTCAGCATCACATCACATTCGCTGACGACGATACGTGGACCTTCGAATCCACCGATCGTGCCGTGACCAATGTGCTCACACTGAAGCTCGCCGCGCGCGGCCACGCCGGCCTCGTGATTTTCTCATCGGGATCAAGCGGCGCGCACAAGGCGATCCTGCACGATTTCGACGGGCTGCTGGGCAAGTTCGAGACGCCGCGTGAGAAAAAAGTCACGCTGGCGTTTCTGCTGTTCGATCACATTGGCGGCATCGATACCCTGTTCGGATCGCTGACCAGCGGTGGCACGCTCGTCACCACAGCGACGCGCGATCCCGACACCGTCTGTCGCGCGATCGCCGTGCATCGGGTGCACACGCTGCCGACGTCGCCGACGTTCCTGAACCTGATGCTGATCTCCGGCGCCTGGCAGGAGCATGATCTGTCGTCGCTGCGCGTGATCGCGTACGGCACCGAGCCCATGCCTCCGCAGACGCTGCAGAAGCTGCAAGCCGCGTTGCCACATGTGCGCATGGTGCAGACTTTCGGCATGTCCGAACTCGGCGTGCTGCGATCGAAGCCACGCGCGGACAGTTCGCTCTGGGTGAAGTTCACCGGCGACGGCTACCAGTTTCAGATTCGCGACGGCGTGTTGTGGGTGAAGAGCCCGACGGCGATGCTCGGCTATCTGAATGCACCGGATCTGTTCGACGCCGACGGCTGGCTGAACACGCAGGACGCGGTGGAGACCGACGGCGAATACATTCGCATCCTGGGCCGGATCACGGACCTGATCAACGTCGGCGGGCAGAAGGTGTATCCCAGCGAGGTCGAGGCGGTACTGATCGAGATGGAGAATGTCCGCGACGTCGCTGCGTATGGCGAGCCGAGCCCGTTGACCGGGCACTTCGTCGCAGCGCGCTTCAACCTCTTCACGCCCGAACCGCTACCCGACTTCAAGCGTCGGATGCGTGCGTTCTGCAAGGACCGCCTCGCGAATTACCAGATTCCGGTGCGCGTCGAGATCGTCGAGCGTGAACTGTCCGGCGCGCGTTTCAAGAAGATGCGCCGTGAGTGACGCGATCGAGGGAGGCCAGAAGCACACGCTGCGCAGCGCGTGGCGTGAAGAGACGCGCAGCGTCCATCCGCGCTTGCGTTGGATGTACTGGCGCGACGCGCTGCTGTCGCGGCGCTCGGCACCCATGCGCCGCGCGCAGCTACTGAGAAACACCGGATTCCCGATCGGCGACGACACGCTGGTTCACGGCATGCCACGCATCACCGGCAGTCCTGCGGGCGAGCAGGGCGACAACGATCCGGGACTGTTCGGGCATCTTGTGGTCGGCCGCGACTGCGTGCTCGACATTGGTATCGTGTTCGATCTCGAACACAGCATCACCATCGGTGACAACGTGCTGATCGGGCCGCAGGTGATGATTCTCACCAGCACGCACGAGCTTGGCCCGCGCGAGCATCGCGCCGGACCACTCACGCGTAGCCCCGTGACCATCGGCGACGGCGCGTGGATCGGTGCCCGATCGGTGCTGCTGCCAGGCGTCACGATCGGCGAGGGCGCGGTCGTCGATGCCGGATCCGTCGTGAACAAGGACGTGCCGCCGAACGCGCGTTTCGGCGGTATTCCGGCAAAAAAGCTCGAAGTTTTCGCTGACGCGGAATGACTGAGGGCGGACGCGCGCAGCTGATCGCATGGGCATTCGTGGGTGCCGCAATCATGTGTGTCGCGTTCGTGTGGGCGCTGCTGATCCGCGGTCGCAACCCGCTGCGCTTTCTGTATGCGACGGGTGAATTGACGGAGGAGAAATACGCCGCACTTGCCGCGCTTCCTGGGTGGCAGGTCTGGCACGTCACGGTTTCCGGCGGCGTGGTGTTGAATGGACTGATTCGTCGTCCGACACGCGCAGATGCGCCATGGATTCTGTTCTATCCCGGCAACGATGACGCGCAACTCGCCACCGGCCAGCAGGCAGTGTCAGCAATGCTCGGCGATGAGGACTGGGGTGGCGCCGTGGTCGCGTATCGCGGTTTCGACGGCTCCGGCGGTGTGCCGCACATCGCGCTGTTGCAACGCGACGGCCTCGAGATTTATGACGCGTTGCGTACCGCCGAGCATCTCGACGCATCGCGACTGCACATTGCCGCATTTTCCCTCGGTGGCAACATCGCCGCGTACACGGCTGCACAACTTGCGCAGCGGCGCACGCCTGCGCCATCGCTGTCGCTGATGGCGAGCGTGTCTGACATCGTGGTTGTGCGGCCGAGTGTCTTCGCACGCATCGATCGCGGCGACGTGGTGCAGACGGTGCCGTTCCTGCGTGCGATTCCGGCGCCCGTCCTGGTTGTGCAGGGCAGTGCCGACGATGCGCTGAACGGCACGACGCAGGCCAGGGCGATCATGTCCGTGCTCGGCTCGCGCGCGGAGTATTTCGAGCTGCCCGGTGTGACGCATTCGCCATTGCTGTTCGACGCGACGGCGCTGAAGCGGGTGCATGCGTTCGTGGAGGCGCACCGCAGCGAGCTGCGATAGCTACTCTCGCACACTCCGCGCCCACTCATACACCCCGACATACCGCTGCGCTGCGTAGGACCACGAATTGTCCTCTCGCATGCCGCGCTCGCGCAGGATCGCCCAGCTTTTCGTGTCACGATACGCCTGCAACGCACGATCGATCGCGTCGATGAAGTGCTTCGGCTCGTACTGATGAAAGACGAAACCGTTCCCTTCCCACCCTTCACGCACGGTGTCGTTCAACCCGCCGGTCGCGCGCACGATCGGCACGCTGCCATAGCGCAGCGCGATCATCTGCCCGAGGCCGCACGGTTCGAAGCGCGACGGCATCAGAAAGCCATCGCTGCCAGCGTAGATCCGCTGCGCCAGGCCGGCATCAAAGCCAAGTCGCACACTGATGCGACCCGGATGCGCGGCAGCGTGCCGCACCATTGCATCCTGCAGAGTCGCCTGGCCTGATCCAAGTACCACGAGTTGCGCGTCCGTCTGCAGCATCAGCCACGGAATCGCCGCATCGAGCAGGTCGAGCCCCTTCTGTTCGACGAGTCGAGAGACGATGCCGAGCAGCGGCCGTGTGTTCGAGGCGGCGAGCCCGAGTTCGACCTGCAACGCGCGCTTGCAGACGATCTTGCCCGTGATGTCGTCGGCGCTGTACTTCGTCGCGAGGTGGTCGTCGGTGGCGGGATTGAACGCGTCGCCGTCGATGCCGTTCAGAATACCCGTGACACGATCGCGGCGGCTGCGCAGCAACCCGTCGAGGCGCTCGCCGTATTCGCCGGTCATGATCTCTTCGGCGTAGGTCGGGCTGACGGTCGTCACGACGTCACTGTAGGCGATCGCGCGCGCCATGAAGTTGAACGTGTTGGCGATGCCAGGGCCCATGCCGTTTTCGATCAGGCCGCGGTCGCTGAGCCCAGCCATGTTGATGGCTCCCGGCGGCACCTGGCCCTGATAGGCGAGGTTGTGAATGGTGAAGACGCTCGCGACGTGGCCGAACGTGTACGCGTAGTTGGTCTTGATGTAGTTGGACACCAGCGCCGCGTGCCAGTCGTGCGTGTGCACCACCTCCGGCTGCCAGCCGGTCGTTTCACGGAGCTGCTGCATCAGGCACATCACACCACGCGAGAACAGCATGAAGCGACGGTCGTCATCGCCATCGCCGTAGATGCTGGCGCGCTCGAACGCGGACGGAATGTCGAGCAGATAGGTCGGAACCGCGGCGTCCCTGACCTCCCACATGCGCAGCTCTTCCGCGCGTTCTCCGACGGGGAGAAAGGTGGCCGCGAACGGGCCGGTGACAGCGATGCCGCGATCCTTCAACTGCCGGTAATACGGCATCACGACGCGAACATCGTGACCGGCGGCACGCAGTGCGGCGGGAAGTGCGCCTGCCACATCGGCGAGGCCTCCCGTCTTGATCAGCGGCGCCACTTCGGCGGCGACAAACAGAATGTTCATGCGCGGGAAGGGAGAGAGTCCGGGGATGGCATCGCACGCGCGATCTCACCGCGCGCAATCTACCGCCTGCACCGGAGCAAGGATTGCGCGGGCGCGGCAGCGAGAGCCGTCCAACGGTGACCCTTCCCCCTGGCCGGACCGGCTGCCAATATCACGCACCCCCGGTTCGCGCCTTTTCCGATTCAGGTTTCCACGTCATGACGACCGCACATCGCCCTGGTACCATCGCCCGCACTTCCATGGCCTATGTGCTGGCCGGCGGCCGTGGCTCGCGCCTGTTCGAACTCACCGATCGACGCGCCAAGCCGGCCGTGTATTTCGGCGGCAAGACGCGTATCATCGATTTCGCGTTGTCGAACGCGCTCAACTCGGGCATCCGACGCATCGGGGTCGCGACGCAGTACAAGGCGCACAGTCTGATCCGCCATCTGCAGCGCGGCTGGAATTTCCTGCGGCCGGAGCGTAACGAAAGCTTCGATATTCTGCCGGCTTCGCAGCGCGTGTCGGAAACGCAGTGGTATGAAGGCACTGCCGACGCGGTGTTTCAGAACATCGACATCATCGAAGCGTACGGGCCGGAGTACATGATCATTCTGGCCGGCGACCACATTTACAAGATGGACTACGAGCTGATGCTGCAGCAGCACGTGGACCAGAACGCCGATGTGACGATCGGCTGTCTCGAAGTGCCGCGCATGGAAGCCACCGGCTTCGGCGTGATGCACGTGGACGCCACCGACCGCATCGTGACGTTCCTCGAAAAGCCGGCCGATCCGCCTGCCATTCCGGGCAATCCGGAGATGGCGCTGGCGAGCATGGGCATCTACGTCTTCAAGACGACGTTCCTGTTCGATCTGCTGCGCCGCGACGCCGCCGATCCCGATTCCACCCGAGACTTCGGCAAGGACATCATTCCGTACGTGGTCGAGTCTGGGAAGGCCGTGGCGCATCGCTTCAGCACCAGCTGTGTGCGCGCAGCCAGTGAAGCCGAGGCATACTGGCGCGACGCGGGCACGATCGACGCGTACTGGGAATCGAACATCGATCTGACCTCGGTGATTCCCTCGCTCGATCTGTACGATCACAGCTGGCCGATCTGGACCTACGGCGAAATCACGGCGCCGGCGAAGTTCGTGCACAACGACGACACCCGCCGCGGACTGGCGGTGAACTCGCTTGTCAGCGGCGGATGCATCGTGTCAGGCGCGCAGGTGAACAAGTCGCTGCTGTTCACGGGCGTGAAAGTGCACTCGTATGCGTATCTCGACGGCGCGGTCGTGCAGCCGTACGTGGACATCGGTCGCGGTGCGCGCCTGCGTAACGTGGTGATCGATCGCGGCGTCGTGATTCCGGCCGGCCTGGTGGTGGGCGAGGACCCGGTGCTCGACGCGCAGCGGTTCCGGCGCAGCGACCGCGGGCGGTGTCTCATCACGCAGCCGATGATCGACAAGTTGAGCGTGTAAGCCACACCAGCGCACGAGTGAACAGAAGCGGCCCGGTGTTGATCTCACCGGGCCGCTTCGGTCATTTCAGCTGGCGGTCTCACGCTGTTCTTCTGGCGGAGGGTGACGGCGGCCCGGACTACTTCTTCTGCGCCTTGCTGTTCATCCGACTGAGCTCGGCTTCCGCCACGTTGAACCCGAAGCCCGGCCACCCGCCCGTCGCCACTGCCCGCTCGAACGCCGCTTTCGCCTTCACCGTGTCGCCGTGCACCATGTACCAGTCGCCGAGGCCGTAGCTGAGCGTCGCGATCTGCACATTGGCAGTATCGGCGGGGCCGAAGAGCGTGGTTGGTGTCAGCTCACCGCGATATAGCTTGAGGCGCTGCACATAGGCATACCCCGGCGGGGCTGGCAGTGAATCAGGGTGCCGTGCCAGCATCGCATCCGCGTCCCCGGTCCTGCCGGCACGCGAGAGCGACATCCACAACCAGTCCGTGCTGCCAGCGCGCTCACCGCCATCCGGCGCACGTGGCTGTGCACGCGCGAACATCTGTGCCGCGCCGGTGAAATCCGCGTCGATGAAGCGCAGCACGCCGTAATGAAAGAGGATGCCGTAGTTCGTACTGTCGAGTGCAAAGCCGCGTGACAGATCGGCGCGCGCCTTCGCGAACTCGCGCACCGAGATGTAGCGATGTCCGCGCCAGCGGAGGAGCATCACGTTGTTCGGCTCAACCTCGAGCCCCTTGGTCAGCGTCGCGATGGCCTCGCGGAACTGCCAGACGCCGGACTGCGCGACCGCCAGCGCGATGAACTTCTGCGGGTTGCGCGGATCAGCCGCCAGCGCGGTCTGCGCGCGCGCGATCGGACCGGTGTCGTTCTGCGCGCGATACTCGACGCCTGCCGGCGACCGGTATTGCACCGACTGCGCCGCCAGGGGCACTGCAATACCCGCCAGCATCGTCACGCCTGCCACCACCGTGTGTACCATCGCCGCCCTGCTCATCGGTTGCATCCTCCGCCGGGAATGATCCATCGTCGCGCGCGCCGCAGAGCGGCGCTGACCGCTTGAAAACGTACGTTGCCGATCCTCACGCCGCACGCGTTATTCTCAGGAATGACCTCTCCCCGTCGGATCCAGCGCAGTCTCGTGGTGGCCGGCGCTGCGGTGGTTGCAGCGCTGGCCTGTGGCGCGCGCGCCGCCCACGCCCAATCGATCCGTGAAATCGGCAAGACGGCCGCCGGAAATCCAGTGCTGGTCGAGTCGCGTACGCTCCACCGCGACGCGAGCATCGTCACGGCCACCGTGCGCGTGAAGTTTGCGAAGGCGGTGAAGACACCCGGCGGCGACTGGTGGAGTTCGCGCACACGGCTCGCATTCGATTGTACCGCGCGCACCGTGAAGGTTTTTGAGAACTGGTACTTCGGCGACACGACATTCAGGAAGATCGTCAGCCACACCGTGAGTGGTCAGCCGGCGTTCGGCACCGTCATGGGCGGCTCGATGACCTCGGTGGGGTACGACGCGCTCTGCCCGGTCAGGAAGTAGCGGGTCAGTCCGTGTCGCGCGGATGCTCGCCCATGCCGACGCTGTGTTCACCGAACGGGCGTCCGACTCGCTTCATCTCCGCTTCGGCGTCGGTCAGCATCAGCGCCATCTTCGGCAGCATCAATCGCTGCATGACGGCGCTGTTGACGAGTTGACGCAGCGCTGAAATCACGCCGAGTGCGCCCGGCACGAAGGCGCGGCGCGCACGCCTGTCGCAGGCCTGCACGAACGCCGTCGTGCAGCTCTCGAGCGTCGAGACGACGCCGAACGGATACGGCAGTTTCGCGAGCGTTGCGCGGAAGCTCGCCAGATCGTGCTGCACGTCACGCACCATGTCGGTGTCCACCCAGAGCATGTGCGCGCTGCCGACGTCCACACCATGCGGCAGCATCTCGAGTCGCAGCACATTCGCAAATTGCTCCACTGCCGCCTTCGATGAGGCGTATGCCGACATGCCCGGCATCGGCGAGAAAGCCGCGGCAGATGACACGATCAGCACGTACCCGCGACTCGCGATCAGATGCGGCAGCGCGGCCTTCACGGTGCGCATGGTGCCGACCACGTTCACATCGATCACGCGCGCCATCGCTTCGATGTCCACAATCGTCATCACGCCGTAGTTCGCAATGCCGGCGTTCGTGATCAGCACATCGATCCGACCGAAATGCGCCACCGCGCCGGCGACGGCTGCGTCAAGCGCACCCTGATCGGTGACATCGGCGTGCCACCACGCCGCCGACGCGCCAAGCTCCGATGCCAGCGCCGTGAGCAGCTCCGTCTCGAGCCCGACCAGCGCGACGCGTGCGCCGAGTTGCACAAGTCGCCGCGCCACCGACGCTCCGATGCCGCGCGCTGGCCCGGTGATGAACACGACCTTGTCGCGCACGGTGCTCATGCCGACAGCACCACGTCGCACTCGGGCAGCGTCTCGAGAAAGCCGGCGCCGAACGCGCTCGACGGCGTGTGATAGCCCGCTGGCGGCGCTGCATCGAGCACGCGAATCGCGGATTCCACCGCCGAGATCGCCGTCAGCCGATACCCTTCCGGTACTTCGGCGGTGCCCTCGATCGTGCGACCATCGGCGTGCGTCACGCGCCCCCAGACATGCATTCTCGCCGTCGCGCGCTGCGCCGCACTCGGGCCGCTGACGCGCTGATCGATCTGCCGTTCGACGAATCGCTGAATGAACGGCACGCCGAGCAGTGGACTCATCAGGCGCATCAGTTTCATGCCGCGCACGGCGCTCGGCGGGAGTGCGAGGTACGTCTGAATGTTCGGGATCTTCGTGGACCAGAACGCGGTCGAGACATCGCCCCAGGGAATCGTGACGCCATTGCGCCGCTTGTCGCGGAAGTTGATCGCCTGCGACTTCCATCCCGCTGGCACGTTCGTGATGCGACCGTCGCGACGAATCGCACCGCCCTGCGGCGCGCCGAGCACCATCGTCTTCAGCGTGCCACGACTGAAGCCGCCGCCGCCGGCGAACGCCAGTTCGAGCAACTGCGCGTCCGCCATCCGTTCCGCGAGTCGTGCAGCGAGGCAGTCGGTCGGCACCACATCGAAGCCAACGCCGGGCATGATCACGATGCCGGCGGCGCGTGCCTCCTCATGCCGACGGCGACAGGCTTCGAACACGACGATCTCGCCGGTGATGTCGAGATAGTGCACACCGTGTGCGAGGCAGGCCTGCACCATCGCGCTGCTGGTGCGGAAGAACGGTCCCGCGCAGTGCAGCACCACGCGCACGCCGGCGAGCGCCGCCGTCAGAGCCGCCGGATCGTCGAGCGCGGCGACGCGCACCTCGAGCGTGTGTTGCGCCGCCAGCGGCGCGAGCGATTCCACGCGACGTCCTGCGAGCACGGGTCGAAGCCCGCGCCGCTGGCACTCTTCGACAATCAGCTGACCGGTGTATCCGTTCGCGCCATAAATGAGGAGCATGCGCTCAAATATGGGCACACGCACACGGTACGGCTGACCAGGGAGCGCGAAGGAGCTGGCACCATGCCGGCGGCGGAACATCCTACTTCAGGGTGTGATTAAGATCGGTATATGACACCCTGGGTCACACGCCTGATCTTTGCCAACATCGCCGTCTTCCTCGTCCAGATGACGTTCCGGGACGCGACGGGCCTGCTGGCACTCGTACCCGCGGCGATGCTCGTCCGCCCGTGGTCGATCGTGACGTACATGTTCGCGCACAGCCCGGGCAGCATCTCGCACATCGCGTTCAACATGCTGGCGCTCTACATCTTCGGCCCGCGTGTCGAACAGAGACTCGGCTCGACGCGCTTCATCTGGCTGTACCTGATCGCGGGAATCAGCGGCGGCCTGCTGTCGCTGCTCTTCACACCGTATGCACTGATCGTCGGCGCATCGGGCGCGATCTTCGGCGTGCAGCTGGCGTTCGCGAAGTTCTTTCCGCGCGACCGCATCCTGATCTGGGGCATCATTCCAGTCGAGGCGCGGGTACTGGTGGTGATCATGACGGTGATCTCGCTGTTCGGTGGTTTCACCGGCGGTGGTACCACGGCGCACTTCGCGCACCTTGGCGGCTACGTTGGCGCGTTCTTCTATCTGCTCTGGGCCCAAAAGAACACACCGACCGCGCAGTGGCAGGCGAAGGTCGCCGGTCCACCGCCGAGTGCGATCGCGATGGGTGATTGGCGTCGCGTGAATCTGGAGGCGGTGAACCAGTACAATCGCGACGAAGTGAAGCGGATTCTCGACAAGATCGGGACCGGCGGCGAGTCGAGCCTCACGTCGCAGGAGCGTGTGTTCCTTTCGCATTTCACACCGAAGGACGCGTAGCGGAGCGACAGTCGTCAACGGCGACCACTGATACCGTACCTGGCCAGAATCGCACGCACTTCGTCGATCGGAAGCGCTGCGACGCGCGAGAATGCACCGGTCTGCGTCGTGGCGCGGAAGAGCGAGTTGTAGATCGCTTCCACCGTGGCATCGACGGTCGGTTCAAACAGGCTTCCGACCGCCTCGTTGCCGAGTTCCACGGAGCGAATCGAATCCGGTGGCGTTCCCGACGACCCCACCACGCCAGTGCGACGCACGCTGGCAGCCGTCGAGAACGCGATCACATAGTCACCCGAGCCATTCGACGCGTAGCCACCCGTGCGCGAAATGCCGAGCAAGGCGCGCGCCGCGAGGCGGCGCAACGAGCGATCGGAGAGTGGCGCATCGGTCGCAATCACGACTACGATCGAGCCACTCGCCCCCTTTCCCTGATTCGGCGTCACGCCACCGCGCTTCAACTCGCGGCCAACGGGAATCCCCTGAATCAGCAGATCGCCCCAATCACCGAAGTTCGACTGCACCAGCACGCCGACGGTGTATCCCCCGCGCGCGATCGTACGCGAGCTGGTGCCGATGCCGCCCTTCCACTCGAATGCCACCGTGCCGGTGCCCGCGCCGACGGAGCCTTCCGCGACGGGACCAGCCGTCGCAGTGGTCAACGCCTTCACGACATCCGCATCGGTGATCGGCATCGTGCGAATGGCGTTCAGCGCCCAGCCGTCATTCGTCTCACCAACGACGGGATTGATGGAGCGGACGCGCTCCATGCGCGGTTGTGCAAGCATCCACTTTGCCACGCTTTCCGCCGTGCGCCAGACGCACAACGTGCAGGTGAGCGCGATCGGCGTTTCGAGTTCACCGAGCTCCGCGAGTTGCGTTGACCCGACGAACTTGCCGAATCCGTTACCGACGACCGCCGCCGCCGGCACGCGACTCTCGAACGGATTGCCGGCGTGCGGAAAGATCACCGTCACGCCGGTGCGTACCGAGTCACCACGAACGACCGTCGCATGCCCGACGCGTACGCCCGGCACATCGGTGATGGCGTTCAGCGGACCAGTTGGAAAATCACCGACGACAATCCCGATGTCGCGCGCGCGGGGCCGATCCTGCCCTTGGACGCCGGTACCGAGGAGCGCAGTCGTCAACACGATGGCCACGTGATTCACGCGCATCATCGCGCGACCATCAGAATGTTCCGGGCGCGCATCCACGCCGCCGCCAGCGCCGGCCACTGCGACAACGCCGGATCGTTCGGCGCGAGTCCGACACCGTGCGGGCCATGCTCGAACACATGCAGCTCCACCGGCACCTTGGCGCGTCGCAATGCATCAGCAAACAGCTCCGCATTCTCCACCGGCACAACGTCGTCATCGGCGGTATGGAAGATGAACGTCGGTGGGGTGCGGGACGTGACCTGTCGCTCGTTGCTCAGACTGTCCACCGCCTGCTCACTCGGCGTGTCGCCGAGCAGGTTCGACCGCGACCCACCGTGCGTATACGGCTGGCGCATCGTGATCACCGGATAGGCGAGAATGGCGAAGTCAGGCCGTGACGAGACGCGATCGAGCGGAGTCGCGGCCGTTTCGACGCCGGAGTCGAAATGCGTGGCCGCGGTGGCGGCGAGATGTCCGCCTGCGGAGAATCCAAGCACGCCGATACGCGCTGGATCGAGGTGCCACTCAGCTGCACGCGATCGCACGATGCGGATCGCGCGCTGCACATCCTGCATCGGTGCCGGATGGTGATACCGCGGCCCAAGGCGGTACTGCAGGACGAAGGCCGACACGCCGAGTGTGTTGAGCCACTCGGCGACCGCCTTCCCCTCATGATCCGCCGCGACGACGGCGTACCCGCCGCCGGGAATCACGATCACCGCGGCACCGTTTGCCAATCCAGAGGCGAGATAGGGCGTGATCTTCGGCCGGTCGACCGCGTCGGTGCCGACCGCATTCGGTGCGCCGTTTGGCCAGAGCAGCGTGAATGGACGCGACCCATGCGCGTTGTCCACGGCCGTGATCGCATACGGCGTCGGAGACTGCGCTCCGAGCTGTACGCCAGTGATGAACCCCAGTGCCGCGATGCTGCGACGAACCGTTCGACCCATGCAGACTCCGGAAGTGATTTCGACCTGTGTGTCGTCGTTACTGCAGCCGTTCGCCTTTGTCGCAACTCTCGATCAGCCGCGTCAGACGCCGCTCCCGTGTCACCGCCTGTTTCGCGGTCGTCACCCAGTGCAGCATCACCTTCCGATAGCTCGGCGCCACCGCCTCGAACCAGCGCCACGCCTTCACCCGACGCTTGAACTGCGCAATTTCGTCGGGTGTGAGCGCGGCGGTTACGGACTGCTCATACGCGTACACACTCGACTTTCGTTCGATGCGCAGCGCGAAGGCGGCGAGACCGCCGGCCGTCATGCGCCCCTCCGACGTCAGCACGGCGACGCGTCCGATGTTCACCGTGCTCCAGATCGAGCCTTTGCGGCGCGGCGTGAAGCGGATCAGGTACGCGGACTCGTCGATGCGTTTCCGCACGCCATCGATCCAGCCCACGCACAGCGCCTCGTCAACCGATTCCGGCCATGTCATGCACGGCGTGCCCGATCCGACCCGATGAAATCCGACGGTCAGCGAGTCCGCCGACGAAACGTGCGCCGAGAGCCAGCGACGAAAGTCGGCGGGCGTCGCGAAGAACGTTGGTGTGTCGCTCGTACGACTGACGACGGCACGCGTGGTCGGCACTCTCTCTCCGGCAGTTGTCGTGAGAATGGAGGGTCGCCCGTCAGTATCGCGTCGCTCAGGCCATTGCGCGCTTCGCGACCACGGCGAGCAACGTCTCATACGACGTCGCAAACGACGCCACGCCGTCCGCCTCCAACTTCGTCAGCACCGCCGAGAAATCCACGCCATGAGCCGCCAGCGCGTCGATCGTCCGATGCGCGCCGGCGACATCGTGGTCGATGCGAACGGCTGCCGAGCCATGATCCTTGAAGGCGGCGATCGTGGCCGGCGGCATCGTGTTGACGGAATCAGGACCGATCAGTGCGTCGACGTAGTACGTATCGGGATACTTCGGATTCTTCGTGCCCGTACTGGCCCAAAGCGGACGCTGACGCTGCGCACCCTTCGCTGCCAGCGCCGCAAACTCAGGCCCGTCAAAGCGCTGCTGAAAGAGCTCATACGCCAGCTTCGCGTTCGCAATTGCAGACTGCCCGAGCGCCTCGCGCAGCGCATCTGCATCACCCGCGCCGGCCGCCAGCTTCGCCTCGAGCATCTTGTCCACGGCAACGTCCACTCGGCTGACGAAGAAGCTCGCCACCGACGCGATGTTGTGCAGTGCCCCGCCGGCTGCGGCACGCTTCTGCAACCCGGCGATGTATGCGTCGATCACAGCCGCATGACGTTCGAGCGAGAAGATCAGCGTGACGTTCACGTTCATGCCATCGGCGATCGCGGCCTCGATGGCACCGAGGCCCTCCAGCGTGGCTGGGATCTTGACCATCAGATTCGGCCGGTCCACCGTCGCCCACAGCCGGCGCGCTTCCGCCAGCGTCTGCGCGGTATTGTGCGCCAGTCGCGGCGACACCTCAATGCTGACGTAACCGTCCGCGCCCTTCGTGCGCTCGTACACCGGCAGAAAGAGGTCGGCGGCATCACGAATGTCGGCGATGGCAATCGCATCGAAAATCGCTTCGGTGTCCTTGCCCTCGACCGCGAGTGCGCGAAGTGTCGCGTCGTAGATATCGCTGTTCGCGATCGCCTGCTCGAAGATGGTCGGATTCGAGGTCAGGCCGGTGATGTCGCCATCCGCGATCATGCGCGCCAACGCGCCGCTTGTGAGCAGATCACGCCGGATGTTGTCGTGCCAGGGTGACTGGCCAAGCTGCTGCATCTCAAGCAGAGGATGTGTCATGCTATCAGTCTCTGGCTGGCATTGAAGGTTGAATTGACATGCGGGTCAACGGGGCAATGTTGACCACTATCGACGACGGTGGTCACGCGGTGCCGGTGATCACGTACGTCGCACCGGTCGGTGTGGTACCCGCTGTGCGACGCAGTCGCCCGTTTGCCGCCAGATGTTCGAGAACCTTGAACACCGTCTCGGCCTGATCGGAGACACCGGCCGCAGCGGCGATCTGATCGGCCGTACGCGGGGTTGGCATGGCTCGCAATGCAGCGAGCACGCTATGCTGCACGCCGAGCACCGTAGTCGCCGCTTTCTTGCCCGCCTCGACACCTGGCTGATTGTAGGCGTTCACGTTGACCAGTGATGCGTACAGGCCCACCGCACGCTCGTAGAGTGCGATCAGTGCACCCACCGAGCGTGGACTGACATCCGGCAGCGTCAGCGTCATCGATTCACGCGCATTCTGGTGCATCGCTTCGCGCGTGCCGAGCATGAACCCGAGCAGGTAATCACCCGACGTCACGTTCGGCTCGACTTCCAGCGCCGGTCCATCCTGATCGGCCAGCACTTCGACGAAGGTGAGGAAGAAATTGTGCACACCGTCGCGAAGCTGCTGCACGTAGGCGTGCTGATCGGTCGACCCCTTGTTGCCGTAGACCGCAATTCCCTGATGCACGACTGCGCCTGACAGATCGCGCTCCTTGCCGAGCGACTCCATCACCAGCTGCTGCAGGTAGCGCGAGAAGAGCAGCAGTCGATCCTTGTACGGCAGTACGACCATATCTTTTGTGCCACGACCACCACCGGCGTGATGCCACATCAGCGCCAGCAGCGCCGCCGGGTTCGAGGCTACCGTGGTGTTCCGCGTCGCCACGTCCATCGTGCGCGCACCATCGATGAATGCGGTGATGTCGATGCCCTGCAGCGCGGCTGGCAACAGACCAACGGCGGAGAAGACCGACGTGCGGCCACCAACCCAGTCCCACATCGGGAACTTCGCCAGCCAGCCACCGGCCGTTGCGGTCTGATCGAGCTCACTGCCGTCACCCGTGACGGCAACGGCGTGTTTCGCGAAGCTCAGGCCCGCCTTCCGGTACGCGGCATCGGCGATCAGCATGCCGTTCCGCGTTTCCTTCGTGCCCCCTGACTTGGAAATGACGAGCGTCAGCGTGCTGGCGAGACGATCACCAAGACGCTCGATCACACGCGCCATGCCGTCAGGGTCGGTGTTGTCGAAGAAGTATGGTGTGAGCTTGTCGGCGCCGGTGCCAAGGGCATCGGCGATGAACTGCGGTCCCAGTGCCGATCCGCCGATGCCGACCACCAGCAGCTGTTCAAAGCGTGCACCACGCTCCGTGCGGATGTCACCGCTGTGCACCGCCGCTGCGAACTGGTGAATTCGTTCGAGAGTTGTAGTGATTGCGGTGCACATTGCCGGATCGGGCGCCAGATCTGGTGCACGCAACCAGTAGTGGCCGACCATGCGCCCTTCATCCGGATTCGCGATTGCCCCGGCCTCGAGCGCGTGCATCGCCGCGAAAGCATTGGCCATCGGCGTCGCCATCTGGTCCGCGAAGTCATCCGCGAAGCGCATGCGCGAAATGTCGAGCGAAATCGCGAGTGATTCGATGACGCACACATGCGCGCGGTAGCGCTCCCAGAGTTCGAGCGGGTTCACATGAGCTCCTTGGCAGCGGCCACCACGGCGTCCGTAGTGAAGCCGAACTTTGCCAGCAGTTGTTTGAGTGGTGCGGATGCGCCAAAGCTGCGCATGCCGATAATGCGTCCGGTGCTCCCGGTGTAGCGCTCCCACCCGAAGGTCGAAGCCTGCTCAACTGCCACACGGGCGGTCACCGACGGCGGTAGTACGCTCTCGCGATACGCGGCCGGCTGTGCCTCGAACAGCTCCCAGCATGGCAGGCTCACGACGCGACTCCGGATTCCCTCGGCGAGCAGCCGTTCGTGCGCTTCGACACAGAGTGCCACCTCACTCCCGGTGCCCATCAGAATCACCTGCGGGTCGCCACCTGGCGCGCTGTGCAGGACGTAGCCTCCGCGCTGCAAGCCTTCTGCCGATGCGTACCGAGTGCGGTCGAGTGTCGGCAACGCCTGACGTGACAGGATCAGCGCCACCGGTTGGTGGCGCAGCGGTATGATTGCGCGCCACGCCTCGAGCACCTCGTTCGCATCACCCGGACGAAAGACGTGCAGTCCGGGAATGGCGCGCAAGGAGGCGATCTGCTCCACCGGCTGGTGCGTCGGTCCATCTTCGCCGACGCCGATCGAGTCGTGTGTGTAGATGTAAATCACCGGCAGCTCCATCAGCGCCGAGAGGCGCAGCGTGGGCCGGGAATAGTCACTGAAGATCAGGAACTGTGATCCAAAGGCGCGGAGTTTCGACAGTGAGAGGCCGTTCAGGATCGACCCCATCGCATGTTCGCGCACACCGAAGTGGAAGTTGCGACCGGCATGTTCGGTTGCCGAGAAATCGCCGGCACCGGTGAACGTCAATCGCGTCTTGGTCGATGGGGCGAGATCGGCCGAGCCACCGATCAGCCACGGCAGGTGGCGCGCGATCGTGTTCAGCACCGCGCCGGAGGCGTCACGTCCCGAGACACCCGTCGCGTCGGCAGGATACGACGTCAGTTCCTGATCCCAGCCGTCGGGCAGTTGTCGGCGCTGGACCTGGTCGAATTCGCGGGCAAGGTCCGGATTCGCCGCCTGATACCGCTCGAAGAGTGTCTCCCAGTCAGCCCGCAGCGTCGCGCCCCGCGCGCCGAAGGTCGACGCGAAGTGCGTGCGCACTTCGTCGGGCACGAGAAACTTCGCGTCCTCGGGCCAGCCATACGCCCGTTTCGTCAATCTGACTTCCGCCTCGCCAAGCGGCTCGCCATGCGCCGAGTGCGAGTCCTGCTTGTTGGGCGACCCGTAGCCGATGTGACTGTCCACGATGATCAGCGTGGGGCGATCAGTAGTGCGCTTGAATGTCTCGAATGCGCGTGCCAGCATCGACAGATCATTCGCATCACCCACGCGGAGCACATTCCATCCATAGCCCAGAAAGCGCGTCGCGACATCTTCGGTGAATGCGAGCGACGTGCTCCCTTCGATGGTGATCCGGTTGTTGTCGTAGATCCAGCAGAGGTTGCTCAGTCCGAGATGCCCAGCCAGTGACGCCGCCTCGCCGGAAACGCCTTCCATCATGCAGCCGTCGCCGGCGATGGCGTACACGTCGTAGTCGATCAGTGTGACGTCGGGGCGGTTGAAGTACGCGGCCAGCCAGCGTTCACCGATCGCCATGCCAACGCTCGTCGCCACCCCCTGACCCAGCGGGCCTGTGGTGGTCTCGATACCGGATGTCCATCGGTATTCGGGGTGACCCGGGCACTTGCTGTCGAGCTGGCGGAAGCGCTTGATGTCATCGAGCGAAACCGCGTCACTGCCCAGTGTTTCGTAGTGCTCGTCGACGGCCTTCACGCCCGTCAGATGGAGCAGGCTGTAAAGCAGGGTCGACGCGTGGCCGATCGACAGTACGAACCGGTCGCGATTAGGCCAGATCGGGTCGGCGGGATCGAATCGCAGCTGCTGTTGCCAGAGTGCGTAGGCCACAGGCGCCATGGCCATCGGCGTGCCGGGATGGCCGGAGTTCGCCTGCTGCACCGCGTCGATGCAGAGCGTGCGGATCGTCGCAATGGCGAGTTGGTCGGGGTCAGTCGGCATCGGCACGAGAGTGGGCCTGGTCTAGGTCTGCGAATCAGGGCTGGCGGCGCGATCGGCCAGCAGCAGAGCGCGATCGGAACGCACGCGGCCGGCGGGAATCGTCCGGTCGCCACGTTCCAGGCGGGCGAGCATCGGGGCTTTGGCAGCCCCGGTCACGACCCAGAGGATCTGGCGCGCATGGTTGAGCACCGGGTACGTGAGCGTCAGGCGGCGGCGGCCGACGTACACTCCCGAGACGGCGACGGCGGCCGTCGATTCGTCCAGTACGGGATCATTCGGGATCAGGGACGCGGTGTGACCATCCTCGCCAAGCCCGAGGTGAATGAGGTCAAAAACAGGTGGCTTTCCTGCCAGTAAAGCAACAGTATTCGAATAGTGAAGCGCCATTTCATCAACGCTCTCCATTTCGACCGGCATCGCGTGGATCCCGCCCAGCGGCGCAGGCAGATGGTCGAGCAGTGATCGCGTGAGGCTGGTCAGGTTCCGGTCAGCGTGGCCGGCCGGCGCAATTCGTTCATCCACCTGAAACAGGTGAACCTGCGCCCATGGCACGTCCAGGTCGGCCAGATAACGCAGCATCACCCAGGGCGTGCTGCCACCGCTGGTCGCCACCAGAAACCGCCCGCGCTCAGCCACCGCCTCGCGCGCCGCCGCAGCAATCACCGCGGCAGCCCGCCGGGCGACCGCATCAGCATCCGCAAGAATCTCCTGTCGCATCCGCGTCAGTGCGCGCCGAGGTGACAGATCTCGTTCCAGTGCCGAAGGATTCGATCCTCGCGATGGCTGGCCAGCACACTCACCGACGCGGTGTCCATGAATAGCCCGGCTCCCGCACTCGGTGGATGACCGAGCCACCGTGCGCCAAGCACGCGCAACAGGTGTCCGTGTGCGAAGAGCGCCACGTCACCTGCTGCTCCCAACGCGCGTTCAATCACGCGATCCACCCGGCGCGCAACCTCGTCAGGCGACTCCCCGCCCGGACCGCCGCGTGCCCAGACGCTCCAGTCGGGCTGCATCGCACGGATCTCCGCGTTCGTCTTGCCTTCAAACTCGCCGTAGTCCCACTCCTGCAGGTCGGGGTCGATCTCCGCCACTTCGCCAAACCCGGCCAGCCGACATGTCTCGCGTGCACGGGCGAGCGGGCTGGTGAGCACGAGCGAGAACTGTCGCGCGCCGAGTTTCGCACGAATCGCGCTCGCTTGCTGCTCACCGAACGGCGTGAGTGGCACATCGGTGCGGCCGGTATGCTGTCCCGTCTTCGTCCAGGCGGTTTCGCCATGACGCACCAGCCAGAGCGTGTGCATGCCAGTCATCACCGGTCAACCTCGTACCAGCCGCCAGGCACGAGATCGTCCGCTTCCTCAGGCCCCCATGTCCCGGGGTCGTACAGAATCGGAGCACCATCATCCAGCACCGGATCGACGATCCTCCACGCCTCCTCGACGTAGTCCTGCCGCGCGAACCGGAACGTTTCGCCGTTCATCGCATCACCGAACAGCTCGGCGTACGCATCGGTCTCTGCGCCTTCGTGCTCATGCAGTGCTTTCAGCTCGAGTCGATGGCCACTGGCCACATCGGGCTCACGGACGGTCGCGCCGAGCGCCAGCTCGAACTTTGGCCCGAGCTGGAAACGCACATAGTTCGAGTGCAGGCGGATACCGCCGATCGGCGGCGGGCGAAGGAGCTTGACCACCACTTCCGTTCGTAACTCCGGCATCTGCTTTCCAGCGCGGATGAAGAAGGGCACCCCGTGCCAGCGCCACGAGTCCACCGCCAACTCCAGCGCAACGTAGGTCTCGGTGTGCGAACGAGACGCAACCCCGGCCTCATCGTGATACCCGCGGAACTGCCCGCGCACGACATGCTTTCGCTCGAGCGGCGCAATCGCCTTCAGGACCTTCACTTTCTCGTCACGCAGCGTCTCGGTGTCCTGGCTGCTCGGCGGCGGTTCCATCGCGATGTTCGACAGCACCTGCAGCAGATGATTCTGAACCACGTCACGAATGGCGCCGGTCGCATCGTAGAATGCGCCGCGTCCGGAGATCCCGAACGGTTCGGCCATCGTGATCTGGACACTCTCGACGTACTGCCGATTCCAGATCGGTTCGAGGAAGCTGTTCGCAAACCGGAAGAAGACGAGATTCTGCACCGCTTCCTTACCGAGGTAGTGATCGATGCGGAAGATCTGATTTTCGTTGAACGATTCGTGGACGATTTTGTTCAGATGGCGGGCCGACGCCAGATCGGTCCCGAAGGGCTTCTCGAGCATCAGGCGGGCCTCGGCAGGCGGGCCATTGCGGCTCAGTTGCCTGATCACCGTTTCAAATAGGGACTGCGGGACGGCGAGGTAGTGCAGCGGGTTCTTTACGTCGCCGAGCGTCACATCGAGCCGGTCGAACATCTCCGGCGCGGTGTATTCGCCTTCCACATACCGCATCAGCTGCATCAGCTTCGGGAACGCCACCGGATCGATGCCACCGCCGTGCTTCATCACACTTTCTTCGGCGCGCTTCTGCAGTGCTTCCAACGAGCCGCCGCCCCGTGCCATTCCGATCACCGGCACGTCGAGCACACCCTCCTTGACCATCCGCTGCAGGGACGGGAAGATTTTCTTGAAGGCGAGGTCGCCGGTCGCTCCGTAAAACACCAGCGCGCCTGACGGTGTCGGTCTCACTTCTTCTCCTTATGGCCGCCGAACCCGGCGCGCATGGCCGAGAGCACACGATTGGCGTAGTCGGCTTCGCCGCGGGAGGAGAACCGCGAGTAGAGCGCCGCGGTGAGCACCGGCACCGGGACCGCTTCATCGATGGCGGCCTTGATCGTCCAGCGACCTTCGCCGGAATCGGACACGCGGCCCGCATACTGCTTCAGATCAGGTGACTCGATCAGCGCCTGCGCCGTGAGGTCGAGCAGCCACGACGTGATCACACTGCCGCGGCGCCAGAGCTCCGTGATCTCGTCGAGCGGGAAGTCGTACTGGTAGTGCTCTGGATCACGCAGCGGCGTCGTCTCGGCGTCATGCTCCTGATCGGCCTTGCCGATGTTCGCGCTGCGCAGGATGCCAAGGCCTTCGGCGTAGGCCGCCATCATCCCGTACTCGATGCCGTTGTGGACCATCTTCACGAAGTGTCCCGCGCCCGCGGCCCCGCAGTGCAGATAGCCGTGGTCGGCAGTTCCGATGCCATCCGGTCGACCCGGCGTCGGCGACGCCGAGTCCTTCGACGGAGCGAGAGTGGCGAAGATCGGCTCCAGCGTGGCCACGATCGACGTCTCGCCGCCGATCATCTGGCAGTAGCCTCGCTCGAGTCCAAAGACGCCACCGCTCACGCCCACGTCCACGTAGTGCAATCCGGCCGTGGCCAACTCTTTGGCGCGACGGATATCGTCCACGTAATACGAGTTGCCACCGTCGACGATTGTGTCACCTGCGCTGAGATGCGGTACGAGGTCGGCAATGGTCGAATCGACCACGCCGGCCGGCACCATCAGCCACACGACGCGTGGCGTCGCGAGCTGGCGCGCCAGCTCGGCGAAGGAGTTGGCACCGTCGGCACCGTCCTGTACCACGGCCGCCACCGCGTCAGGCGAACGATCGAACGCCACCGCCTGATGTCCGCTCCGCATCAGGCGCCGCACCATGTTGGCGCCCATTCGGCCAAGCCCGACCATGCCGATCCGCATCGAACCGCTCCCTGATCTGTGTCTGTGAATCCGTGGTCTGCGCCGTCGGAATGACGGGGTCAGCGATGATGTGCTGCGCGCGCACAACGTGCGGCGCCAGTCGCCAGTGTAGCCATTGTGTCCAGCGCCCAGTTGCCGGCCGCGTCGCCAGATGCGAGCTGTGCCACGTTGGTCCTGGTACCGGCCACATCACAGACGAGGATCATCACGGCGTTGGGTCGATGGTTCAGGTCCCACGGGACGCCGGGAGATCGTCAAGTCACGAGCGGCCACGCCGGTTTGCGACTGGCGCGTCGCCGCTCATGCACTGCTTGACACGGCTGCACGCAGGGAGATTCGCGAGCATGCTGATTGGTTCCCGACAGGATAGTGCTGCGTTACGCCAGGGCCGGAGCACGCTGCTGGCTGTTGGAGGTGTTGAGATAAGTGCGCGGTTCGTCGCGCAAACAGACAGGCGCACCTCGGTTGCACCGACGATTGTCGAGCCACCCATGTTACGGCGTCACCATCACGCTGAATGCAGCCATGGTCGCTGCGACCTGCAAGCGACAGCGCATTACGGGCATCAGCACGAGTTGGTTCCCCGAAATCAGTTGTCTCAGGCTTGCACGCTTCGCCACCTGCGTGTGAATCACGGCTGAAGCCGCTGGTGGCCAAACGCATCATGCCACGAGGACCGGTAGCGCGCCACCACGCCGCATCGCACCGAGAGTCGTGTCGCGTGGGATAGTTTCACTTCAGTTGGTGAACGCCTTCCCAGTCTTCATCAGGAATCCTGCATGCATACACGCACACTTGGCGCACGCGGCCCCGTCGTCTCTGCCGTCGGTCTCGGCTGCATGGGCATGAGCGACTTCTACGGCGAGCGCGACGATGCCGAATCGCTTGCCACCATTCATCGCGCCATCGACCTCGGCGTCACGTTTCTCGATACCGCCGACATGTACGGCCCGTATACGAACGAGGAACTCGTCGGTCGCGCGATCAAGGGCAAGCGCGACAGCGTCTTTCTCGCCACGAAGTTCGGCATCATGCGCGATCTGAATGATCCCACAAAGCGTGGCATCAACGGTAAGCCGGACTACGTGCGCACCGCCGTCGAGGGAAGCCTGAAGCGACTCGGTGTCGAGACGATCGATCTCTACTACCAGCACCGCGTGGACCCGACGACGCCGATCGAAGAGACCGTCGGTGCACTCGCGGACCTGGTGACGTCAGGCCACATCCGCCACATCGGCCTCTCGGAAGCCTCGGCGAAGACTATTCGCCGCGCGCACGCCGTACACCCGATCACCGCACTGCAGACCGAGTATTCGCTGTGGAGCCGCGAGCCCGAAGCGGAACTGATCGATACCTGTCGTGAACTCGGCATCGGCTTCGTGCCGTACAGCCCACTCGGTCGCGGGTTTCTCACCGGTGCATTCCGCACCCCGGATGATTTCGCGCCAGACGACTATCGTCGTCACAGTCCGCGCTTTCAGGGCGAGAACTTCGCGAAGAATCTCACGCTCGTCGAGAAGGTGAAAGCGATTGCCGCGATGCTCGGTTGCACGCCAGGTCAGCTCGCGCTGGCGTGGGTGCTTGCTCAGGGTGACGACATCGTGCCGATTCCCGGCACCAAGCGCCGCTCATACCTCGAAGAGAATGCGGCCGCCGCCGACATCTCGTTGTCTGCCGACGTGCTGGCAGAGATCGACGCGATCTTCCCCACCGGGGCCGCGGCAGGTCTGCGGTATCCAGCAGCGATGATGGGATCGGTGAACGGTTGAAGGCATGCGCTACGCATCACGCTTCAGGGACTTCACAAACTCAGCGCGACGGAAGCGCAGCGCCGACCAGTCCTCATCGATCGCGACCATGCGCACCGTCTCAAAGCCGGCCGCAGCGAGCACCTTCCAGCCCGTGTCACGGTTGAATTCGCAGCGGTACCGCTTCGATGTGCCTTTCGGGTAGGCGATCCAGATCACGGCGTCACCATCCGCCGCGCTGGCGAGCGCAGCCGATCGCGCGTCGAGTTCCGCTTGTGTGACGGCGAATGCCATCGCGAATGACGTACGTGTCTTCGCGGTGATCGTGCGCTGCACATCCACGCCGGTCAGTTGCTGCAACTCTCCGTCAAACGACGGCGGCGCACCAATCACGTGAATCGTGGCCTGGTCTTTCAGGTTCAGTTTTGCGAACAGCGGCGTCATGGTGCTCTGCCCGGGAATGGGGAGCCGGAGTGTACGTCCTGGTCAAGCGCGCGCGACAGCACACGCATGCGATACGGTGTGATCGGCATGCGGTGTCGTCATCGCCAGATCAGGCGTTGCCTCGCTGCGAGCTGAGGTACGCAAACCGCTTCCAGGGCCGCTCCCATCCGACTGCGGTGTCTTGCGCAAAATCAATCCAATCTGTATCGTCTGAAGCCGAACAAATGCCGAAACACTCCTCCCCCGCAAGACTTCCGAGACACTCCCATGGCTGACACCGCTGCCACCTCCGCTCCCGCGTCTGCGATCACTCCCGAAGCATTCCTCGCGTACTGGCAGGGCCATCGGCGCGTCACGCGTCGCGTCATCGCCGCATTTCCCGAGGGCGAATTCACCACGCTCACGATCGGCGGCATGCGCCCGTTCAGCGCGCTCGCCCTGGAGATGCTTGGTATGTCTGTGCCGACCGCACACGGCGTACTCACCGGCGAGTGGGCCGAGTACGCCGGTGGCAAGCAGAGTACACAGGAAGAAATTCTGACAGCGTGGGATGCCGACACCGCTCGGCTCGACGAGCTCATGCCGCAGATTCCCGCCGCGAAATACCACGAGACCGTCACCGCATTCGGTCAGTGGACGATGCCGGTGCACGATCTCTTTCTGTACGTCGTCGACAACGAGATCCATCATCGCGGCCAGGGCTACGTCTACCTGCGCGCGTTGGGCATCGAACCGCCCGCGTTCTGGGATCGCAGCTGAACAGCCACGCCGGGTGTGCGGTGCTTGAGCCGTCCGGGAGCGCGCGCCGAAGCAACTAGCGCGCGCGCTCCCAGCGCCAGACCAAGCCATCGTGCGGCACGGTTTCTTCGCCGACGAAGGTGAACCCGTTTTTCGTCAGCACGCGCGTAGAGGCATTCGTCTCGGGGAGCGTGTGTGCGCAGAGGCGGGTCACGCGCGCGTCTGCCTGAGCAAACGCGACCAGCGCGGCTGCAGCCTCCGTGGCGAAGCCAAGATCGTTTCGGTCGCGCGCGATGCCATATGCGATCTCCACCTCGCCTGCGTCGTTCGGTGGCCCCGTGAACCCGCACGATCCGATCGCGTGTCCGGTCGCCTGCTCGACGACGAAGAAGCCGAACCGCCATGGGTCGGCATCCGTCGCGCTGGCGAGGACCGCTAGCCAGTCCGGCGAGACATCGTCCGTCGTGAACAGCTCACGGAGTGTCGGGAGCATCGCGAACCCGGCGTCCTCGGTAAAACGCTCTGGCGTCTTCAGCAGCGTTCGGATCAGTGCCGGACGACACGGTATCAGGGTGAGTCGCTCGGTCTGGAGATTCACGCTGCTCCTCTGGCTGAATGCGCCCGGTCGGTTGGCGGTGGAGCGCGCGCGATCGCGGCGGTGGGTTAATGCTCGAAGATGCGAGCGGACGGTCGTTCGGCAAGGCGGTGACGTCACGGAACGACGGCGATGGTAACACCCAAGGAAATCATTGAGTAGCTATAGCAGCTTAGTCTGTTGCATTAGGATTATTATAGAAAAAGTGACAATTTTACCTCTTGCATCAAACACCAATGGCAGTGTAGAGTTTATAGCAGATGACCGATATTGATCGGTAAGTTGTTATAGCAATTTTAAAACACTCTCATTCAGGAGCACCACCATGCGCCCCACCACGACCTTCGCTTCGCTCGCCGCCGCCGCTCTGACCATCGCTGCCAGCCCGCTCGCGGCGCAGGCCACCAGCGTCCTCCCGACTGGCCCGTCCCGCGTCGTCGCGGCCTACGACTTCTGGAACGGCCCGAGTGCCGCCTTTGCCCGCTCTGTCACCATCGCCGATTCGGCCGGTACGATCATCGCCAAGGTCGAACTGGCGAACGAGCGGCGCAGCGTCCCGATGACCGTGACCGTCATCGAGAGCAACCTGGTGCTGCAGGGCGACACCCCGGACGGCGTCCTCACGCTCGTCCTCGATCGCCAGAACGAAGGTGGCAAGACCACGCTTGACAGCGGCACGTGGACGCTCGGCCGCGCCTCGGGCCAGCTGCGTCGCAAGGCGCAGTAAGCGAACGCGACTCTCTGGGTCGCTAGCTTCGTCGGGATCCCCTCACCGTTTGCCGAGTCGATCCCGACGTGCCACCTGTTCGCGCTGCCGTAGCCAAGCACCACGAAGTCTTCACCACGCTCCTGAGAGAAATCCGAAGCGGGCGCTGGAAGGAAGGCGACAAGCTGCCCAGCGAAGCGATGCTCATCGAGCGATTCGGGCATTCGCGGATCACGATCGCGCGGGCTCTACACGACCTGCAGGCGGCCGGAGTCATCAGCCGCCGAGCAGGGTCGGGAAGTTTTGTGGCACGCCAGCGGGAAGGATCGGGCCGGTCATTCGGGCTGCTCATCGCCGATCTCGGCGAGACGGACATCTACGAATCGATCTTCCGCGGCATGATGGCATCGCCGCTGGCGCGGGAACACGCGCTCGTGCGCGGCAGCGTTCCCGCGATCGCGCAACCCGGCAATCTCGAACAGCGTGATGATCGTGCATGGCAACTCTGCCGGCAGTACATCGACCGTCGCGTGGACGGCGTGTTCTTCGCGCCCGTCAGCGGCTCGGCGGTTGCCGGCGATGTCAATCATCGCATCGTGCGTGCGCTCGACGATGCCGGCATACCAGTCGTGCTGCTCGATCGCCCGGTGACACCGTATCCGGATCCTGGCTATCACGATCTCGTCGGCATCGACAACCGTCGTGCAGGCTATGTGATGACGGAGCATCTGCTCGAGCGCGGCGCACGCCGCATCGTGTTCGTGGGACAGCCGAACAGCGCCCCCACCGTTGACGCGCGCGAGTCGGGCTATCGCCAGGCAATGAATGCGCGGCAGATCCCATTCGAGCAGGTGCATGGCGTGCGCCTCGATCCGGGCAATGCGACGGCGGTGCGTAAGATGCTGCGCAGCTTCGAGCCCGACGGCATCGTCTGCGCCAACGATCGCACCGCCGGGCGCCTGATGCACACGCTGCGCCCGCTTGGCGTGCGAATTCCGGCCGACGTGCGCATGGTCGGCATCGACGACGTGGAATACGCGTCACTGCTGCCGGTGCCACTCACGACCTATCACCAGCCGACGGAGCAGATCGGCATCGTCGCGATGTCGATGATGCTGACGCGCGTCGAGCAGCCGGATCTGCCGGCGCGTGATACGCGCCTGCGCTGCGAGCTCGTGGTGCGCGAGTCGTGCGGGACGCCGGCGTGAAGCCGGGCTCTCCGCTGCTGCTCGGCACGCTGCCCTTCCTGCGTCGCACTGCGCTATCATCGGCGATCGCCGCGCTCTTGCTGGTCGGTGCCGCGGCATGCGCCACCACCCGCGCGTCCACGTCGGCTCCGCCGATCGACAACGTGCCACGCATCGCTGTGATGTCGGCATTCGAGCCTGAATTGATGAAGCTCCGCGCCGCCACCACGATCACCGGCACGCGCGTGATCAACGGTCGCACGCACTACCTCGGCACACTCGCCGGTCACGATGTCGTGCTGCTGCTGAGCGGATTCAGCATGGTGAACGCCGCCATGACCACGCAGGCGCTGCTCGATCGCTTTCACATCACCGGCATCGTGTTCTCCGGCATCGCCGGCGGCGTGAATCCGGGGCTCAACGTCGGCGATGTGACGGTGCCGGCGCAGTGGGGCAACTATCAGGAGACCGTCTTTGCGCGCGAAACTGCGACCGGCTTCGCGCCGGCGCGTGTCACGTCGCCGTTCGCGAATTTCGGCATGATGTACACGCAGGGTACGTCGGTCGCGATGCCGGCTGGCAAGCCGGATTCGCTCGAGCGCCGGTTCTGGTTTCCGGTGGATTCGACGGCGCTCGCCACTGCGCGTCGTATCGCCAGCACCGCACATCTCTCTCGCTGCACCTCGGCGGGCGCCTGCCTCGCGCACGAGCCACGCATCGTGATCGGTGGCAACGGGGTCAGCGGACCGACCTTCGTGGACAACGCGGCCTATCGCGAATGGGCGTGGAACACCTTCCACGCCGATGCGCTCGACATGGAGACGGCGGCAGTGGCCGTCGTTGCATTCGAGAATCGCGTGTCGTACATCGCCTTCCGCTCACTCTCCGATCTCGCCGGTGGCGGCAGTGGTGCGAATGAAGCGCAAGTGTTCGGCCGGCTCGCTGCCGACAACTCAGCGGCCGTCGTGATCGAGTATCTGAGAGCACTGCGCGCGAAGTAGCGCTTCGTCACACCGCTGATTCGCCTTTGCAGCACCCTCGCCTCAGGGAGCGTCGTGCACCGGTACTTCGAGTTCGAACGCCATCAGACCAGCTACCGAAAGGAGACCCTCGCCGGCATCGCGACCTTCCTCACGATGGCGTACATCATCGTCGTGAATCCGGTGATTCTCGAAGCCGCGGGAATCCCGAAGGGCGCATCGATCACGGCGACGATCATCTCGGCCGCCTTCGGGACACTGGTGATGGGTGTGTACGCCAAGCGCCCGTTTGCGATCGCACCGTACATGGGCGAGAACGCCTTCATCGTCTTCACCGTCGTGAAGGGCATGGGCTTCAGCTGGCAGACGGCGCTCGGCGCGATCTTTCTCGCCGGCGTGCTGTTCACGGTGCTGACGGTCTTCAAGGTTCGCAGCTGGCTCGCGAACGCGATTCCGCGCTCGCTGAAGCACAGTTTTGCGATCGGGGTGGGCCTCTTCCTCACATTCATCGGCTTGAATGAGATCGGCTTCGTCGCCCTCGGTGTACCGGGCGCGCCGGTGAGTCTCGGGCACATCTCCAATCCAAGCACACTGCTGGCGGTCTTCGGATTTCTCTGCACCGCGTGGATGCTGGTGAAGGGCAAGCACGGCGCACTGATGGTCGGCATCATCGTCACCACGGTGCTGTCGTTCGCGCTCGGCATCACGCCGCTGCCGCACGGCATCATGAGTCTCCCGCCGAGTATCGCGCCGATCGTGGGGCAGCTCGACATCGCGGGGGCGTTGACGCTGAAGGCGCTGCCGATCGTCGTGATCGTGTTCGTGATGGCGTTCGTTGATACCATCGGCACTCTCCTCGCACTCTCGGCGCGCGCCGGTCTGCTCGACGATCAAGGCAATCTGCCTGAGATCGAGAAGCCGATGCTGGCCGACGCACTGGCGAATCTCGTGGCGCCGTTCGTCGGCACGACCACGAGTGGTGCGTTCGTTGAATCGGCTGTCGGGATTGAAGAAGGCGGGCGCACCGGATTCACTGCACTGGTCGTGGCAGGACTGTTTCTGCTCTCGTTGTTCTTCGCGCCGCTGCTGACGTCCATTCCGACGCACGCGTCCGGCGTGGCCCTGATCGCGATCGGTATTCTGATGCTGGCGCCGGTCACGCAGCTCGACTTCACGGACTACACCGAGCTCATTCCCGCATTCCTGACGATCATCCTGATCAGCTTCACCTACAACGTGGGTGTCGGCATGACGGCGGGGTTGCTGCTCTATCCGATCCTCAAGCTGATCACGGGTCGCGTGACGGAAGTGCCGGCGCCGCTCTGGCTGCTGTCCGCGATGTCACTGGTGTTTTATCTCGTGTATCCGTACCACTGACCGCGCACGTCATTCGCGCAGGTCATTCGCGCAGGTCGAGTTCCATGTAGGCCGCGCCAGACACGGGATTCACGCGGTACGGCTCGATCGCGCGGAATTCCATCGCGGCATACATCGCCTGCGCGGCGCGCATCGACGGCAGCGTGTCGAGTCGTACGGTGGCATAGCCGGCTGATCGTGCGAAGGCGATCGCAGTCTGCGTGAGCAGCCGGCCGAGATTCCGTCCGCGCGCGGATGGCCGCACGTAGAGTCGCTTGAGTTCCGCGATGTCGGGCGCAGCCCACGCGTGGATCGCGACGCATCCCAGGTGCTCGGTGCCTTCGCGCGCGAGCAGCAGAATGCCGGCGGGCCGAACGTAGTCGCCGGGCAATGCATCGAGCTCAGCCTCGAAGCCCTGAAAGCCAAGATCGACGTCGAGCGCGGCTGCGTACTCGCTCAGCAATGCGCGCACGATGGCGCAATCGGCAGCAGTCGTGACTTCGATGATCTCCATCGCCGATCGCTCCTGTTGGTGACGTGAGCGCGTGCGCCGCACCGACGGCAAGCTATGCGCGCGCACTGCCGATGAAGAGCGGGGTTGTGTTATGTTTTCCGGACATAGACCGGGGTGCCCGTGCCGCTTCTGGCACGAGGCTGAGAGAGTCCCGCCGAACCTGATCCGGATCATACCGGCGTAGGGAGTCACGCATGTTTCGTCACGCCACCGCGGCAGTCACCGCGTTCGCGCTTGCCGCTGGCACCGCCAGCGCGCAACGCCCAACCCCACGCGCTCGTCCCGATTCTGCACGTGCCGACAGCACTCGGCAAAACGGATCGCTGGAAGGCGTCATCGTTCGCGCCGTGCGCGCCAACGGGACGGCGCCAATCGCACAAACGACCGTCGATGCGAAGGCCATCCAACGGCGCAGCTACTCGCAGGACGTGCCGATGATGCTGCTCGGCACCACACCGTCGCTCACGGCACACAACGAGTCCGGCACGAACTGGGGCTACAGCTATCTGCGGTTGCGCGGCATCGACCAGTCGCGCATCAACCTCTCGATCGACGGCATTCCGCTCAACGATCCCGAGGATCAGGTCTTCTACTTCGCGAACTTCGCCGATCTGTCCGCGAGTGTCCAGTCAGTGCAGGTGCAGCGCGGTGTCGGCACGAGCGGTACGGGCACGGCGTCGTTCGCGGGCTCCGTGAACTTCGAGACGAAGCCGGTGTTCGGCGTACCGACGCAGGCGGCGGCTGAGATCCAGATGGGATCGTACGGTGCGCAGCGCGTGATGCTCGAAGGCAATAGCGGTACATCGTCGGATGGATTCGCCGGTGCGATTCGACTCTCGGCGCTGCGCACGAACAGCTATCGCGAGCACGCCGGGCTGAGCGGACTCTCGGGTCTCGCGCAGGCGGGGTTTGTCGGCTCGAAGGACGTGATCAAGCTGATGCTCCTCGCGGGGCAGCTGCGCGACACGCTCTCGTACTATGCGGTTCCGGTGAACGAGCTGGCCGTCGATCGTCGCATCAATCCGCTCTCGCCGGACGAACTCGATCGGTTCAGTCAGACGCTGCTGTCGCTGTCACACACCCACCAGTTTGCGCCGGGCGTGCAGTACGCCTCGACGCTCTACCGCGTCGCAGCAGCGGGCAACTACGACGTGCGCTTCGACAGCGCAACGGTCGGCAACTACGGGCTCGATTTCACCTGGTACGGGCTGACCAGCGCGCTCACCGTGGATCGAGGTGCGTTCAAGGTCAGCACCGGTCTGAATGCCAACACGTACGCGCGCGATCACATCGAATACATCTACCCTGACCTGTCGAACCACACCTACCTCAACACTGGCCACAAGCAGGATGCGAGTGCGTTCGCGAAGCTCGCGTACACGAGCGGCGCACTGACCTGGTTCGGTGATCTGCAGGTTCGGCACTCGACGTTCAAGTACGAGCCTGACGCCAACGCAGGGTTCGCCGGCGGGCAGCCGTCGATCGGCTGGACGTTCGTCAATCCGAGAGTCGGTGTCACGTATGCGGTGCGGCCCAGCACCGAGCTGTTTGCCTCGGTGGGCCGCACGACGCGTGAGCCGGCGCGCAGCGATCTGTTCGCCGGCAACGACGATGTCTCGAAGGCAACCCTCGCGGACCTCGGCGGACTCACGCGCGTGGGGCCGGAGCGCGTCACGAGTACCGAAGCCGGTGTGCGCTGGCATCGTCGCACGGTGCGCGTCGAGGTGAACGCGTTCCGCATGGACTTCCGCAATGAGATCGCGAAGATCGGTGCGCTGTCGCCGCTGGGCGCGGAGCTGCGCAGCAATGTCGGGGTGAGCCTGCGCGAAGGCGTGGAGTTCGACGTGCGCTGGCGTCCGATGACGTCGCTGGTGTTCACGACCGTGGGTGCGCTGAGCCACAATCGCATCAAGCAGTTCGTCGACTCGAGCGGCGGGAAGTCAGTCACGCGCACCAATGTGCCGCCGCTCCTCACGCCAGCGTATTCGGCCACACAGCGGGTGGACTGGCGCGCGGCACGCTGGATCGACGTCGGCGTCGAGGCGCGGTATCAGGACAGGAGCTTCCTGCGCAACGACGGCAACCCGTCGCTGACGTTGCCTGCGTACGCCAACGTCGATGCCATGGTGCGTTTTCCCGTCGGCACGAATGACATCAGTATCCGCGGCACGAATCTCACCAACTCGAAGAAGTATGGCAGCGGCTACGCGGTGGACGGCGTGCAGAACTATTTCATCCTGCCGCCACGATCGGTGTACGTGACGCTCCGGATCGCGACGCGCTGATCCGTCGGGGACGAGCGAATGACGGGGCTCACGATGCACTGTGAGCCCCGTCGTGCTGTATTCAACGGCGTAGAGCAGGCTGCGTGGTCGTCATTGCCCGCTGCGCTTCGCCCCGATCCACTTGTACACGATGCCTCCGCGCATCACGAAGACCACGCGCCGGACCGCTGTCGGATCGGTGATCGGATCGCCATCGAGCGCAATGATGTCTGCCTCGTATCCCGGCATCAGCGATCCAATGCGATCGCTCATGCCGATCGCCGTCGCGGCGAGTGATTGCGCCGACACGAGCGCTGCCATCGGCGTCTGACCGCAGTGCTCGATGCGGCCGAGGAACTCCTCGGCGTTACGACCATGTGCACCGGCGGTCGCATCGGTGCTGAACACGACCTTCGCACCGGGCGTATGCACCGCGATGCGGCAGATGTCGAAATCGAGAGGCAGATCCTTGGCCATCGTCTGCATGCCGGCAACCGTGTAGTTGCCGACGCCGAGGTAGCGCGGTGTATTGGCGATGTAGTTCTGCACGACGAGTCCTACCTGCGGGCTGATGAACGTGCCCATCTTCACGGCGGTCGCAATGTCTTCAGCCGTGGCGTACGTGGCGTGCTCGACCTGATTGCAACCGGCGAGCGCCGCCGCACTGACCTGCGAACGGTACGCATGCACCATCGAGCGCAGTCCCTGCACTTTGGCTTCACTGCAGAAGATTTCCAGCTGTGCTTGTGTGAGTGTGGGTTTCGCACCGACACGCTGACTGGTGGACGCGAAGATCTTGATCAGATCGGCGCCATCGGCCTTGCGCTGACGTACGATGCCGCGCATCTGCTCGGGCGTACCTGTGCTATCGCCCTTGCCCTCCACCCACGCGAGTGACGTCAGGACACGAGGACCAGGGAACCCGTGGTCGCGGATCATGTCGCGCAACGGCTTCTCGCTTGGATCGCCGACGGATTGTACGGTCGTGAATCCTCCCTGAAGCGTCTCCCACGCTGCCAGCGCGATGCCGAGCGCCGCTTCCATCGGCGGCTCGCTGTCGGTGGCGATCCGACCGGCCCTGTTCCAGTGCGAGTCGAGATGCACGTGGGTGTCGATCCACCCCGGCATCACCGTGTATCCGCGGAGATCGATCACCGTGCCGCGTGACGTGGCGGTGAGCGATGCGATGCGGCCCTTCGCCACCGTGATGCCACGGGCGGTCATCGTGTGGCCGCGACCGTCGAGCGCAAGACTCGTCAGAAGCACGATCGGACCAACCGGCGCCGCCGGCGGCGGAATCGGCCTGACGGAATCCACCGCCTGCGCGGTGGCGATGGTGCTGGCGAGCAGCGTGAGTGCGACTGCGCCGCTGACCGTGCGGCAGCGCGTGACGACTGGTTCTGACATAGTGCGGAATCCGGCAATGGGTAGGTGCTTCACATAAAGCATCGCACTGATCGCACGGATCGTCCATCGCGCCCATCCGCCCCGCCGTACTGCTCCAACCATGGCCTTCCCCTCGTCAGTCGAGCCGCATCTCCATGCGCACACCGGCGCGGGCATAGCCGTGCGAATGGTCGAGTGGTACGTGTACGAAGCCGAGTCGCTCGTAGAGGCGCAGCGCCGTCGTGAGTTTTGCGTTGCTGAGGAGAAAGATCAGGTGCGCACCGGTGCTGCGCGCATGCGCGATCACCGCCTCGCCCAGCAGTTGCCCGATGCCGCGCCCCTGCCCATCTGGCGCAACAGCCATCTTGCCCAGTTCAATCACACCCGGCGCGTATGGCACCGCTGCCGCGGTCCCGAGCACGAACTCGCCATCGAGAGCGAAGAAGATCTGCCCGCCGGCGTCGATGATGCTGCGCTGCGGATCGTCGAGAAGCACCAGATCCTGCGGCTCGAGCGAGAAGTGCTCGATGATCCAGCGCTTGTTGAGTGCTGCGAATTCGGGGGCGAAGCGTGCATCGAACGGGACGATGCGGATCTCCGGAGTCGTCATGTCGCGGCACGCCTCGGACGTTGCTTCGCCGAGATGGACTTGATGACGGTCCTGCCTTTCCCGCTCGCTGGCAACGGCGTCAGCGCTTCGGCCGCATCGAGCAAGGCCATGACGTCCAGTTCCGCCAGCGTCGCGGCACTCACGAGTCGGATGAAGCGATTCTGTTTGCCTTCGCCGAGCAGCACGCCATTCGGGTCCGGCAATGCGGCGCCGCGATAGAACGACAACGCGACACCTTTCGGCGAAACCGCCAGCGACACCACGCAGCTCGATGCGCGATCGCTGGCGCAGTAGCCGACGGCGAGAAACTGATAGTTGTCGTAGACGAGTTCCGTGGCCGTCGGAAACCGGCGACGCATCACCGCCCGCGTGGCACGAAACAACTTGCCGACCGCGGGCTCATACTTCGCAACGAATGCAGCAAGCTGCTGCCCTGGCGACTGCGGGACGGCGTTCAGAGCAGTGGATGGCATCGCGACGCTCCGTGCTGAGGGCTGAACAACAGCCTGAATCTGCACACATAAAAGCCCGACGACGAGTTCCGCCAACGGGCCTTCTGCGTTCAGTCACCTGAGCGCCGCATGCGATGTCCGGCAACTGCGATCACGTCACACCGCGAAAACCGCCCTCAGCTGTTCGACGGCCCATGCCAGATCATCCTGCTGCACGACGAGCGGCGGCGACAGGCGAATCACAAACTGGTGCGTTTCCTTGCACAGCACGCCACGCTCCTTGAGCGCCTCGCAGTACGGCCGCGCTGGCTCGCTGAGCTCGATCGCAACCATCAGCCCGCGGCCGCGCACCGCGACGATGCGATCATCGGCGATCTGCCGAACCTGCTCCAGCAACCAGGCGCCGAGTCGCGCTGATCGCTCGACGAGCAACTCGTCCTGAATCACGCGCATCGCCTCGCGCGCCACGGCACAACCGAGCGGATTGCCGCCAAAGGTGCTGCCGTGCGAACCCGGACCGAACACACCAAGGACGTCGCGCCGTGACACCACCGCCGAGACCGGATAGAAACCACCGGACAGCGCCTTGCCGAGGATGTACATGTCAGGCACGACGTCATCGTGATCGCAGGCGAACATGCGGCCCGTGCGACCGAGGCCGGTCTGAATCTCATCGGCGATCATCAGCACATTGCGTTCGGTGCACAGCGCGCGCAGTTCGCTCAGGAACCCATCAGGCGGCAGCAACACACCGGCTTCACACTGAGTCGGCTCGAACAGCACAGCACAGGTGTTGGCGGTCATGGCGGCGCGCACGGCGTCGATGTCGCCAAAGGGCACCAGCGTGAAGCCCGGTGCGAACGGCCCGAAGTGCTCGCGATACGCCGGCTCCGACGAGAATCCGACGATCGTCGTCGTGCGACCGTGAAAGTTGTTCTCAAACGCGATGATCTGCGCGCCGCCATCAACGATGCCTTTCTGCGTGTAGCCCCATCGCCGTGCCGCCTTGATGGCCGTCTCCACCGCTTCGGCCCCGGTGTTCATCGGCAGCACCATCTCCATGCCGCAGAGTGTCGCGAGCTCCTCGCAGAACGCACCGAGCTGCTCGTTGCGGAAGGCGCGCGACGTGAGCGTGACGCGTTGCGCCTGCTCGATGAATGTCTTCAGCAGCCGCGGATGACAGTGCCCCTGATTCACCGCCGAATACGCGCTCAGACAATCGAGATAGCGATTCCCTTCCACATCCGTCACCCATGCACCGGTGGCGTTCGCGATCACGAGATCGAGCGGGTGATAGTTGTGCGCGCCCCACGCATCCTCGTGTTCGATGATGGTGTCGGTGGCGGTGAGCATCGTGGGGCTGGGAGTCATGTGTCCGAGTCTCTCAGAGAATGCGGCGCCCGAACGCGCTCGCGATGAGGTCTGCGGCGAGTTCCGCCGTGTGATTCTCCCGGTCGAGAATCGGATTGATCTCGACCAGATCCATCGCGACCAGCGCCCCGGAATCGTGGATGATCTCCATGGCCAGATGCGCCTCACGCAGCGTCGCGCCCCCGCGTACCGGTGTGCCCACACCGGGTGCTTCTGCCGGATCGACCCAGTCGGCATCGCACGACACGTGCACACCACCGGTGCCGCTCGTCGCGATCGCCACCGCGTCTTCCATCACGGCGCGCAATCCACGCTCGTCGATGTCGCGCATCGTGAACGCATGCAGCCCACGCGACTTGATCACGGCCTGCTCCGCCGCGTCCAGGTCACGCAAGCCGACATACACGAGATGCTCGGCCTGCACCGCCGGATACACCGATGCCAGTCGCGCCATGCGCAGATCACCCATGCCAAGGAGATGCGCCACCGGCATGCCATGCACGTTGCCGGTGAGGCTCGACTCAGGAGTATTCAAGTCCGCATGCGCGTCGAGCCAGATCACGCCGACACGCTCACCGCGTTCGGCCAGCGCGGTCGCCGTGCCGGCCACCGATCCTGCGGCAAGCGAGTGGTCCCCGCCGATGACGAGCGGTCGTGCACCGCTGCGAACGGCACTCGCAGTGCGCTCGGCCAGCTCCGCGCACACGACGCGAATGGCCTCGAGGCGCGCAGCGATCGTGGGGCCGATGACCGTGCCATCCGGGACGGCGATGTTGCCGTTGTCATGCACGGACAGGCCGAGCCGCTCGAGCATCGGGGTGAGCGACGAAAGGCGCATGGCGGACGGTCCCATGTCCACGCCGCGTCGGCTGGCGCCGAGGTCCATGGGCACGCCGATCAACTCGACGCGTCCCGTGGCTGGTCGTGCGCTGCGACGGCGTGCCGGGAAGTCGGTTGGGCGATTGGCGATGGTCATGCCCTGAAGGTCGGCATCGGGCATGTGCACAACAAGCACACAAACTTATCAAATTTGTTCAGTCATAGCACATGTTGTAAGTACATGCTATACATTCTGCTCCGATTGACTGGTCGTCAGCCGCTTTCAGCCGCCTCAGGACCATGGACTCCCTCGACCACCGCCTCATTTCCCTGCTCCGAGAGAACGCACGGATCTCGGTCGCGCAGCTCGCCAAGGAGCTCAAGGTCTCGCGTGCGACGGTGCAGCATCGGATCGATCGACTCGTCGAGCAGCGCGTGCTGCTTGGCTTCACCGTGCGTACGACACCGGAAGCCGACGCGCATCGCGTGCGCGCGACGATGATGATCTCCGTCGAAGGCGATCGATCCGACGCGATCATCACGCAACTCCGCGGCTATCCCGAGGTGCGCGCGCTGCACACGACCAACGGGCGATGGGACATCGTCGCCGAGTTGGGAACCGATTCACTCGAAGCGTTCGATGCGGCGTTGCGGAGTATCCGCACGATCAAGGGTGTCGCGAATTCGGAGACGAGCCTTTTCCTCTCGACGCACAAGGTGTGACGCGTTGCAGCAGTACACCGGTCGCCCGTCGATACCGTTTCACCCACGAGACGGTTAACTACGATCGAAGAGGCGCGGCGCCAACGTCTGGCGCCGTTCCCGTGTACCCGAGACGCGCACGCAGTGAGTTGCGCATCACCCCTGTGGAGTCGTAATGCGGACAGCTGCTGTCATCGCCTCGCTCGCGCTCGTCGCGATTGCCTGCTCCCGCACGAAGCCAGGAAGCACGCCGGCGCCAGGTCCGGTCGCTGTCTCGCCAGCCCCATCGCCGGGCGCACCGGGCGCGCCGGTCACACCGCGTCGCCGTGTACCACCGAACCCGATGCAACAGGACACGCTGCGCCGCGCGATGGTGGACTCGCTGCTCGGCACCATCACGGGCCGCGAGAATGAACCGGCTGGCACCGTCTTCAAGAACGTGAAGCTGCTCAAGGCGATGCCGGCCGGCGAATTCCTTCGCACGATGGATCAGCAGTACGGACGCGCGCTCGGATGGACGTGCAGCAACTGTCACGTGGCCGGCAAATTCGACGACGATACGAAGAAGAACAAGCGACTCGCGCGACAGATGCAGGCCATGACGGACTACATCAACGGCACGAAGCTCGGGCTCGGAAGCATGAAGGAGCTCGACACCGACTACGAGAAGGCGACGTGTGTCATGTGCCATCGTGGCAGCAATGAGCCGAAGGGCACGATGACCGTACCAATGCCGACGCTGCCGCCGACTCCGAAGCCGGGGAATTGATCCCGCGCCGCGTCCAGCCGGGAATGCCGTTGCGGTTGGTACGGTCTGCGAGTTGACGGTTCGCCGTGAATCGCGCGCAGAATGCGCGCGCGCGGCGTCGTTCTCTCACTGACCCTCGGAGTCTGAAAATGAAGGTAGTGCGCCTGACGCTGTCGCTCTCACTGCTCACCCTTATGGCCTGCGGTGGCGGTGGTGGGTCCTCGACACCGGTCACACCGGTCCCACCAGTGGCACAGAAACTGGCGACGATCCGGCTTCCGGCAGCGAGTCTGTCGCTCGCGGCCGGCGCCATCACGACGCTTGCGCCGGTGGCACTCGACGCCAGCGGTGCGACGATTGCCGGTGTGGCCGGCTACAGCTACACGAGTGGCACGACCACGGTTGCCGAGGCGCAGGCCAGCGGAAACGTCATCGGCATCGGTGCCGGCAGCAGCATCATCACTGTGTCGCTCACGCGTGACGGCGTCACCGCCACCGCGACCACCACGGTCGCCGTGACGGGCGCGCTGCCGGCAACCGCCACTGTCGCCGCCGGTGCCTCGGATCTGACTTTCACCCCACCGACGCTCGTCGTCGCGCGCAATGCGAGCGTGACGTATACGTTCGGCGCACTCACGCACAACGTGTCGTTCCGCGCCGCAACCGGCGCACCGACGAACGTGCCGAACAGCGCGTCAACGACCGTGGCCCGTGTGTTCCCGACGGCCGGTGACTTCACGTATGACTGTACGATTCACGCCGGCATGACGGGAATGGTGTTGGTGCGGTAGTTCGTCGCAGCGCCACGTGAGCCGACGGGAACGCCGTGAGGTTGCGGTGAAGTCACCAGTGCCCAGCGACAACGCACTCGTTCTCAGTGCGTCGTCGCACCGGTCGCACTGCGGCCCTTGAGCCACGCCACCAGTGAGGCATTGCCGCTTTCCTGCGCGACGTCGAACGGCGTCTTATGATCGTAGCCGACCCACTGCAGATCCGCGCCACGATCGAGCAGGAATGCCGCAACCGCCTGCTGCCCGCCGTTGCAGGCATGCCAGAGCGCATTCGTGATGTCGCGCTTCGATGGCATGTCGCCGGTGCAGAGTGACTCGACGCGATCGAGCAGCCCGAGTGCCGCTGCCTGCCAGATCGTCGTCGACGCCCCGCGCTCGAGCAGGCGCCGGGCGGCGTTCCACTTCGAGAACACCACCGCGTCGGACATCGCGGTACCGCCCGTGTGGACCGCGCCCGGCGTTTCGATGTCCGCACCGCCATCCAGCAGCGCATCGAGTACCGCCACATCGTCGCTGCTTGCGGCCCAGTGCAATGGGGACTCGGAGGACTCGCCCGGACGTCGATGTGTCATGCGTGCATTCACGTCGGCGCCGGCTGCGATCAGCACACCGACGATCTGCGCGCCATTCGGAAAGTGCCCGGGCCAATCAGCCACGATGTGCAGCGGTGAGCGCGTGCCACCGCGCTGATCGACGATCCGCGCCGTCGCCAGCTCCGGCGCGTCACACAGCATGCTCTGCAGTGCGGCCACATCGCCGTGCGTGATCGCCGTCTTGAGCGCGACGGCGCGTGGATCGGCGGAATCGAGGGTCGGCGTCACGAGGATGGGAATGTGTGGCGCGACGATGATCGTGCGGTCGCCCGATATCCGTACGGAGAACTGATGCCGCGCGCCACGGTTGGCGCGCGGCATCGCGTTGACGAACTACGGTCGTGCCGGACGCGGCAGCGCCGTCGGCGGAATCATGTTGTTCAACCGCATGTAATTCGCAATCTGGCTGTAGTGATCCGCCATGTCGATCACGTGACCGAGTACCATCCCGGCACGCGTCTGCGTGCGCGTCTGGCCGCCGAACGTAATCGAGATCTGGTCGGCCATCTTCGCGTCATCGAGCTGCGCAAATGCCTCTTCGCAGAAGGACAGCGAGGCCTTGAGCTTCGTCATCAACTTGTCCTTCGGCCACTTCGCCTTCAGCGAGTCGGCCGTCGCAGCATCCTCGGCAGCCGGCGTGTTCTTCTTGTCGCCGAAGTTGTTGCAGAAAAAATAGTTGTCGCTCGCCAGGTGCTGCGCGACGTACCCGATCGTCAACTGCGCCGGCGTGGGACGATAGCCGAACTTCGCCTCGGGAATCGAGTCGAATGCCTGCGCCAGATTGCGCTGCAGGGCCATCGTGCGGGTGCGGAAAACCGCGGTGACCGGATTGACCGGCGGTCCGGCGGGGGCGGCCTGCGCGGACAGGCACAGCGGCGCTGCCAGTGCGAGTGAGGCCAAAGCGATGAACTTCACGAGATGCTCCAGATAAAGGGGGAGAACGGACGGCAGAATTATGGCAGCTGCGCCTCGCTTTCGCCCGCCCGACCGGGATCACCATCGGTACGTCGTCATCTCAGCCTGTACGGAGCGCCTGCTATGTGTGTGCCTGCGGAACGCGTCCAGTCACCGCGTTGGCGCGCGCCGAGTACGTGATGCGTCCGGCAGGATCGGCGCTGAGCCGGGCGCGCATGCGGGCGATCAGTCGCGTCATCTCGTCGGTGTCGAGCGCAGCTAGCGATGGGCCGACAGCTGGCCCCACCAGGATCGTCGTCCAGTAGTCGTCGAAATCCGCGAAGGTACGTTCCGCGGTGATCTCGTGGGTTTCGACGTCCTGCAGCCCGGCGTCGCTCCACAGTGTACGCAGAGTGTCGAGGCGTGCGGCGTCCGGGCTTGGCGGCATTGGAAAGTCGATGCCGAGCTGCCGCATTTCGTCCTGCAGCGACGCGTACGGAAATCCACCGTCGTGCAAATCCCAGCCGTATGCGCTGACAACGCCGCCAGGCGCGACCACGCGTGCCATTTCCGCGACCCCTTGCGCAGGCTGCGGCACGAAGAAGATCACCAGCGGCATCACGGCGATGTCGAACGTGTCGTCCGTGAACGGCAGCGCCATCGCATCGCCGACCCGATACTCCGCCAGCTGCGTCGTGGGTCGCGCACGCGCGTATGCGAGCTGCGGCTCTGCCGGATCGACGCCGTGTACCGTCGACGGGGCGCAGCGCTCGACGATCATTTCGGTGAAGGCGCCGTTACCGCAGCCGACGTCGAGCCATCGCAGCCCGTCGGCGGGGCGCAGCCAGTCGAGGAAGCGCTCGCCGGCGAGTTGGCTCCAGACGCCCATGTAGCGTTCGTAGGAAACGCCGTTTTCGAAGCGGATTTCGTGAGTCATCGACGTGCATCCGGGTCAGGAGCCATGCGTGGCGAGCGGAAACCACCTCGCGATGCGTGCGGCACGGTCACACAATACACTACGCTCATAAGCGACGCGCTCCGTGGCCACGCGCATAAACCGATAGGAGATTCCGATGACCCAGCGGCATTCCCGACGTGACTTCATGGGCCTCACGCTCGCCGGTGCCGCCGGCACGGCCATGCCCTCGTGGCTGCGCGCGGGCACGGCACGCACGACCGACGCCAGTCTCGATCCCGATCTGATTGTCACCAACGCGAAGATCTACACCATGGACCCGACGACACCGCGTGCCGAGGCGTTCGCGGTGAGCGGTGCACGGTTCGTGGCGATCGGGACGTCAGCCGCCGTGAAATCGCTCGCCGGTGCACGCACGCAGATCATCGACGCCAAAGGCATGACCATCGTGCCGGGCTTCATCGACACGCACAACCACGCTGGCGGTACGACGCTGCTGTACGAAGTGCTGGTCGGCAATCCGTTCGAAGTGGAGTTCGTCACGATCCAGAGCATCATCGAGAAGCTGAAGGCGCGCGCGCGGCAGACGCCGGCCGGTACCTGGGTCAGCGGCTACTTCCACGACGACACGAAGCTCAAGGACAAGCGCCAGCTCACGCGTGCCGATCTCGATCAGGTGAGCACGGAGCATCCCGTAGTCGTGCATCATCGCGGCGGCCACACGGCCTTCTACAACAGCAAGGCGTTCACGATGGCGAACGTCACGGCGAGTACGCCAGCACCAGCCGGCGGTACGTTCGACAAGACGTCGAGCGGCGAGCTGTCAGGCCGCGTCACTGACCGCGCGATGAACGTCATCGAGGCCGCCGGCACTCGCCCGGTCTACTCCGCCGCCGACAACGACCGGCGCGAGCGCGATGGCATGGCGCATATCTCGACGCAGTTCGCGCGGTACGGACTCACCACCGTCCACCACGAAGGCGGCAATCTGGCCGCCATTCAGGATGTGCGTGCTCGCGGCGAACTGCGGCACCGCGTCAACTACGAGGCGTACGACCGCGAGCTCGAGACGATGATCACGAGTGGTATCCGGAGCGGCTTCGGCGACGACTGGATCCGATTCGGTGCGACGGCGGAGCACACGGTGGATGGCTCCTTCTCGGAACGCACGATGGCCCTCAGCACCCCGTACGCCGGCACGACGTACAAGGGCAACATCACGACGACGCAGGACGCGCTCGACGCGTGGGTCGAGCGCGTGCATCGGGCCGGTATACAGGTGAACTGTCACGCCAACGGCGACGTCGCGATCGACATGTACCTGACGGCGCTCGAACGCGCGCAGCAGAAGGCGCCGCGCCTCGATGCGCGACCGAAGATCACGCACTGCACCCTGATCACTGACAGTCTCGTGAAGCGCATCAAGGCGCTCGACGCGATTCCGGCGATGTTCAGCAGCTACGCGTATTACAACACCGACAAGTTTCCGTTCTACGGCGAGGCGCTGATGACGCGCTGCATGGCCTACCGCTCGATGCTCGATGCCGGTGTGCATGCGGCTGCCGGTTCCGACTTCAGCCCGGGCCCCTTCGCACCGCTGATGGGCATCCAGGGCATGGTCACCCGCACCGGATGGGACAACACGACCTGGGGCGCGAATCAGCGGATCAGCGTCAGTGAGGCGATCAGGGTGAACACGCTCCATGGCGCATACGCGGCCCACGAGGAAACCATCAAGGGATCGATCACGACCGGCAAGCTTGCGGATTTCGTGATCCTGTCCGACGATCCGCACACCGTGTCACCGGCGACGATCAAGGACATCGCGGTCGTCCGGACGGTGGTCGGCGGGATGACGATGCATCAGGCCTGAGGCGCGCCGCGGTGCATCAGGCGTGCACGGTGCCCTCGGCGCGTGTGTGACGCCTGCCTGACGACCACGTCTTCTGTTCGCACGGACGGTGCCCCTGTCAGGCGCAGTGTCACCGCGTGATCGAACTGGCGGCGGTGGCGTCTGCGATGTCGGTCCCTTGGTCCGCGCGATATCGTGCAGCGCTGCGGTTCCCGTTCGTGCTGCGGAATTGGTGACAGCCGTGTGAGACGACCGCGCGTCCGAATGCCGGGATGCGCGCCGAATTTTTGCCTGTACTAACCGGAATGCACGCGACCTCTGCCGCCATACCGAACACCCGAGAGAAGCCACGCGTGCTCTTCGTGAACACGCGCAGTGCACTCGGGGCCGATGTCGCGGTCCACCTGACGCTGATCGAGCACCTCGACCCGGACGAGATCGACGTCTTCGTCGCGACCAACCGTCACTCGGTCGACCTCGAACCGACCCTCACCTGGATCCGCAAAGCGCCGCGCGCTCGGCTGACCGTATGCGATCTCGGTCAGGAACTGAGCGGCGACAACCGATTCAGCAGAGCCCTCAGCGCGCTCCGCAACGTGCCGGCGGTGTTCACCCTGCTGCGGCTTGCGGCACTGGTACGCCGTGAGCGGATCAGTGTCCTGCACACCACTGACCGCCCGCGCGACGCCGCGTTCACGACCCTGCTCGCGCGCCTGACGGGCGCGGCCGTGGTCCTGCACGTCCATCTCAAGTGGTCGCCCACGATCGGCCGGGCTGCGCAATGGGCGGCTCAGAGCGCCAGCGCCGTTCTCGGGATCTCGGAGTTCGTGTGTGCGTCGCTGACGGACGGCGGCATCCCACGCGAACGCGTCTTCATGGCGTACAATGCGACTGATACCGAACGTTTCAATCCGAACACGGTTACACGCGGCTTTCTGCGCTCCCGACTCCAGGTGGATGATCGCGTTCCGTTGGTTGGATTGCTCGGACGATTCATTCCATGGAAGGGACACCTCGATCTGATCAATGCGTTTGCGCTGGTGCACACCGAAGTTCCGGCGGCCCGGCTCGTTCTCCTCGGACGACTGAAGGCACCGGACGCGGGCGCTCCTGCAGACTACCTCGCGTCGCTCAGGCAGCGAATCACCGAGCTCGGCATGACCGACGCCGTGGACTGGGTGGAGTGGACGGACGAGGTGCCGGCGATCATGACCGATCTCGATATTCTGGTGGTGCCAAGCTGGGAAGAACCCTTCGGGCTGGTCGTGACGGAGGGCATGGCGATGGAGCGCCCCGTGGTCGGGTATGCATCGGGCGCGCTGCCGGAACTCGTGCGAAACGGGCAGGAAGGGGAGCTGGTCACACGTGGCGACACCGGCGCCCTCGCACGAGCGCTGGTGGCGTTGCTCCGCAATCCGGCGATGCGCGCCAAGATGGGCACGCGAGGCCGGCAGCGGGTGATCAGCGAGTTCACTCCACGTCGTCAGGCGGACGTCGTGGCAGACCTGTATCGCAAACTCAGCCGCGAGGGTGCATTTACCATTGGCCCGCGCCATTCGTCTACACGGTTTGAGTAGCTTAATTCGGGAAGGGCGTTGGCGACCACCACATTTTGCCCGATCGCTGGGCAGGAGACACCGTGAGCGAAACCAGTCTGGCGGGAAGCCCAGCAGGGCTCGATGTGCGACGCCTGTCGTCGAAAGAGCTCGATGAGCTTCGCGCGACCTTCGATCGCGAAGGTTTCTTCGTCGTGAAGGGGCTCATTCCGCGCGATCAGATGGCGCGCATGCACTCCACGCTGACCGACGCCTTCAACGCGGCGCAGAAGGATGGCTCGCTGTTCAACGGCGGCGGTACGCTCAGCGGACATCTGAATTGCTTTCCCGGCGTCGAGTCGCGCTTTCTCTATGACATTCTCAAGGCCGCGGGCATTCACGATCTGATCCGTCAGATCGAGCCCAAGGTGACGCGTGAACCCAACGTCGGCTGCAACTACAACCTGCCCGGCAGCACGATGCAGCACTACCACACCGACTATCCGTTCTCGAAATCGTTCATGATCGCGAACTTCGCGGTCGTCGACACGGTCATCGCGAACGGCGCGATGCAGGCGGCGCCGGGCACGCACAAGAAGTATTACAAGTACTGGCAGTTCGCGATGCAGAACCCGAAGGACATGCGCGTCGAAATGCAGCAGGGCGACGTGATGGTGCGCACGTCCGCCATGTGGCACCGCGGCATGCCGAACCTGACCAACACGGCACGTCCGATGATCGCGTTGACGTGGGAGGATGGTGGCAGCACGCTGCCCGATCCGTTCATGAAGGAAGAAGGCAAGATCCGGTTCTTTCCGAACTGGTTCAAGCCGACGCCCCTCGGCCGGATTCGCGAGCGTACGTTCGTTGCGGCGCCGATTCTCTATTCCACGTATCGGTTCGTGGACTCGCTGTTCAGCGACAAAGGCGCGTAACCACTGCACCGGTCCGCGTGTGCCCGCCGCGTAAACGCGATCGCGGGCACACGCACTGACTCGCACGAACGCACACGCATCGCCGTAGTCTATCGGCCGCGCACTACGTCGCGCATACAGTCCACGAACGCGCGAGCCTGCGGCGACTTGACCGCGCCGCGCCGCCACACCGCCACGATCTCACGCTGCAGCGTGTGCTCTGCGAGCGGCACGTACGCGCACTGCGGCGTGTTGTGTCGCGCGGCCGCCATCGCCGGCACGATCGACAATCCCACGCCTGCGCCAACGAGCTCGAACACCGTCGCCAGCTGCGCACTACGGCAGACCACCGACGGTGACACCTGCCGGCTCGAACAGAACCCGGCGACCTGTTCGCCAAGACAGTGCGCCGGATCGAGTGTCACCGCCGGTGCCTCTCGCAGCTGCGCGAGTGTGATGCGCCCGGCACGCGCCGCCGCATGCTGTGCGGGCACCGCGACGACCAGAGCATCGATGCCGAGTGTCTCGGTGTCGAGGTGTTCGAACGCATACGGCAGTGCGGCAATCACGACGTCGAGCACACCATCGAGCATCATCTTCGCGAGGACGGCGCTGTAGTCCTCGCGCAGCTCGACGCGCGTTGCCGCATGGCTCACGCGCAGTCGCTGCAGCGCCGCCGGAATGACATACGGCGCGATAGTCGGGATCGCACCGACGCTCAATGTGCCGGCCTCGTCGGCGCCCTCGCGGCGGATCGCCCCTTCGGTGGCGCGCACTTCATCAAGAATGCTGCGCGCCCGCGGATAGAGGGCCTTGCCGGCATCGGTAAGCGTCACGCCGCGCCCGTGGCGATCGAAGAGCGGCACGCCGAGATGCTTCTCGAGCCGCTGGATCTGGGCCGTCAGCGACGGCTGCGAGATGTCGAGATGCCGGGCGGCGCGGCTGAGGGTGCCGGCATCCACGGTCTCGACGAACGCGCGGAGCAGTGTCGTATCCATATCGAATCATAGTCAA
>JBBRLZ010000014.1:0-79454 GCA_038231095.1 Gemmatimonadales bacterium
CTGGCGAGTCAGTACCGCGTCGGGATCACGGCGGACCTCTTCAACGCGTTCAATTTCAACAACCTCGGATGCTGGAACGGTTACATCGCGACGCTGCCGAACACGAATGCCGACTTCGGCACAGCCAACTGCGTGTCGGGTGATGCGCGTCGATTCCAGGCGGGGTTGGCAGTGGAGTTCTGATCGCCCGCGACGGTCGGCTCGCAGAACACCGCGAGCCGATCGGCGTGTGGTATCGCGAGACCGGGCACCACCGCGTCGCTGGCCTCACTGCGTGCCGGCAGTGCAGCGAGCGACGTCCGACTGATACGATTCGGGTATGACAATTCCAGTGCGTCAGCTCGTGCGGATCGCGCGGCGACTCAGCGGCGCAATCACGCTCTCGCTCGCGGCATGCCACGGCGCGACCACGATACCGGCACCCGCCAGATCGCCGGCAGCAGCGTTTACGCCGAGTGCCCGTCAACTCGCGCTCGCCGACACGGTGGCGGAGCGCACCTTCCGATGGTTCTGGGAAACGACCGACAGCACGACCGGCCTCGCACACGACCGCTGGCCACAGAAGGACTTCTCGTCGGTGGCGAGCATCGGCTTTGCGCTGACGGCGTATCCGGTGGGTGCGGAGCGCGGCTGGATTTCGCGCGCGCAATCGGCGCAACGCACACTCGTCACGCTGCAGTACCTGTGGACGCTGCCGCAGGGGCCACAGGCGACGGGGAACGGCGGCTACAAGGGGTTTTTCTACCACTTCCTGCGCTACGAAGACGGCCGACGTTTCGACAAGGTCGAACTCTCGACGATCGACACCGCGCTGCTGCTCGGCGGTGTGCTGTTCGCACAGAGTTACTACACGGGCAACGACGCGACCGAATCATCGATCCGCGCGTTCGCCGATTCGCTTTATCGCCGCGTGGACTGGAACTGGTCGGTCACCAGGCCGCCCCGTGTGGTGATGGGATGGAATCCGGAGATCGGCTACTTCACTGCCGATTGGCGTGGCTACAACGAGGCGATGATCATCTACATCCTCGGCCTTGGTTCACCGACGCATCCGCTGCCGAAGGAATCGTGGGACGCATGGTCGACGACGAATCCGTGGGCGACGTATCGGGGTCAGGAACACACGAACTTCTCGCCGCTGTTCGGGCATCAGTATTCGCACGTGTGGATCGACTTCCGCGGCATCCGCGATGCATACATCGGTGCGCACGGCATCGACTGGTTCGAGAACAGCCGTCGCGCGACGATCAGTCATCGCGAATACGCGATCGCCAATCCGCAGGGCTTCACCGGCTACGGCGCGAATGTGTGGGGCCTGACGGCGTGCGATGGTCCGGCGGATACCACGGTCGTGCTCAATGGACGGCCGACCTTGTTGCGCACGTACTGGGCGCGCGGCGCATCGAAGGACGGCGATCCGGATGGCAGTGAGCGCGACGATGGCACGATCGCGCCCACCGCGGCACTCGCCTCGATGCCGTTCGCGCCGGAGATCGTGTTTCCGGCGATGGTCGCCATGCGCGAGCGCTACGGTTCGGTGCTGTTCGATCAGTACGGCTTCAAGGACGCGTTCAATCCGTCGGTCACGAATCCGAGCATCACGGTGCGCATGGGTACCGTTGACCCGAAGCTCGGCTGGGTCGGTCGCGACTACCTCGGCATCGACCAGGGGCCGATCGTCGCGATGCTCGAGAATTATCGCTCGCAGCTGATCTGGAAGACGATGCGCACGAATCCCTACATCGTCCGCGGATTGCGACAGGCCGGCTTCACGGGCGGGTGGCTCGACAGCACGTCAGTCGCGCGCTGAGGCACTCGGGTTTTAACGCGCGCTGGCGACTGTTGGCTTCGCCGCGCTGGGTGTCGGCGGAAACAGACTCCCGCGCATGACTGGTTCCGACTTGCCTGCCGGCGGTGTCCACGACAGCAGCCACATGCCTGCATCGAGCGACGTGCGATCGACGGTGACAATGAGTGTGAACGGGTAGAACCGGTCCGCGATCATGTCACTGCCGGTGCTGTCCGCGCGACCGGCATTCGTGTCGATGAGCACTGCACGGCCGATTGCCAGCTGACCGATCACGCCGTTCGGCAATGCGAACCGATGCGTGCCGGTGCCATGCGCCTTGATCCATCCTGACCAGCGCACGGTCTGACCCGCGGTCGTCGGTGTTTTCGGCGTGACGTTGAGGTCGAGCATCGGCACCAGGCCGGATTGCAGCGCCGCCGTCGTCGTGTCAGCGCTCGCGAAGATGTCCATGCGGGCGCCCGTACCCTTCAGATCGCGGCCGGTGCACATGTCCGGCTTGGCTTCGAGGTTGGCCTTCGCGAGGTCGCCCACCGAGCGGCCGCCGGTGCCAGCGTGGGCCGATCTCGCCGCCTTCCGCATCGCGAACACGCCAACGCCCGCGCCAAGCGCGAGCAGCAGCGCAGTGACGATCAGCAGCGGGCGGCGCGGTGCGGCGGCGGAGGCGTCGGGAGATGGCGACATCGGGTCGGATCGGGACAGGCGGGTGACTGAGAATACTGACGGCTGAAGCAATGCCCGCGCCACAAGATCGGCTTGTACACCGCTGGCGTCAGATTCCGGCGCCAGTCGAGCTCGTCCTGTCGAGAAATGCCCGGAGCGGCACGAGCGACCGGGCGGGCGCCTCCTCGAACGGCAGGTGGCCAAGCCCCGGCAGCGGCACGAGTGTGGCATTGGGGATCACCGCCTGATAGTCGGCGGCGTTGGCGAACGGGATCATCTGGTCCTGCTGACCCCAGAGTATGAGCGTCGGCACGCGAATCGTGCGGAGCAGCGGCACCGGGTTGGTCAGGACGGTCTCCCGCAGTCGTTCGAGCATCGCCCCCCGCGCACCCGGCACGAGCATCAAGTCGTAATAGCGCGTCGCCAGCGCCGGCGTCATCGACTTCGGGTCGGCGTACGCGGGCGCGAGGCTCATCGTGAGGAGCGGCTTCGGCAGCACGTAGCGCATCAACGTCATCGTGAACGGCACCTCCGCCGGCCGGCCGTACTCGAAGCCGGGGCTCGCGAAACCGTCGGGCGAAATGAGCACCAGTCGCTCCACGCGTTCCGGATGCGCAGCGGCGTACGACCAGGCGATCCGGCCGCCCATCGAGTTGCCGATCAGCGTCGCCCGCGCGATGTGCAGCGTGTCGAGCAGTGCGGTGAGCAGCTGCATCGAGCGCGCATCGCGGTAATCGCCCGTCGGATCGACGCTGCTCAAGCCGCTGCCGGGCAGGTCGAATCGCAGCACGCGAAAGTCTCGCTGGAGCGACTCGGCCCACGGCTCCCAGGTATGCAGGCTCGAGCCGAAACCGTGCAGCATGACGAGCACTGGCGCCGACCGCGGTCCGCTGTCGCGCACATGCAGGCGCACCCCCGACACGTCGATGAGGTCGTTCCGGCTGCGCACATACGTGGCTTCGAGGTCGGCGCGATCCTTGTCGGGTGTCCACAACGCAAATCCGGCAGCGAGCAGTAGCACGGAAAGGACCGCGTACGAGCGAGGCTTCATGCGACGAATGAGTTGCAAGCTGAACAGCGACGAAGGAACTGCAAAGATGGAATCCCCCACAAGGGTGGAAATACCGGACAGACTTCCGCCGGTCCCCGACAGAGGTTGAAGGCAGGTGCGTCGCGGTCTCTATACCATTTCTGTCTCGGTTCTCTCTGGAGCAAGCTCATGACGTTGTCACACGCCGTCCTCTGGCTCGACCATCATCACGCCGACATCATTCAGTTCAACAAGGATGAAGTGCATTCACAGAAGGTGAAGGACAGTCCGCACGACACCCGGCAGCACCAGAGCGAGGTGCGCACGCAGCATGAGTTCTTCGGCAGTGTATGCGATGCGCTGGCGGGCAGTGCCATGATTCTCGTGACGGGCTCGCACATGGTGCAGACGAACTTCAAGCACTACGTCGAAAAGCACCGTACGCACCTGATGCCACAGATCGCCGGCTGGGAAACGGTCGATCATCCGACGGAGGGCGAGTTGGTCGCACTGGCGAAGAAGTTCTTTCTCGCGCACGACAACATGATCGGGCAGCACACAACGGCCTGACTGCCCGCGCGTCGTTTATTTCCCATCACGGATACTGCCAGATGAGTCAGACGAGTACCGAGCCAGAGGTGCGCAAGACCGGCGAGCCAACGTACCGGCTGGAACAGCACACGGCGTTGTACGACATCCGGGGGTATGATGCGTATGTCGTTGCGGAAGTGCTGGTGCCTGGGCCCGCCGAAGCGGCCAGCCGCGACGGGTTCAGCATTCTGGCAGCGTACATCTTCGGCAAGAATCGCGGCGAGCATAAACTGGCGATGACTGCGCCGGTGACGCAGACGCCGGTGACGCTTCCGATGCAGGCACCGGTGACGCAGTCAGCCGGCGGCGACGGCTTCATCGTGCATTTCGTCATGCCGCCTGACCGCACGCTCGCAACGCTGCCGATTCCGGATGACGCGCGCGTGACGTTGCGAGAAGTCCCGGCACGACGCGTGGCGGTGCTGCGCTATTCCGGGCGATGGACGGCGGAGAACTATGCCGAACATCTCACCGCACTGCGGACCGCACTGCAGCACGCGGGACTGACGACACAGGGCGCGCCGATCCTGGCGCGCTTCAACGCGCCGTACGTGCTGCCGTTCCTGCGTCGTAACGAGATCTGGCTGCCGCTCAGCGAAAAATGACCGGTAGCGCCCTCCCGCAGCCCACGTCGATCACGGCGCCTGCCAATGCGGCGACCAGTACGCCCACAGGTGATCCCACCACTGCACCCGCGCCGTCGTTTCCACGTCGGGTGCTCGGCGTCCTCCGCCGCCATGTCGCGCTCGAACTCCTGACACTGGCCTTCATCGTACTCGCGCTCTTCTTCGGCCCTCGCCTCGTGCTCGGCCCGGGCGTGGCGGTGGAAGTGGTCACGCGCGCCAACTTCGTGCAGACGGTCGTCGCCACCGGTCGTGTCGAGACGCCGCATCGCGTGGATGTCGGTGTGCAGTTGACGGGAACGGTCGCGCGCGTGCCCGTCGCGGAGGGTCAGACCGTCGTCGCGGGTGCGCCCCTGATCGAACTCGAATCGACTGAGCTTCGTGCGTTGCTGAATCAGGCGGAGCATGCCGTGCAGGTCGCATCCGCACATCTGCGGCAGGTCGTGGAGGTGCAGTCACCCGTGGCCGCACAGGCGTTGCGGCAGGCGCAGCTCACCTACGACTCGGCCCGTGATGCGCTGGCGCGCAGCAGTGCCTTGCTGGCGGGTGGTGCCATTGGTGAAGTCGCGCGGGACGATGCACGCCGTGCGGAGCAGGTGGCCGCCGCGCAACTCGAAAGTGCGCAGCGTCAGGTTGCGAGCGCACGCCCGTCGGGCAGCGACGCGCAGGCCGCGCAGGCGGCGCTGTCGCAGGCACAGGCGGGCGCCGATCTGGCCCGCGCGCGCCTTGCCTACGCCACCGTGCGTGCGCCGCGCGCCGGTATCCTCATCACCCGCGATGTCGAACCCGGTGACGTCGTGCAGCCGGGCCGCGTGCTGATGACGCTCTCGCCCGGTGGCGAGACACAGCTGGTCGTGCAGATCGATGAGAAGAATCTCCAGCTGATTCGCGTCGGTCAGTCGGCGATCGCATCGGTCGATGCGTATCCGAAGGACCGGGTCGCCGCACAGGTGGTGTATGTGAATCCCGGCGTCGACGCACAACGTGGCGCGGTTGAAATCAAGCTGCGCGTTCCATCGCCGCCGACGTATCTGAAACAGGACATGACGGCGTCGGTGGATATTCAAATCGCACGTCGCGACAGTGCGATCCTCGTGCCGAGTGACGCTGTCCACGACCTCGAGAGCGCGACGCCGTGGGTGTATCGCATCACCGGTGGCCGCGCGCGCCGACAGGCGGTGACGCTTGGTCTGCGCAGCGGTGGCCTGAGCGAAGTGGTGGCCGGGCTGGCGGTGGGCGATCGAGTGGTGCCCGCGTCCAACCTCAGCGTGCACGATGGCGCGCGCGTGCGTGCCACGCTGCCGGTCGTGAGCAAATGACACTCGCCGTAAGGCCAGGTCGCGCGCGCACGGACGCGAAACCAGCCATCGCCTCCACGTCATCGCCAGCCTTTGCACGCTGGTTGCCGTTCGAGTGGATCGTCGCCATCCGGTTTCTGCGGGAAGGGCGCGTGCAGACGACGTTCATCATTGGCGGCGTCGCAATTGGTGTCGCGGTGATCGTCTTCATGTCGGCGTTGATCAAGGGATTGCAGTCCAGTCTGATCGAGCGCGTCCTGACAGGCATTCCGCACATTCAGCTCACGCCGCAGAAGGAAATCGTGCGCGCGCTGCGCGATACGTCGTCGGCGCTGCGCGAAGGCGCGGTGATGCAGGCGCCACTGCAGCGGCTGAAGGGCATCGATCAGTGGCAGGCCGTCGTTGCACAGGTCGCGGCGATGCCGGACGTCGATGTCGCATCACCGGCGGTCACCGGATCGGCGGTCGTCGTCCGTGGCGACGTCTCGCGGGTCATCGGTGTCACGGGAATGATGCCCGAACTGTACTATCGAGTAGTCCGTCTGCCCGACAAACTCGTGAAAGGCACCACGCAACTCGATGGCACGGGCTTGCTGATCGGCACCGAGTTGGCGGCGGATCTTGGTGTCGGTATCGGCGACAAGCTCAATGTCACGGGCATCGGCGGCGCGGTGACGACGCTGATCATCACCGGCATCTTCGACCTCGGCAACAAGTTTGTGAACCAGCGGAGCACGTTCATGGCGTTGCGCACCGCCCAGACGCTGATGGCGTTGCCGGGTGGCGTGACGTCGATCGATGTGACAGTGCACGATGTGTATGCCGCCGAGATCCTCGCCAGGCGTATCATGGGCGCGACCGGCGTCCAGGCCGACAGCTGGATCACCACGAACGCGCAATTCTTCACGGCCATCACCGCACAGACCATTTCGATGACGGCGATCCGGTTTTTCGTCGGGCTCTCGGTGGCGTTCGGGATCGCGAGCGTGCTGGTCGTGTCCGTGGTGCAGAAGTCGCGCGAGATCGGAATTCTGCGAGCGATGGGGATTTCGCGCGCGCAGGTGTTGCGCATCTTCCTGCTCCAAGGCGGACTGCTGGGCCTTGGCGGTGCGGTCGCGGGTGCGGCGCTTGGCTACGTCGGGCTCACGGCGTGGATGGCGATGACGCGTGCGGCCGATGGCTCATCGCTCTTCACGTTGGAGCTTTCGGCGTCGCTGTTCGGCTGGACGTTGGCACTGGCGACGCTGACCGGGCTGGTGGCGGCGGTGGTGCCGGCGATGCGCGCCGCGCGTCTCGATCCGGTGGTCGCGATCAATGCCTGAGGCAGGCCCGGTGGTCCAACTGCACGGCATGCACAAGTCGTACAGCATCGGCCGGCCCAACGAAACAGAGGTTCTGCACGGCATCGATCTCGTCCTGCAGCGTGGCGACTTCTGCGCCGTGATGGGTCCGTCCGGCTCAGGAAAGAGCACGCTGCTGAACATCATCGGGTTGCTCGATCGTGCGACCTCGGGCTCAGTGATGATCAGCGGTGAGGAGACCACCACACTCGGTGACGCCGAACTGACGCGGTTGCGCGGGCACAACATCGGATTCGTGTTTCAGCATCATCATCTGCTGACGGCCTTCTCGGCGCTCGAAAACGTCATGATGCCGATGCTTGGCAACGCGGAGTTTCCGGATGTCGCGATGACGCAGCGGAGTGCAGAACTGATTGACGACGTGGGACTCACGCCGTGGCGCGACGCGCTCGTGGGCCAACTTTCCGGCGGGCAGGCGCAGCGCGTGGCGGTGGCGCGAGCATTGGCCATGCGGCCAGCGCTGCTCCTCGCCGACGAACCGACCGGCAATCTCGACACGAAGAGCGCCGACGAAGTGTTCGCCCTCTTGCGGAAGGTGAATACGGCCGACGGGACGACGATACTGTTCGTGACGCACAATCCGTTGCTTGCGGCGCGCTGCGATCGGACGATCGATGTCGTCGATGGCCGGATCGTGGACCGGCGCGCCGACACGGCAGCGGCGCCGATGGCCACTCTCGCCAGCGCGTGATGTGCAGCACTCCGCGCGGCACCGCGCCGGTTACACCGCGCACGTACCGATGAACGTCACCGCTTCTTCGCGAGCAGCGTCCCGCGACATGTCACGGCGCCACAGTGACAGGGATAGCGACGTTTGGCGGCGTGCGTGTGGCGCTCGGGCAGTGTGAAGGCGTAGTTGTACGCCAGTTCCTCGCCTGGCACGATATCGCGGATACTTTCGATCCAGATCTTTCCGTCCTCGATCACGGCATCGCAATTCGGATCGCAGGAGTGATTGATCCAGCGCGCATCGTTGCCGTTCACAGCCGCGTCGATCACGACGGCATCGTCGATCGCAAACAGGAACGTGTGATGCCGCTCACCGGGCACGTCGGGATAGCGCGCCTCGGCGGCGGCTGGCGAGAGCCGCTCACCTGCATACTCCACCAACCGCGTCCCGGCGGGGATGCGGTGCGTCGCGAAGCCGCCGAGCCCCTGCATCGGCGATGGGCGGATCTCGAACGGCGGGGAGTCTGTGGCGTCGTACGTCGGCATTCGTCAAATCTGGTGTCGCCTGCCAGCCGGCAGGTTCGGCGTCACGAGACAGTCGCGATTGACATGATGCTCGCAGACCGGCGCGCGCGGAGACAAATTTCCCCACCCATGACTGCCCCCGCTCATCCGTCCGTCGTCGATCGCGCTTCGTTCCTGCGTGCCGTTGCGATCTACAAGTTCACGAAGACCGCCGTACTGATCTGCCTGGGCCTCGCAACGATGCGCCTCGTGCGGCCGGACGTCGCGGCGGCGTTCGAGCAGTGGGTCGCGGACCTGCCGGTGGGCTACGTCCAGCACGTGTCCGAGCTGTTCCTCAACTGGATCGACGGTGGCCCGGAGACGAGCCGGGTGGTTTTCCTTGGCATCGGGCTCTTCGCGTACGCGACGCTCTTTCTGGTCGAAGGCGTCGGGCTCTGGCTGCAGCGGCGCTGGGCCGAATGGCTGACGGTGATCGCGACGGGCGCGCTGATTCCGCTCGAGATCTACGAATGCATCGCGCATCCGACGCCAGTGCCGTTTCTACTCCTGGTCGTGAACGCGGCGGTGGTCTGGCTCCTCGCCAAGCGCCTGCGGCACGAGAAGGCCGCCGATCACCTGAGCGCGCGGTTGCCGAAGGACTGAGGTCCGGCCCGGGCATGATCTGGCCGCCACGTGATGGCCGCTGTGGCCCGAATCGCCTGTGCATTGCGAGCAAACGCACGGTGACACCGCCCTTTACGCATGGAGCGGGTTAAGTTGCATAGCTTATGACACCAAGTCCCACAAGTTCAGAACACACCGCCGACACCGGATTTTCCGGACTCGGCCTCGATCCCCGCCTCGTTGGCGCATTGGCTGGTCTCGGCTACGAAGAGCCGACCCCGATTCAGCGCGAAGCGATTCCGCCGCTGCTCGCCGGTCGTGATGTGCTCGCACAGGCTGCAACCGGCACGGGCAAGACCGCGGCGTTCGCGCTGCCGTTGCTCCATCTGGTCGATACGAATGCACCGGCACGCACTCGCACACGCGCGCTGATCCTGACCCCTACGCGCGAATTGGCGATGCAGGTCGCCGAGGCCGTCCACAAGTACGGCAAGGCAATGGGCATCATCGCGCTGCCGATTTATGGCGGCTCGGCCATGGACACCCAGATCCGCGCGCTCCGCCGCGGCGTGGACGTGGTCGTTGCCACGCCGGGTCGTGCACTCGATCACATCCGTCGCGGCACGCTGCTGCTCGACGCGGTGAAGATCGTCGTGCTCGACGAAGCGGATGAAATGCTCGACATGGGTTTCGCCGAAGATCTCGAGGCGATTCTCGCCGCGACGCCGAAGGAGCGCCAGACGGCACTCTTCTCGGCCACCGTGGCACCGCGCATTGCGCAGATCGCGCGAAAGCATCTGCGCGATCCGTTGACCGTCAAGATCGACAAGGCGAAGGTCGAGCCGGGGCAGACCGCCAAGGTGCGCCAGGTCGCGTACATCGTGCCGCGCGCGCACAAGATGGCCGCACTTGGTCGCGTGCTCGATGTCGAGCAGCCGCAATCGGCAATCATCTTCTGTCGCACACGTACGGAAGTCGACGAACTCACTGAGACGATGAATGCGCGCGGCTATCGCTGCGAAGCGTTGCACGGCGGTCTCAGTCAGGATCAGCGCGATCGCGTGATGAAGAAGTTCCGCGCCGAAAAGACCGATCTGCTGGTGGCCACGGACGTGGCGGCACGCGGCTTGGACATCCAGCATGTGTCGCACGTCGTGAATTACGATGTGCCGACGAGCACCGAAGCGTATGTGCATCGCATCGGACGGACGGGTCGCGCCGGCCGTGAAGGCGTCGCGATTTCGCTGGCCGAGCCGCGTGAGCATCGCATGCTGCGCAACATCGAGCTGGCGACGAAGTCGAAGATCGAGATTGCGACGGTCCCGACGGTGGCCGACCTTCGCACGCGCCGTCTGGAACTGACGAAGGCATCGTTGCGCGAAGGCATTCTGGCCGGCGATCTGGATGCATTCCGCAGTATCGTCGAAGCGCTGGCCGACGAGTTCGACGTGATGGACGTCGCCGCCGCCGCCGTCAAGCAGCTCGAGCTGTCGAATGGTGGCAGCGCGGATGAGAAGGAAATCCCCGCTGTCGAACCGCGTCGCGATCGTCCGACGAGCAGTGATCGCAGTGGACCGCCGGGCCGTGGCGATCGTCCCGAGCGCACGACGCGTTTCGAGCGCGCCGATCGTCCGGAACGCAGCGCGCCGCCGCGTGGTGATCGACCGGAACGCTCTGATCGTCCGGAACGCGCTGATCGTCCGGCACGTCCCGCCGCCTCTGCAGCAGACGGCGAGCGCCCGGTCCGTCCGGCGCGGAAGCCGCAGTGGGATGTCGCACGCGTGTACGTCGGCGCCGGCCGTCTGGCGCGTGTGCGCCCGGGCGATCTGGTCGGCGCGATCGCGAACGAACTCCAGCTCGACGCGAGCGTGGTCGGTGCGATTCAGATCCAGGACAAGTTCTCGATCGTCGAAGTGCCGGACGAGATCGCCGATGACATCATCGACGCGCTCCGCAACACAACGATCAAAGGCAAGCGCGTGATCGTGCGGCGCGACCGCGACTGAGGTTCTGACAGCGCAGCGGTTGAACTGCCTTGTGGTAGAAAGGCAGTTCAGACCGCTGTCAGGTCACGCCGGCTTGACCTGCAGCACCGGCTTCGGCGTCTGCGCTGGCTGGCGATAGACATGCTGCGCGACGAAGATGCCGCTGACGATCATCAGGCTCGAAAGCAGTTGCCCCATCGTGATGCCGCCGGCGAGGAAGCCGATCTGCGCGTCGGGCTGGCGCGTCAGTTCGACCAGTGATCGGATGATGCCGTAGCCGATCAGGAAGGCGCTGCCACCGACGCCGGGACGCCACCAGCCCTGGCGACGCGCCCGCGCCTCGAGCCACCACAAAAAGCTGCCGAGGATCACGCCTTCACCGAGACACTCGTAGAGCTGTGACGGGTGCCGTGGGATCTGCTCCGGATCGGTCGGGAACACCATCGCCCACGGCACGTCACTCGCGCGCCCGTACAACTCGGCATTGATGAAGTTCCCGATGCGGCCGAATGCGAGGCCCGGCGTTGCGCACAATGCGAGCGTGTCGGTGAGTGCGAGGAATGCCACCTTGTAATGACGCGCCGTCCACCAGCAGCCGAGGATCATGCCGAGGGCGGCACCGTGGAATGACAAGCCACCGTGCCAGACCTTCAGCCACTCGATGCCGGTGAGCAGCGTGCGATCGTAGACCAGCACGTAGATCGTTCGCGCGCCGAGCAGCATGCCGACGAACATCGCGGTCAGAAACGTGTCGAGCCCTTCCTGCGTGAGCGGCAGGACGCCGTCGCGGATGCGCTTGCGGCAGAGTCGGCCGGCGACGATGTAGCCGAGGACGTACATCAGGCCGTACCAGCGCACGCGCAACGGACCGATGTGAATCAGGTCGGGGGAGATCTTGGGGTAGGGCAGTGTCATGGCAGAAAAGTACACAGGCTGGAGCCCTGTGGTTTCCTGCGGGACGACGGTCGATCGCGGTAGACCGCTTCTGGCGGTTGAAACGCAGGCTGCCACACCGTCCTGCCCGCGCCAGCGGTCACGCGGCGTTCTCGACCTATCGTGTGCCCAGGGCCTCATCGAAATACGCTGCCACGTCCATTTGCAGCGCCTCCGTCGCGCCGTCAGGCTGCCAGTGCAACCGCGAGTCGGCAACGTGATCCGTACCCTCGCGTCGCACGACGTGAATGCAGCGATCCCAGCGATCCACCATCCAGTATTCCGCGACGCCGATGCGCCGATAGAAGCCCCGCTTCTGCTCACGGTCACGGCGCTGCGTCGTGCGTGAAAGAATCTCCACGACCAGCAACGGCATCGGCATTTCTGCCCACTGTTTCGGAAGCGTGGGCATCGCGGGTCGCACCATCAGGTCAGGCTCGACCTCTGACTCGTTCGTTCGGACCACGGCGCGCGGAGTGTAGACACGTCCAAGAGCATGTGCCAGAACGTACGGCGCAAGTATTCCATGTAAGACGGACGCCAGCTCCTCATGCGCGGGCGAGGGCGCCGGCGTCACGAACAGTTCCCCGTCAACGAGTTCGTACTTGTTGCCGTCGTCAGGCAGCCGGTCGAGCTGTGCCAGCGTCCACGCGCTCGTCGAAAGAGCCATGAGCATATCCCGTGTGTCCTCGGCAAGTGGGGCCGGTTGCGCATGGATACACGATGCGCATACTCGCCGAGAAGTCCGTCACCATTTTCACGCGCCCCGTTCCCCCACCGCGCCAATCTCCGGACAGTACGCTCGGCGCTGGCACTGGGTCAAGGCACTTTCATCTCGGTGCGCGGTTCAGAACTTCACGACCTGATCCACCCGCGACCCACCCGAGTAGAACAGCGTCGATTCCTTCCCGCTGCCGATGTGCTTGAGCTTCACGATGTTCTGCTGATCGTCGAAGTATTCCATCATCACCGCATTGTGCATCGTGAGCGACATGATCGGTGCACTGGCGGTCCACGTGACGATGTAGCTCCACATGTCACGTTCCTGCGTCGCGCTGGCGACCTTCGGTGCCAGCTTGCGGCCGTGGGCGACGATCGGAAACGACTCCGCCAGATACGCCTGCGCCGCGGCTTCGCCCTGTGCGGAGTTGAGCGTCAGGGTCGGCGTCTTCGAGCGATCGATCAAGGCCTTCGTGATGTCGTCACCGAACATGCGGATCTGTGCGCTGATCGAGTTGCCCTCGATCGCCATCCGCGTATACGACACGTGAAAGTCATGCGCACGCTCGACCGGACGCGTGCGGGACTCCACGTGCGCACTGCGCGCAGGCGCGGTCGTGACGACCACCCCTGCGAGCAGCACGGCATGCAACCAGCCGTGAATCACGGAAGCACTGGGGCCGAGCGTGACCACTTGTTGTTGTCACGGTTGATGTCCGCCAGCACGTTGTCCGGGTCAAGCTCCACGCTCTGCAGTTCCTTCTGCGAGAAGCGGCCGTATTCGAACTTCTTCTCGTTGTTGCGCCAGATCGACACGGGGAGCTTCACGCGCTCCTTGCTGCCGTCGGTGTACGTGAATTCAACGATTGCCGGCATCACGAGGCCACCCTTGTTCTCGATCGTCACGCGATTGTAAAAGCGGCCGCGCGCACTCATGCCGAGTGAATCGGCCGACTGTGATTCGACGGTGCCCAGGCCCTGATCGTTCGCATGCGTGCTGTAGAACCAGCCGCGCCAGAACCAGTTCAGGTTGTCACCACTGCCCTGCATCATGCTGCGGAAGAAATCCGCTGGCTGCGGATGCTTGAACATCCACGCCTGACTGTACTCGCGGAACGCGGCGTCGAAGTTGGCCGGGCCAAGCACCTGCTCGCGCAGGATGTAGAGCCCCGATGCCGGCTTGGTGTAGCCGTTCGGGCCGAAGCCACGGTGAATCAGGTCCGACTCGGTCATGAGCGGCACCTGATCGGGGTTCTTCATGTAGCCGACGATGTTGTTCGCGACCAGCGGCAGCCGCCCCTTGGGCCACGCAGCGTCGAACTCCATTTCGCCGAGGCCTTCCAGGAAGCTGTTCAGACCTTCGTCCATCCACGTCCACTTCCGTTCGTCGCTGGCGACGATCATCGGGAACCAGTTGTGCCCGACTTCGTGAATCGTCACCGACACCAGGCTGTAGCCGACGTTCTTCAGCACGGCCGGCGTGGCATTCGCAGGCGGTCGTGCGCCGCAGAACGCGATCATCGGATATTCCATGCCGCCGACGATGCCGTGAATGTTGCTCGCCTTCGGGTACGGATACTCGAAGCTCATGCGGCCATATGTACGCATGGTCTGCGCGATCGCCTTCGTGCTCAGCGAATCCCAGACGCCGAGAGCTTCGCGCGGATAGAGCGAATGCATCTCGATCGGCTTCGACGTCGGTGTGTAGCGGAAGCCGGCGGCGTCCCAGATGAAGCCGGCCGACGAGGCCCATGAAAAGTCGCGGACGTTTTCGGCCTTGAAGCGCCAGGTGAAGCTCTGTGTGCCGGCGGGACGTGTGGCTGGCGTATTCGCTTCATCCTTCGTGATGATGAAGACCTGATTTTCGGACGTGAACGCCTTCGCCAAACGCTCGCGCTGCGTCGCCGTCAGGACGTCGGTCGGATTCTGCAACACGCCGGTCGCCTGCACGATGTGATTGTGCGGGACCGTGATGCTGACGTCGTAATTGCCGAAGTTCAGGTAGAACTCGCCCTGGCCGTAGAACTGGTCGTTCTGCCAGCCGTTCACATCGTCGTACACGGCCGCGCGCGGATACCACTGTGCGGCGAGATACTCCCAGCCGTCCTTGAGTTTTTCACGCGCACCGCGACCGTTGCGGCTCGCGAACGACTCGGGCATCACGTAGCTCCAGTCGATCTCGAGATCCTGCGTGCTGCCGGTCGCGAGTGGTGTGGCGAGCGGCACCTTCATCTGCGTGCCCTGCAGCACGTAGGCGACGGGTGTCTTCACACCAGACTTGGACACCAGCTGCACGCGCGAGATCGTGTAGCCTTTGGTGTCGAGCTGCGCGTTGATGAAGGCGAGTTGACGCGAGCTGATGTTCTTCGGCAGCGCGGGGGCGCCGATCATCGCTTCCGAGACATCCGGATTGTCGATGTTCTGGTCCAGCTGGAACCAGAGATACCCGAGGGCGTCCGGCGCATTGTTGTGATAGGTGACGCGTTCCGAGCCGGTGACGGTGTGCGCCGTGGTGTCGAGCGTGACCTTGATCGTGTAGTCGATACGCTGCTGCCAGTATTTCGGGCCAGGCTTTCCGTTGGCGCCGCGGGCTTCGTTCGGTGCGGGCCACTGATCGAGCACGCGGAACATCGACTGGTTGGTGCGGCCGACGGTGTCCGGATGCAACCACTGCTGCGCACCGAGCGGCGCCGTCGCGACGAGTGCAGCGGCGGCCAGCGTCCGGCGCCAGGCGAACGGAGAAGACATTGAATTGGATCGGGCTGAGGGTGAAAGACGTCGACCAGAAAACTACGGGAGCAGGCTCACTCTTGTTCCGCTCACTCGGCGCGCGGCTCGCGGTTGCGACACTCAGGAACTCGTGAAGGATCAGTGAACTCGAGGGCGGGAGAGCACCGAGAACACTGAGTTGCGACCACCGAGGGGCTCCGCTCCGGTCAGGGTCACGGCGACTTCGTGAGAAGGGGAGGACACGGAGAGCACGGAGTGCGACCGACGCAGCGATCGGGGAGCATCGGGTCGTCGGTTTCTTTGGAACGGCAACAGCGAAACCCGTGGCGTCGTGACGCGCATGGAGCGCTGCGCAGGTAGACGCTGTTCCCAAAAAAAGTCGGAGGCGCCAACCCAATCGCGCAGTGCGGCAACCGCCGCACTCCCTGTCCTCCGTGCCCCCCCGGCCCCCACGAAGCCACCGAAGCCACCGAAGCCACGATGGGAGCGGAGCGCTGCGTCGGTCGCTACTCGGTGTTCGTGGTGCTCTCCCGCCCCTCCGAAGTCACTGGCGCGTCGAGCATGACAGCTGGCCGCAACCGGCCCGAGCAGCTCAGAGCCGCGACAAGAGCATCTGCGTTGCACACCCGAGTGTGATCCCGCTCGCCGCGAGCACGTAGCCTCGTCGATCCAGCAGGCGCCACGTGACGATGGCTCCGATCATCGCGAGGATGCCGAGCGCGATGACCTGGGCCAGCTCGATCCCGATGTTGAACGCCAGCAGCGGCATCAGCAGCGACTCCTCGGTCCCGAGCAGGCCGCGCAGCACCTGCGAGAAACCGAGCCCATGGATGAGGCCGAAGGAGAGCGCCATCGCGTAGCGCGGCCAGAGCTTCTCAGCGTCGCGCGGCGGGGGATCATTGGCGCGGCGGCCCTGTCGCCACGTCCAGATGTTGACGAGGCTGGTGACCATGATGGTGGCCGGGATCAGCGCCTCAACGGCGTGCTTGTTGACCTGCACGACGTTCAACGTGGCGAGCGCGAGAGTGAGCGAGTGCCCGATCGTGAACGCCGTGATCAGAATCAGCAACGGGCGCCACTTGCCGAGCTCGTGGGCGAGGATCAGCGTCGCGAGAAAGAGCAGGTGATCGGCGGCCTCGAGCGTGAGGATGTGGTGCAGGCCGAGCTGGAGAAAGCTTCCGAAAGACGACATCAGGCGTGTGGAGGGACCGAGCTGTTGCCAGGCTCAGCCAGATCGGCTGCGTGCTGGGCAACCTAGACAGTGCACCAATCGGGCCTGCCCGCGAGCCGGAAACGAGAGCGCCGGTCGAGCGTGTGCTCGACCGGCGCTTCTGCAGATCAGTATTGACGTCGGCTCTGCTCGGGTTCTGCCGGAAGACCGGCGCAATGCTACGCGATCGTGTGAACCACTACGGGCGCGGCTTCGCGGTACGCTGTTCACTGCCTGAACTCGAACTGCCAGCGGATGACGAGCCCGTGCTCGAGCTCCCGCCTGACGACGAACTGCCGCCGCCGTTCGAATTGACATTCGGAGACGGCATTCCCGTGCGCCCGTTGTCGCCGCCGCCACTCCCCTGCGAATAACCCCGGCCTTTCTGTACGATGCCCGGTGGCGTCGGCGGCAGGTTCGAAACCGGCACGATCACGATCGGCGAGTTCCCCGAAATCCAGCCTCCTCCGTACCCGTATCCGTTTCCATATCCATACCCTGAGCCGTACCCGTAGCCGTTGCCGAACGCACCGCCTTGAAACGGGCTGTACCAGCTGCCGCACCCGAAGTTGCCGGAGAGCCCGACGTAGGGGTTGTTCAGGCAATTGCGCGCAAAAAACGAGTACGGGTAGCCCGAGTACAGGCCCAGTGGGATGTACGGATTCCAGCCGTAGTCGTCAATGAGACCGTAGGCGGCGCCGTTCGGATACGGCAAGGCACCGCGGCTCAACGCTCTGCGGCGGAGCCAATCCTCCTGCGATCGTGCCGCGGGCTTGCCGTTCGCCGCCAGCGCAAAGACTTCAGGATTCGACACCGCCACCATCATGTCGATCACGCTTTCCGGCGTCTTCAGCTCATGCAGCGCGAGGAGATCTTTCGTCGTCAACGCGAAGGCCTGACCGCGATCGGCCAACCACGCTTCGACAACGGGCGCGTCGATCGTCTCTGCCGCTTCGGCGACATCGGCTGATGTCAGCTCCGCTGCGGCTTCAAGCCGTGCCGCGAGTTGCGGCATCGCGCCCATACGCGGCAGCCGGCGCACGATCTCGCGCGGAATGCGCGTCGTATCGTCGAGCATCAGGAAGTTCATGATCCGCACGCGTGTGCCACTGCGCGTCCTGATGCCCTCGATGTGCGCGAACTCATCGCCCTGCTTCATGGCGTAGACGCCGCTCGCCTTCTGCAGCGGCTGACCGCTGCAGGTGAACTCGGTCGTCGTCAGCAGGCGGCGCTCGTCAGCCGACCACTGCGCGCTTTCCCAGCCAGTGCAACCGTCGCGACTCGTTTCGACCTTTGCGCCGGACGCCGTGATCGGCGTGCGTGACACGATCGAATCGCGCACGACCGCCAGCATTTCAACCGTGGATGGTTGACTCGTCGGCACCATGCAGACCATCGGCCCTGCCATGCCGGCGCTCGACGAAATCCAGCAGCCGAGGAACGGCCGCCAGCGCTCGTCGATCATCGTGCCGGTGCCCTGCTGTGCGTGGAGCGACGCGGCTGTCAGCACCGCGCTCGCGGCGAACAGCGTCGCCTTTCGGATCGTCGTCATGGTCGTCATCTCCTACATCCGCACCGTGAAGCCCATCGTGGCAGCAGTGCCAGACAGGTCGATCTTGTCGAACCCCTGAAACGGTCCAGACAGCGTCGCCTTGGAATATGTGTAGCGCACATCACCCGTCAGAGAGAGGCGCGTGGCGAGCTTCAGGTCGAGGCCGACATTGGCGTAGCCCATCGGTGCCCAGCCGGCCGACCGGTAGTTCTGGCTGATGACATTCAACGTCTGGAAGTCCACGAAGTCGCCGTTCTGGGAGAAAGAGTAGTTCATCGCGCCGCCACCCGCGCCGATCCAGGGGACGATCCGGGCAGGAATCCAGGCGAAGCGGCTGATGCGCGTCTCAGGGTTGGCGAGGGCGTATTTCACGCCGACCGACAGCGGGACGCGCCGCAGCGTGGTCGTCTGCTGAATGGGCAGATCCTTGTTGTCGACGTACTTCCGGAACTCCGAGTCCGCCGAGCGCTGCGCCGCACCGCCCGACAGCACGAGCTCGGACCGGTCACTGAGCCGAATGCCGAAATCCAACTGATAGCCGAACGCCGCAAAGTCACCCTTGTTGAGGGTGAGGTTGGTGGTCGTGAAGTCGTAGATGTCGCTGCCGCCGAGCGCGCGATCGTAGCCACCGCGGACGGTGAGACTCACGGCCGGGCGACTGAAGTAGTATCCGTTGCCGGCGTGTGTGCGATCCTGCGCGAGAAGTGGCAGGGGGGCGGCCGCGAGCGCCATCAGCAGCCACAGCCGCCAGCTGTTCGTGCAGTCTCGTGACTCGGCGCAGGAGGTCGTCCGTCGGGACGAAGACGAAGACGGTGTCATCAGGTGCTCCGGCGCAGGTTCGTGTTGGTCACGACACGATGGTATCACGCGAATACCATTGCTGCGACGAGGAGTTCCCGGGCGGGTTCCAATGTTCCGACGCAAGCAAAATACATCATCGATCCCAACCCATGGCCCGCCGAGAATCCCATTCTTCGGGACCAGTTCGCGAGCGCGCGCGGCTGGCTTCTAGGGGATACCGCGTGGCAACGCGGATTCGTACCCCAGCAGGCTGTTCGTCCTGCTACTCCCGGGCGGAAGTTGCCCAGGTGCATCACCGATCGCGTTGCCACCGGGCGTGTATCGCGAACAGTTGAAGTTGCCGCGATCGTGCGCGCAGGGTCCGATCGACGCAACGCCCGTTGACGGTTCCTCAGTTCGCGACGGCGGCTGCGATGAAACAGCAAGGAGTGCTTGCATCATCCGCCGCGACAGGCCAGCGTCGCGCAATGCAGTGCGGATCTGCTTCACGTCGGCCGCCGCAACAGCGCGCGCGGTGACCACACCGTTGTCATGGCCGAGTGGCAGCCGCGCCTTCACGTCCGCAGGCACCGCGGGGACGTCACCGAGCGCGGTGAAGGTGACAGCGCGCAACGTCGTGTTGCCATCGGCGGTCATGCTTTCGATGCGGGTGAAGGCATCCGGACGGATCATCGTGTAGAGATGGCTCGATTGCCGCACTGCAATTCCGGCGCACGTCACCACGGTACGCGTGGACACTCGCCGCTGATCGAGCGACCACTGCGCGGCATTAACCACAACGCAGTTGTCGCCCCCTGAGACATGCTCGTCACTGGTGGCGCCCACGAGCGCGCGATCAACGATTGAATCTCGGACGACCGACACGAGCTCGATGATGTTGGCCCGCGTCGTCGGGACGACACAGACCGTCGGACCGAGCATGTTGTACGAGGAAGCGGTGGCCCAGCAACCGAAGAACGGGCGCCATCGATCGTCCGTGCGAATCGTGGTGTCCGACTGCGCCGCGCCGACACTGATGGCTATCGCAGATGCGGCCAAAACTCGAAGGAGCGCGGATGCCAGAGATTGCATGGGCCGGGACTCCCGATGTACGTGGTCAGCAACGCCAACGATACGCATTGTCGTGCGAGGGTCTGCACTTAAACGGTAGCGAATGATCACCGGACGCGGAAGCGCATACGGGCGCCATCGCTCAGTCTGCCGCGGGCTTTGATGCGTTGGCGGGCGTAACCGCGGCGCTGCGGCGTCCCACACGCTCAAGCGATCGCCGCAACACGAACTCGATCTGCGCATTCAAACTGCGCAGATCGTCGTTCGCCCAGCGCTGCATCGCCTCCAGCAGCGCCGGGTCCACGCGCAACAGAAACGCCTTCCGCTCGGCCACTGAGTGACGGCCTACTGGTAGATCGTGCCGGTGTTCAGTATCGGCTGGGCGTTCTTCTCGCCACAGAGCACCACCAACAGGTTGCTGATCATCGCGGCGCGCCGTTCGCCGTCGAGCTTTGCCATGCCGCGAGCCTCAATCATCGTCAGCGCCATGTCGACCATGCCGACAGCGCCTTCGACGATCTTCGTCCGCGCCGCGATCATCGCCGACGCCTGCTGACGCTGCAACATCACACCCGCAATCTCCGGGGCGTACGCAAGGTGGCTGACGCGACTTTCGATCACTTCGACGCCCGCCTTCACGAATCGCTCGGTGAGTTGTGCGCTCAATTCATGCGCGATCTCATCGGGGTTCACCGACAGCGAGACTTCACCTTCTTCGTGCGCGTCATAGGGATACTTCGTGGCCAGTGAGCGCAGCGCCGACTCGCTCTGCGTCATCACGTACGCTTCCACGTTCTCGACTTCGAACATCGCTTCCGCGCTGTCGATCACGCGCCAGACGACGATCGCCGCAATCTCGACGGGGTTGGAATGCCGGTCGTTCACCTTGAGGCGCGTCGTCTCGAAATTGCGCGCGCGCAGCGTGATGCGCTTCTTGGTGAAGAACGGGTTGGCAAAGAACAAGCCCTGCTCACGCACCGTGCCTTTATAGGTGCCGAACAGCTGCAGCACCTGCGCTTCGTTCGGCTCGACCGTGAAGAAGCCGGTGAACGCCACCAGGCAGAACAGGACGACGCAGACGCCGAGTGCAATCATGCTGAACGAACGGCTGCCGATGCTGGAGTAGATGATCCAGCCACCGCAGAGCACTCCGGCGAGGAGCACGAAGAGGATGGGGAGACCGGCGGGTGCCTTACGGATTTGTTCACGAGTCATGGAAATTCAACCTGGGTCAGAGTGACATCTAAGTGATATCACTATGCTATACGACTCGCAAGCTTGATGGGTGCGCGGGTAGCCGTCCGCGCGGTCGCGTTTCCCGAGCCGATGCCCTGCGGACACCTCAGGTGTCGCGGCGCAGGAACCCGTTCACCAGCAGGTCTTCGCGCAGCAGTGGCCCCAGTTCGACGGGTCGGCGGAAGTACCACCACTGCCATTCCGACCGCCAGCTGTTGGTCTCGGCGATCTCCGCGCCCCACAGACAGGGGCAGGGAACGGTCTGGACGTGGAAGCGATCGTCCGCATCGTCCAGCACCAGCGACGAGTCGCGCCGCTCGCGCGGAACCGCCGCTGCGAGGGCACCGGCGAGGATGTCGCGCAGGTCCATGTCGTTCAGCCACTCGTCGAGCGAGCCGTCACGCCCGCGTTCCACGCCCGTGACGATCGCATTCCACTGGTCGAGCAGACCCATCAGCCCGCGCCGGACGACCAACGGTGAGCACCCGCGGCTTTCCAGGTACGTGTGCACGGGATCATGGTCGCCGGTCATGGGCCGCCGCCGGGCAAGCGTCGAGCCTGCCGACGGAAGTACGCTTCGCCGTCGTTCGGGCGGAAAAACGTGCGGATCGTACCGTCACGATTGGCGGCCAGAAACGCGCCGGTCTGTTTGTCGAATCGTGTCACGACGCCGTCGTTGCGTCGCAGTTCGAGAATGTCGCCGCCGGCTGGCACGTCGCGCAGTGTCTGCGCCGCCTGCAGGTATGTGTCGAGCGTCAGGCCGGGGAATTCAGCGCCGTGCTTCTCGAAATGCTCCACGAGATGTGCATGCGTCGTGAAGCCGGGTGAATCGCGACGCCGCGCTGCTGACGGTGCACCGGCCGCTGCGTCCGGCCCGCGTGGCGAAACCGACGGTGCGCTGGCCGTTGGCGATGCCGGCACCGTGGTCGGCGACGGCTGTCGCGCCAGGCGGCCGCCGAAGATCACCGTCAGTATGGCAATGATGACGGCGAGCGGCAGACCTGCGCGTGTGCGACGTCGATCGGGGGACATGCACGGCTGGTATCGGGGAATCGCCGCGCGACTTCCGAGCGGCGCGATGACCACTGTGTCCCCGAAAATCTTTCAACGCAAGCAACCGGTGGACCGGTTAGCGCCGATACAGTCGCAGGCCGTCCGGTCCCCATGCGGTGGTGTCGAACGCCACGAGATCGAGCGACTTCTGGTGAATCGACAGCAGAATCGATGTCGGTCGCGATGACGTCGCGTTGTCGCGCACGACGACGCGCACGAGCGAGTCTGCGCCATCCCACGTGCCGCGTTCCGTCTTCACGCTCCGGCCGACGAAGTCACTGGTGAACTCCGCCATACCGTCCGGCGACATCTGCAGCTGATAGACGCGTCCCGACGCATCGGCACCGCGCAGGGTGTCACTGCGCCACGTGCCCACCACCGCATTTTCGGGCAGTCGTGGCTTTTTTTCAGAGGTATTGCAGCCGGTGGCGAGGAGGGCCAGCGCGACGAGAGCGATCGGTCGGAGTTGCATGCGTGCAATCTCGCACGTTCCCGGGCGGCATTGCAGCCGCGTCGCCAGCGTGTCGCTGCTGGCGCCGTCCGGCGCGCCCGGATAGCGTGCGCGCATGCTGAACCTCTCCCTGATTCGTGCCCTGCTGCTGGCCGCTCCGGTCTCGCTGCTGCAGGCGCAGACGCCCGCACCCGCCGCGGGCACCCCGAACACTGACATCTTCCTGTCGCGTGTGACGCTGCGCGATGGTGCGCTGATCGTGCAGCCGCCGCTCAACCTCACGCGCCGCGACGGCTACGACAATCAACCGAGCTTCGATGCAAAGGGACGCGTGCTGTACTACACGCGCCGGGCACCGAACGCATTGCTGCGCGACAGTGTCCGCGATGTGCAGACCGACATCTGGAGCTATGCGCTCGACGGCTCGTCGCACGTGCCGGTGAACGTCACGGCGGAGAGCGAATACTCCGCGCAGGTCACACCGGACGGCGCCTCGATGACCGTCATTCGCGTCGAGCGCGATTCTGCACAGCATCTCTGGCGTATGCCGTTCACGCCCGGAGGACCGGCCGAGCGATTGGTGGGGAAGGTGAAGCCGGTGGGGTACTACGCGTGGGTCGGGTCGCAGGTCGTGATGTACGTGCTCGGCAGCCCGAACACGCTGCAGCTGATGGACACCGTCAGCGGGCGCATCGACACCATCGCGCGTGATGTGGGCCGCGGGGTCAAGCGCGTGCCCGGCTCGACGCGCGTGTCGTTCATCCAGAAGGCAGGCCCGCAGTGGTACATCGACGAACTCGATGTCACGACGCGCGCCGTCACCCGGTTGGTCGCGACGCTGCCGCAGCAGGAGGAATACACATGGGTGGACAGCGCGACGGTGCTCGCGGCGTCCGGCACGACCTTGCGCACGTGGCGGCGTGGTCAGCCTGGTTGGACCGTCGCGGCCGATCTGACGTACGCGCCGCTCACCAACATCTCGCGCGTGACGATCGATCCAACGGGCAACTGGCTCGCGTTCGTCGCAGTGCCGACAGCGGTGGGAGCCGTCGGTGCGAGCGCATACAAGCCACGGGTCAGCGAACGCGATGTCGCCCGCGAGCTCGCGATTCTGGCGTCCGACAGCATGGAAGGGCGTCTCACCGGATCACCCGGCAGCTGGCGTGCGACACGGTGGCTCGCGGCGCAATTCGCGGCGGCGGGACTCAAGCCCGCTGGCGACAGCGGCTTCGTCCAGCGTGTGCCGCTCGCATCGCAGGCCGGAGCGCCGGGTGCACGCGTGCGCCCGCAGCTGCTCTCGAGCTGGGGTGCGTACGACTCGGTGCCGCCGGAGCGTCGGTTGCCGGGCGCCAATGTGCTCGGCTACATCGAGGGCAGCGATCCGACGCTCAAGGACGAGTATGTGCTGATGACGGCGCATTACGATCACATCGGCATCACGAAGTCGGTGAACGGTGACTCGATCAACAACGGTGCGGACGACGACGCGGCCGGCACGATCGCCGTGCTCGAAGTGGCGCGACTGCTGACGCGTCTGCCACAAAAGCCGAGGCGCACGATCATTTTCGCGGCGATGACCGGCGAGGAAGTCGGCTTGCTCGGCACGCGCTGGTTCATCGATCATCCGACGCGGCCGTTGTCGCAGCTGGTAGCGAACCTGGAAGTCGAGATGATCGGCCGACCTGACAGTCTTGCCGGTGGACCGGGCAAGGCGTGGCTCACGGGCTATGAACGGTCGACGCTCGGTGATCAACTGCGCGATGGCGGCATTCCGATCGTGCCCGATCGGCGGCCGGCGCAACGGTTCTTCGAACGCAGTGACAACATCGCGTTTGCACGGATGGGGATTCCGGCGCATACCCTGTCGAGCTTCAACCTGCACGCCGACTATCACACCGTGCGCGACGAGGCGCAGTATGCCGATCCCGTGCACATGGCGCGTGTGATCGAAGCCGCAGCGCAGGCGATGCTGATCCTGTCGAACGGACCGAAGCCCACGTGGCACCCCAACGGTCAGCCCGCTGGCACCACGCGCCCGATGCGATAGCGCGGCGACTCGCGAACGCTCCAACGGCGGCCCGCGAATCAGCGTGCCGCCGTTTTCGTGTCAGCCCGGCGCGAGCGCCGGGTAGTCGGTGTAGCCCTTCTCGGCACCGCCATAGTACGTCGTCGGATCGGCCGTGCTCAACTCGGCGCCGCTCGCAAACCGCTCGACGAGATCGGGGTTCGCGATGAAGAACGTGCCGAAGCTCACCGCCATCGCCAGTTCATTCGTGATCGCTGCATCGGCGGATTCGGCGGAGAAGCCGCCATTGAGCATGAATGGCGCGCCGTACACGTCGCGCAAGCGTGGCAGCAGATCGGTGTCCGCGACGCCGGCGAGTTGTGTCCACGCGAGTTGTAGTGCCGCGAGATGCTTCACCGTGGCACCGAACGTGGTGAGCGGATCGCGGTCCGCCATGTCATTGAATGGATTGAGCGGCGAAAGGCGCACACCGGTGCGATCCGCGCCGATCTCCTTCGCGACCGCCTCGGCGATCTCGAGCAGCAGGCGCGCACGATTTTCGGGGCTGCCGCCGTATCGGTCGTGCCGCTGATTCACGCCGTCGCGCAGAAACTGGTCGATCAGGTAGCCATCGGCCGCGTGGATTTCAACGGCGTCGAAACCGGCAGCCTTGGCGCGCCGCGCGGCCGTGCCGAACTGCGCAACGACGCCCGCCATCTCGTTGATGTCCAGCGCACGAGGTTCGGCAGCGTCCTCCGCCACCCAGCGCGGTGAATACAACATCGTCTTCGCCGCGCGAGTCGGCGACGAGGACACCGGTGCGGCGCCATCGGGCTGATACGACGCCAGCGACACGCGGCCCACGTGCATCAGTTGCAACGCAATGCGTCCACCGGCCGCGTGCACCGCACGCGTGACGGGCTTCCATGCCTCGACGTGCTCGTCGGTCCAGATGCCCGGCGTATACGGATAGCCCACGCCTTGTGGCGACACCATCGTCCCATCGGTGATCAGCAGCCCGGCGCTCGCACGTTGCGCGAAGTGCGTCGCGTACAGCAGCGGCACGGCGCCATCGGGAAATGCGCGACAGCGCGTCATCGGCGCCATCACGACGCGGTTCGGCACGCCGATCGCGCCGAACGTGCCTGGAGACAGCAGGAGCCTGAATCGTGACATGGGTCGAACAGGACGAAAGATGCGTGCGCAGCTGCCCGGGCCTGCCGGCGCTGCAACGGCTGGGCGAACAATACCGCACTGCGGCACGGCACTCTGCTCTGGTTGCGTCCGACCCGCTCCTCGACCATTCTCGCACGATGCCTTTCGACGACTCCGATCGACTTGGCCCGAAAGGGCATGTCTATGTGGAACTGGTACGCGAACAGTGGAGCGCCCCACTCGAGCGCGGGACTGCGCGTCGCGCGCTGCTCACATCGGCACTCGGCGTGGCGCTGATCGGCTTCGGTGCCGCAGGCCTGTTCGTCGCGTCGCCCGAGTCGATCATCCTCATCGGCATCGGTCTGGTGGCATTTTTGACGTCGCTGCCGGAGATCCGCATCCTGCAGCCGGAGTTCACGGAGGCGCGTCGCGTGGGCTGGCTCGAAGCCGCGCTCGACGACAGCCGAGTGACGGCGGGCGAGCCGGCGACCTTTCGTGCGGTGCTGCATGCGCGCCGTGCGTTGATGGTGCAGAACGTGACGCTGCGGGCCGAGGCGCGGCAGTGGCGCGGCGCACGGCCCGGTGACGTCGCGACCTCGATGCCATTGCCGGTGTCACTCTCGGGTGGGCCGGTGGCTGGCGGCGACGATTGGCGGCAATCCGTCACCTTTCGCATCCCCGCATCGGCTCCGCCGAGTTTCTACAGCGCCACCGAATCGCTGCGCTGGACGCTGACACTCGAACTGACGCTGGCCAACACCGCGCCGTGGCGGCGCACGTGGCCGATGCTTGTCTTCCCGGCTGACGCGTCCTGAACCCGGCGTGTCAGCCGGTCCCGGACGTCATCGGCGGCAGCGCGGTCAGCGCGTGCGGGGTCGGCGCCCGGCCGGTAAGCGGCGTTGGTCGGCGGAGAAGCGGCGCACAGCTCACACGAAATGCTGACCCCTCGCCGACCTCGCTCTGCACGGTCAGCGTGGCGTGAATCAGCTCGCAGAGGGTGCGGCTGATCGTCAGACCGAGTCCGGTGCCGCCGAACTGCCGCGTGGTGGTGCCGTCGGCCTGCTCGAACGCCTCGAAGATCGCCTGCAGGCGGTTCGCAGGAATGCCGATGCCGGTATCCGTGACTGCGAACATCACATAGCCCTTCGCGCCCGGCACATCGCTCACGCTGACCGTGATCGTGCCCCGCGCCGTGAATTTGAGCGCGTTCCCGATCAGGTTGATCAGCACCTGACGCAGCTTGGCCGCATCGGTGCTCAGGTTCAGTTGCTTCTGCGACACGTGCGCGATGATCTTCACGTCGCCATTCGCCGTCTGTCCCTCGAGCATTCGTACCGTGTCGAGGACCATCGCATTGCAGTCGATCTCCTCGATCAGCATCGGCATCTTGCCGGCTTCGATGCGTGAGAGATCGAGAATGCTGTTGATCAGCGACAGCAGGTGCTCGCCGTTGCTCGAGACGCGCTCGAGGAAGGTGATGTCCTTCGCCGAGAGCGCACCCTGCTTGTTCGACTTGACCAGTCGTGAGAAGCCGATGATCGAGTTCAGCGGCGTGCGCAGCTCGTGGCTCATGCGCGCGAGGAATTCGCTCTTGGCGCGATTCGCTTCCTCCGCCTTGTAGCGCGCTTCTTCGAGATCGCGCTGAATGCGCTTGAGATTCGTGATGTCCGTGCGCAACGACACGCGGCCACCGGATGCGGTCGGGCGATCCTGCAGCAGCAGCCAGCGATCACCCTGCTGATACTCTTTGGTGTTCGCCCGCTCGGTGCGAGCGGCGACCCAGCTCGCCACCGCTTCGTCGAATGGCCGACCGCCGGTGTACTCCGGAAAGACGGTGAGATATGCGCGCGCGATCTCCACGTATGGCGTACCCGGTTCGAAGGCGTGCTCGATTTCGCGGTAATAGTCGCGATAGGCGCTGTTCACCTGGATCACCTGATCCTCGGCATCGAAGAGCGCGAAGCCAGCATCGATCGCCTCGAGCGCCTCGAGCAGTTGCTGCCGTGCCGTGGACACGGCTTCAGCGTTGCGAATGCGCTCGGTGACATCGTGCGCAACCTTGAAGGCACCAATCACGGTACCATCAGCTTTGCGGAGCGGCAGGTAGGCGATATCGAGAACGCCGGGCGTGCCGCGCGACACGTCGAAGTATGACACGGTGTTGACGTGCGCCGGTGTGCCGTCGAGCGCAGAATTCAATGCGTTGGTGCGCGTGTCGTCAGACTGGTAGACGTCACTGCGCAAGCGGCCGAGCGCCAGCGATGTGCGCACACCGGTGATCGCTTCCATGCGCGGATTCCAGAGTTGAATGCGGCCCTCGGTGTCGTACACCGCGACGGCGTCCTCGCTGCCGCCCACGACACCGCGCATGATCGCCTCCGTGCGCGACAGTGCGGCCGCCTGGGCATCTGCCTGCGCCGCGCGCTCGATCAGTTCGAGGTTCGCGTGGATCGCCGATTCATGGCGCTTGTTCAGTGCCCGCGCGATCTCCGTGATCACCGACCCCTGAACGACGGCCAGTGACACCGCGAGGAACGACGTCGTGAGATCGAGACTGCCGCGCCAGAGAAAGTCGAGATTCACACCGAGCGTGATCAGCGCGAACTGCAAGGCATGCTGGCTGATGTAGAACGCGATACTCGGCACGATCGCGTTCGCGTTCTCGTAGCGCAGCTGCGTGGTCGTGATCACGAAGAAGATCGCGCCCCACTCGATGCGTGCGCCGATCTGCACGGAGAGCGCCCATCCGACCAGATGTGCGGCGAGGCCAAGGGTGATCGCGCCGCCGTGCGTGCCGCGCCACTCGCGGCCGGCGATCGCCGCGACCGAGACACTCAGCGCCGCGAGCAGCCAGGCGGCCGGTACGAAACTGTGGCGCGCGAGTGCCAGGCAGGCGAGCGCCGTCACACCAGCGGCGATCAGGCGCAGCATCCACCGATCGCCGGCGATCCCGCTGTCCTGTCGGGCGGCTGCCAGCGCGTCGGCCGCACGCGCGGCGCGTGCCGCCGGACCTCGCGCGATCGTTTCGTAGCTCAGCTGGCCCGGCAGTTGATACGGCATCACATCACGACAGAGGGGTACCGCATACAGACCTGGGGCGGCACGAGACGTTTTGCACCTAAGTCTCGGCAGCACCGCGAGCGCGCTCCATGCCGCGCGACGGCCGGTCCGGGGAACGGATGGCTCGTCGCCGGGCGTTGCGCCCGGGCCGTCGCTGCGGCAGGATTCCTCCATACGCCGGCGTCTGCTTCGCGGTCGGCCGCTTCTTCTCAATTCATTGGCTTCACGCCTCCTCTCATGGCCATCGAGATCCGCCGCGCCGCCGTCGTCGGCGCGGGTACGATGGGGAGCGGAATTGCCGCGCAACTGGCTAACGCGGGCATTCCGGTCCTCCTGCTCGACGTCGTTCCGTCCGGTGCCACCGAACGGAACACGCTCGCCGCGGGCGCGCTCGCGCGCATGCGAACGCAGCAACCGCTCCCGTTCATGAGCGCCGAGGCCGCCGCGCTGGTGACGCCCGGGAACGTCGAGGATGATCTCGACGCGCTGCAGGAAGTGGATTGGATCATTGAGGCGGTATTCGAAGACCCCGCTGTGAAGGCGCCGCTCTACCAGCGGCTCGATGCGGCGCGCCGCGCCGGCAGCATCATCACGTCGAACACGTCGACGATCCCGCTCAAGGATCTGATCGCCGGCCAGTCCGACGCCTTCGCCGCGGATTTCGCGATCACGCACTTCTTCAATCCGCCGCGCTACATGCGGCTGCTCGAGCTGGTCAGCGGCCCGCAGACGCGCCCCGACGTCACCGCGGCGCTGCATGCATTCGGCGACGAGCGACTCGGCAAAGGCGTCGTGGTCTGCAAGGACACACCCGGGTTCATCGCCAATCGCATCGGCACGTTCTTCATGTACTGTGCGATGCACGAGGCGCTGAAACACGGCCTCAGCGTCGAAGAGGCGGACGCGATCTGCGGCAAGCCGATGGGATTGCCCAAGACGGGTATCTTCGGCCTGACCGATCTGGTCGGCCTCGACCTGATGCCGCACATCATGAAGAGCTTTCACGCCACGCTGCCCGCCGGCGATGCCTTCCTCGCGCTGCCGACGTCGTTCGCTCCGATGGACAAGCTGATCGCAGCCGGCAACACCGGGCGCAAGAGCAAGGGCGGCGGCTTCACGCGACTCGTACCCGACGAGAAGGGCGGACGTCGCAAGGAAGTGGTGGATCTGCAGACGGGTGAGTATCGCGCTGAACGCGCGCCTGCGCTTGCGTCACTCGCCGCCGCTCGCGGCAAGAGCGCGCTCAGGACGCTCGTCGGTTTCGATGATCGCGGTGGACGCTTTGCCGCGTCGCTGCTGGCGCAGGCGCTGTCGTACGCGGCGGCGCTCGTGCCCACGATTGCCGATCGCGTGAGTGCCGTCGACGCCGCCATGCGCCTCGGCTACGGCTGGACATTCGGTCCGTTCGAGCTGATCGACCAGCTCGGACCGACGAACTTCGCGACGCTGCTGCAGAAGCATGGCATTGCTGTGCCGCCGTTCGCGGCACTCGGGCAGCCGTTCTATCGCATCGAAGGGACGGCGGTTCAGGAACTGCTTCCAATCGGCGAGTACGCGGCGGTGCCGCGAGCGGCGGGTGTGCTCGCACTGGCCGATGTGAAGCGCGCCAGCCGGCCGGTGATGAAGAACGGCTCGGCGAGCGTGTGGGACGTCGGCGACGGCGTGCTGTGCCTCGAGTTCACGTCGAAGATGAACACGCTCGATCCCGACATCATGTCGATGATCCGGCAGATCATTGCGACCGTCGGCGATGGCCGCGGCGCCTACAAAGCGCTCGTGATCTACAACGATGGCGTCAACTTCAGCGTCGGCGCGAACCTCGCACTCTCCATGTTCTCGCTCAACATCGCGGCGTGGGATGCGGTGGAGCAGGGCGTGATGGACGGGCAGCAGACGTATCTTGCACTCCAGCGCGCACCGTTCCCGGTGGTCGGCGCGCCGGCGGGCATGGCGTTCGGCGGTGGTACCGAGATTCTGCTGCATTCCGACGCCGTGCAGGCGGCGGCCGAGACGTACATGGGGCTCGTCGAAGCGGGTGTCGGCATCATTCCCGGCTGGGGTGGATGCAAGGAGATGATCCTCCGTCACGTCGGGCCCGTGCAGAACGATCCGGCGAAAGCGATGGCTGCGGCAGGCACCGTCTTCCAGATCATTGCCATGTCGAAGACGTCGACGTCGGCGGCGGATGCGAAGGCGATCGGCTATCTGCGCAGCACGGATGGCGTCACGATGAATCGCGACCGATTGCTTGCCGACGCCAAGGCGAAGGCGCTGTCACTGGTATCCGGCTACACACCGCCGGCGCCGCGCACGGTCACACTCTCCGGCGCGCGCGGCAAGAGCATGCTGCTGGCCGGTGTGGCCGCATTGGCCGCCGCGGGCAAGGTCACCGCGCACGATCAGGTGGTGACGGAACATCTCGCGTCCGTGCTCAGCGGTGGTGATACCGATGGGACGACGCCGATCGGCGAACAGGCACTGCTCGATCTCGAGCGGGCGCACTTCATGCAACTGGCACACACACCTGGCACGCTGGCGCGGATCGAGCACATGCTCGCCACCGGCAAACCTTTGCGGAATTGAGGAGCTGACTGATGCCGACGTACAAGGCGCCGCTGGACGACATGAAATTCGTCCTCAACGACGTGATCGACTATGCACGACTCACCACGCTTCCCGGCTATGCGGACTTCGATGCCGAGACGGCGATGTCGGTGCTCGAAGGGGCTGCGCAGTTCTGCGAGGAGGTGCTGCAGCCGATCAACCAGAGCGGCGATGCGGAAGGCTGCAAAATCGACAACGGCGTCGTCACGACGCCGTTGGGATTCAAGGCTGCGTATCACCAGTACGTCGAGTCGGGCTGGCCCGCACTCTCCGCCGATGAAGCGTTCGGCGGTCAGGGCTTTCCGCAGACCTTGCGCTTCGCAGTCGAGGAGATGATCTGCGCTTCGAACCTGAGCTTCGGCATGTTTCCGGGGCTCAGTCACGGTGCGTATCACGCGTTGTTGATGCACGGTGCGGACGAGCTGAAGGCCATCTGGCTGCCAAAGCTGGTGAGTGGCGAGTGGTCAGGCACGATGTGCCTCACCGAAGCGCAGTGTGGCACCGATCTGGGCCTGCTGACGACGAAGGCCGAACCGCGCGCTGACGGCAGTTACGCGCTGACGGGCAACAAGATCTTCATCTCCGCGGGTGACCATGATCTGACGACGAACGTCGTGCATCTCGTGCTGGCGCGACTGCCCGACGCCCCGCCGGGCATCAAGGGCATCAGCCTGTTCATCGTGCCCAAGTTCGTGCTCAACGCCGATGGGACACCAGGCGCTGGCAACGATGTGCGTTGCGTGAGCATCGAACACAAGATGGGCATCAAGGCGTCGCCGACGTGCGTGATCGCGTTCGACAATTCGATCGGCTGGCTGGTCGGCGAACCGAACAAGGGCATGCGCGCCATGTTCACCATGATGAACGCGGCGCGACTCGCCGTCGGCATGCAGGGACTCGGCCTGAGCGAAGTCGCGTATCAGAATGCCGTGAGCTATGCCAAGGATCGTCTGCAGGGCCGCTCGCTCACCGGCGCGAAGAATCCCTCCGGGCCGGCCGATCCGCTGATCGTGCATCCGGACGTGCGCCGCTCGTTGATGACGATGCGCGCATTCAATGAAGGGGCGCGTGCGCTGTCCCTCTGGGTCGGCACGCACATCGACCTGCACGAAAAGCATCCCGATCCCGCCGTGAAGAAGGACGCCGACGATTTTGTCGCGCTGATGACGCCGATCGTGAAGGCGTACTTCACCGACATGGGCTTCGAGTGCACGAACATGGCGCTGCAGATCTACGGTGGCCACGGCTACATCCGTGAATACGGCATGGAGCAGTTCGTACGTGACGCGCGCATCGCACAGATCTACGAAGGCGCGAACGGCATTCAGGCGCTCGATCTGGTCGGGCGCAAGTTGCCGGCGGAAGGCGGTCGCCTCCTGCGCTTCTTCTTCCATCCGCTCGCGGAGCGGCTGCAGCGCACGGCGCAGGACCCGCAGCTGAAGGAATTTGCCGAGCCGTTCGCGAAGATCTTTGCACGGCTGCAGCAGGCGACGCAGTTCATCGTGCTCAAGTCGCTCGCCAATCCCGACGAGGCCGGCGCGGCCAGCACCGACTACCTGCGGATGTTCGGCCTCGTCGCCCTGGGCGACATGTGGCTGCGGATGGCCGAGGCGGCGTATGCGAAGATGCCGACGGCGAACGGCGATCGCGCGTTCTACGACGCCAAGATCAAGACGGCGCGCTTCTTCTTCACCAAAATGCTGCCGGAAGCGCATGGCCTCTTCGCACGCATCATGGCTGGGTCGGCCCCGGTGATGGCGCTGGAGGCCGAGGTCTTCTGACCGGGCCGCCGGGCCCGGCATCGCTCTTGCGGCTGGGCTCGGCTGTCGAGTTGACATCCGACGGGAGGTGCCGATACTGACAGGTGGCGTCACCTGTGACGTGTTGCCGTCCCACAACACCGTCGTCGTAGCGATAGGCGGCGTGGGACCGCCCGGCTTTACTGCGACCATGCCCCATTCCGGACGGCGTGGCTGCGGTCAGCCTCTCGACGATGGGAGACTCGCGTGCATCCCGAACTGTTCGAACTCAAGGCTCTGGTGGCCGGTCGCCTCGACGCGCACCGCCGCCGCGAGATTGACGATCATCTGGGCAGCTGTGCCGAATGTTCGCGCCACTATGTCGCGCTGATGCTGGGCAGCTCCTCCCCGAAGACCGCCGAGATGGAAGCTCGCCAGGGCTTCGCGGCTGCCGGCACGGTGCTCACGCTCACGGGCGGCAGCAGCGGTTCCACTGTCGAAATGTTCGGCATCGACGCACCGCTGTCGCCGTCGGTCCCGAAACCGCCAGTCAGGACCGGTCCCACGACGCTCGAGACCGAGTTCCCGGCCGCCTCGTCACGCACGCAGGTGCCGGTTTCCGCGAGCCTCGTGGATGCGATCGCGAAGTTGCGCGCCGAGTCGGAAGCCCAGAAGTCGGCACCCGCCGCCGAGGCGGCACGAGCAGTGCCGGCCGCGCATTCTCGAGAGTTCGTCGCCCCACCCGTCCCGACTGCGCATTCTCGGGAGTTCGTCGCCCCACCCGCCCCGGCCAGGAATTCTCTGGAGTTCGCCGCCCCACCCGTGCCGGAATCGTCGCTGATCGAACCGTCGATCTTCCTGCCGACGCCGGCCGATGGTGTCTCGATCATCACGTCGGTCGAATCATCGTCCGTGAGCAAGGCCGCACCGGAGCTGCCCGCCTTCATGACGCGGCCTGGTTCCGCGTCGCCCGCGAAGAGTGCCGAAGCGCAGCCGGAGCTCGTCGTCACGTTCTCGTCCACGCCGTCGCGCAGCTCGTCGTATCGCTCGCCCGCTTCCGTGTCTGTCGTGACACCGTCTGCCGACCAGGAATACGTCTCGCAGTCGGTGCCGAAAATGGCGCTGCCGCAGGCCGGTGATTACGCCGTCAGCGACACCACGGTCTCGCACAATCTGAAGTCGACGACACTCGGTCTCGCCGCGGCGGCCGTGATTGCGCTGGTCGTCGCCATCAGCGGCTACAAGTACTTCCAGTCCTCGGTGACGCAGGCGGCCGCGGCCGCCGCCACTGCCGCGGCAAAGCAGGTGCAGGCCGCCGCTGCCGCAGCGCCGGTCAAGCCGGAACCGGCGCCGGTGGCTGCAGCGCCCGCCCCGGCTCAGGTGCAGACGCGCATCGTGTACGTCGACCGCCCCGCCAGGAGCAGTTCGGAATCGAAGCCGCGTGAGTCATCGAACGCGCAGGCTGTTGCCGCTCCGGCTCTCGTCACGATTCCGGACGTCAACGTGTCCACCGGTAGTGCCGACGCGGCGATTCAGGGTAACTCGCAGCGCAGTGCCACGTCGGAGCTCACGCGAAGCGCGAAGCCAACGTCCACCCGCACCGCCGTTCCGCGACCCTAACCGGCGCGAATCGGTTGGATCACACGACGGGCCACTGCGACATCGCAGTGGCCCGTCGTGCATCCGGTGTGCACGCCTCGAGGGGTCGGGCATCTCCCTGCAGACCCGATACCCGAGGCACATCATGTCACGACTCGCTCTTGTCCGCAGCACCGTTGCGATTGCAACGCTCCTCGTCGCGCCCGTGCTGGCGCGCGCGCAGGGCTGGATCGAACCCACGCCCACTCCGCCTGGTCGCGTACAGCCGATGGCCTGGAATGTGACGCGTGTCGCCACGACGATTCGTGCCACCGTCGAAGGGCGCGTCGCACGCATTGAAGTGGAGGAGCAGTTCCGCAACAACGGCGGCGGCATGGCGGAGGGCACGTACCACTATCCACTGGTGGGAGAAGCGGTATTCCAGTCGCTCTCATTGTGGATGGGCGAGCGGGAGATGCGCGGTGAGCTGATGGACGTCGCGCACGCGCGCGGCATCTACGAGGAGATCGTGCGGCGGCGCCGCGATCCGGCGCTCGTCACGCTGGCCGGCCATCAGCTGCTGCGCGCGCAGGTCTTTCCGATCCAGCCCGGTGAAACGCGCCGGGTCGTGTTGCGCTTCACGCAACTGCTCGACAAGGAAGGCGACGCGCTCCGGTGGCGGTATGCACTCGGCGCCGAGGAGCGCGGCAGCGCACGGCCGGACATCCGCGTGACGTTGCGCGACGCATCCCGGTTCGGCCATCCGTTTTCGCCGACGCACACGGTGCGCGTGAGTGGGGCTGACGATCGTGATGTCGCAATCACCGATGCCGCGCGTGGCGACGTCGAACTGTTCCTGCCACTGCGCAGCACCGCCGCCGGTCTCAGTGTCGTATCGCACGCACCTGGCGGTGAAGATGGCTACTTCCTGCTCTACGTCACGCCGCCGGAACTGAGCGCGTCGCAGCGCATGGGGCGCGACCTGACGATGGTCGTGGACGTGTCGGGTTCGATGAGTGGTCCGAAGCTCGAGCAGGCAAAGGCCGCCGTGCTGCAGATGCTCGGCACACTCTCGACGCGCGATCGCTTTCGCCTGATCTCCTTCTCGTCGGGCGTCCACGCGTTCCGGGAGGGATTCACGTCGGCGAATGCAGGCTCGATCGAGAGCGCGCGCAACTGGGCGAACTCCCTCGTCGCCGATGGTGGCACGAACATCGAAGGTGCACTGCGTGAAGCGCTGAAACGCGATCGCAACGGTGTGCACGACGGCAACCTCGATGTCCTTGTGTTTCTGACCGATGGCGTGCCGAGTGTGGGTGAAACACGACCGGAACAGCTGGCTGCGATGGCAGCACAGGAGGCGACAGGGACGCGCGTCTTCACGGTTGGCATCGGGACCGATGTGAATACGTTCCTGCTCGAGCGGATGGCGCAGGATGGTCGTGGCTCGGCGGACTTCGTGCCGCCGAACGGCAACGTCGAGCAGACCGTCGGTAACCTCGCGCGAAAGCTGCGTGCGCCGGCGCTGGTGGATCTGCACATCGTGTCGTCACCGGCGCGCATCGTCTCGATTGAACCGGTGCGCATGCCTGATCTGTTCGCCGGGCAGGAACTGGTGGTACTCGGCCGGTATCAGGGCAGTGGCCGCGGGCCGCTGGTGATCGAAGGCACGCGTGATGGGCAGACGGTGCGTGTGTCGACGCCGGTCGAATTCGAAGCACACGACAATGATCACGAATACGTGAGCACACTGTGGGCCGCGCGTCGAATCGGTGCGCTGACGCGCACGATGCGTCTCGAAGGCTCGACGCCGGCGCGCATCGAGGAGATCAAGGCGCTCGCCTTGCGCCACGGGATCGTCACGGAGTACACGGCGTATCTCGTGCAGGAGCCGACGGTGGCCTCCGCGGCCATGCCACCGTCGGCGACCGCGCAGACCGGCAAGGCGGCGTTCGAGGCGGCGCAGACGAGCGCCGACATGGTCGGTGCGGTGTCGGTGTCGGGCGCGCGCCAGGCGAGCAACCGCGCGCAGGATCGCTCGATGGACGCGGCTGCCGGTGCAGGGTCGGCCGGGAGTGTGTCACGACAGCGCGTGATCGGCAGTCGTCGGTACGAACAGCAGGGCAGTGCGTGGACGGATGTCGGCCAGCGCCGTCAGAAGATCGTGAACATCGAAGCCTTCTCGTCGGCGTATTTTGCCCTGCTGACAGCGCTGCCGGAATTGCGTGAGGCGCTGGCACTGGGCGACGATGTGCTGATCGCGGGCAGCACGGTGAGCATCCGCGTGCAGCGCACCGGTGTCGCAACGATGATCGGGAGTGACGTGCAGCAACTCGCAAAGGATTTCCGCGGCGCCTGAGGGCCGCTCCGATCATGGGACTCGATCTCGGCGCAGTGTTCCGGGAATACCACGAATCACTCGTGCGGATGCTCACGCGCCGCACGGGTGATCGCGGTCGCGCGGAAGAGCTGGCGCAGGAAACGTTCGCGCGCGCGGTGACGGCGCCACCGACCAATCCGCGGCCGTGGTTGTTCGCCGTGGCGCTCAACCTGCTGCGCGAGGAAGGCCGCAACGCCGCCACGCGTGAACGACGACTGGTGCTCGTGAAGGATGAAGACCACGTCGCGCCGTACGAGCAGCCGGATGAGGCGTACGAGCGGGAGGAGACACGCTTGCGCGTCCGGGCGGCGCTGGCACGGCTCTCCGAACGTGATCGCGATGTGCTGCTGCTGCAGGCGGAAGGCTTTGACTACGACGAAATCGCACAGGCGACCGGGCTCTCGCGCGGCGCCATCGGCACCACACTCGCGCGAGCGCGCAAGCGCATGCTCGAGGTGTATACGCAGGGTGAAGGAGGGTCACATGTCGCACGTGGATGACGGAACGCTGCACGCACTGGTGGACAACGCGCTCGATGCCTCGGAGCGGCAGGGCGTCGAGACGCATCTGGCCACCTGCGGAGACTGCGCACGGCGCTTCGCCGAGGCGACCGCGATGGCGCGCCAGGTCGTCACGCTGCTCAGCGCACTCGATGAGGTTCCGGCGCGTGTGCGCGTCGTGCCACCGGTTGTTGCACCGACCGTTGAGTCGAAGCCGGACATCTCGCCGCTGCGGCGCCGGGTGTTCACGCTGCGTCGCGTCGCGATTGCGGCGAGCCTGCTGATGGTTGCAGGCGTCAGCTATGAGGTTGGCACGCGGCGCGAGGCGCTCGATACGCAGGCTTCGCCAGCCAGCGCGTCGCCCATGCCGCTCAAAGCCGCGCCGCGCGCGGCCACGCCGAGCGTGGTCGAGGCGGCAGCCGACTCGTCCCTGCAGGCGCCGGCGTCGCCGCTGCGGCAGCGCGTGCGCAGTGGCCCGCGCAACGATTCCGAGGCGGTGGTGGCGGATCGCAGTGATGCGGTCACTGCGAAGTCAGCTGCTCCCGCAGCGGCCGTTCCGGCACAACCGGTGTCGCCGAAGGCGCTGTCGATGCCGCTACCATCCGTGGCGATTGCGGCTGCTGCGCGTGACAGCGTTGCGGAGCGCGCGGTGGCATCGCAGGCTGGGGCCGAGGCACTCGGGCGCGCGCAGGCACGCGAAGCGGCGGGCGCGCAACGCGCGGAGAAAGCGTCCGACATTGCCGCGCGCATGCACAACGCGCCGGTACAACTCAACTCGGTCGTGGTGACCGGCGCAGTTGGGGCACGTCCTCCCGCGACCGCGCCGCCGACGGTGCAATCTGGCGCCGCAGACAACGCAGTCGCACCCACCGTCGTGACGCTGCCGGGCTATGTCGCCACCGAAGAGGAATCGGTGCCCGCCACCACGCGTCGGCGCTATGTGTCGTCGTCAGGCACTGCGCTGACGCTGTTGATCGTGCACCGACCAGCTGAGGCGCGGAAGCGGAACTCGGTTGCCGATACGGTACCGCAGTTCACGGTGACGGCGCTCGACGGTCGTTCGGTCGTGCGCTGGCACGCGCGCGGCATGGACTACGAACTGCAGGGCGCGCTGGCGCCGGACTCGCTCGTGAAACTCGCGACGCAACTCAAATGAGTCACGTCGCGAGTCGGAGACTGCGCTGAACGACGACGGGCGAACTATTCGCGGTACGGCGAACCACCGCCAGTGCCGCCGCGTGATCCACCGCCACCACGACGCCGGCGCTTCGATGCCGCCGAGCCATCACCGGCGGGGCGCGCGGCCCCGCCTTCCGCGGCGGGGCGCGACGCGGGCGCTGACGGGCGACGTGACGCACCGCCACTGGATGATGCTCCACCGCCGCCACGTGCGGCCGACGGCATCGGTTGGCCTGTCTTGCGTGCGGCCTTCTCCGCTGCACGCTGACGATCGGCCGCCTTCCGCGCACGAATCTCCTTGATGCGGTCCGCGATCGGCACTTCGAAGACTTCCTTTGTCTTCGCCGCGTAGTCGAAGTCGGGGAGTGTGACGCGCGGCAGGCGACGACCGACGGCTTTCTCGATCGCGCGCACATCCGCTTCCTCTTCCGGAGCCACGAACGTGAACGCGTCACCGGTGGCTTCGGCGCGACCGGTGCGACCCACGCGATGGATGTAGTCCTCAGGCTGGGCCGGCACATCGAAGTTGACGACATGGCCCAGGTCCGCGACGTCGATACCGCGCGCCGCGACGTCCGTCGCCACCAGCACCCGGATGCTGCCATTCTTGAAGCCGTCGAGGGCCGCGACGCGCGCCGACTGCGAGCGATTGCCGTGAATGCGCGCCGCGGCGACGCCATGCTTCTCGAGCAGCTCGAACAAGCGGTTCGCACGATGCTTGGTGCGCGTGAAGACCAGTGCCTCCTTCATGTCGCCGCGCTCGAGCAGCTTCACGAACAACATCGGCTTCAGGTCCTGGCTCACCGGGTACAGCGCCTGTGTGATGCCGCTGGCCGGGGCCGACTTGCGCTCGAGATTGATCTGCGCCGCATCCTTCAGCAGATCACGCGACAGTTGCACGATCGCGCCGGGCATCGTGGCGCTGAACAGCAGCACCTGCTTCTTCGCGGGCAGGTGCGAGAGGATCCGCTTGATGTCGGGCAGGAAGCCCATGTCGAGCATGCGGTCGGCTTCGTCGAGTACGAGATGCTGCACCCCGGCGAGCGAGGCGTATGACTTCGTCAGGTGATCGAGCAGCCGGCCCGGCGTGGCGACCATCAGGTCTGCCTTCGTGCGGAACGCGTGCTCCTGCGGGCCCATGCCGACACCGCCGTAGATCGCCGCGCTCGTGAGTGGCGTGTGTACCGACAAGGCCTGCGCCGTTTCCAGCACCTGCAGCGCGAGTTCGCGCGTCGGCACGACGATCAGTGCGCGCGTCGCCCCACGTTTGCCGGCCAGCATGCGATGCAGGATCGGCAGCAGGAACGCGGCCGTCTTGCCGCTGCCGGTCTGCGCGCAGGCGAGCACGTCACGCCCATCGCGTGCAGGCGGAATGGAATCCGTCTGAATCGGCGTGGGCCGCGTGAATCCCAGCTCCTTGACGGCTTGCATGAGGGCCGCGTCAAGCGACAGGGATGCGAACGTGGGAACGGCCACGGGAGGGTCTGGAAAGGGAGTACGAACAAGACGCCCCGAGACACCGCGCCGCGGGGCTTCCGCAAGATACTCCCGATCAGGCCCGTTCGGTGACGTGGGCGCGACGGGATGAGCGCAGCGCACCCTCAATGGCGTCCGTCAGCTGCGTCAGTGTGTAGGGCTTGTCGAGCACCGTGACGATGCGCGCTTCGCGCAGCCGCTCCGGCGATACGCGCCCCGTGTACCCGGTGCTGAGGATGATCGGCAACGCGGGCCGAAGTGCCCGCACATGCTCCGCGAGTGTCAGCCCGGTCATCTCGGGCATCGTCTGATCGGTGATCAGGACTGCGATGTCGTCGTAGTCGTCCAGCAGATCGAGCGCCGCGGCACCGCTCCGTGCCGTGAGGGCGCGCATACCGGCACTCACGATGCTGCGTTCCGCCGCCCGCAGAATCGCGGGCTCGTCATCCACCAGCAGCACCAGCGGCGCATCGTCCGGCACGGCCAGCCGGTCGCGCGGTGTGGCCTGCGCAGTGGAGTACTGCGGTGTGGTGAACATCACGCTCGCGCCTTCCATGGGAGGCGTCGCGAGCGTGAACAGCAATTCGAACTGCGTGCCGTGCCCTTCCACGCTGTCCACGTGCACGGAGCCGTGGTGGGAGAGCATGATGCCATGCAGCACGGCCAGGCCGAGCCCGGTGCCCTCGCCGATTGGCTTCGTCGTGAAGAACGGCTCGAAAATCCGTTGCCGCACATCGTCGTTCATGCCGCTGCCGGTATCGCGCACCGCCAGTCGCACGTACGAGCCGGGCACCAGATGCGGGTGGCGCGCGGCGTGCTGCGCGTCATGCAGCGATACGGTATCCACCGTCACACGCAGCACGCCGCCGTTCGTCTGACGCATCGCGTGCTCGGCGTTGCTGCAGAGATTCAGGATCAGCTGCTGCATCTGTGTCGCGTCGCCGTTGATCCAGGCGTCGCCGGTGCGCACTTCCACCAGCAGGTGCACCGTGCTCGGAATCGTCGCGCGCAGCAGCGTCTGCGTGTCGGTGATCAGCGCGGCGAGGTTGATCCGCGCGTGCGCCGGTACCGAGCGGCGCGAGAACAGCAGGATCTGCTTCACGATGTCGCGCGCGCGATCGCTCGCATGCAGCACGGCCGTCAGCGATTCGGCGATACCATCACTGTCGCCGTCCGCCAGCGAGTACTGTGCGATCTCGGCGTTCGTCCGGATGACGGTCAGCAGGTTGTTGAAGTCGTGCGCCACGCCACCCGCGAGCGTGCCGAGTGCCTCGAGACGCTGACTCGCGAGCAGCTGCGTTTCGAGCTCGCGGCGCTCGGCCTCGAGTCGCCTGGTGTCCCGCAGATCGCGCAGCTGGTAGTGCAGCAGTTCGCCGGCGTCGAGTGGAATGCGCGTGCGCCGGAGTGCCACCGGAATCACGGCGCCGCGCACCGTCATCACATCGGTCTCGTACGACACGTCGTCTTCGGTCGCCTGCAGGTCGGCATTCGTCGTGATCAGCGACGTCGCCCGGCCGATCAACAGCTCCGCGTGGCTGTCGGCGAGCAGCGACAGCGCCGCCGGATTGGCTGCGACGACGCGCGTACCGTCGCAGAGCAGTTGCGGATCGGCGCCGCGGTCGAACAGGCGACGGAATCGCTCCTCGCTCGCGAGCACCAGACTCGCCGATGCTTCGGCGCTCTGGGCCCGCTCCAGCAGCGTGGCATTGCGGCGGCGCGCCACGAGGTACGTGCCGATGCCGGCCAGCGCCGCGAGCACCAGTGGCGCCCACCAGCGACTCTGCTCACGCTCGACCAGTGCCACCACCTGTGCCCCCGCAGTCGTCGAGACGAGCGCCGTCGCGGCGGTCGCTCCTGTGCCGGCGAGCAATCCCGCCGGCCACAGCACGCGCTTGATTCGTTCGGTGCGCAGATGCAATGCGAAGTTCCTGTCGTGACGCCGCCGTGGAATCACGACGCTTACTCCCACAATATGCAGAGGTGCGCTGCGCGCAACATTACGCGCTTCTCATGCAGCCGGCCGCGTCACACGAGCGTCACGGCGGTGGCACGATTGCATCGTCGTCGTCCGGCGACTGCCCATCGGCACCGGCAGCATCGACGGGTCGCACGATCAGATAGTTGTTCGGTGGCGTGACGCCGAGCAGGTATTGGACGAAATAGTCCCATCGGCGACGAATGAAGTACGGCTCGTTCAGTGAGTGCGGCCGATTCGGCGCGATGATCAGGTCGAAGGTCTTGTTCGCCTTGATCAGGGCGTCGACCATCTGGATCGTCATCGCCGGGTGCACGTTGTCGTCCATGTCGCCGTGCATCAGCAGGAGGTGGCCCTTCAGGTTCGCGACCTGCGACGCATTCGCTTCGTTCGCGAAATTATCGGTGCGGCGCAGGCTGTCGCGCTTCATCATCCCCTGGTACTTCTCGGCCCAGTAGATGTTGTAGCTGCGATTGTCGTGATTGCCCGAACCGGCCACGGCCACCTTGAAGAAATCGGGATAGCGCAGGATCGCATCGGTGCTCGCGAAGCCGCCCCCCGAGTGCCCGAAGATGCCGACGCGATCGATGTCGATGTAGCCGTAGCGGCTGGCGAGCTGCTTGATGACCGCGATGTGATCGGGCAATCCATTGTCGCTGAAGTTGCCGTAGTAGTTGTCGTGAAAGGCCTTGCTGCGAAGTGGCGTCCCGAGGTGGTCGATCTGCACGACGATGAACCCGAGCTCGGCGAGTGCTGCCGGCTCGCCGGCGGCCTTGTAGCTCCACGCGCCAACCGAACCGACCTGTGGGCCAGGATAGATGTGCGTGATGATCGGATAACGCCTCGTGGTGTCGAGATTCGACGGCAGATACATCACGCCGTACAGATCCGTCACACCGTCGCGCGCCTTCGCCGTGAAGACTTTCGCGCCTTTGAAGCCGAGCGCGGCGAGCTGCGAAGCATCGGCCGTTTCGAGCTTCTTCACGATGCGACCCGTGAGTGCGTCGCGCAGCACCGTGACCGGCGGTGCCTCGACGCGGGAGTACGTGTCCACGATCCACTTGTTGTTCGGACTGACCGTGATCCGATGATCGGCATCTTCCGTCGTCAGCCGCTGCAGGCCGCTGCCATCGAAGTTCACGGCGTACAGCTGCGCGTAATACAGGAACGCATCGCTGTCGCGACCGCGACCCGTGAACAACACGCGCTTCGCCTTCTCATCCACCGACACAATCGTACCCACCTGCCACGGCCCGTCAGTGAGGCGGTTCTTCAACTGGCCATCACTACCGTAGCGGTACAGGTGTCCCCACCCGTCGCGCTCCGACCAGAGCAGTGTCTCGCCGTCGGACGTGACGTACGTCGGCGTGGGATCCACGGGATTGCCGATCTCGACGAAGGTTTTCGCAGAATCGGACGCGAGTCGTCTGGCGGCGCCTGTCGCAGCGTCGACCTCGAAGACGCTCGCGACCTTCGATGCACGCGACATCGTGCTCAGATAGACGCGGCTGCTGGTCGCATTCCAGGATGAGTCGCGTGCATTCAGGTTCCACGTGGCCTGCGCCGGTGCCGGTTCGAGCTGCACGCGCACGTTCGTTTTCGTGTCGCGATCGAGAATGTGAAACGTCGGTCGCGGAATCACGCTGTCGCCGGGCAACGCATACGGCTGCGTGAATGCGCGTGGCCGTTGTGACGTGTAGCTGATGTAGGGCATCACGCCCACGCCACGTGAATCCTGTCGTCCGACGATCAGGTGCTTCGAGTCCGGCGCCCACTTGATCTGCGGGCGACGTGCGCGCACCGACGTCGCGAGACGTTCCTGCGGTGTGGGTTCGCCGAGTCCATAGCTGTAGCCGATCACGCCGTCGGTGGTGAGGCGCACCGAGTCCGATGTCACGCCGCGCGCACGCACGTACACGTCGTAGCCGCGCACATACGCCTCCCACTTCCGGTCGGGGCTCAGCACGAACGGCACCTCGCTGGGCAGCGTATCGGCGGACAGGCACTTGTAGCTCGTGATGTCGCAGGCGAGACGACGCTTGCCGAAGCGGAACTCGATCGTGCGCTCGTCATCGCCATCCTTCGCGAACTTGAAGGTGCGGAACGGCAGCTTCGTCGGATCGATGCTCGTGTCGGCGGCGGTGCTGATCGCCGCGGCGATCCGGGCATTGTCGAACAGCAGATCGCGCACGCCACGCATCGGATCGACGAGCACGAATTCCGCACCCTGTCGGATCTTGTTGCGATACCAGAATCGCGACCCATCCTTGAACCACTGCACCTGCACTTCATCACCGGTGACGAGGCGCGTGCTGTTCCAGCTCAGCAACTGCTCGGCGCGATCGTAGCGCACTGCGGGTACCGGTGTCGCGACGGGCGTCTGCGCGCCAAGGGGAGACATGGCTGCAAGGAGCAGGGCCGAAAATGTGGAGCAGCGACAAAAGTGCATGGAGCGAGCCTGGTCGGAAGAAACGGGGCTGAGACAGTGACGGCACTGGCAGGTACGCACTGCCGCTCGTGTCCGCTGCCACCCGCGCCGGCGGGCGCACGCGGGCGCGGCGTGCGGACACCTTCCGGGCGTGATGCGCGTTCACGCCGTGGTTCCAGTACACGCACGCGCCGGTCTCGACTGACCAACGCTCGGTGATCGCGCGGCGTACACCCTCCGGCTGGACGCGCAGATGTGCTGCGACGAACGGTCCGGAATGCAGAGGATCACCGCGCATGCCGCTCTCCCCGCTCGACGACTCATGATGCTCCGAACTTCTCTGGCGCGCTGCTTGCGCCGATATCTCCTGCCGCTCACGGCGATCGTTGCATTCCCAGCGCTCCTGCAGGCGCAGGTTGGTGCCACGACGGACATCATCACCGGCGTCGTGAAGACGCCCGCGGGTGTGCCGGTCGAGAATGCGCAGGTCGAGGCGCAATCCACCGAAACGCAGGTCACGCGTCGTCAGCGCACCAACGCGCAGGGCAAGTACACGATCCTGTTCCCTGATGGCGGTGGCACGTATCGCCTGACGATTCGGTACATCGGCTTTCAGCCGACCACGCTGACCGTGACGCGCAACGGCGACGACGATCGCATCGTGCGTAACATCACGCTCGGCCAGAGCACGGCAGCGACGCTCGCCCGTGTCGAAGTGCGCGCACGTCAGCGCCCGCAGCAGGGTGGCCAGGGCGGTCCGCCGACACCTGGTGGCGCCGAGCGTGTGATCGCCGGCGACCAGGCCGCGCGCCTGCCGGTCGATGCCTCCGATCCGTCGGCACTCGCCGCACTGGCGCCGGGCGTCGTCCTCACCAGCGCCGACACGTCGGGTGGCGGCGGCGCCGCGAACTTCAGCGTCGCTGGTCAGTCGTCGCAGAGCAACAACGTCACGCTCGACGGTCTCTCGTTCGCGGCCGGCTTCGTGCCGCAGGACGCGATTCGCGGCACGCGCGTTGTCACCAATACGTACGACGTGGCACGCGGCCAGTTCTCCGGCGGTCAGGTCCAGCAGACGACACGCAGCGGGACGAACGTCGTCCAGGGGTCGATGTCGTACGTCGGTCGCTATCGGGATCTGACGGTCGAACAGGGCGGCACCACCGGCGCCTTTGGCGGTGCGTTCAACCAGAATCAGTTCGGTGCCGGTGTCGGCTTCCCGATCATCAAGGACAAGCTGTTCTTCTTCGGCGCACTGCAGGGCCGCCGGAAGGAAGATTTGCTGCCGTCGCTCCTCGCCGCCGATGATGCGACGCGCTTCCGCCTTGGTGCGTCGCCGGACTCCGTCCGTCGCTTTCTTGGCCTCGTCAACGGCTACGGCGTTGCCGGTGCCGGCGGCGTCATCGACGACAACCGCAACGCTGACAACCTGACTGTGCTCGGTCGCATGGACTACAATCTCAGCGACGCACACACGCTCACGCTCCGCGGCGACTGGCGCCTCGTCGACCAGACGCCGACGCGCGTCGGGTCGCTGGCGCTGCCGCAGACGGGTGGTACGACGACCAGCCGCGGTGGCGGCGGTCAGCTCGTGCTCGCATCACGCTTCGGTACGGCCGTCGTGAACGAACTGCGGGCCGGCCTCTCACTCGACAACCGCACCGGCACGCCGTTCATCACGCTGCCGCTTGGTCGCGTTCAGGTGCTCTCCGACCTCGGCGACGGCACACAGGGCCTGTCCACGCTGCAGTTCGGCGGCAGCACGTCACTGCTCGCGCAGAGCGACAACACGGTCTTCGAAGCGACCAACGAAACGTCGCTCCTGCTCGACGAAGGCAAGCATCGCGTGAAGATCGGTGGTCTGATCAATCAGACCGGGTATACGCAGGACTTTGCGTTCAATCGCTTTGGTATTTTCACGTTCAACTCACTCGCGGATTTCGCAGCCAACACACCGTCCACGTTCCAGCGCACGCTGGCGTCGCCGGAGCGTACGGGCCATTCCACCAACACCGGCATCTACATCGGTGACACGTGGCGTCCCCGTGACGGCCTGCAACTCGTCTTCGGCGGTCGTGTGGAAGGGTCGTCGTTCACCGGTGCTCCGGCACGCAACGCTGCGGTGGACTCGGTGTTCGGCCGGAAGACCGATCTCATTCCGAGCGATGCCTCATTCATGCCGCGCGTCGGCTTCAGCTGGTCGCGGGCGCAGCCCGCCAACGCCAACGGTGGCAACCCGTTCGGCAACGGTCAGCTGACCATCCGCGGTGGCGTCGGTCGTTTCCGTGATGCACCCAACACGCAGCTCTTCGCCGGCGCGCAGACTGCGACGGGCCTGAGCCAGTCCGAACAGTCCGTGTTCTGCGTCGGCGGCGGCGTGCCAACGCCGAACTGGACCGGGTACTTCGCTGATCCGACGAGCATTCCGGCGACGTGTACCGCCGGTGCGCCGCCGTCACAGCTGCAGAACTCGCGTAACGTCACCACGTTCAACAGTGACTACGCGAATCCGCGGGCCTGGCGTGCCTCCCTCGGCGCGTCGAAGCGTCTCTTCGGCCGCTTCAGTATGAACGTCGACTTCAGCGGCGCGCGCGGTGAAGCGCAGACCAGCTATCGCGACCTGAACCTGAACACCACGCCGCAGTTCACGCTCGCCAGCGAGGGCAATCGTCCGGTGTTCGTTCCGGCGGCGGCGATCATCCCCACGACCGGCGCAGCACCCACGCAGCTCTCGCGCGTCGATCAGCGCTTCGGCTCCGTGTACGACATCGGGTCGCTGAATCGTTCGCAGCAGTGGCAGGGCACCGTCGGCATGTTCGGCTTCACGAGCCGTGGCGCGATCATCAACGCCAGCTACACGTATGCCAACGTCCGCGACCAGAGCTCGCTCGGCTTCGGTGGCGCCGGTGGCGGTTTCGCATCGTCCACGACGGTCGGCAATCCGAACATTTCGGAGTGGGCGCCCAGCGCCTTCGGCCGGAAGCACAACGTCATCTTCACGATCACGAACCCGATCTCATCGAGCTTCGAGATCACGGCCATCGCGCGCATGACCTCCGGCTCGCCGTTCACGCCGCTGGTCAGCGCCGACATCAATGGTGATGGGGCACGGAATGACCGCGCATTCATCTTCAATCCGAGCACGGCGCTCGATCCGGCCGTTGCCGCGGGCATGACGAAGTTGCTGGCCTCGAAGGGCAATCCGGCGACCACGTGTCTCGCGGCGCAGCTCGGACAGCTCGCGTCGCGCAACTCGTGCTTCGGGCCGTGGCAGCCAAGCTTCGATCTGCAGCTCAACTGGCGTCCAACGGCGTTCAAGCTTGATCGGCGCCTGACGTTCTCGGTCGTCACCGCAAACCTGATCGGCGGTATCGACCAGGCGCTCCACGGCAGCAACAACCTCCGCGGCTGGGGCTCGTTCACGCAGCCGGACAACACGCTGCTCTACGTGCGCGGCTTCAATCAGGCCACGAACAGCTACAAGTACGAAGTCAACGAGCGCTTCGGCGCGGTGCGCGGCAACCAGACCGGTATCCGTCTGCCGTTCCAGGTCGGCTTCAACATCCGCTACACGCTCGGCCCCGATCAGACGCGCGATCGCCTGCGCGCCGTGTTCGGCACACCGCAGAACGGTCGCCTGACGTCGGAAGGCATCAGCAACGGTGTCGGTCGCTTCTTCCCGAACGTGCCGCAGCAGATCATCGAGGCACGCGATTCGGTCGGACTGACCGACGTCGACGTCGCAAAGCTGAAGGTGCTCGCGGACTCGATTCAGAAAGAGGTCGAGGTGCTGACGGAGCAGGCCCGCAAGGTGGTCGAAAAGGAAGGCGCAAATCCGGATCCGGCTCGACTCTTCGGCGTGCTGCTGCGTCCCTTCTTCGAGAAGGGTGCCAAGCTCCGCACCGCTGGCACTGAAGGCGCGAAGGCAATTCTGAGCGCGGAACAGTGGACCCGAGTTCCTGCGCGCATCAGGACCCCGCAGGGATTTGGTGGCCCGGGCGGCGGCGGTGGTGATCGTCGGCCTGGCGGCTTCTAGTCTGCTGAGTTGACGACGAACGAAACGCGGCGCGGTCCATTCGGATCGCGCCGCGTTTCGTCGTGTGCCCTGTTGTCAGCGCCGAGTGCGCACGGAGTGCCCCGACTCAGCGCGGACGAAACCCTTCATCGAGTGCCGCGCGCACGCTGGCCGTCAGCTCCGTCCACGTCCACGGCTTCGGCAGCACCGGCACGCTGGGATCGAGCGCCACCGTGTCGCTCGACATGCGATCGGTGTAGCCGCTCGTGAAGAGAAACGGCATCGTGAACCCTTCCTCACGCAGCGACGCATACAACTCGCGACCACCCATGCGCGGCATCACGACATCACTTACCACCAGCGCGATCTCGCTGCCGCGCTCGCGCAGCAGCATCAGCGCCTCGGCACCATCCGACGCCTGCAGCACGTGATAGCCATGCTTCTCGAGAATGCGGCGGCCGGCGCGACGCACCATCTCCTCGTCTTCGACCAGCAGAATCGTTTCCGACGCCCCTTCGCGGATCAGCAGCGATGAGCGCGGCGTCGAATTCGGCACCGTCGCTTCCGCGAGCGGCAAGCCGATCGTCACCGTCGTGCCGACGCCGAGTGTGCTGCGCACGTCGATCGTCCCTTCGTGCTGCTGCACCAGGCCGTAGATCATCGCCATGCCAAGGCCGGTGCCTTCACCGGGCGCCTTCGTCGTGAAAAATGGCTCGAAGAGATGCGCGAGTACCTCTTCGTCCATGCCGCGACCATTGTCGTCCACCGTCACCGTCACCATCGGGCCGATGCTGCCATCCGGCAGCTCCATCGACGGCGCAAATCCACCGCGCATCGTCAGTACGCCACCGGTGGGCATCGCGTCACGCGCGTTCGTCGCGAGGTTGAGCAGCATGTGCTGCACCGCGCCGGGATCGGCGAGAACGCCTGGCAGTTCCGGCGCAGCGTCGATGCGCACCGTGATATTCGACGGCAGCAATCGCGTCAGCAGCGCCTGCGTTTCCGCGAGTACGACCTCCAGCGAGACCGGACGACGCTCGAGCGTTTCACGGCGGCTGAATGCGAGCAGCTTTTTCACCATCTCACTGCCGCGCGTCGCGGCCTGAATCATCTGGCCCACTTCGTCGCGCAGTTCCTCCATCTCAGGCGGAAGCGACTCGAGCACGAGATCGGCATTTGCCAGCACGACCGTCAACAAGTTGTTGAAGTCGTGCGCCATGCCACCGGTCAGCAGGCCGATCGCCTCCATCTTCTGCGCCTGACGCAGTTGCGCTTCCATCTGCTGCGATTCGGTGACATCGCGAATCGTGACGAGATGTCGGCCTGGCGTGATGTGCGCCGAGGCCGCGACGTCGAGGATGCGAACGGACTCGCCGACGAGCGTCCGACCCTCGCCGCGCCACTGGCCGTCCATCATCAGATTCTGCCACGCTTCACCCGGCGACGTCGTGCGCGATCCGGCACTGAAGAACTGCGCGAAGTCCATCGCCGCCACACCCGCTTCGTTCCGGCCGAGCAGCCGTCGCGCGGCCGGGTTGCTCGACACGACTTTCCCGCGCGCATCCGCGATCACCATTGCATCCAGCGACGCGGAAAAGATCGAGCGGAAACTGGTGTCCTGACGTCGCTCGGTCGCGCCATCGGTTTCCGCGCGCGTGACCGGCGTGAGGTACACGACTGCGCCCGCATCGGCGTCACCGACAATCCCCGAAACGCGCATCTGCCATCGCCGCGCAGGATCGGCGGCCGCCGTGATTTCGAGCGTAAACGTGCGCTGCGCGCCATCGAGCACGGCGGCGATGCCGGCCTGCGCCGTGGCCAGGTCTTCGTCGCCAAGCGGCGCCAACATGCAGAGCACATCCGCAATCGCACGCTCGGCGATCTGACTGGCGCCAGCGGCGCGATTCTGCGCGATCACAGCGCCGGTGCGGTCCAGCAGCACAGCAGGCCCGACGAGGGCGTCGAGCACCCCGCTGAGCAGCGCCGCCTGCAGGGGCAAGGCACGGGTAGTCATGTGGCACAAGTTAGCGAGACGCTCTCTCTCCCGGGCGCAGAAACGGATGGTGGCGACCGGAGGAAACAGACGCTCATCCTGCCGCGGAATGCGTCCGATACTCGAACTCAGATCCGCTCGGCGACACACCGCCGGCGTCCAGGTAGATCCTCCGTCACGAACTGCTCATGCTGCCGAAGGCCCTCTCCCGTCTCGCCAACAAGACTCCGTTCGTCTCCGCTGCCGTCAATCCGGAGGCTGCCGCACCGGTCGTGTCGGCGACGCCAGCCGCGACTGAGCCCGGAACGATTGCGTCCGCCGTCGTCGCGCCAGTCGGGCCGATTCTGACCGACCCATCGATTCACGATGACGTCGAAGCCGGTTACGACGTGCGCCGATCGCTGCGGACGTCGCTCGAGCGACTGGAAGCCAGTCTCGACGCGGTGGAGCGTCGTGGTGACGCGATGGTCTTCTTCGAGCGCATCTCGAAGAGTGGCGAGAAGACAGTCCGACAGCCCCCCGCCGCCGCCCAGCGCGCCCTCGACCTGCTGCGCCGGGATGTCGCGATCTCGGAACTCGTCCGCCTCGTTGAACAGGATCCGGTGCTCGCCCAGTCGCTGCTGCGCTTCGCCAATTCGGCCGCAAACAGCACTGGTTCGCGCAGCACGTCGCTGTCGGAGAGCATTCGTCGCGTCGGCACGCAGGGGCTGCGCAGCGTGATCCTGAGCAGCATGGTCGAAGGCACGCTCTGCCGCACGGGCACGGCGTACGACGGCATGGTGCGGCAGGTCTGGGAGCACATGATCCGGACCGCCCCGATCGCCCGTGTCCTCGCACCGGGATTTGGCGTCGTCCCGGACGAGGCCTTCACGCTCGCACTGCTGCATGACGTGGGTAAGCTGGTGCTGTTCGATCGCCTGGGCACACTCCGCGCCGAGCTCCGCCGCGAGGTGAAGCTGACGCCGCAGGTGATGCCGCGCGTCCTTCGCGAGCTTCACGAGGTCCTCGGTGGTGCCGCCGCTCTGCGCTGGGGGCTCGGAAAAGCTGCTGTCGCGGTGGTGTCGTCACACCATCGTGCCGGTGATCCGTTGGAGCCGAACCTTCATTCGGAGTGCGTCTACATCGCGGAGCGTCTCGACCTCGCGATGACGAAGGGGGAGCCGGTGAATCTCGTCCGCTGGTTCGAGGAGGGCCGCCTGCAGGCGAGCTTCGACGCTGTCGCGCCGCTCGTCGAGCGGGTGATCGCACCCGACTCCGGCGGAACAGGCTTCCGCTTCTGAGTCTGGAACGGCGCCCATCGCTGGGCGCGATACTTCGAGAAAATCGAAGTATAATTGTGTTTGTTTCAAATTGTGATACTCGCGCCCGGCGGCTAGGCTCTCTGTACGGCCACCGATCGGCGGCCAGCTCGACGCCGCTTCGCAAATCACAAGGTGCTCATGAGCTCCGCTTCGATCGCTCACCATGACGATCCCGCGCGCGGGACGATCCCGCGCGACGCGGTCGTGTCACATGTGATGAGCCGTGTGGACGACAGCCGGCCACTCAAGCCACTCCGCCTGTCTGCTGGCGTTCTCGCCGACGATGCCGCGCTCGCAGGGTTGCTGCGCGAGATGGCCACCTTCCTGCCGCAGACGGGCACGCATCTCGATCTGCAGAGTATCCCGGCGTCGCTCGCTCGTGGTGGTACGGTTGGCCGCATCGGCGTCCCGCAGGAAGCAACGAGCGTGATGCTCGGTCATCGGCTCGTCATCGGCGCGAACCTCGGTGCTGATCCGCTCCTGCCTGTGTCGCGACTCTGGCGCGGGTTGCAGCGTCGCGCCGACGTGCTCGCCGATGTGCGACAGTGTGTGACGTTGCCGGGCAGCGCCGCAGCACGCGCCGGCAACGAGCGCGACGTCGTGCTGTGCTCACAGCGCATCATCGATCGCGCGGCGCGTCGCTCCGGTGACGATGGTGCGAGCGCATACCACTGGAGCCGTGCCAGGCAGGCGGCGGACCTGGCATATCGACTCGCGACGACGGAGCAGCGTGAGTTGCTGCTGGTGCTGCCGGTTGGTCGTGGCACCGGCGCGCAGCGGTACTTCACCGACGCGCTCGAGCGAAAGGCGCGACAGCATCGCATGCCGCCACCGCGCATGGTGAAGGCCGGGCTGTTGTCAGCCCTGCTCAGCGGTGACAACGGACGTCAACGGTGGCTTGTCGCATCCGTGATTCCGATGGACGAATTGATCGCGATGACGGATGAAGCGATCGGCGAGACGGGACCGTGGCCCGTGCTGAGCATCGGCACCGATGCCTCCTTCTTCGACCTGCCGGCGCGTCGCACCGCACACGAACATCCCGTGGCAGGGCTGCTGGTCGTAATCGGTATGCTGCAGCGCATCGGACACGGCGATCGTGCACGTGCAATGCTGGAGGCGCTGCGCGTCACTTCGAGTGCCGTCATGCGCATGGAAGCAGAACTCGGCGCGGTTCTGACCGTCCCGGTGCCGTCGTTCTTCGCGGGCGTGCTGGCGAATTGGGGCCGAGCACCGATGGCGCACGGTGGGCGCGACCGGCGCCGGGCGCCACGCGTTGCGACGCCACGCCTTTCGACGCCAGGCCCGGTGCGATTGAACGCGAGCGAGTCGGACGCCATGGCGTGAGTCGTGTCAGCCGAACAGCCGCGTGCGCGCCGCGTGTGTGATTGCCGTCACCGCCGGATGTTCCACGCGACGCTCCGCTGACACTGCGTAGAACTGCTGCGTGAGATTGGGCAGGCGACCGACGACTTCGACGCCGTGTTGCTCCCGTACTTCAGTCTCGAGTACGGATGGTTGGGTGAACAGCCCGTAGCCATTCTGGCCAAACACTTTCAGCAGCGCACTATCGGCGTACTCGCCAGTGACCGAGGGCCGCACGTCGTGCTGATGGAAAAAGGTGTCCAGTGCGCGACGGACGGTCGAGCCGTGCAGCGGGAGCAGAAACGGCGCGCCGTCCAGTGATCGCGGAAAACCAGCCGTGAATCGCGCGGCCAGATCCGGCGTGCCGAACACCGTCGTCCCACACTCGCCGAGCAGGTGATTGAAGGCCCGGATGTTCGCAGCCGGTGTCACGGGCGCATCGGTTATCAGCAGATCGAGCGCATGCACCGACAGCGCCGCGACCAGTCGCTCCGGCGTATCCTCCATGCAGATGAGCGTCAACCCTTCCGGCAACCGCAGCGCTGGCTCGATCAGTCGGTAGGCGATCATCTTCGGCACGACGTCGGCGATACCGACGAGAAACCGACGTGGACGATCACCACCGTCACCGGCCATCACCTGCGTGAGTTCACCGCTCAGTGCGAAGATGTCGTCCGCGTAGCGGAGCGCGGTCTGACCGGCGTCGGTGAGTTGCAACCGGCGCGAGGTGCGCGAAAACAGCGGTTGACCGAACTGCTGTTCCAGCGCCTTGATCTGCGTGCTGAGTGTCGGTTCGGTGAGGTGCAATTCCGCGGCAGCGCGCGCCAGTGAGCCCGCGCGAGCGACAGTGCGGAACAGATGCAGATGATGGAAGTTGAGCGGTGCCATGACTTACGCCAGCACCGGTGCATGCGACTCGATCTGCACGCGGGTGAGCGGACCGCCGAACAACCGGAACAAGCGCACGAGCAATACCACCGACACGGCGGCCAGCCCGGCGACCAGACCCCACCACAGTCCCGCCGGTCCCATCATCCAGCGGAACGCGAGGAAGAGGCCGAGTGGCAGGCCGATCGCCCAGAATCCCAGGATGTTCGCGATCATCGCCGCGCGCGTGTCGGCCGCGCCGCGCAATGCGCCACCCGCCACCGCCTGCAGCCCGTCGAACAGTTGAAAGACACCCGCCAGCGGAATGAGTGACGCCGCCAGTGCAATCACACCCGGCTCCGTCACGTACGCGCTCGCCAGCAATCGTGGCACGGCGAGAAAGAGGCCCGTGGTGAGCGCCGACGCGACCAATCCGGCGCTCAGCGCCGCGACCGCTGCGCGTCGCGCGGCATTCGCGTCATCGCGCCCGATCGCCTGACCGACCAGCACCGACGCGGCCGCTCCGATACCCAGCGGCATCATGAACGTGAAGCTCGCGAGATTGATCGCGACCTGATGCGCGGCGAGTGTCGTCGTCGCCTGTGCACCCATCAGGATCGCCACTGCATTGAACACGCCGACTTCAAGCAGGTACTGCACACCCACCGGTACGCCGATGCGCAGCATCCGCTGGAGCGGCGCGATCTCGAACAGGCGATCGTCGCGCTCGCGCAGCAGCGGCAGCAGGACATCGCGACCCTGCCAGAGCAGAATCAGCGGCAGTGACGTGCGGCCGATCACACTCGCGACCGCAGAGCCGTTCACGCCGAGTGCGGGCGCGCCAAGGTGACCGTGAATGAACAGCCAGTTGCACGCCGCATTGATCAGGTTCGCCAGCACGACCGTCACGAGAATCGGGCGCAGTCGTGCCATCGCCTGCAACGTCTGACGCAGTACGACGAACGCCAGCGCCCCTGGCAGACCGAGGATCGACAGGTGTACGATGCGTGTCGCCACCGGAATGATCTCCGGCGGTTGGTGCAATGCGCGAAGGATCGGTGCCGTCGGCCACAGAATCAGGCCGAGTGGAATGCAGAGCAGGGCGGCGAGCAGCAGGCCGCGCTGCAGCGCGCGTCGCACACTCACCTCATCGTTCGCGCCGACCGCCTGGCTCACCAGCGCATCGAGTCCGACCAGCGTGCCCATGCCGACGACGACCACCGTGAAGTAGTAGCTGAGCGCCAGTGACACCGCAGCCAGTGCCGTGGCGGATACATGGCCGACGAACAGCGTATCGACGACGTGCATGCTCATCATGCCCATCTCGACCGCCATCACCGGCAGTGCGAGCTGGCTCAGCGCACGCATATCGGCCGCACTCGGTTTCACGAGGACGGGCGCGCGCGGCGGCGCGACGAGGGAGGCGATTTGCTGCGACATGGTCGCTAAACTGTAATGCGTTCACTCGAATTCCTCCGATCCGCTCCAGCATGCCGCCACGCGCGCCTGTCACGACGGCCACGACGCTGCTCGGTCTTGTGACCGGGCCGGTGAGCGCGCGCCGGTGGTGGTTGCGCGCGCTGCTCCGCGTCACCGGCGGCGGCATCGGTCTCCTGCTCGTGATCGCCGGCGTCGTCGCATACCTGATCACGTTGCGCCCTGACGTGCCCGCCGCGCGACGCCTGGCGCGAAGCGAGCTGCTCGTGCTGCTCGAGCCGCTCGAGCGCGTCGAAGCGGCCGCGTGGGCGCGCCGTCGCGAATGGTGGGACGGTTTCCGCGAGACGTACGGCATTCTTGCGCTGACCGATCGCCGCGCACTGTTCGTGGGCATTCCACCGCGTGAGCTCGTCACACCCGAACGTGGACCCCAGCAATTCGTGATCCTGCAGATCGCGCGTGACGCATCGCTGCGGGTGCGGCGCTCGCGCGTGGATCTGGGCACGGCCGCCGGCGTCACGTTGGCGAATGATCGCGATCAACTGTCGTTCGCGTCGAATGACGGCACGGGCCTCGACAGTGTTCTGGCCGACGTGACACGTGGGCGACGTTCTGACGAGGAGTCGGTGGACCTCGCACGGCGGACGCGGTCGTACGAACAGGATGTGACGGCGAAGGCGGTCTGGCACGTCGTCGCAGCTGGTGATGCGCTGTCGTCGATCGCGGCCCGGTACGGGACCACTGATGCGCGATTGGCCGAGCTCAATCACCTCGCCGGCACAACGATCCGCATCGGTCAGCGGCTGCTCGTGAAATCGGGTCGCTGAACGGGGCCGAACGGGGGCGGCGGCGTTATCTTCGATGACTGCCCACGGCCGACATGTCGCCGGATGCTGATACTGCCGGATGCTGAAACTCAGGAGCTGATGCACCATACGTGGATGTGGTCCGCCTTCGCCGTCGTCGTGACGGTGATGCTGGCGCTGGACCTCGGCGTGTTTCATCGCCGCGCACACGTCGTGCGTCCGCGCGAAGCGCTGATGTGGAGCACCGTCTGGGTGTCGCTGGCCGCCAGTTTCGCCGGCGGACTGTGGATGCTCGACGGACACCAGACGGCGATCGAATTCACCGCCGGCTACGTCGTCGAACAGGCCCTCAGCGTGGACAACCTGTTCGTCTTCCTGCTGTTGTTCAGCTACTTCAAGGTCCCCGAGGCGCTGCAGCATCGCGTGCTGTTCTGGGGCATCATCGGCGCGCTGGTGCTGCGCGCGATCGTGATCAGCGCCGGAGCGCTGCTGCTCGCGCGCTATCACTGGATCATCTACCTCTTCGGCGCATTCCTCGTCTTCACCGGCATCAAGATGCTGTTGCAGCGTGAGGATGACGAGATGGAGCCGGAACGCAACCCGGTGCTCAAACTGGTGCGACGATTCGTGCCGGTGACGAACCACTTCGAGGGTGATCGCTTCTTCACGCGAGCCGCGTGGGGCTCCGATCGCATCATGCGCACCGTCGCGACGCCACTCTTCGTGGTGCTGGTACTCGTCGAAACGACCGACCTGCTCTTCGCCGTCGATTCGATTCCCGCCGTCTTCGGCGTCACCAGTGATCCGTTCGTGGTGTACACATCGAACGTTTTCGCCATTCTCGGTCTGCGCTCGCTGTATTTCCTGCTCGCGGCCGTCGTGCATCGCTTCTGGCTGCTCAAGCCGGCACTGTCACTGGTGCTGATGTTCGTCGGGGCAAAGATGCTCGCGAGCGCGTTCTACCATGTGCCCACCGTCCTGTCGCTCGGCGTCATCGTTGCGATACTCGGTGGCGCCGTGATTGTGTCGCTGCGCTTTCCGCGCGCTGACGTGCGCGAGGCGGACGGCAGCGCCGCCGCACCGTCGGTGCCTGAGTCGTCGTCGGCGCCACCCGTCACACGGTGACCGCGATACGCGCTCTGGCGCCGTCCGACAGCGATCGGTTTCCCATCGATCTCCGTCGTGCGCCGCTCCCTGCGGTGTCCCGACCCGACGCGCGCCTCGCGGTGCTCGATACCACAGAGTGGTTCGCGCCGACCAGCGGAGGGATTCGCACCTACCTGCTCCAGAAAGAGCTCTATGTCGCGTCGCGGCCGTGGCTTCGCCATGCACTGGTGGTGCCGTGGGCCGATGATGGCATCGTTGAACGTGAGGGCGCGCGATGGTACGAGTTCAAAGGGCCCCGCGTCCCGCGAAACGCCCCATACCGGTTGCTGACGTCGGTGCAGCGCATGCAGCGCGTGCTCGATCACGAAAGGCCCGACGTGATCGAGATCGGCAGTCCGGCAATCGTACCGTGGGTCGTTTTTCGTGCGCTGCGTGGTCGTGATGTGCCGATCGTGAATTTTTTTCACAGTCACTTTCCCGCACTGATCGGCGGCAGCAAGCGTCCGCAGCCGGCGTGGCGCGAAACGGCCACCGATCTGGCGTGGGCGTATGCCCGCCGTCTCGATCGACATGTGACCGCGACGATCGCGGCCTCGCGATTCGTGGCGGACGACCTCGAGCGGGCCGGGATTCCGAACGTCGTGCGCATCCCGCTTGGCGTGGATCTCGAACACTTCACACCGGAGCGTCGCGCGAATGCCGCCGCCACGCGTGCGGAATGGAAACTGCCGGCTGACGGTCCGCTGGTCACGTTCATCGGGCGCTTTGCGCACGAGAAGGAACTGGATGTACTGATGGATGCGTGGCCCGCGATTCAGAAACGTACCGGCGCCTCGCTGGTGATGGCCGGGGATGGTCCGGAGCGCGATGCGCTGCATGCGCGGAACAAGGGCGCGCAGGTGTTCTGGTTGCCGTTCATCGCCGATCGTGCCCGACTGGCCGATCTGCAGGCCGCGTCGAGTGTGTACATGGCCACCAGTCCGCATGAAACGTTCGGCCTCTCACCGCTCGAAGCGATGGCATGCGGGACGCCAGTGCTCGCGGCCGATGGCGGTGGTGTGCGTGAGCATGTGCTGTCGTCTGGCGCCGGTCGCATCTTCGTGCCGGGTGATGCGGCCGATCTGGCGGCGCAGGCCGTGGCGCTGCTGGAGGACGATCTCGCCGGACACGGTGCCCGTGCGCGCGCGTTCGCCGCGCGCGAGCATTCGTGGGACTCGGTCTTCGATCGGGTTTTCGCACTCTACGCGACAGTGCAGAAATGAGCGTGCTGCTCTCCATCCACGACGTCACGCCGGCGTGGGAATCGCAAGTCGATGCGCTCTGGAATCTCTGTCGCGAGCGCGGTGCGACGCCGGCGCTGCTGGTGGTACCGAACTGGCACGGCGAATGGCCGTTGCGCGAAGCGCCCGCCTACACCACGTGGGTTCGTGCGCGTGCCGCCGACGGCGCCGAGATTTTCCTGCATGGTGAGCGACACGATGAAGTCGGGCTGCCACGGTCGTGGCGCGATTCGCAGCGCGCATTCGGTCGCACCAACAAGGAAGGGGAGTTCCTGACGCTCGACTACGAAGCGGCGTTCGAACGCATCGGTCGTGGGCTCGCACTGTTTCGCGAGTTGCAGTTGTCGCCGATCGGCTTCGTGCCGCCGGCCTGGCTCTGTCGGCCGGGCACGCACACGGCCTGCAAAGCCCATGGGCTCGCGGTGCTCGAGGATGATGCGGCGATCTACCTGCCGGAATCGGGCGCGCGACTGCAGAGCCCTGTGCTGCGGTGGAGTGGTCGTACTGATTTCCGCGCGCGCGGGTCGGCGGTGCAGGCGGCAGTCCGCTGGCGCACGCAGCAGCAGGAGCCGTACTTCCGCATTGCACTCCATCCAATGGACCTGGAACATCCCATCACGAGACAATCGGTGATCGACGAACTGGATCGGTGGCTGGCGGTGCGTCCCGCGCGACCATATGCATCGTTGCTCAGTGGAGCGACGGGCGCATGACGTCGCCGATCGTGCGGCTGGATGGTGTGCGACTGGCCCTCTTCAGCGACACGTTTCCACCGCAGATGAACGGCGTCTCGCGCACGCTCGAGCGGCTGGTCGCGGTGGCACGCGAGCGCGGTGCGATGGTGCGCGTGTTCACGACCACCGATCCGGATCTCCAGCATCACGATCCCGACGAAGTCCGCTGGGAGAGCGTGCCGTTCTGGGCCTATCCCCAGGTACGACTCTCGGCGCCGAAGATCTTCACCGCGCGTGCGGAGCTGGCGGCATGGACACCGACGATCGTGCATGTGGCGACGGAGTTCGGCGTGGGACTGGCTGGCCGTTCTGCGGCAAAGGCGCTCCGCATTCCTCTCGTCACGAGCTATCACACGAGCTTCAGCGCGTACGCCGAGTTCTACAAGCTGGGCGCGCTGGCGGCCGGAGGGTGGAAGTATTTCCGCTGGTTTCACTCGGCGGCGTCGCGCACCTTCACGCCCACGGAAGCGATCCGCGCCGAAGTCGAGGCGCATGGCTTCCGAAACGTCGGCGTGTGGGGACGTGGCGTCGATGGTGATCGCTTTGACCCGTCGTTCCGGTCGCTCGAGTGGCGCCGCAGCCTCGGCATTACGGACGACGCGATGATCGTGCTCTACGTCGGTCGCATCGCGAAGGAGAAGGGGCTCGAGCATGCGTTGCGTGCCATGCACGACCTCGCGGCCAGCGATCCGTCGATCCGATTTGTCTTCGTCGGCGACGGTCCCTACGAGGCGGAACTGCGCGCGGCGGCACCGGCAAGCGCGATCTTCACCGGCCGCATGAGTGGAGTGCCGCTCAGCACCGCGTACGCGTCCGCCGACGTGTTCCTGTTCCCATCGGTGACTGACACGTTCGGCAACGTCCTGCTCGAAGCGATGGCGTCGGGCCTCGTCGTGGTCTCAGCCGATGCGGGAAACACACGCGAACTGATTGGCACTGATCGCGGGCTGATCGTGCCGGTGGCGCAACCGGGCGCCATCGCGACGGCGCTGCGTGCGCTGAACACCGATCGCGCCCGACACGATGCGATTCGCTCGGCGGCACAAGCCTGGGCGCGCGAACGCACCTGGGAACAGGTGTGGAACGGGTTGTTCAGCCAGTATCAATCGGTGATCAGCGCGCGAGCTTCCAGTTCGTGAATGCCAACTCGCCGGTGACCTCGCGCACGATGTACGGCGCGAGCCACACGGGCGGTTCCGCGATGGTCTCCTCGCTCGGCAATTCCACTTCGGCCAGCACCAGCGCACGATCGGTGAAGTCGTCGATCTCCCACGTCAACTCGCCGTCGGACACGGCGTAGCGGCGCTTCTCCACGCGCATGCCGTCCGTGAGCGCAAACAGCGCGGCACCGAGTTCCGGACTCGTCTCTTCCTCGATTTCGATGCGTGACAGGCCACGACCGAACTTGATGGTCCGGTACCATCGTGCAGCGCCATCGTGCATCACGCTGCGAATGCGCTCGACCAGCGTCTCACCCGGCAGGTAGCCCTGACGCAGCGCCGACGGTGTCAGCTCGCGCACGCGAGGCGGCAGCGCCGTCAGCAGCCACTTCCGCTCGATCTCCACCGGCGGTGATACTGACGCGCGCCAGGCCGACGCGAGTGCATGAAAGCGCGCGATCATCGGCTCACGTGACACCGGGTCGATCCACGCGGCGCAGCGCGTGAATGCGGCACTGATGCGATGGCTCAGATCCCGCTCGCTGGCGTCGAGCGCGTTCATCGTCGCGCGTGTCGGTGCCCGCGATTCGTTCGTCAGCACGGTGCGTTTCGCACGCAATCGATCGCGCAACAGGTGTGCATCGTTGATGCCGCCGAGCAGATCCTGCGCCTCCTCGAGCGCCTCGAGCAGCGCGGCGCCGTCATCGCCAGCGGAGGCAAGCGGCTTGAGGAGATATCGTGCGGACTTCATCGCCAGCCGAGTCGCGTGCAGTGAAACCCGGTCGTCCGCGTCACGGATTGCAGCGCAGCGGCGCGCGATGCGCTCGGCAGCTCGATCCAACGCGTTCGCGGCGACCAGCGCAAAGGGAATCGAGTGGCGCGCGCCGTCGACCTGATGGCGTTCCGTCCACGTGTCGAGTGCGTCGTGCAACCGGCGCGCGAGTCGCTCCCATCGCTGACGCACGTTGCCCGCACCGTGTCGATCCACTGTGGGCTGCTCTGCCTCCAGCGCCATCCGCTCCAGCGCGGCGCGCTGCGGCATCGTGCGCTGATCGGCGACGGAATGCAGCAACGCCTTCTGCACATCGCGTTCTCTGAGTGGCCCGATGCGCTTGGCCAACGTGTGCGTGCGGCGTGCGAGGCCATCCGGTACGGTGTCGTCGAGCACCGCCCGGTACGCGTTCAATGTGACGCGCAGCTGCCGCAGCGCGACGCGCAGGTCGTGGCGAGCCGAGACTCCGGCGCGCCCCGAATCCGCGAGGCCTGCAACCGACGACTCGGCTGCGAGCGCAAACTGACGGCACAGCACCCGCGCCCCCTGAGCCGCCGGCATGGCGAGCAGAGCATCCGGGCTCGGCTGTGGCGGAGTGCGCTGTGAGGGCATGCCCAGAATATGGGCGAGCCACCCCCATTCCCGGCGCTGCGGCGAGCCTGATGCGGGGGCTTGCAGGTCCCGCCAGATCGTATATTCTTCGGCATCGAATAAATCGACATCGAATGAAAGGACGTCGAACAATGGGTACGCATTTTGAAGGAACAGCAGAACAGCGTGAGGCGCTGGATGCCTACATCAAGCTGATGCGGGCATCGGGGGCGGTGAACAACCGCCTCTTCCCGGCGCTGCAGGCCGAATCGGGCGTGACCTCGTCGCAGCTGTCCGTGCTCGAGGCACTCTGGCACCTCGGCCCGATGAAGCAGTGCGCCTTGGCCGGCAAGCTGCTGCTGAGTGCGAGCAACCTGACCACCGTCCTCGACAATCTCGAGCGGGATGGTCTGGTACGTCGGGATCGCGACCCGCAGGATCGGCGCGTCTCGATCACGTCGATCACGCCGGCAGGTGACGCGCGGCTGGCGGGCTTCTTCCCGCAGCACGTGCAGCGTCTCGTCCGTGCGATGTCCGGGCTCGACGCATGCGAGCTGCAGCAGTTGGGAGATCTCTGTCGGAAACTCGGAGTCGCCGCGGCCGCTTCTGCGGAAATGGATCGACTCCAGAAGGCTTGAACATCGAACTCGTCGTTTGACACACCCTCCAACGCAGGAATTTCTAGTGAGCACCACCGCTGAGCAGGTTCTGACCGTGACCGAGGCCGCTGAGGCCCGCCGTTCCATTCGCAAGTACGAGCCGACGCCAATTCCACGGGAAGCACTCAACGAAATTCTTCGCGTAACGAGCCTCGCGCCGTCGCCGTGGAACATCCAGCCGTGGCGGTTCGTCGTCGTCGAGGACGCAGCGACGAAGCTGAAGCTGCAGGAAGCCGCATATGGCCAGGCGCAGGTTGGTGGCGCACCAGCCGTGATCGTGATGTACTCCGACATGACCGACGCGCTGAACACGATCGAAGAGACGGTGCATCCGGGCATGAAGGGTCCGGCCGGCGACAAGGCTGCCGCGGACATCCGTGCGACGTTCGCTGGTTTTTCCGACGCCGATCGCGCGGCCTGGGGCAACGCCGAATCCAACATCGCACTCGGATATCTGTTGCTGACCGCGCAGGCGCACGGTTACAGCACCAGCCCGATGCTCGGCTTCGTGCCTGAGAAGGTGAAGGAGTTGCTGAATCTGCCCGCGGATTCGCGCATTCCGGCGCTCGTCGCGATTGGCATCGGTGCTGAAGACGGTTTCCCGCATCACCGCCACACCGTCGAGCGCGTCACGCGCTTCGTCTGAATGCAGGAACGTCGGGGTGTGGTGACGGCGAGTGCCGTCACCACACGCACGACACACATGGCGCATGCGCACGCGTCGCGAAGGAGTCTCCATGTTTCGCACTTCCGGGTTGCATCATCTCACCGCGATCGCCAGCGATCCGCAGCGCAATCTCGACTTCTACGCTGGGACGCTCGGCCTCCGCTTCGTGAAGCAGACCGTCAATTTCGACGATCCGGGCACGTATCACCTGTACTACGGCGATGCCTCCGGACGACCGGGTAGCATCCTGACGTTCTTCCCGTGGCCCAACGCGCGTCGCGGACGGGTCGGCGCTGGTCAGGTTGCCGAAACGCAACTCGCCATCCCCACCGGTGCGCTCGCATTCTGGCTGCAGCGCCTGACCGAACAGCAGATCGCGTTTCAGGGCCCGACGCGTCGCTTTGACGGCGAAACGGTGCTCACCTTCGCCGATCACGATGGTATGCCGCTCGCACTCGTCGCCACCGATGCCGCCGCAGCGCAGCCGGGCTGGGATGGTGGCGTCGGCGTGCCTGAATCGATGAGCATCCGCGGCATGCACGCGGTCACGATCTGGGTGCATCGACTGCCGGAAACGTCGTCGGTTCTCACCGGGCCGCTCGGCTACCGCGAGTTCGCCAATAACGCCCTCGTCAGGCGCTACGCCGTCGGTGATGGATTGCCGGGCGAGTTGATCGACGTACGCGAATTGCCGACGGGCCCGGGTGGCACGGGCGGAGCCGGGACGGTGCATCACGTCGCGTTCCGCGCGGCAGATGATGACGCGGAATTCGGCATCCGCTCACAGGTGAGTGCAGCCGGCCTGCAGATCACGGAGCAGATCGATCGCACCTACTTCCGCTCAATGTACTTTCGCGAACCCGGCCATGTCTTGTTCGAGCTGGCGACCGATGCCCCCGGTTTCGCCATCGATGAGTCGCCGGAGCATCTCGGTGAAGCGCTGCAGCTGCCGCCGCAGCATGAACATCTGCGCGACATGCTGAAGGATCGCCTGGTGCCGCTGCGTCGTCCCGGGGCGGAGGTGCAGGTATGAGCACGCTGGCCTCTCTCGGCTTCACGCATGTGCACGTCGCACCGGCGGCCGGATCGACCGATCCGCGCACCATCCTCCTGCTGCACGGCACGGGCGGCAATGAGCGCGATCTGCTCGACATCGGCGCGACCATTGCGCCTGGTGCACGACTGCTTGGCGTGCGCGGACAGGTGCTCGAAGGCGGCATGCCACGGTTCTTCCGTCGCATGGCGGAAGGCGTGTTCGACGAAGCGGACATCGTGCGGCGTTCGGCTGATCTGGCGGCCTTTGTACAGGCCGCGGCATCCGAGTACGGCTTCGAGGCGACGCAGGTGTTCGCGCTCGGTTTTTCGAACGGTGCGAACATCGCGGCAGCGATGATGTTGCTGAATCCGGCGGTGCTCGCGGGTGGTGTGCTGATCCGCGCGATGGTTCCGCTCGTGCCGGCCACCGCACCCTCGCTCGCCGGCACGCCGGTGATCATGATCGAGGGCACGATGGATCCGCTCATCCCGCGTGCGAATGCCGAGCAACTGGCGGCGATGCTGCGTGATGCCGGCGCAGCGGTGACGCTGCACTGGGAACCGAGTGGGCATGGGCTGACGCCGACGGACGTGGCGGTGGCTCGCAGCTGGTACGCCACCCGCACGTAGTGGGTAGTCAGGACGCTGCCACGCGCGCATATCTTCAGGGGTGCAGCCCTCGCTCCTTCTCGTACCGCTGACGCTTGCGGTCGCCGTCGCCATGGCGCCGTTCGCGCACCGTGATGTGCCGCGTCCGCCGAATGCGGTGCGCGGCCTCGCGGTGCTGCAGCACTTCAACGACAGCCTCCCGCGCAATCGTGGCAATGCGCTGCGCTGCACGAGCTGTCATCTCGATGACGGCAGGCGCGGGGCCGCCATGTCGTGGATCGGCGTCACGTCGCGCTATCCGAAGTACCGGTCGCGTCGCGGCAGCATCGAAACGATCGAGCAGCGGGTGAACGAATGTGTCGGTCGCAGTCTCGCGGGCCGCATGCTGCCGGTCGATGGCGATGCCATGCGCGACATCGTCGCCTACTTCGATTCGCTGAAGGTCGAGCCGCTCCCGTCGCGGCCGGACACCGTCCGACTGATCGGCGATACCGTGCGCGGCGCACGTGCCTACCTGGCCACGTGCGCGCGTTGTCACGCTGCGAATGGTGCCGGTGCGATTGCACCTGCGGTTTTCGGAGTGCGCAGCTATTCCGTGGGCGCCGGCATGTCGCGACAGAACACGCTCGCTACGTTTCTGCGCTGGAACATGCCCTACGACAAGCCGGGGACGCTCGCAGCACAGGATGCCGCCGACATCGCGGCGTATGTGCTGCGTCGCCCGCGGCAGGATCATCCCGGCAAGGAGCGCGATTGGCCGAACGGCGATGCACCGGCAGATGTGGCTTACGCCACCGATGGAGCACGGGCCAAGGGCGTCGCGTTGCCGCAGCCGCGTCCACTGCTCCGTCGCCGCGTCGCTCCTGCAGCACCCGGTGCGCGATGAAGCGTTGCGCCCACTGCCTCCGATCGACGCGAGGCGAAGGCTGATGGCGCGGGGTGCGGCGCATGACGATGCGGACGACGATGTCGCGCCACCCGGCAAAGTGCGTCTCGACAAATGGCTGTGGGCCGCGCGGTTCTTCAAGACACGCGCGATGGCGGTCGAGGCGATCGACGGCGGCAAGATCACCGTGAATGACGAGCGGCCGAAGCGCGCCAAGCTCATTCAGGCGGGTGACAGGCTGTCCGTGCGCATCGGTCCGTATCTGCACCTGCTGGTCGTGCGGGATGTGAGCGGTCGGCGCGGCTCGGCGGCGATTGCGCAGACGCTCTACGACGAGACGCCGGCGAGCATCGCCGCCCGTGCCACGGTCGCCGCGCAGTACAAGGCGAGCGCGATGACGTTTGCCTTCCAGGAAGGAAAGCCAAGCAAGAAGGAACGCCGCGCGATCGAGAGGGTCAGGCCTCGGCGTTGAATTGAGCTGTTGGGTAACAAGACCGGCGGGGCGCGGGAAGCGCGTTGAACAAATGGACTGGAACAGCGATATTGATAGAAAGAAATCATCAGCTATTGCCCCGACCGCCACACATGCCGTTCGCCCTCAGCCGCTCCGTCAACGAACTGGTCGCACGCGCGCTCGAGTTGGAAATCGAGCCGCGTCGCTGGGACCCTGGTTTCATTGGCGCACCCCCGAAGGTCACAGACATCGCGGGACTTGCCAGCGCGATCGAGGCGATCGGCAAGCAGGGAGAGCTGAGCTATCTGCGGCGCACGCTGGGCCGAGCAGAATTCGAACAACTCGTGGCCGATGGCGCGGTACCGATCGTGCTGCTGCCGGAGCGCCCGGCTGAGGCGATGGAGGCATGCGTCATCACAGCGTCGAAATCCGGTCGCTCACTCCGGGTCGCGTGCGCGTCGCAGGATGGTACCAGTCCTGACGTCACGATGACCGTCGACGAGCTCTGGTCGAGACTCGACACACGCACGGTGTACGCGCTGATCCCGGTCCGCCTGACGCCGATTCTCAGCGATCGCGGCGATGGCCTCCTGCACGACGCGCCACACGAGCATCTCACGCCCTGGCAGCGTCTCGGTCAGCTGCTGCATTCGGAGCGGCGCGATATCGAGTTGATCTATCTGTATGCTGTGCTGGTCGGACTCTTCGGTCTGACGGTACCCCTGGCAGTGCAGGGTATCACGCAACTCGTGCAGGGCGGCCTGGTGCTCCAGCCGGTCGTGCTGCTGATCCTGTTCGCGATTGCCGGCACGCTCGCCACGGGCGTGATCGGGCTGTTGCAGGAGTCGGTCGTCGAAACGATTCAACAGCGCATCTTCGCGCGGATGGCATTCGAGTTTGCGTATCTCGTGCCGCGGATCCGCTTCGAGGCCGCGCAGTCGGCGAACCTGCCGCTGCAGATGAACCGCTTCTTCGAAGCAGCCCTGATCCAGAAGGCGCTCGCGAAGCTGCTGCTCGATGTGCCGACGGCAACCCTGCAGGTGCTGTTCGGTATTGCGCTGCTCTCCTTCTACAACCCCAGCTTCATCGTCTTCGCCCTCGTGTTGCTGCTCGGCGTGTATGTGATCTTCCGGCTCACGTATTCGCGCGGCATCGAGACAAGCATCATGGAGTCGAAGTTCAAGTACAACGTGCTCGAATGGCTGCAGGCGATGGCGCGCTCGATCGCGGCCTTCAAGTTCTCGACCCGGTCCACGCTGCCACTCGAGATCATGGACGGCCACGTTGCGAACTATCTGAAGTACCGCCGCAAGCACTTTCGCGTGCTCATCACGCAGTCGATGAGCATGATCGTCTTCAAGACGCTGCTCACCGGTGCGCTCCTGATTCTGGGTACCACGCTGGTGGTGGATCGGTCGTTGACGCTCGGCCAGTTCGTTGCCGCAGAACTGGTGATCGTGACGGTGCTTGCCGGTGTCGAGAAACTGATCCGGTCACTGGCGACGATCTACGACGTGCTGACGTCGGTGGATAAGGTGGGCCATGTGATGGATCTGCCGGTCGAGGAGATCCACGGGCTGCAGTTGCCCGAGTCGAGCGACGGTCTGGCAATTTTCGCGCGCGACCTGTCGTTCACGTATCCCGATCAGCCGTCACCGACGCTCTACGACATCGATCTCGACATTCGTCCCGGCGAGCGCATCGCGATCACGGGCGTTGATGGCAGCGGGCAGACCACGCTGCTGCGCCTGCTCGGTGCGTTGCATGACGGATTTGACGGCACGCTCAGTTACGACGGCGTCACGTTGCGCAGCATGAACCGCGCGGCGCTGCGTGAACAGATCGGCCAGGTGCTCGCGACGACGGATCTGTTCGATGGCACGATCGAGGACAACATCAGCGTCGGGCGTCGCTTCGTCGATCGCGCGGCAGTTCTGAAGGCGTTGCGCGACGTCGGCGTGGACGACGTGGTGCAGTCGATGCCGAACGGCATCCAGACGACGATCATCAACGGCGGCGCCAATCTGTCGGCCGCGGTCGCCAGCAAGCTGCTCGTGGCGCAGGGCATCGTCGGCAAGCCGCGATTGCTGCTGCTGGATGATTTCTTTCAGAATCTCGACGACGACTATCGCACGAGCCTGATCCGCCTCCTCATGGATCGCGCGTTTCCGTGCACGGTGGTCGCCGTGTCGCATGATCCGGAGTTCCTGGCCTCGTGTGATCTGATCATCGTCATGGAGGGCGGTCGGATCCGCGAGAAAGGCACCTACGCTGATCTCGCCGTGCGACTCGGTCGCGCGTCAGTACACGGCTTGTCCGTGCCGGTGGCCTGACGATGGCCACCACTCCGGCGCCAGTGCGCGACGTGCTCTCCGACCACGAGTATCTCGAGTCGGCCAAGCTGCTCGTCACGCCGACATCCCATCGCCTCTTCTTCCGCATCGTCCTCGGCACGCTGGTCGTGGCGATCCTCGCGATGCTGCTGCCCTGGCAGCAGTTCGTCGAAGGGAAGGGCGAAGTGACGGCCTTCTCACCGAGTGATCGGCCGCAGGTCGTGCCGTCCACCATCGGCGGTCGTATCGTCGAGTGGTACGTCGAGGAAGGCGAGGTGGTGACGCAGGGTCAGCCGTTGCTGCGCATTGCCGAAGTGAAGGACGACTATCTCGATCCGCGCACCATCGATCGCTATCAGGATCAGCTGTCAGGCAAGTCGGCGGCCGTGTCGTCCAAGCGCGACAAGGTCCGTCAGCTCGCGACACAGATCTCCATGCTCGCCCAGAACCTGCGCCTCAGCGAGCAGAAGGCGCGCACGAAGGTGGCGCAGTACGAGGCCGATGTGCGCGCCTCGACCATCGACTCCGCGACGTCGCTCACACAGCTGCAGCGCCAGCAGACACTCTACGATCAGGAACTGACGCGACTCACGGATCTCGAGAACGCGCGCGTCAAATATCAGAACAGCATCGCCAAGCTGCAGGAAAAGCGTCAGGCGTTGCAATCGGCGCAGATCGAGTTGAACGCGGTGGCGTTCGAGTACGGCGAGAAGATCGCGAAGGCGCGCTCCGAACAGGCGTCGACGCAGGCGGAAGTCGGGGAAGGAAGCGCCGATGTCGCGAAGCTGCGGCAGAACGTGCAGAACCTCGAGATTCGCAACGGGTTCTATGTCATTCGCGCACCGCAGAACGGCACGATCATTCGCGCCGCGCGTGCCGGCATCGGCGAGCAGCTGAAGGAAGGAGAGACGGTCGTCACGATCATGCCGTCGGCAGCACAACAGGCAGTCGCGTTGATGGTCAAGCCGATGGATGTGCCGCTGCTGAGCGTCGGTCGCAAGGTGCGATTGCAGTTCGATGGCTGGCCTGCGCTGCAGTTTGCTGGCTGGCCGAGCGTGAGCGTCGGTACGTTCGGTGGCACCGTCGCGGTGATCGATCGCGTGCCGGGGCCGAAGGGTGATTTCCGGCTGCTCGTCATTCCCGACAGCGCGCAGGATCGCTGGCCGAAGCAGCTGCGACTTGGCAGCGGAGTGCTGGGCTGGGCGATGCTCGATGAAGTGCGCGTCGGCTTCGAGATCTGGCGCCGCATCAACGGATTCCCGCCATCGTTGCGCAATGCCAGCGACGAAGGCTTCGGCGGCACTGCGGGCGCGGCGAAGAAGTGAGGTCTCGCGTCGTCGGCATGTTGTTGGCGCTTGTGTCGGTGGCTGCCACCGGCCGCGCACAATCGGCGGCGTCACGTCAGGGCTTGCCTGTCGTCAGTGACAGCGTGCGCATGTTGCCCGGCACACCGCTCACCTTCGACGCATTCTTTGATCGCGTCAGCCGGAATCATCCGGTGGCGCGACAGGCAACGCTGCTGGCATCGGGTGCCGATGGCGATGTCACCGCAGCCTACGGCAACTTCGAGCCGAAGGTCGAGGCGTCGTGGCAGCAGAAGCGGTTCGCGAGTTCGCCCGCCGGTGTACAGACGCAGTACTACAACTACGCGGATATCGCGCTCAAGGTGCCGACGCCGTTCGGTGCCGACTTCAAACTCGGCTACGAGCGCGCCTCCGGCCGCTACATCAATCCGCAGTACACCACACCGAACAACGGACTCTTCTCGGCCGGATTCTCCATCCCGCTCGGACAGCGCATCCTCACCGACGAGCGGCGCACCGCGCTGAAGGTCGCGCGCGCCATGCGTGATGTGGCGCAGGCCGAGCGCGTCGGCCTGACGAACAAACTCCTCTATTCGGCGTCGAAGGCGTATGCCGAGTGGTTTGCATCCGCCTTGCAGCTGCAGGTGATTCGGGACGGCGTGCGGCTGGCGGACACACGCTACGCCGCGATTGCACGCCGCGTCGTGGCCGGCGATGCAGCAGGCATCGACAGCATCGAGGCGGCCGCCGAGCTCAATCGACGGCGTGCGCAGCTGCAGGGCGCGGAGCAGTCATACTTCGCCGCCACGCTCGACCTGACATCGTACCTGTGGGACGCGCGGGTCCAGCCGGTGGATCTCGACCCCGGCGTGGTGCCAAGCGATTCGGGACTCGGTCGCGTCGTCCTCGATTCGGCGGCAGTGCCGGCGCTCCTGGCGCGTGTCGTCGCGCGTCATCCGGAGGTCCGCAAGGCGGATGGCAAAGTGGCGCAGGCCGCCGCCGAGCGCTCGCTTGCACGGCAGGCAATCCTCCCGCTGGTGAGTGCAGAACTGGCGGCGCTGCGCGCGCAGGGCAGCGGATTCGATCCGGGCGACGCGATTGCGCGCGACGGTAACTACAAGGGCGCGATCAACGTCTCGTCGCCGCTGCTGTTCCTCAAGGAGCGCGGAAAGTTCGAGAGCACGGACGCGAAGCTCGAGCGGGCCGAGCTCGACGCACGCGAAGTGCGCCGTGACGTCGTGCTGCTGGTGCGCACCGCCATCAACGACCTGGCCCAGTACGAAACCCAGCTTGCACTGCAACGCGATGCCGTGCGCCTGTTCCGGATCCTGAGCGCCGGCGAGCGCTCGAAGTTTGACGCCGGCGAGAGCACGCTGTTCCTCGTCAACGCGCGCGAACGTCAGGTGCTCGATGAAGAACTGAAGTTCGTGGCACTGCAGGCGAAGTACCTGGCGGCGCGTGCCGCGCTCGCGGTCGCGGCGGGTGCGCCGGGTCGACTGCTGGAGTTGCGCTGACCCGTAGACACGGTGAATGAAACACCGCGGCACGAGTGGCGTATCTCTCTCAGTCGTGCGACTGCAGTTCGCTTCGATACTTCCACCCGTGAGGCCTGGGCCATGCTCACCACAACTCAGCGCGTGATCTTCGGCGGCGCGCTCGTCATCGCGGCGGCGGCCGCTGAGGCCCAGGGGCCCGTGATCTCGCCCATCGGTGGTGGCGTGCGCGTCATCAACGCGCAGCCGATCGGCGAATTCAAGAATTACGTGAACAACGGCTGGGGCTTCGGCGGCGACTTCCGTTGGTTTCCCGGTGGCCAGCAGGTGGTGTCACTGCGATCGGATGCGGCGCTCCTGATCTACGGGCGCCAGACCACGCGGGAATGCTTCGGCACCGGGTGCCGCATCACGATCGACATCACGACGTCGAACAACATCTTTTCCGGTCTGGTCGGCCCTGAGTTGCAGGTGCCGGGTGGCCCGATCCGTCCGTATGTGAACGCGCTGGCCGGGTGGACCGTGTTCTGGACGTCGAGCACCGCCGATGGCCAGAGCGGAGGTCCGGACGTGTTCCAGACCACCAATCAGTACGACAATCTCTTCACGTCGGCGGTCAGTGGTGGCGTGCGCATTCCAGTCGCCCCCCGAGTGAGCATCGATCTGAATGCGCGCCGCCACTACAATGGGCGCGCGCGCTACCTGACGCGTGACAGTTTCGGCGACGGCACGAACACGCTGCCACTGGTCCGGGACAGCGACGTGAATATGTGGACGTACTCGATCGGGATGTCGTTCGGACGCTGACGTGTGGCGCGTCAGTCGTCGCGATTGATGCGTCGACGCTGCTGCTTCGTCTCGCTGCGCAGTGACTTCGACGCGAGCCGCTTCACCTTCGATGTGAATGTCGGCTTGGTCGCGCGGCGCACCTTCGGTACCACCAGCGCGCCTTTCACGAGTGCGACCAGTCGCGCTTCGGCGGCGTCGCGATTCTGCAGCTGACTGCGATGTTCGCTGGCGGTCAGGCGGATCCAGCCCTCGCCATCGAGTTTTGTCGCCAGCGCAATCAGCAGGCGCGCACGTTGTGCCTCAGTCAGTGCCACCGATGCGCCCGGCTGCCAGCGCAGTTCGATCTTCGTCGAACTGGTGTTCACATGCTGTCCGCCTGGACCGCCCGCGCGCATCGCCTTCACGTCGAGCTCCGTGCGCGGAATGCGTACCTGCCCGTTCACGATCAGCACATCGCGCGGACCTTCATCCTCCGGATCACGAGCCACGTTCGGCCACCGCGTCGCAGCGGCGCGCCGCCGGTGCGATCTGCGCAAGAACCAGCGACATCGGCGCCGAGTAGATCGCGACGTAGCCATCCACACCAAGATCGTGGAAACTCTGCTGCCGATACCCGACGGCCTCCATCTCGCACTTGAGCAGCGCCGGCGGTGTGCCATGCTGATCGGTCCGGCGATTCATGTCGAGAATCGCAATCCGCGCGCCGGGTCGCAGGGCTGGAACGAGATTCGCGAGCAGGCCGAAGGGCTGCTCGATTTCATGGTACATGTGGATCATCGTCACCAGGTCCACCGACGCTTTCGGCAGACGCGGGTCATGCGGATCACCGAGCACGAGTCGCACATTCGTCAATTCGTCACGGTCGACGCGCTCGCGCAGATAGCGCAGGTACCGCGGCATGATGTCTTCCGCGTACACGAGCCCCGTCGCGCCGACCCGCTTCGCCATTCGCGCGGTGTAGTAGCCGCTGCCGGCGCCGATGTCCGCCACGGACAGCCCCGGCCGCACGCCGAGCAGCGCCATGACGGTATCGGCTTCGTTGGCGGCGTCACGCGTCGCTTCGTCGCTCCACTGCGGCGACACGATGCTTGAAATCGGGCGGCGTGGAGCAGGGAAGTCGGAGGCGGGTGCACCTGGAGGCCCCAGCGGACCGACGGCGCCCGTGTCCCGCGGCCAGCGCGCAACGGTGGACGTCCGAACGCCCGAATCACGAGCCGTCCCGGCGTGCGCTTCGGGGATCCGGTCGCTTCGGGTGCAGGCCGCAACAACCGCGGCGAATGAAATGAGCGTCAGCAGGCGCATACAGAAATAACGGAGGAACGCGCCGCGGCGCAGCAGGCGCGGGGGCCGACGATCGGCGCGCTGCGGTTCAACGTCCGGCGACAGGCATCCGGTTCACGCGCACTGCCGCGACCCGCCGTCCGTCCATCGCCACGACTTCCAGCTCGCACCCCGGAATCGCCACCCGATCGCCGACGCGCGGCAGCCGGCCCAACGCGTTGAAGACGTACCCGCCGAGCGTCGTCCAATCGCCCTCGGGCACCATGACGCGGTAGTCGGAGCGCACATCGATCAGTGACAGCGAGCCGGCGAGTTCCAGCACGCCGTCTGTTTCGAGCGCTTCGCGCGACGCCGCGTCGTATTCGTCCGCAATGTCGCCGACGACTTCCTCGACGAGATCTTCCATCGTGATGATGCCGGCGGTGCCGCCGTATTCGTCCAGCACCACCGCCATCTGCGCCCGTGTCTTCCGCAGGTCGTCCAGCACACGCTCGGCCGGCCGCGAATCGGGAATGAACATCGGGGGGCGCAGAAACTGCTTCAGCGTGAACGGTCCCTGATGCAGCCAGAGATCCTTGGCGAGGAACACGCCGAGCACGTCGTCGAGCGATTCACCAATTACCGGATAGCGTGAATAGCGCTCCGTGCGCAGGATCTTCCAGACCTGCGCTTCGGTTGCGTCGAGTGGAATCGCGGCGACTTCGGTGCGCGGACGCATCACGTCGCGAGCCTTCTTTTCATGAAAGTCGAACACGCCGGCGAGCATCATGCTGTCCGTCTCGTTCAGCGTGCCCTGCGCCCGTGCCTGCATCACCAGCAGGCGCAATTCGTCGGCGCTGTGCACATTCTGATGCCCGCCGCCAGCCGGATCGACGCCGATGACCTTGAGGAGCGCATTGGCGACGCTGTTGAGGAGCGTGATGAACGGGCTCATCACGCGCGAGAACAGCATCAGCGGCCGCGCCAGATACATGCTCACGCGCTCCGGGGCGACCAGCGCAATCGACTTCGGCGCCAGCTCACCGAGCACGATGTGCAGGAACGTGATCACCAGGAACGCGGTCGCGACGCCGGCGGTCGTGTGAATCACACCAGCCTGCGGATGGACGCCGACCAATGCGAGGCCGCTGTCGACCAGCGTCGCCAGAGCCGGCTCGCCAATCCAGCCGAGTGCGAGCGACGCGAGCGTGATGCCCAGCTGTGTGCCCGAGATGTATCGGTCGAGATTCTTCAGCGCGAGTTGCACGGCCTTCGCACCACTTTCGCCTTCCTCCGCCAGCTGATCGATCCGGCTGCGACGTGAGCCGACAAGCGCGAATTCCGCGGCGACGAAGAACGCGTTCATGAGCACGAGGACCAGCACGCCGAGCAGCCGCAGGCCGACGCCCGCCTCAGGCAGGTTCACGCGGCCACTCCCTCTGTCACCGACGATGGTGACACATTGTCGGCACTCATGGAGAATCCAAGACGCATCACGGCGCAGGCGCTGACGCCGATCGCTCGCCTGCGCGCCATTCTCGATCCGCGGCGAGCATTGCTGTGGGTGTATGCGATCCGCACCGTCCTGTCGGTGGCGCTGATCGTGGTGTTGCCGCAGCTGGCGGTCGGCCAGACCCCCACCGCCGTCAGGCTGGTACAGGCCGCGGCCATCATGGCATTCGCCGTCACGGGGATTTCGCTCATTGCAGTCGAAATGTACCGCGCCCCGGCGAGTCGCGGGTTCCTGCTCTGGCAGGCCGTCACCGATATCGCGCTGATCACGGCGCTGGTGCATGTCACGAACGGCAGCGAATCGCAGTTCGCGGCGCTCTACATTCTCGTCATTGCGTACTCGGCGCTTCTCATTCCGCGCAGCGGCGGCCTGATCGCCGCGTTGCTCGTGTGCGCCTTCTACTTCACTGAGATCGTCGTCACGCGCGAGTTCGTGCTCGACTCGACCGCGTGGCTGCAGATGGCGAATTTCGCCACCGTTGCCGTGGGTACCGGGTACGTGAGTGCGAGGCTGCGCGAGGTCGGCTCGGGCTCGGAAGTGCTGGCGGAGACCTTGCGGCGCGAGCGATTGCAGGCGTCCGACGTGCTCGACAACATCCGCAGCGGGGTGATGACGATCGATTCGCGTGGAACGCTGCAGTACGGCAATCAGGCGGCGGGCGCGCTCCTCGGTCTGGACCTGACGCCGATGATCGGCCATCCAATCCGTGACGACCTCGAGCGTTCGGCGCCGGGGCTCCTGCTCGCGCTCGAACGCGCGATTCGCACTCGCACACGGACGTCGCGGGCCGAGGCGCTGGTGACGGACGGCGATCGGCAGATGCAGCTGGGCATCACTGTGACGTTTCTGCGCGGAGACGATCCGGACGACGCTGGCAGCGCCACCGCGATTTTTTCGGATATCTCGGACCAGAAGCGGCTCGAGGATCTGCATGTGCGCGCCGGTCAGCTCGAGGCGGTATCGGAACTGGCGGCGAGCCTCGCGCACGAGATCAAGAATCCGCTGGCGTCAATCCGCAGTGCGGTCGAGCAGTTGGGTCGCATGCCGGCAGCCGATGAAGACACCGGCGCGCTGACGCGTCTGGTCGTTCGCGAAAGCGATCGGCTGTCGCGGCTGCTCACCGAATTCCTCGACTTCGCGCGTGTCAGGGTGACGCGCGTGGTGCCGCTCGATCTGGCGGCGCTGATCCAGGACACGATGAACCTCGTCGCCGCCCATCCGGATCGCAGCGCGACGACGGAGCTGATCTTCGACACCGACGCGGCCGTGCAGCTGATCGACGGTGACTCGGATCTGCTGCATCGCGCGATCTTCAATCTTGTGCTGAACGCCGCCCAGGCGATTGGCGAAGGGGGCACCGTGCGCGTGACGCTGCGGTCGGCCACGCCGGACATGGTGCCGCTGGGTGTCCTGCCCGAGTCGGGTGCGGTGCGTCTGGTCATCGCGGACACTGGGCCCGGCATGCCCGCCGATGTGCGGGACCGCATCTTCACCCCGTTCTTCACCACCAAGCTACGCGGCAGCGGACTCGGCTTGCCGGTCGTGCATCGCGCGATCGAGGCGCACCGTGGCGTCGTGCTGGTTGACTCGTCACCGGGCAGCGGCACTCGCTTCACCATCATCCTGCCGCGCACCCAGTCAGAGAACGGAGCTTCTGCGTGACCACCCGATCCGCGCCCACGGTCCTCATCATCGATGACGAAGCGGGCATCCTCGAGACGCTTCGTATTCTGCTCAAGAATGAGGGCTTCACGCCGATCACTGCGCTTGGCGGGAAGGCGGGCCTCGATGCGCTCGAGACGTCGTCGCCGGACATCGTCCTCAGTGACATCCGCATGCCGACCATCACCGGCATCGAGGTGCTGGCCGCAGTGAAGGCGCGCGATCCGCAGTTGCCCGTGGTGCTGATGACCGCGCAGGCCTCGATGCAGAGTGCGATTCAGGCCGTGAACGAAGGCGCGTACTACTACATCCAGAAGCCGTTCCGGAACGATGAGCTCGTCGCGATCCTTCGTCGCGCCGCCGAACATCGCCAGCTGAAGATCGAGAACGTCACGCTGAAGCAGGAAATTCAACGGCGTGATCGGAGCAGTGCCGGGCAGAAGCCGACCGGCAACAGCCGCTCGTGGCTCAAGCTGCTGGACATGGTGGAAACCGTTGCGCCCACCGATTCCACGGTGCTCATCACCGGCGAATCCGGCACTGGCAAGGAAGTCATCGCGCGCTATCTGCACGATCTGTCGCCGCGGTCCGACAACAGCTTCATGTCGATCAACTGCGGTGCGCTGCCGGAGTCGCTGCTCGAGAGTGAACTGTTCGGTCACGTGAAGGGATCGTTCACCGGCGCGGTGAAGGATCGCGCCGGCCTTTTCACCGCGGCGAACAAGGGCACGTTCTTCCTCGATGAAATCGGTGAGACGACGCCAGCCACGCAGGTCAAGCTCCTCCGCGTGCTGCAGCAGCGGGAGGTGATTCCCGTCGGCGGCACGGAGTCGATGCCGATCGACGTGCGCATGATCGCCGCCACCAATCGTGATCTCGAGGAAGAGATCAAGCGCGGCAGCTTTCGTGGTGATCTGTTCTACCGACTCAATGTGATCGCGATTCACCTCCCGCCGCTGCGCGAACGGCGCGATGACATTTCGGTGCTCGCGACGAAGTTCCTCGCGCGCGTCGGCGGTACGCGGCACGAGCATCCGCTCACGCTCACGAGCGATGCACTGGATGCGATGCAGGCGTACGACTGGCCCGGCAACGTGCGCGAGCTCGAGAACGCGATGGAACGCGCGGTGATTCTCACGACCGGCGATGAAATCGGCGTCGAGGCGCTGCCGGAGCGCGTGACGGCGCGCAGGGTCGAACCGCTTGTCGCCGAACGCGCGATCGTCAATCCGACGCTCGATGCGATCGAGCGCGCCTACATCATGTGGGTGCTGCAGAGCGAAGGAGGCAACAAGAGTCGCGCGGCGTCGACACTCGGTATCGATGCGTCGACGCTCTATCGCAAGCTGGCGCGCTACGAGACCGACGTCTGATTGCACGACGTCACGCGGCGCGACCGTCGCCGTGACGGACCCGCACACCGGCAATGCAGACCGCCGCGCGCACCGATGATGGTGCGCGCGGCGGTTTGGCTATCAGCGTCAATGCCGGGGATGTGACTGTGAGCGCGGGTAGCCGCGCATTCGGCGCGTGCCCCCCGCCACCAGTCGCACGGAGGTGCCATGCCCACCCCACATCGCCAGGCGTACCGCGCCGGCTTCACGCTGATCGAACTCCTGATCGTGATCGTGATCATCGGAATTCTCGCGGCGGTCGCCATTCCCAAGTTCAACAACACGAAGAAGCGGGCCAATCGCGCTGCCGGTGTTGCGGACCTGCGCAACCTCGCCACGGCGCAGGAAGGGTTTTACGCCGACAGTGATCGGTATGGCGCGCTGGCAGACACGGCGACCATGCGATTCGCGCTGAGCCGCGGCAACACCGGTCTCACGATCACCCTCGCTGGCGCACCGGCCGGGACGACCGGTTGGAACGCAGCTCTTGCCGTTCCGGGGGCCAGTTCGTGCGGAATCTTTGTCGGCGCCGCGGCGCCGCCTGCCGGGATGCCAGCGGCCACTCCGGATGGCGTGCCGATCTGCTGGCCGTGAGCCGCGAGCGGCGTCCGGGCTGGCGATCTCGACTGGAAGGAAGATTCCATTATCGAATGGATCAGTCCGCCGCTTCGCAGAACGCGAGGGCCGTCGCGAAAAGCGGTGCCGCAGCGTGGGGCGCGTTCGGGCTGTGTGTTTGCAAGTCGTTGTAAATCAATGCTTTGCAAAACGCGAAGCGAACGGCAGCACCTTTGCCCTAGTGATGGTCGAGCCGATTGGCAGCGTGCCGAGCGGTGACCGGTCTCCCACTATGGAGTTGTATCCATGCGAAGCAGCATGAAGAAGGGCTTCACCCTGATCGAACTTCTGATCGTCGTCGTCATCATCGGCATCCTGGCCGCAGTCGCGATCCCGAAGTTCTCGAACACGAAGCAGCGCGCCTCGCGCTCGGCCGGTATCGCAGA